>NZ_JAOTNO010000002.1:0-734010 GCF_041644655.1 Brevibacillus sp. BD137 | reverse complement strand
TACTCCATGCAATGATTATTCGTGTAAATTTGGAACGTGATGCCGAACTTGTCCTTCACATTGCCGTATGCTGGGCTGAAGAACGTTTCTTGCAGAGGCATAATCACTTGACCGCCTTCTTGCAGGGCATTAAAAATCTTATGAGATTGTTCTTTATCATCGGTCGAGATGCAGATGGTCACTTGATCACCAGGCTGATGCGGTTGACCTGGAAAGGTATCGGAAAACATCATTTCAGTTTCACCGACGCGAATAGTAGCATGCCCGATACGATTCTTGGCTTCTGCAGGTAATGGGAACTCCGGATTTTCCGGCATTTCACCGAAGGTTTGCTTGAATAGCACTTCAGCACCTAGCGCACCCTCGTAAAAGCTGATCGCTTCACTTGCAGTACCGTCCAAAACGATGTAAGGAATCAAACGCAATGCCATGTGTCAACATCTCCCTTGGTTTTCATATGACCAACTTGTCAAATCCACTTACTATTATTGCCCATAATTTGATTGTAATACACAGAACGTATGTTTGCAATAGGGGGATTGATCAGGATGCTGAAGAACTTCGGCGAACCATGACTACGTAACAGACAATGGCGCCGATTGTAGAAAGCGCAATGATGATCCCCATCGGTACTGCGGTATGTTCGCCACTGATTCCCACAAGTGGCGCAACAATTCCGCCGCTAATGAAGGAAAGTAGCCCCTGGAGAGCAGATGCGCTTCCTGCCGCCTTGCTTTGATTTTGCATGGCAAGGGAAAAGCCTGTTGCGCCCACAATCCCTACACTGGATACGACAAAGAATAGGGGAGCGAGCACAGCTATAAGCCCAGCTTGTAGGAGAATCATTGCCAGAAGGAGGATTCCGCCGACTCCCGCAATGGTAATCCCGGCAATGAACAAGGAAGTTTCTTTCACTTTACCTGCCAGCTTCCCAGTGATTTGACTCGCGATAATAATGCCGACACCATTAATCGCGAAAATCAGACTAAACGTTTGTGGAGACACTTCAAATATTTTTTGAAACACAAAGGGCGAACCGGCGATGTAGGCAAACATAGCAGCAGTCACCAGCCCCTGCGCCATGGCATAACCCATGAAAACGCGATCCTTCAGCAAGGTACCAAAGGTCGCCAGTGTATTGCCGATTCCTGCCTTGGAGCGGCGATCTTGTGGCAATGTTTCTGGAAGAGCGAGCAGCACGACGAGAAACATGATAGCGCCAATCAGACCCAGTACGACAAACACGCCGTGCCAGGTCGTAAATTCCAGGATTTGTCCCCCTACGATAGGTGCCGCAATCGGAGCGATCCCGTTAATGAGCATCAAGAGAGCGAAAAACTTCGTCAGTTCTGTCCCTGCGTACAAATCGCGAACCGTAGCGCGGGCGATAACAATTCCAGCAGAACCAGCAAGACCTTGTACGAAGCGAAGTAAGACGAACGTATAAATAGAGGGAGCTACCGCACACAAAAAGGAAGAGACCGCATACAAAATGAGTCCAATAATCAAAGGGATTCTTCGACCACGTACGTCGCTGATCGGTCCTGCGAATAATTGACCGATGGACAGACCGAGCATGCATGCTGTCAAACTAAGCTGGGTCATGGAGGTGCTCGTCTGCAAATCATCGGCAAGCATAGGAAGTGCAGGTAAATACATATCTAAGGACAGTGGGCCAAAGGCAGAAAGCGATCCTAGAATCGCAGCCATCCACAGCCGTCGTGATTTGTTGCCAGTCAGAGAAGAGGGATCAAGTTCTTTTGCCATATGATTCACGATAAGTTGTCAAACCTTTCTCACTTGTTTTTCCAGGAAAAAAGCTCTCTACAGCTCAGAAGTGGGTTGCGTATTTTGCAAGTAATAAGCTTGAAGGTTGCTGTGCATGCGATCGAGCAAGCCACGCAATACATCCTTTTCTTCCTCTGAGAATCCGATGAAGCAGTTTTCCTCAATGACGCGTAATACTTCTTTGACATGCTTGGTAGCCATCCGACCTTTGTCGGTAAGATAAACGCGGGAGATACGTTGGTCCCGTTCGTCTTCTCTGCGCTCGACAAGTCCCGATTTGGCCATCCGATTAATCATGACGGTAAGCGTAGCGGGCTTTACCCCGATTTTTCGGGCCAATTCGCTTTGTATCATTCCATCCTTTTCAATCAAGCGCATCAAGAGAATGGGCTGGCCAGGATAGACGTCGTATTTTTGAATCAGAAATTCTACATTTTGCCGATGCATTTTCATTACATGCGATGCAGAATGGGTTAATGCGGTTGCATAACTGAACTCCACCAAAGTACCCCCAATGAATTAGTGTGCTAACGAATATTCTGTGAAAGACGCCCGTAAGTTCATGCCTTGTCCTATTATACAAAAAACGATTGGACTTCGTCATGAAAATGATTTGCATGTACGAGCTTTGGAAGGATACGCAGCATTCTTTGGAGAAGTAGTAATGTCTTTGAAAATCGAAAGAACAGGTTAGGTGAGATCAAGATGATCCTGAACGAAAAAATAAAAGCGGCTGTCGTGCATGTAACAGGAGTAAACGGGGAAGATCTCGGAATCATCTCCACAAAAGAAGCGCTACAACTGGCAAAAGACCAGGGAGTGGACCTCGTCTGTCTTTCTTTGGCTTCAAGTCCGCCGCCTTGTCAGTTAGTGAATCGAACGAACTATAAGGAACAGATTATCCAGGAAAACGCCAAAAACCGGAAAGCTGAAAAAGGCGTAAAAATAAAAGAAATTCGTCTAAGTGCCTACATTGAAGACCATGATTACGATACGAAAAAAAGACAGGCAGAACGAATTCTTTCATCCGGAGATGCCGTGCAGCTGACTGTAAAATTGGAAAAAAAGGAAAGTCAGGAAGCCAAGCGATTAATTGAGCAGCTCATCAAAGATCTGGCTCATTGCGGAAAACAGGATAAAGGGATTCAGGTAAGCGGCAAGCAGGTAGTTGCCAATCTATTGCCGCTCTAATCAAGAAAAGGAGTAAGCACATGCCTTTTACTTTTGCTCATCCGGCTATTGTACTACCGTTACGCAAATGCAAGTGGTTTTCGTTCTCTGCCCTTGTTTTTGGCAGTATGGCACCCGATTTTGAGTATTTTTTCCGGATGCAGCCATTCAGCGTGTACAGTCACACCATGCTCGGATTGTGGCTGGTTGATTTGCCCATCGCGATCCTATTAGCGCTTTTGTACGGGTACGTGGTCAAAAAGCCGATGCTTGCACGGTTGCCAGAGTGGATGGGGCGAGGGCTGGACTACACAAACAAGGGAAGCAGAATGCCAGCGTGGAGAACGGCAATTGTATTTGTATACTCCGCGATAATCGGCAGTTTGAGTCATATCGCATGGGACGCCTTCACGCATGACGGTGGTCGTATGGTTGACCACTTCTTGTTTTTGCAACAATCCATCTCGTTCGCTCATTATCACGTGCCTGTTTACAAGCTGCTACAGCACAGTAGTACCCTTTTCGGCGGCTTGGCCATAGTGTATGTGATTGGGCGAAGAGCGCGGAAAAACAGACAGAGAGTCATGAGACAGGTACCTGTCTTGGAAAAATGGTTGTTCTGGTTCGGAGTGGGGTTATTTGGAATCGTGACGGTCTTTTTACACGCATTTGTGGTAAAAGGAATTTCACCCCTCATCCATCCTTTGCAGCAAGTTGTCCCGTTTCTCTCGGGATCACTGCTTGGAATCGTGGTGCTTTGCTTCGCTTTGGACAGGCTCAGATTGAAAAAGTAGAATCCCTCATTATGAGGGATTTTATTGTCTTTAAATGGAAAAATCCTCAGACTTTAAATTCATTAAATCATCACGGGTTGGGTCAGGGATTTTGAGCAATCTAACCGCTTGCACACGTATTGCCTTTTCAATATTATTTCGTACATATCTTGCATTACTGAAATTTACTTGAAACGGATCACTCGTCACTGTTAGCAGTCTTCTTCTCAGTTTTTCACTTGCTTCAGCAGAGATTCTATACTCCTTGTTCTTTGCCATTACGTTCGCTATTTCCATCAACTCATCCACCTCATAATCAGCAAAGTTGATGTGGACGGGAAAACGTGAAGGCAGTCCCGGATTTAACTCAAGAAATGTATCGATTTCATCGTTGTACCCAGCAATGATACAGACGAAATCATTGCCGAAGTCCTCAAGGCATTTTGTAAGGCAATCTACAGCCTCTTTCCCAAAGTCTTTTTCGCCGCCACGAGCTAAAGAGTAGGCCTCATCGATAAACAGTATTCCTCCCATGGCTTTCTTAACAAGATCACGGGTCTTTTGTGCCGTGTGCCCAATAAATTCACCAACGAGGTCTGCACGTTCAACTTCAGTTAGATGGCCCTTAGTTAAAACACCCATCTCCTTGAAAATCTTTCCGAAAAGGCGTGCAATTGTTGTTTTCCCAGTACCGGGATTTCCTTTAAAAACCATATGAAAAACTTGCTTCTCAATTTTAAGCCCGTGTCTTTCCCTTGCTTTATTCATTTTGATGAGCGCATAAATTTCATAAATCGTTTTCTTGGCTTCATGTAAACCAATCAGGCTTTCTAATTCTTCAAAAACTGTTGTTAAATTTGAACTCGACGTGGTACGAACTATTTCAGGTAAAGTATTTAGCTGTTTAACACTTACTGGACGATTGAATACAACTTGAATTCGATTATTGCTACTTGAAGATTCGAGCACCTCAGTTTGAGGAATGGCTCCTGCTTGCTTCACATGTTTCACCTGCCTTGACCATCATACAGAAAGTATACTCAGGAACATCGGAAAACCTGCCAATTTTTATGCAAGAGATCGAATTGGAAAAGTCTCTGGGCGAAATGGGATGTGCTCATTTGGCACCTGATAAACAAGTGCCTTGGGAAACTACTTGATTGCATCAAGAAGATCGTCTTCATTAATGGAAGGAAGTGCTTCTGATTCAGAAATGCTTTCAAATTTTTTCCGGAAGTAATGGTGATGAAACAGGATATCAAGTTATTGGAGTGGATTGTAGGCGTGTGTTAGGAAGGAGGTAAATCCTATGAAGAAAATAATAGAATACTTGATGATATACTCGCTCTCTGGGACTTTCTTGTTTTTCGGAAAAGTATTTGTTTATATGCTAGGTGATGAACATGCATTTGGAGATTCTGCGCCTGTTTATTTTAGTTATTTTCTATTTTACATTGGGGCGCTCTCTATCATTTATCTTGGTGTCAAAAGGTTGGGGTTAAATAATCGAAGTAAGATAAATAAAGCACTGGATATCACCATATTTATTATCTATGACACTCTAGTATATTTGATTGCAAATACGTTTATCTTAAAATACGTTGTCTACTTTGTGTAGACATCTTGAGAAGTAGATATTATTCTGCAAATTAATGCACAAACGGGAGAAGTGAGTCATTTAACCAAAGAGGAAAGGTAAACGACCATTACTCCGTGATGAAGAGTGATGGTCGTTCTGTTTTCTCCAAGGAATCCCATTCGAAATTCCATAATATGATATAATCTTCCAAAATAAAGGGCTTTACCAAACATGCGGAGGATTAAGATGGAACAAAAGAAATATACGGACGTCATACGTTTCGGTCATCAAACGACAGAAGGTGTATTCAACGAAGGGGATTTCATTATCATTCAAGAAAAGCTTGACGGAGCAAATGCTAGTTTTCGATATGATGAAGAAACGAACAACATCCGGGCATTCTCTCGAAATATGGAATTGCATGAGGAAGAGAATCTGCATGGTTTTTTTCAATGGACACAACAGCTCCCAAAAGAGGAAATCCTGGCGGGCATGGTTTATTTCGGAGAGTGGTTGAATCCGCATAAAATTAAATATCCTCAGTATGAAAAGCAGTTCTTTTTATTTGATATGTACGATACCGTAGCCTGCGAATATGTGGATTTCGCTATCGTGGAAAGGGAGGCGCAGCGACTTGGCTTGCATCTTGTACCGGTCTTTTATCAGGGGGAATACCAAGGGGAAGAGCATCTCAAATCGTTTGTCGGCAAAACAGTGCTAGGTGGCAAGCTCCGGGATGAAGAAATGGGTGAGGGCATTGTCGTGAAAAATACCGATTACCGGGATCGCTTTGGGCGACAGTTATTTGTTAAGATCGTCACAGATATATTTAGTGAAGTCAAACGTCTAAAGCCACCGAAAGACCCGAATCAACCGAAGTCAGGAGAAGTGTTGTTCGTAGAGCAGTATGTAACGCGCGCGCGCGTGGAAAAGTTTCTTTACAAATTAATTGACGAAGGTGTACTGGAAGAGACCTTTGGCGTAAAAGACATGGGGGTTATCCTGAAAAATCTGAATCTCCGCATTCAAGAAGATCTCTTCAAGGAAGAGGTCGATTCCCTGCCTGATGGATACGATGAGAAGGAGCTCCGCAAAGCGATTAGCAAAGTGATTCCGCTTTTCGTCAAGGAGCTTTTCTCAGAGAAAGCGCCAGGTAACCCATGATACAAGTTGATTTCAGTTGGCATGCCCCGCTGTCGTAACGTTTTGGGCAAAATGTGGTATGATAATCAGGAAGGGGCGTGAATCGGTGAACGATCTGATCAAAACGCAAGAAACAGCCATACTGGTTGGTTGCTATTTAGATAACCGGGATGAAGAAAGAACTCGTCTTTCCATGGAAGAATTGCATGAGCTGGCCGATACTGCTGGTGTAGAAGTACTGGACGTCATCACGCAAAATCGGGACCGGGTTGATTCTGCCTGGTATTTGGGGACAGGAAAAATTGATGAAATCGCGCAGAGGGCTGAAGAGCTGGATGTAGACGTCATCATTTTCAACGATGAGTTGTCTCCGAGCCAGACTCGTAATTTGGATAAAGTATTTGATTGCAAAGTGATTGATCGCACGCAGCTCATTTTGGATATTTTCGCAGGACGTGCACAGTCGCGAGAAGGGAAAATTCAGGTAGAGCTGGCGCAGTACAATTACTTGCTGCCGCGGCTTGCCGGGCAAGGGAAGCAGCTTTCCCGTCTCGGAGGCGGTATCGGTACACGTGGTCCAGGTGAAACCAAGCTGGAAAGCGACCGTCGCCATATTCGTAAGCGGATCAGTGAGCTCAAACAGCAATTAGAGGATACCGTTCGGACGAGACAATTGCATCGGGAGCGTCGGAAGAAAAACAATGTGTTCCAGATTGCGTTAGTCGGCTATACGAACGCTGGGAAGTCGACGATCCTCAACAAGCTTACGAATGCAAACACATTGCAGGAAGACAAACTGTTTGCCACTTTGGACCCGACGACCAGGCAATTGGAGCTGCCGAGCGGACTGGATGTGCTATTGACGGATACGGTTGGTTTTATTCAAGACTTGCCAACGAGTCTAGTCGCTGCATTCCGTTCGACGCTGGAAGGTGTTAAGGAAGCAGACCTCATCCTGCATGTGGTGGATAGTCATCACCCTGATTTCCAAGTACACATGGAAGTTGTAGACAAGATTTTGCGCGAGCTAAAAGCAGAAGAAATTCCGCATTTAGTCGTTTTCAACAAGGCAGATATGCTTACAGAGGGTTCTTACTTGCCGCGTGCAGATGAATCGATTTTGATTTCTGCCATGCGGGAAGATGACCTGAAGCAACTGCTCACCCGGATTGAGTCATTTGCACTTCAATCTTTCAATGCGATGAAACTGCGCGTTCCCGTCGAACGTGGAGACATTCTCTCCCTTTTGCATCGGGATGGGGTAGAGATGGAACAAGAATTTAATGAAGAGGAAGCGGCCTACTTGATCACCGTCCGCGTGAACAAGGATAATCCGATATACGGCAGGATTGCTCCATTCCTCCTGGATAAACCAGAGACTGTTGAAGAGAGTTGGTAAGTAACAGATGTTTTCATATTTTTCCCATGGAGAAAAGCTTCGTCCTCTCGTACTTGAGGTGGAAGCGACAATCTCAGAGAGACACCGTCAAATTTCCGCTTTGGTGGATACGAATCAACTGAAAGTATTGCGTTCCTTCCAAAAGCATGAAGTCAATGAATTTCATTTTTCAACATCCACAGGCTATGGCTACGATGATTCTGGACGTGCAACGTTAGAATCGATTTACGCCGAAGTGTTTGGTGGAGAAGCCGCTTTGGTGCGCAATCATATCATCTCGGGTACGCATGCGATCGCGATTTCTTTGTTTGGTATTCTTCGTCCGGGCGACGATCTTCTCTATATTACGGGCAAACCGTACGATACGCTGGAAGAAGTAGTAGGTGTGCGCGGCGAAGGGCAGGGCTCACTCAAGGATTACGGCATCGGTTATAGCTACGTGCCTTTGACGCCAGAAGGTGAAATTGATTTTGTTGCAGTCGCACAAGCGATTACACCAAAGACGAAGGTTATCGGGATTCAACGTTCGCGAGGCTATGCAGATCGACCTTCTTTCACCATTGCGAAAATCCAAGAAATGATTCGGGTTGTAAAAGAAATCAAGCCTGATCTGATCGTATTTGTAGACAACTGCTACGGAGAGTTCACGGAGGAGCGAGAGCCATTGCACGTAGGTGCAGATATCATGGCAGGCTCTCTCATCAAAAACCCGGGTGGCGGCTTGGTCAAAACAGGCGGTTATATAGTAGGACGCGAGGATTTGGTTCAGCTTGCTTCGTATCGGATGGCAGCACCAGGAATTGGTGCAGAGGGCGGTGCATCGCTCTACTCGCTACTGGAGATGTACCAAGGCTTCTTCTTGGCTCCACACGTCGTGGGCGAAGCTTTAAAGGGAGCGGTATTCTCTTCAGCAATGCTGGAGCGTTTGGGCTTCAAAACGAATCCGCTGTGGCATGAGCCGCGAACCGACCTGATTCAATCCGTGGAATTCGGCAGTGCTGAACGATTGATCGCGTTTTGCCAAGGGATACAAAAAGCAGCACCAGTCGATTCCCACGTCACTCCGTATCCAAGCGAAATGCCTGGATACGCTGATCCTGTGATTATGGCAGCCGGTACGTTTATTCAAGGGGCCAGCATTGAGTTTTCGGCAGATGGTCCGATTCGTCCACCGTACTTGGGCTTCGTTCAAGGCGGTTTGACGTACTCGCACGTAAAAGTGGGAATTTTGACGGCGTTGAATGGGATGCTGGAAAAAGGCTTGCTCGAAATACCGGGTGAATAAGATAAAAACGCAAGGAATGGCGGCATTCTCTGGATGATGGAGGATGTCGTTTTTTTATGTAAGAAAACTGTACATAACTTTTCATGTAATATTATCTAACATCTATTGACAGAGATTTTGTTATCAAATAGAATAAGACTAAGAAATACGAAACAGGAGGGACAAGTCATGAGTGATGACCTTCGCCGGAATATGGCCCTCTTTCCCATTGGGATCGTCATGAAGCTGACGGATCTCACTGCGAGGCAAATCCGTTATTACGAACAAAACGACCTGATTCAGCCCGCCCGCACAGAAGGGAAGCAGAGGCTCTTTTCTTTCAACGACGTAGATCGCTTGTTGGAAATCAAGGCTCTGATTGAAAAAGGACTGAATATTGCAGGGATCAAGCAAGTCCTGCAAATGCAAGAACCTGCTATGGAACAAACAGAGATTACTACGACGTCCGAAGAGAAACGCAAGGACATGTCCGACAAAGAGCTGCATCAGCTCCTAAGGCAACAGATTATGTATCGCGATGCTACTCGCCATGGCGAGGGTGCATTGATACGTGGAGAGCTTTCCCGCTTCTTCCACTAGATAGAAAGCCGATATAGAGACTGGAGGAGAGAAATGTGAGCAAGTTTACAAGAGAAGACATCATGCGCATGGCCAAAGAAGAGGACGTAAGGTATATTCGACTGCAGTTTACCGATCTGATGGGGATCATTAAAAACGTAGAAATCCCGCTGTCCCAATTGCCAAAAGCACTCGATGGCAAAATGATGTTTGATGGTTCTTCCATCGAAGGCTTCGTTCGCATCGAGGAATCCGACATGTACCTGGTACCAGATCTGGATACATGGGTAGTATTCCCGTGGGGTAATGAGTTTGGCAAAATTGCACGTCTGATCTGTGATATCCACATGCCAGATGGTTCTCCATTCGAAGGAGACCCACGTTACATCCTGAAGCGTGCCTTGAAAGAAGCAGAAGAAATGGGCTTCACAGCATTCAACGTAGGTCCAGAGCCTGAGTTTTTCCTGTTCAAGCTGGATGCAAAAGGTGAGCCTACGCTGGATCTGAACGACCAAGGCGGATACTTCGACTTCGCTCCACTCGACTCTGGTGAAAACTGCCGTCGTGATATCGTTTTGACGCTGGAAAAAATGGGCTTTGAAGTGGAAGCATCTCACCACGAGGTAGCTCCAGGTCAACACGAAATCGACTTTAAGTATGCGAATGCACTCCAAGCAGCTGACCAAATCTTGACGTTCAAACTGGTTGTTAAAACCATCGCGCAAAAACATGGTCTGCATGCGACTTTCATGCCAAAACCGCTGTACGGTGTAGCGGGTTCCGGTATGCACGCGAACCAATCGCTGTTCCGTGGGAAAGAAAATGCTTTCTATGACGAGTCCGATGTAATGGGACTGAGCCAAACAGCGAAGCATTACCTGGCAGGTATTTTGCAGCATGCTCGCAGCTTTACTGCGATCACGAATCCGCTCGTAAACTCTTACAAGCGTTTGGTTCCTGGTTACGAGGCTCCTTGCTACGTAGCGTGGTCTGCGAAAAACCGCTCTCCATTGATCCGTATCCCTGCTTCCAGAGGCTTGAGCACGCGTATTGAAGTACGCAGCCCAGACCCTGCAACGAACCCTTACTTGGCGTTGGCAGTTATGCTGAAAGCTGGTTTGGACGGAATCAAAAACAAGCTTACACCACCAGCTGCTATTGATCGCAATATCTACGTGATGACCGAGCAAGACCGCGAAGCAAACGGAATCGAGAACTTGCCTGCTACTTTGAAGGAAGCAATCGAGTGCCTGAAAGCAGATCCGGTGATTTGCGAAGCATTGGGCGAGCATGCATTGGTACACTTTATTGAAGCGAAAGAAATTGAGTGGGATATGTTTAGAACACGCGTTCACGACTGGGAGCGCGAGCAATACATGACTGCTTATTAATAAGCGAAACCCCTTGTGCCTGTAGGTGCGAGGGGTTTTTCTATTTGGTGGGTGCGAGTGTAAAAGTCGCTTCACCCACAAACGCACCCACAAATCACCCACAAAGTCTTATTAATGCTAATCGTATATTTTTTAAAGTCTATGTCTGGCCACTGTAAAGCAGCTGCTTCACCTTTTCGCATACCAGTTTCAATTAACACTTTGAAGAATATCCAGTAGATGTAATCATATTGAAGGGTTGCCTGTAAAAAACGAAGTATGTCACTTGATTCTATGAACTTAATTCCATCATTTTTTGACTGACCTTTGATTGTAACTCCTAAGCATGGATTTTTCTCAATTTTAGCTAATGTGACTGCTTTCTCCATAGCATTAAACATTGTGGTATGGACGATCTTGATGGATCGTTTACTATAGTTTTTATCAGTAAGTTGATTTAAAAATTTTTGATACATTATTGGCTTTACGTCTCGAAGCATGATGTTATCAAAATAGGGAAGAATGTGTTTCTGAATATTCCTTTGGTGCAGTAGATAAGTGTTTTTACGGATAGTTTCTTTTTTGTACTCATCCAGCCAAATCTGAAGAAAGCTCTTTAGTGGTATGTCACTCTGTTCATGAAACTCTAGCAATTTTTGTCTTCATCTTCAGCTGCTGCAAGTTGTGCTTCCTTTTTTCTGTGAAAATCCATTCGTTGAATAATTGCCAAGTAAGGAACGGAGTTTTTAGCTAAGTCACGAAGTAACCAAAAATGGCAATATAATGCCCGAGACATCGAATTTTTAGATGCCTGTATAGTCACCTATAAAAATGGACATAATAAATAAGTTCAAGAGGCAGTTGTTCTATCTATGTACGATTCCTTGTTAGACAACAAGTGGTACATAATCGTTAATAGCTTATGGGCAAGGGCAACAAGTGCCTTTTTCTTGCCTCGTCTAGATGCCAATTTCCAATACCTTGCAGACATATACGTGTTGCGCGTTCGAGATGCTGCCCATGCAGTTTCACAAAGGGCAGATTTTATGTGTGGATTCCCCTTCGGGGTGCGAACGGCTTTTTTTACCCACACTTTCATGATTGCCTGGACAAACACCAGCCCATGAAGCTAAATGGGCAGCAGTTGGGAATTGACTCATATCAGGCCCCATTTCAGCAAGTAGAGTCGCTGCCGTTAGTTTTTCAACTCCAGGTACGGATTGAAGAAGCTGTACTTCTTCCTTGTAAGGCTCCAAATATTTGTCGATTTCTTGGTCAAGAGACCGAATCGTTTTCTCCAAAAACACGATGTGGTTCCACGATTGACGGATCAAGAAGATTTGGTGATGAGTTATCGTACCAAATAACGAGTCCGAAATGTCTTTAACTTTGCTTTTGACTTTTCCTTTCACACAATTCAAGATTTCATATTCATCAACAAACCCTTGTTCTAATAGACGAGTCAACAGATTCCGACCAGACACTCCGAAGATATCGGTCTTACAACCGGGAACATTCTTAATCCGTTGTGCATTTGCCAAGGTAATATCGAAATACCCTTCAAGAATGTTATATACAGGTTTCCAATATACTCCTGTACTCTCCATAACAATATGCGTGACGCCATTTTCTTCGAGCCACTTCAACATTTCAAATAGGTTACGGGTCATGGTCGAAAAGGTGCGAGTTTCAAAGTTGGGGTATTTCATCTTCTTTGCCAATTAGGACGCTAACGACAATGTTCTTTTGATGAACATCCAAACCTGCACAATGAGTTAGGATTATGTCCATACCGATAGACTCCTCTTCATTTATAATCCAAGGGTGAATGGATCAGTTGAAGAAAAGAATTTTTCTGTTCGTGATCAAAGCCGAGTAATACTAGCCATGTCAACAGTGGGGTGTGCTCAAAGCTGTTCCATACAGTTTTATTTACAGGGTCAAGCTACCATAAAAAGCCACGTATTCGTTCACCCAAGGTTATTCACCAGTTTGGGAAAAAACGAAAAGAGCCAAACCCATTTTCATGCTAGGGTGTAGCTCGAAGAGACATTTTGAACAACATTATGATCTATCGACAAACCTCTTCATAAACCAGCTTGAACGAGGTAGCGCCATTTTGGTTACCGTATATCATTTCAAAACATTTTTTGCATATAGCCCTATCGAGTCACGTTTAGAAAAGGAAAGAGACCTGGGTCCATAGGTGGTTCCTACATTAGGCCAGCCCCGTAATCGGGCTACAGACTGATGATAAGTAAATATTGGTTTGTTACATTTTATGGGTAAGGAATTTAGCCTGAGGGAGAGTAAGCATGTGAAAACTGTATGGCGAATCAGTATTTATCTCATCGTTTTTGTTGTCGTAGTAGGAGGTGCAGGCACACTCGGGTTCGTCAATACAATGAATGAGGTAATGTCGGTTTACGATAAAGCCGCACCTGCATTGACGAATGTGCAGGTACCGAAATATGACGCAAACAAACCGACAGTGGCAGTGTTACTGGCGAATGAATCAACAGAAGTGTTCGATTTTCTCGTCCCATACGAGATGTTTGCGATGACGGAAGCTTACAATGTATACGGCGTTGCACCCGATCGTGCAATAAAATCACTAACCGGCGGACTCGATGTCGTTCCGCATTATTCGTTTGACGAAATGGATGCGATGCTCGGCAAAAGCCCGGACATTATCGTCATACCGTTTATGCCGATTCTTGATGAGAAAAAATATACGCCTGTCCGCGAATGGATTCAGAAGCACGCAAGCGACAAGACTTTATTGCTTTCCATTTGCAATGGGGCAGAAAACCTGGCTGATACTGGCTTACTTAACGGCAAATCTGCCGCGACGCACTGGGGAGACATCGACCGACTCATTAAACAATATCCGAAAGTCCAGTGGGTGAAAGATCTGCGCTACGTCCCACAAGGCAATATCATATCTTCTGCGGGTCTGACATCGGGAATTGACGCTACACTATATGTCATCTCACAGCAGTTGGGTGAGGAGGCGGCGGAGAAAGTAGCGGTAGAGATGAACTATCCATCTTACGATTACGTGAAAAAACCGCAAATGGAACCGTTCACTGCCGGGCTCAGCGATATAACGTTCATACTTAACAATGCTTATCAATGGAACAAAGTAAAAGCGGGCGTTCTGCTGTATAACGGCGTTGATGAACTAGATTTGTCCGCCGCCTTCGATACGTACGCTGCTTCTGGCACGACTTCGACGTTGACTGTTTCCGGTGCAAACGAACCGATCGTAACGAAGCATGGCCTGAACTTAGTCGCGCGCTATCAGATAAAAAACGTGCCGAAACTAGCGAAAATGATTGTCGTCGGTGCCGATGCCGAATCAGCCGCCGCCAAAGACATCAACCAATGGAACGAAAGCGGCAACAGCGCGGAACTACTGTACTTACATCGCGAAGCAATGGATCGGTTTGCAATGGATCCTGCATTCGAGGATTTGGCCAAGCAGGAGGATATTGGGACGGCGAAATTTGCTGCAAAGCGGCTCGAATATCGCGCCACCGATCATCTGAAGCTAGAAGGTAGAACCTTCTCTTTGGAAGCGTTTGGCGTACCAATTTTGCTCGGCATCCTATCCTTGATCGTTGCTTTTTTCATCGATCAGCGCTTCTTCCGCAGGAAAAAAGATATAAGCCCATCAAGGTAGTGACATTCTATCCGACTTGAAGGTGGCCGATCAGGGGTGCTGGCTGAAAGAATAGACTGTTTTCTAGGCCTCTCCATCTTTCCGATGAAAAAATGATTTATACTGGTGTTGTTGATCTAGTGATTTCTTAACCATAACTGCTCGTTAGTTGGATAACTTGCCGTCAGATTTTTGCATGGAGCAACAACCATTTCAACTAATGCGGAAGCCCTCCCTTGGACAATCTGGGAGGGCTTTTTTATTTGAACAACTTCTTAATTAGCGAGAAAATATCAAACGATGTTCGCTGGTAAACCTTGTTGTGTACATACTTCTTCGGATTTCTCAACCATCCCCATCCCCGAGGCATTTTCACTAATGCCCGATGGACGACTTGGCGTTTCAGACTGGTCCGTGCTGATATCCTCTTTTTTAGGCTTGGTTTCCTCATCCCGAATTTCATCCGTGATCGCCGTCCCCTTTTTTCCACATTGTACCACTCGTCCGTGTGTTACAAAATAAGTAATTGCACGTTCGCACATTGTTCGTATTTGATGAGAACAAACGCTTGTAAAAGGATGATTAACATGGAGACAATCCAAACGGTAATTGATGGCAAACTCCAAGCTGTTCCGGTTTTAACCCCAAAGCACCTAAAAGCAATACGCAAAATCCATACTGGGGCAAGTCCTGGATGCGCCCCTGACATTCTCCGAGATTTGATAGAGGCTGGATTGGTGGAGGAGACATCGAATGACCCTACTGTATGAACATCACTATGAGGAAGTCTTTGTTCCGTTACCCGAGGTTGACCCAGATTCCTTGGCAGAAATGAACGTGATCATTTACGACTCTGTACGTAAAGACTATGCGGTCAACATAAGTTGGCACGAGAACTGTATCCGTCGAGAATGGGGAGTGGTCAAGGATATCGACCGAATCGAGAACAAGATCAAGCTTGTTCGAGTCGATGGTGTATAGTGGGTGCCCTTGGAAAAAATGCTGCAGGTAGAGCGGGTGTAGCGACAATGATTCAACCTGACCAATGGCGAGAAATCCTGCATGAAACGGTCCTATACGGTATGCTTTTAAGGCGCCACAGAGTCTAAATCAAGATCAACTTAAATTGTGGTACCGCCCGATGTTCGACACGGTATCGATGTGGGCGGAGCGGAAACACCATGAATACCGGAGTCAGTTTGGGAGGATTGGCGGAAAAATTCATGTTCAGAAGACAACCGACGGCTTTTTTTACTTGGTTCTTGTTACGGTTAAAGGTCGTCGAGAAGAATGTATTTACAATGTGGTACATTTAAAAGCTGAATGTCAGGCGCGGCTTAATAATTTTCTATACGACGCCAAGCAGCGGGCGAAGTAATTACCAGCGCATGTCTCTTACGGTATTGATACAATTATAATGGTGATGCTATATGGAATTTATATACCCGATGTTACTAGAGCAAGGTGATAAACCATTTCAGACGGACGATACGTCTTCGAGCCAAAGATCGACGGCCATCGCTTGATTTTATCCAGAAGAAATGGCGAGACGCGACTTTATACAAGGCACAACAACGATGTAACAGCGAAGTACCCCGAACTCATAACAGATGGCCCTGACATGATACTGGACGGAGAACTCGCGGTGATGGACCCGGATACTGGCATTCCGGACTTCGAGTTGACAATGAAGAGATTCCAGTCAAAGCGATCGCGGCTGCCGATATCTTACGTCGTGTTCGATATCCTGCGTTATGACGACACCGACTTGCGCGGGTTTACTCTAATGGAGCGCAAAGCTGTCCTGGACCGGGCAATAACCGATACCCCGACCATGAGTAAAATAGCGTACATTGACGGCCGAGGCGAGGACATATGGGACGCAATTGTTGCCAGAGATATGGAGGGTATAGTCGCCAAGCTCAAGGATGGGAGATACCATGCAGATAAGCGGACGGATGACTTCTTAAAGATAATCTACTATAGCTATGTTGACATTCATATTGCTGGATGGCGTAAAATGGTTGGCACATTACAACGGTCGACCAGCAGGTGTGATCGAACTTGGTGTCCCACCTACTCACAAGCAGGCGTTTTACGGGGTGGCGAAACAGTTAATAACTGGAGAGGATCGCGATTTCGTTTACGTCCAGCCGCAAGTAAAAGCACGTGTCAAAATGCGGAATTGGACGAAGAGCGGCATGTTGCGATCACCAGTATTTGTTGATTTCATTCTGACTGCTTAGAGCTGGTATACCAAGCTGCCATTCGGCTATGATTGTACTAAGAGGTGATAGTATGTGCGGACGTTTTACGCTGGTGACAAATTTGGAGCTGTGGAATGCAAGGTTTCAAATCGAGGTTATACCTTTTGATATGCAGCCACGATACAATATCGCACCAGGCCAATTAATCCCTGCTATTATTTCCGATCAAGGTAAGCGGCGGATTGGTCAGCTAAAATGGGGATTAGTTCCGTCTTGGGCGCAGGATGAGAAGAGCGGGTATAAGATGGTAAATGCTCGAGCTGAGACGCTCACTGTAAATCCAGCCTTTCGCCGGCTGTTTGAGAGAAAACGGTGCATTGTACCAGCAGATGGATTTTATGAGTGGCAGCAGCGTGAGTCAGGCAAACAACCGATGCGAATCATGATGAAAAATGGAGAGCCTTTTTCGTTTGCGGGCTTGTTTGATACCTGGATGAATCTAGCAGGCGAGAAGTTGCATACCTGTACGATCATCACAACACGCCCAAACGAGATTGTAGGGCCAATTCATGACCGGATGCCTGTGATACTGAGACAAGAAGACGAGGGAATATGGTTAGATCGTGAGAAGTTCGATGCTGACTTGTTACAATCGTTGCTAACACCATATGATCACGAAAAGATGAAAGCCTACCCTGTTCCAGCAATGGTTGGCAGTCCGAAAAACGACATGCCAGAATGTATCGAAGAGATTGCTAATCTATAAAAAAGGGGCACCCTCCTGGTTTATAGGAGGTGCCTCGCCGTGTTACTTGGTATATTCCAAAACTTCAAAGGACTGAATCTTACTGAAAGCTACATAATCTTTTCTAGAAGCAAATGGCCCCTTATTAAAGTTCTTATCGAACATATATGTTTCTTTGCCACGTCCGTCTGCACGGCCATTATACCAGTCAATGAAGTCTTGTACCTCGGATGAGGTTAATTCAAATTCTTTCTCGAGGCCACTGATCATTTTAATAACAAGAAGTGCGTTATCACCAGTTGGCTCTGGTTTTGGATCGGGATTTGGTTCTGGGTTAGGATCGGGATTCGTGGTTCCTATTTTCTCCATCATTTCAAATTCTTCAATAACTGTAAATGAAGAAAAGCCATTGTTAGCTGTTATATTAATACGGTATTGTCTGTAGAAGTTGTCATTGTTAAATGTGTAATCTCTTTTGAAATTTGTTGCCCAGCCTGTCTGATCAGTTTGTGTATCTAATACGATCCAGTCTTGACCATCAAATGCTTCAAATGTCCAATCCTTGGGGCTTTCACCTTTATAAGCATCCCGTGATTTAACAGTGTATTTGGAAATTTTCTTTGGTTCTGGAAATTCATATTGTAACCAGCCTTTAATAGTACCGCCAGCTGTAGCCCATCCATAAGTATCATCTTTATCATCAAATGCCCGGTATGCTTTATGCTTCGTACTCCATTCAGTGCTTGCATTTGCTAGCCCACTTGGACTATCGTTACTTGTCATCGCAGGAATTAAATCTCCACTGTACTCATCTTCAGCAAAACCGAAGTTTTGACTAAAAAATAAAATAGAAATGATAAGTACCAAACTAAAAAAAACCTTACTACTCGTCTTTACAAAATTCATAAAAACCTCCTTGATCTGTTAAAAATGGATGATAGATGAAATCACCATTGAAATATATTACAATTGGTTGAATTGAGCAAAACAGTAAAAGGTATAAATTCAAATCAAAGGAATACTCAGAGAAATGTTCATAAGGCGTTCAAAAAATAGCTAACCCGTCCCTGTTTTGAGGAGACGGTTTTTTGCTGTGAAGTGTCTATTCGTATCCGGAATTTGCGGGTACACGAAACAAATACTAAACAAAGACAAAAGCCCTCCAAAATTGGAGGGCCAATTCAGCATAATATAGGGCTTTTCAACATGCATAATGCACCCACAAATCACCCACAAAATCATGAAATGATTTGATTTCATTTCATTTGAAATATCAGCAGGTGGAACTGTTGATTTTATGCGGTTTTCATGGAGTTTTGAAACCGATTGAAAACGAAGAACATGTTCCGCACACGCGTTCACGATTGGGAGCGCGAGCAATACATGACTGCTTATTAATAAGCGAAACCCCTTGTGCCTGTAGGTGCGAGGGGTTTTTCTATATGGTGGGCAAATTTGATTTTTTAAGAGGTTTAACATTTTTGCTCACTGTTTTTTTCTGACTACACTGCTGTTGGTAGGAAAGTGGGGTTGATTGAACAGACGAAGGATGTTCGTGTTAATGGCAAAGCCCTAAACGAAAAGCTCATTTTGGGATCGGCATATGCTTCTGCTCATGAGTTGGCTGCTGCACTTTGTCTACAGATTGAGTTGGAGGGTAATACAAAGCCAGTAATATTGAGAGGTTGAGTTTCATGGATAAAAAAACAGGAAGAAACAGGGACTTTTAATGATCATTGGGGGAGCTCTTGCTAGGGTACTCATTACTGCCAGATGAACAGTCTAGGCGATACAGCGGGCTTTTGAATTATTACTTGCAGCATTCTTAAGGGACAGCTCTCCCCCGTTTATTGGAAGGAGGGCTGTTATTTATTTATAGGGTACAGACGAGATTATACGCATAGCAATTTTCAGGTGAATGTAAGCTGAAAGTTCCTACTCTAAAGCACTACCGGTAAGTATAGGTGGGGGCTTCCAATCTCGATATAGACATGCACGTAATTGCTATTCCTGTTCTTATGGCGGACCTCCAACACCCCTTCTCGAGGAGCTCTCTTATTTTAATTAGTTCCCATTTACTTTTGATATTTTCCATTTAAAAGCTGCAGATATAAAATACAAGATTGAGAAAACAAAAAATAAAGTAAACATATCTCCTGTCAACAATAGGTAAAGACTTAGAGGTAAGGAGATCACAAAAGAAATAATGATAAGAGGTTGTTTTAGGAACGAGGTAATTAAACCAAATACCGCGGGAAGTAACAAACAAAGTGCGGTAAATACAGAGACAGTTGGTTTGTCGTAAAGCAAAATGTACCAAAGATTAATTGTTCCTACAGAAGCAAGCAAACCACATATTAGCGATAGACTAAACATAGAAATAGATTTCACATTGCTCCCCCTCTTTTCGGAAAATGTAAATACTCCTTCTCTTTTCCAACATATATATTACTATAATGTAAAAAATAGCGAATAGGGGGAGGGAATCAAAAGTGGATAGTAGTTCCAGTAATCTTATCACTTTCTTTTTAAGCGTATTTACTGCTCTTGGTTAAGAGAACAAAGTCATGAAATTGGATGCTGAATCAGGCAGTGAAATCATCTTAAAAAAAGTAGAGTATCGTGAAAACGGAGATGGAGAAGGTCAAGCCACTATTAAAATTGATACAGAAGATGGAACGTACATAACCAAACCATTAGATTACAAGCCAAGTGAAGCGGATAACTCAAAAATTACACAAACCGCTTAGGCTGCGTATTATAACAACGATTTTGGTAATGACGACCTCCGAACAGATGTAAAACACAACATGACAATGATCCCCGTTAATAAGGACATTGGTAGTGGTCAGTTTGATTATAAAGTAACAATGGATAAGTTCGGAGAATCTTCTGCATTACTTCAACCTTATGTGACAACGAATTAAAAAGTTCTTTTAAAATAGGACAAGACTGGCTGTCGATATAGTTATTATGTAAAGTAATGCTCGAATCCTCAAATTCGGGCGTTTTTCACTATTATGAGCAATTAGCGTTTAGAGAGGTACAGCCAGAAAACAGTTTTAGTGGTTCCAGGAGGAACTTCTAAAGCATATAAGACCTCTTGGTGGGAGCATGTCAACTTTTTGAAGCGAATACTTATATTATATGTTGTATTATTATACATTTATGATGGAGCTGATCTTAACGGACTTACCCTAATGGAACAAAAAGCTGCCCTGGACTAGGCAATAACGGATACCCCAACCATGAGCAAAATCGCGTACATTGACGGTCATTGACGGTCGAGGCGAGGAATGATGGGACGTAATTGTTGCCAGAGATATGGAGGGCATAGCCGCAAAGGACAAGGATGGACGATATTATTTGGATAAGCGGACAGACGATTTCATCAAGATCATCAAATATACGCATGTCGACGTCCATATTGCCGGATGGCGTAAGGGTGACTTCGGATAGTTGGCACATTATAACCGTCTACCTGCTAGTGTTATAGAACTCGGCGTGCCACCTACTCACAAACAGGCGTTTTATGGAGTGGCTAAGCAGTTGATCACTGAAGAGGATCGGGACCATGGCTACATTCAGCCACAGATGAAAGCAAGGGTTAAATTTCGGAACTGGACAAGAGCGGCATGCTAAGATTGCCAGTATTCGTAGTCTTTATCCTGACCGCATAAGAACCCGCCCTGTTGAATGAGGCGGGTTGTTCTATTAATTCTTTTCATTTTTTCCATGCTCATAAGCTGCTCTAATAATGCCCATGATCTTGTCAACCGTACTTTGTTCGTATCTAGCCAACCACGCGATCGTACTAAGCTCGTCTTTTGTTAAATCACGACCGATACAATCCCGAATACCTTGTACAAACGGTCTGTATTGCTTAACTTGCCATTCTTCCATTACCAAACCTTCTGAACGGAATGAAGATACAAGATCAAGTCTAAGCTCAATGCATTCCACACGCCCACGTTTGTTAACCCCTTTATATTGCAAATCCATGTCCAAGTACTCTCCTTAAAGATAAAAAGTATTTCAAGTTTTATTATTGAATGGCCCTTTATCAGTCACGCTGGGGCTTTTCTACATGTATTGCCCACCCACAAACGCACCCACAAACTACTCACCAATCTACTGCATATGGTCTTCAAATTTTCTCATGTTGTCGTGTAAGTATGTGGTGATCCATAAAAACAAAAAAGCTCCCTCATCGGAAGCTGGTAGGGATTCATACACCACATGATTTGATAAATAGGGTGAGCGAATGGGGTGGGAAATCCCGTTATGGTTCACAGTACGAGTAGCACCATTGGAGGTTGTCTTACGAATCGATGTGTAGAGGAGGAGCGAGGCAAAGTAATACATTCTACAAGCGGCTTCAAACTACCTTTACAATCTAGTGCCTTATCTTACATCGTTATCCTTTGCAATAGGATAGGTTCCACTATTTTCAGACGAATTGGTTAGCGATTCAAAACCATTGAGGATACTCTTCATCTGTTTTATGTCCTCGCTTAGTTCATTTGGGGAGTTTACATGTTTTTTAATATTTGAAGCAAGACCCTCCATTTGGTCAGCAAGCCTGTGAACCAATCCAACATCGAATTGAGTCATTCTAATTCACTCCTTCCTCTGTTTTTAAATTCATTGCTTACAATGCCAGTGTGAGAAAGAAAATCCCCGAAGCAATGTAATGGAGGGTAAAGCGACCGAAGAAGTTTACAGGCAGACTTAATCCGATATCCGATCGAACCAACGGATTCAGTATGGTTTGTATGGCGGCATATGTCCCAAAATTTAATCTTTTTTCCATTCCTTCTCTGCACGAATAAACCTCCTATTTGCCGTCTTGCGAAAGCTTCCTGCATGAAAACCCCAGTCAATTTTGACAAATAAAGTGAGTGAGTGGTAGATTCTAGTTATACTAATTCTTTAATTTGGGTGGGCTTATGAGAAAAAAATTACAAATATACATATCGTCTACTTATTACGATCTTATTGAAGAAAGACATACCGCTGTTGAAGCTGTACTTCAAGCCGGTCATATCCCTGCTGGAATCGAGCAATTTTTCAAGGAAAGTCCAATGAAAATGAGGAAGAGATGGATCGACGAGTCCGATGTATATATCCTGATTCTCGGAGGATTTTATGGTTTAACACTTCCTGATGAATCCAAGAGCTATACGCAATGGGAATATGAGTATGCCGGAGAAGCGGGCAAACCTAGATTTGCTTTTGTTGTCACAGATGAAGCATTAAGACAAAAGCCATACGACTTCGCAGCAATTGAATATTATCAGAAATTTCAAGAGTTTAAGCAATCGGTCATGGAACAAATTCCTATCTACTATGTTGAAGATGTACGGCACATTAAAATGGTACTTCGTGATCAATTGCCAGAGTATGCAGCAAGAGACGGTTTGTATGGCTGGTTTTCCGGCAAGGATGTCCCGGACGTTCAAAAGCTGTTGGAAGAGAATGCAAGATTAAAGGCGGAGTTGGAGAAAAAGAAATGAAAGACCGCATGTACCCCCACCATCCCCTCAGAAAACTTAAACCCAACAAATGGACATCCTTTAGCACATTATAAAAGCAGGTATCATTCTGAAAAAAGGTGATTGCTGTGACTGGAATGGCTATAAAAAAAATATGTAAAAACTTCTCTATTTTTACTGTTGTACTGGTTGTTATATTGGGCTTTATTTCGCTTTACCGTGTTGGATACGTAGACTACAATGATAGTTTTATTGTATGGTTAACCTCATCACTTGCATATCTATGTGTATTAGTTTTATTCGAATTAAGAAATAAAACAGGCAAGAATACCTCTGGTGATTAGGGGGAACTTGCAACCGAAAAGACTTACGAGCTGTCCATTCCGTCGGCACTCCACGTTTCTCCAATCATTTAGAAATACGAAATGAAGACAAGAGCCCTCCAAAGTTGAAGGGCTCTAAGCAGCATTATATCGGGCATTTTTACATGGATAGCCCACTCGCAATTCACAATGTTGATTTTATGCGGTTTTCATGGAGTTTTGAAACCGATTGAAAACGAAGAACCTGTTCCACACACGCGTTCAAGACTGGGAGCCCCAGCAACTAATAAGCGAAAGCCCTTGTACCTGTGGGTGAGAGTGGTTTTTTATTTGGTGGGCAATTTTGATTTTTTCAGGAGTTTAACATTTTTGCCCACTATTTTCTGAGTACATATTTTCCTTGTTGCTTTCAAACTTGTCCATGATATCTATCTCAATTTTCTTTGAGAAGTGGGCATACACATCAGCGCTTCATTTTTCTCACGCTCTTTTTCTTCCGGATATACCAGCCGCGTTTATGAAAGGAAATGGACCTGTATTTCTGAGCCAGTCTGATGGTTCGTTTGCGAGTAAGTGATGCTGGTTTTGAAGATAAGCTTTTGTTAAGGGAACTTCTTACAACCAGATGACCGGGGTAGTGAGCTTTCACGAAGTTACCATAAGTTTCGAACTCGGAGAAGCCAGCATAACTCTGCTTGTTGGTCTTCTTGATAATCGCCCAGTACCATCTAGTCTTATGCCTAGCTTCAATTTTTGACTTCAGTCGGGAGAGCTTCGATTTGTCGAACAGCATATAGTGGGCAACGAAAGAGCGCGAAGCGGTTGGTTTAGCCCCCATTAATTTCCTATAGGTGCGAAAATACTCGGGACGACTCCAGTTACGGCAGTAAAAAACGGTTTTCCCATTGACGAGAAAGACATGAGGTCGGATGAGAATGGTGTCGGCGTCAATCACAAGATAATACCTTTGCTTGGTCAAGTTTCCTCCCGCCAGCTTCAACAATTGCTGGAGCAACCAACCTGAGCGATTGGTGCGTTTGGTCTGGTAGTGAATGTCTTTTTTTGTAATTGGAAGGACGCGTCTTTCATTGATGAAGGTGCAGTTTTTACGCCGGCAAAGGGCTTGAATTCGTTTGCTTGGTGGCGATACAACCATGATCTTACCGACAGGATGCTTCACTTGCTTACGGATGCTGTCAATGACATAGGGAAGAGTGCCGAGGTCTTTCTCAATAGCGGGGATCAGGACATCAATTTTAATAGAGCTGTTGAAGGTGCTATTCGCTGAATGTGTCAACTTCTCAACTCCTTTTCGCTAGGCAGTTTCAAGCACAGGTGCCTGAGCAGGTTGGCCAAAGTGTCCGACTTTCCAGATAGGATATGATTTTCTCCCTTAGGGTGAATAAGACAGATATGGAAATCCTACAAATTGTGTATTTGTCTGCCTTCTTGAGTCATTGAGAAACTCTCCTCACTCACTTTTGTCTTGTCGAAATCGTTGACCTTCAACAATGGCAGCTCGATCCGACTCTGATCATACTGACTGGGTAAATGCGTTTACTTACTTTGAAGGTAGACCGGTATAGATGGAGCTGGCAGAAAAACAGGAGGGCTGTGATGGCCGCGACGAAATCAGACGAAATGGGCAAAAGGCGTCTGGAGGAGATAGATTGAAAGTCGATAGGAATGGTCTTTGACCATGAAAGCCGTATACAAATTCATATCGGGGATGGATTCATTCACATTTTAACATTCGTTGTACAAAGTAAAATAGCCGTTCGATTTGAACGGCATTTCGGGTGAGTAGTTACGGTTTAGGTAGTGTATCTATAGTTGCTGTACCACAGTTTACTAGGACTGCCGGATGATTTCACCATTGCGGTTATTAATAGATCGTTTTCAACAGATCTTGCTTCGGCGTAAGTGTTATCCTCAAGGTTGTATTGCATCACCTCGATAGTATGTAACAAAACGGTAATTGAATAAAGCCCCCAATTGGAGGCTTACTCAAATTATCTGGGATTAATATGGTGTACAATGGTGTTCAAGGGGTTTTTTTCCACCGCCACCCCAACTGCCGCCACCGCCGCCACTGCTACTACAATTCGGTTTACTGTATGCAAAAGCAGCCGTAGAGACTGACATTACCATAACGACTGCTAGGGCAAAAGCAAAAAGCTTTTTCATAAGTATCACCTCCTTTACAGAAAGTTCTAATAATAATAACGTAACTTAATTTCAAATTTTTGTAAAATATTGATCTATCAACCATTTTGATTCGTGCCTATTAGGAAGCACAGGGCTATTGAATGACAGATTGAACATAACGAAACTAAGGTGCAATTTTGATGGTCTAAGGCCGTCAAAAAGACGTCCAAATTAGGACGTCTCTCTGTATATCTATATACCGTATACATGTTGATCACAAAGTTTGACTGGGCGTTTCCGCTAGATCAAACATAATTTTGTCCTGATTAGCAGTCCCGTCTGCTATGATGTTGAAAAGTCTCCACTCGACCGCCAGTGTTGGCCTTGTAATGGCACTTTTGATGATGTCGCACTTGAAACAAGTTGCATGTTAGTCATTCTTATAATTTAAGGTGATTTTTGACTGGCTTCGTAGACCTTATTTTTACATCATAATGAATCTAAGGGAAATGTATCTAGGGGCTTGATCGTCAACTGCGAGAGGGCTTTTTTATTTGCATGATCCACTTCTGTTCGTATGTAAAGCAAATGAACATTCCTGTTAATCGTGATTCCAATAAAAAACATGGGTGAGGAAGAAATCCTTCGTAGCGAGAAATCGTAAAAAATACCCCATAAAGGGGTAAGGATTACTGCTTCAAGACTGAATTGGCATGACGAACTTTATAGGCAAATTGGACGGGTTCATCTATTGATTCAAAGTGAATAAACATGATGCCAGGGTTGTTAAAAAGCCAGTGATTGTGAAGGGCAGTAACCAGGATATCGTAATGGCGAAGAACTGGAATGAATGGGTTAATTTCTTCTGGGAGAATTACTGTTTCACCCAAACAAAGCGCTTTCCCATTTTGATCCACGGATTCAAATGAAAACATCATTGGTACCGTTAGAGCTGAACGTGAAGGACGCCCTAAAATGGTTACGGGAATATTCCTAACGGTCATTAAGGTACATACGCCATTAATTATCTGGGGCGGAATTTCAAGTATATCAACAAATTACCTGCAAAGTGGATCGATGGATCGAAAATATCTCCTCCAAAAGTTTTTAATTTAGTGTACTTTTGCGGAGATGAAAACGCTCTGGGCAATTGCCTATTTTGCAAAAAGGGCCATTGTAGAAATTTAATTTCGTAGTTAGTTTTTGAAGGGGTGTAGGGTCAAGGTAGCTTTTACGCAAGGGGATATCTTGGAAAATATCATAGACGAACAACACGAGCATATTAAAAAGCACGCTATGGATACCCATCTAGCAAAGCAAAAGGACATGTAACAAAAGAGAAAAAGGGTGAAATAAACAGTAAAATGAAAAGGAGGCCTTCAGTGAAAGCCTCCATCAAATAAGAAAGGGAATTTATGGAGTGATAACTGACACAGTTCCACGAACTTTCCCGGCTCCATTGTTACTAACTCTAATATAATATTGGCCTATTGGTAACACTTTATCACTTTGAAAACTAAATGAACCTGTCCCAGGAAATAGGGCATATCCAAAATTTGGGTTATAATCAGTTCCGTCTTGTCTATATATCTTGTACTCTACTAACGGATTATCAACATTTATTCCACTTTGAGTCACCTTAACAGTAAGAACAGTAGGAGAATTAATATAAAAATATGCAGAGTCAGAATATCCTTTAGTTCCTCGCTCAAAACTTAATACTTGTGTTTCAGTCGCAGCAGGTGCTGCTTCTTTGGTCGAAGACTGCTGGGAGCCGGCAGCAAATGTTTCTGATGGTAGGAAAACGGAAGCAGAAAGTAATGTAACTAAAGCAACTTTACCAAACCATTTCAACTCTATCATCTCCTAATTTTTAGATTTGACTAAATGTTACAAATAAACCCAACTATTTACAATATTTTTTGGTTCGAAATACCTTGTCGCACAAAGAAAGGAACTGAACCATGCCACTTTCGAGTGATTTAACACAATATTTCGGGAGTCTAACAGCAAAGGCTTCCATATCCAGAATTTCAAGGTAATCACTCTCCTTGAGGAAAAAGTAACTACTTCAGTAGGAATTTTAAGCTGCTTGGAGAATATGATTTATCAATTAGTTGAATAGGGGGACGTTAATGTGGGCTTATTAGATGGTCTAATGGGTAATGCTTCGGAAGTTAACATTGCAGAGGTTCAACAGGAGTATGCTCAAATCTTAGCGAACAATGAGAGAATAGAAAAGGCGTACAAATTAATTCGCGATATGTTCATCTTCACCAACAAGCGGTTAATACTAGTTGATAAGCAAGGTATCACTGGCAGAAAGATCGAGTACCATTCCATTCCATATAAAAGTATTCATCATTTTAGCATTGAAACAGCCGGAAATTTTGACTTGGATGCGGAATTGAAAATTTGGGTTTCTGGAAGTGCAGTACCGATCCAAAAACAATTTAACAAGAACTTGAATATTTACCAGATACAGAGCGTGTTGGCCGAGTATATTTTGGGTTAATTTCGCTTGATTAGAAGTCCTCATTCAAATGGAAGGCCCCTGGAATGAATCGATTTGATAGAAGCATTATCAGCGGGCATTCCCCTTGGGGATAAGGCGTACGACTTAATCTGTGCTGATGAGTCTGCGCTATTTTTTTGGCAAGACAAGGTATGCATACTAATATATACTTGTAGTAAATATAGAGCTGATATCCTACTATATTGAAGACTACTTTTTTATTCACGTATTACTTCTTGTAACCCCCAATTTGCTTAAAGCAGTTGGGGGCTTTTTTTATCAAAGAGACCTACGAAGCTGCTCGAACAGGTAGATAAACTGTTATCCGACGTCCTTTACATTTCGAACCTAAAGTATCTCTATAAAAAAATTTGTACATCATTAATACCATACATGACAAGCAAAATTGAATCTGTACATAAGTATCATGCTGTACAAAATAGTCTGTGTGAGCAGCTATTTTTGTACAGTTTTTTAAAGTTCCTCCTTAATTCTCCATAAGAAAAAGAGCAAGGATGACCTTGACTTGGAGCTTACTCCAAGGAGTAAGGTTATAACGCTAGGAAAAGTTGAGCAAGTAAGGAGGCATTCATGAACGAAGATCGGACGTATTCGATTTCCGAAGTTGCAGAGCAGACAGGGCTTTCTACGGATACCCTTCGTTATTACGAGAAAATCGGACTACTTGCTTCGCCGACGAGAGGCGGCGGACAAAAACGAATGTACGACGAGGGAGATATCGGTCGTATCCGTTTTTTTGAACCATCTCAGAAGAACAGACATGCCACTGAAGAAAATCAAAGAGTACGTAGAGCACTACTCACTAAAAGACGATGCGCACTGTTTTGCGTTGTTGGACGCAGCTCTGAAACGAGCAAACGGCGCTCGAGTCGTTTCCGTTTCTTCAGGCGGTCATAGACTAGGAAACATCCATTTCGAAGATCCGAATTATCTACACCGTTCTTACAACAAATGGGAGGCGTATGGGCAATCCAAGACGGCTAAGGCCCTATTCGCACTAGAACTGGATAAGCGGGGCAAGCCACACCATCCACACCATGTACGCGCGTTCTCCGTACACCCCGGTACCATCGTCACCGAGCTCTCCCGTCATTTGTCCAATGAAGAATTAAGCGCTTCTGGGGTGATCGACATACAGGGACGGCGGGCGTTTAGCGAATTGACGGAGGAACGCAAAACCGTACCGGAAGGAGCAGCGACGATCGTCTGGTGCGCTGTAAGCAACCAACTCGACGGAAAAGGCGACGTTTATTGCCAAAATATCGATATTGCTCCTTTGGTTCCGATTGATGGAGGGAAGCCAGGAGTACCCGGTGTATGCCCATGGGCTGCAGACGTGCAGGCTGCCAAGCGACTCTGGTTGTTGAGTGAAGAACTTACAGGAGTTAGTTTTACCATATGAGCTATTCGACATTGAGATACAGAAAGAAGCTGTGCTTCGCTCATCAGTATTTGTCGACTTCACTCTTTTTTTGTATAGTCAGCGTCTTCAAAAACTTGAGGCACCTTTCTGGTAGAGAAGATGTGCCTCATCGTGTATACTCCATCACTTCAAACAATTGAATTTTGCTGAATGCTACAGGAGGCATACGCTACAATTCCAATTCCTAAGCCAAAACGCTCCGCTTCATCGCTAACTTCTGGTAAAAATGTTCGAAAAGAAAGGGCGCTCAAAAGCACCCAACGATGTTTAATTCGATTTACCAATGGAACCTGGTGAAGGGCCAAAAACTGGGGCTAATCTTGACGGGTGCACCTTGGGGCTAAGGCCAAAAAATTCGCAGAAGTTCATAATCAGTGGGCTCCACTTCTCAGGATCGATGTAGTTCTTCTCGCCAGTCATAAGGATTTGCTCATCAATATGAACGCGTATTATCTTCACTTCAATAGCTTTTAAAGAGCTGGGCAGTTCAAAATTATGGACCTGCTCTACGATTGCCTCTAATTGAACTGGACACTCAGCAACGCGTGGTGGATGAATCAGGTCCGAATCTTGGGGGGTGAGCCTAGCCGTTCCGAATTTATCCGGCTCAAATCGGTATCCCACATTAGCCTTACGCTCCGGGACAGGATTTCGCCCAGTAAGGAGAGCTAGACGGTCTACAGCATGAGCAAGATCAGACCAAGGAAGATTTAAAACACATTCACGCTCGCGCAATAAATTGGCAACGGTTTGAGATGAACTACTCATTCCAAGCATGCATGATTGATTCAGCCACCATGCAGAAGACATAGGTGCCAAGTTGACAGAATTGTCTTCGTTTAATGTGCTGATGAGTACAACTGGCGTCCCAAAGTAAAGTATTTTTGGCTCAACTACCTTATGCATAATCGCGCTCCCTCCACTAAGAAAAGAAAGGTTATCATACTCGTCTCAGATAAGAGACCTAGTTCAAATTATAATCAGTATTCGTTTCGTTATTTTGCTGTTTCATTTCGATTGAACTTCACTCCAAATTACTTAAGAGAAGGGGAAGAGGGTAATCAAAGGTTGCGTGATCAAGAACAGTTGAATCGGGCACGATGGCAGCGATGAACCAAAGTAGTATTGCTACGATGACATGAAAAAGCAAGAGGATGCGGAGATATTCCCAATCTGCAACATGCTTTTTATGCACCAACTTGGACTTTGGTTGGAAAGGGGCTGTCCTAAAAGTCGAGAGACAATGGAACTAGCTCTTTTTTTATATATACACAAAAAATATAAAAATCATTGACATAAGAGTTCAAATATGTGATTATCTACTCTGTCACTTATAATGATAATCATTATCAAATAATATTTCACACCAAACATCACGTGACGAGGAGAAATGAGCACATGAAAAAAGGAACACAAATCGTACTGGCCTGCTTGGTCGCAGTAGTCACTGCCGTGTCGGCGGGTTGTGGAACCAGCCAAACGGCTTCGGAAGCACCGAAGAAGCCTGAGACACGCGTAGTCAAGCACCTGATGGGGGAAGTGACGATCCCAGCGGAACCAAAGAGAATTGCTGACGTATCGGGAGCAGCGGAGGAGCTTCTCATTTTGGGACACAAGCCCGTTGCTACGGCCAATACATACAAGACAAAAATCATGTCCCACGTAGCGGATAAGCTGACAGATGTAAAACCAGTTGGTTGGATGTGGGATGACTCCATCAATCTAGAAGCTGTGGTAGAAACAAAGCCAGACCTAATTATTATGAATAACCGCCAGCAAAAGATGTACGAGCAGCTGTCCAAAATCGCGCCGACTGTCGTTCTGGAGACAGACATGGACAAATGGCGTGATAAGTTTAAAGAAATCGGTCGCCTGTTTGGACAAGAAGAGGACGTGAACAAATGGCTGGCTGGGTATGACGAGAAGACGAAAGAAATGCGCGAGCAACTCAAGCAAGCGTATGGCGACGAGACCTTTATGTTCCTGGCCGTAACGCCAAAATTGTTCCGCGTGTACGGGAACTATGGATATGCAGATATCTTGTTCACTGATCTCGGCCTGAAGCCAGTAGCTGGAACACCTACAGATAAAACAATGGAAATGATCGAGCTAGAAGGACTGACGAATTTTCAGGCAGACCATATGTTCCTCGTCAATTTCGGCGGGAAAGCGGATGATGTTTACGCAGAACTGAAGAATAGTCCAGTATGGAAAAGCAACAAGGCAGTTCAACAAGGCCATCTCTATGAGGTTACCAATGAAACATTCAATATCAAAGCCTTTGGCCCAATTGGAAAGGAAATGCTCCTAGAGGAGATTGGTAGCATGTTGCTGAAAAAGCAATAACCATGCAATCGACACAAAAGTTAGGGCGATGATGCGGATCACTATGACGGCTTTTTTGAAATTCATGTTGGTTTCCTCTTTATTCATAGAAGGGGTAAACAACGTCAACGCTTGTAACACTCTTCAGAGGAAGGCTTACAAGGAAGAGTGATGCAAAACGTTATAAAGCCCGTCTTCACTATCAAGACGGGCTAAAATCTATTCAAGCTTTACTGAATCGTATAAGTAGCTACGATTACATTTTGATCCTGATAAGAATACGGCGCTTGAAATTGTACGTAGCGATACCCGTCCTCATCAGCCTTAATAATGATACCTGTCGTACCGCTCCAAATCTGTTTATTTTGAGCATTATAAACTGTGTAATTAGCAAAGCTACCATTTGCACGGATACGGAGATCCTGCCCTTTCTTGAGATAAATCGCTTCTTTTGGACTTAACTGCCCAGGAGTAAGGTAGTAATATTTGGTGAATGATTGTGCTTGTTCTTGTTGCTCAACGGAGACTGTGTCTGGTTCACTTTGTACGTGAGCACTGGTAGAAGCGGAAGCATATGCAGGTGCGTCAGAGAGGAGTAAAGCGAACAGCGAAATAGAGAGAAGCTGTTTTTTCATACCTAGGACACTCCTTTTGATCAATTCTGACCACATTCTAAATACATAAACCAAAGCTAATTGTACTAAATTTCAATAAAACGGTAAATATTTACACGTTGTAACTTAACCTTTCACTTGATGACAATGACAGATGCAAAGCAAGTGAAAGGGGTAAAATATATAATACTCTGGAAGTATGTAGTCGCAAGTCGTTAGACTCCTGACATGAAGACGTAAAGCCGCTCGGAAAAGAACCGGGCGGCTCTTTTGTTGAACTCGTAGGTTTTGTCGTCTGACAGTGTGTCCTCAGCTATCCTCTCCATAATACTAATCCTATCTTTCTACGAAAGTGGGAGGATTGGACAAAGAAGGGCTCAAAGCTCAATGATTTCGAAGAGGGAGGAAGAGGGCAGCTTAGCCGCCCATAACATTGGACAGGTATTAGCACTCATCACAACTGCAAGCAACAATTGTTAATAAAACGAAAAGAACCAAGACCAAAGCAAAATTGTCGTCAAAGAATCCCATCGATATCCCCCCTTTGAAAAGTATGAGGAAGAACCTCAAACTCAAGCTATTCAAATTGCGGAGCGATGTAAGGGCGATATCACAGTAGGCGAAAAATTTGGGCATATAACAAACGGTTACCTGTCATGTCCAACCGCTCAAAAATGTCAAGTCAACCGGGGATATACGACAAAAAAAGGCTATCCCCTAGCCATATTTATGGCATTTGGGACAGCCTTGTTGGTACGATTTTGTCGAGGGTAAGTATTGGCGTTAAACGCTATAGGTTGGCCATCCGCAATACCCGTCAACTTCACAGGGGATACGTTGTTCTTTTGCACTGCTAACACTAGGAAATGAAAGCGATAGAAATAATGCAGCAGCAATACCAAACAGAGCAATTTTTTTCATAAATCTTCTCCCTCACAAGTTTCATTTTTCAAAAAGTATACGACCGGGCACAACATATATTTCGAAAATAAATCGAGTAGCTGGTGAGCTAGAAAAGTTGACGCAAAAAGACCATCCCTCTGCCACGCACATAGCTGTTGGGACGGCCTTTAATTACTATCTAACATTAATTGGCACACAGACAATGTTTACCTGCTGGTATGCACCCCCGAGGGCATGGAATGATTGAGTTAGCACCCATTTTTTGAAGTAATTTCTTCAGCATTGTTATTCACCTCCTTAAATGGAAGGATATAACTTTCATTTCAATGATAGCACACACAAACTTAATTTAATATATAGAATATGGAAAATTCGGAAAAATGCAATCTATCGTAAAGTAAATTATCAACATTCCAGTCATTTTGGCCCATCATCATCAATTGCGAAGTTTGTGGCAAGCCTGTATGGGAGTTTTGCACGTCATTTGAAACCCACCACAAACTGACGTATAATCAGGTATTATTGATGAGTCACTAAAAGGGAGACGATCTAGAAATGACGTCAGTCAATCGTAAAACGGAAATCATTTCTGCTGCCATTGAAGTCTTTGCTGAAATCGGATATTTCCGGGCAACGACAGCGCAAGTGGCAGAGCGTGCAAAGATTTCTCAGCCGTATATTTTCAAGTTTTTTGCATCGAAGGAAGCTTTGTTACTGGCAGCATTAGAGGCGTCGTGGGAGCGGATCATTGACTCTTTCCGTCTCGTTGTAGAGTCCGCATCCAAAGAGCAATTGGAAACAGATTTAATCAAGACATATGAAAAGATTTTGGCTTCCCATCAAAATGAAATACTGCTTCAAATGCAGGCCCAGACGATTCAAGAGCCTTTGATTCGTGAAGCAATGCGCGAAGCATTTCGGGAGGTTCGTCAGATTGTCTTAACAGCTTTTCGCAAAGCGGGCATCGCGAATCCGGAAGAGAGAACGCTTATTTTCCTGGCAAGAGGAATGCTGTGTAATATTTCAGCGGCTTTGGACATGCCGGAATTGATGGAGGTGTAGCGCAGAAAAAATTGCGATAATTAGTTATTGACTAATCACTAACTAAAGCGTTATAGTTCAAATTAGTTAGTGATTGATCAATCACAAAATAAAGCAAGTGGAGATGATCCGAATGAAAAAAGCGATTGTAGTCGGGGCAACAGGCGGAACGGGAGCGGCAATTTTGGAAGAGCTCATCAATCGAGGTATTGAAACGATTGCTTTTGGGCGTTCTCGACAAAAGCTAGAGCAAATGGCGTCAGAGCTGGGGAAACCAGCACATTTGTCATTAGCCGTCGGGGATGCATTCCGGTCTCCAGACATCGTAGCAGCATCGGAAGGAGCGGATGTACTCTTCCATTGTGCAAACGTCCCATATCACGAGATGGTGAATAAACTGATCCCACTTGGCGAAGCGATCATGGAAGCCGCCAACAAGAGAGGAATGAAAGTTGTTGCGGTAGACGGCATCTATCCATACGGAAGAAAGCAGATGGAACCAGTGACGGAGGAGCATCCAAAGCAACCGCATACGAAGAAAGGAAAAATCAGATTGGCATTTGAACAGATGCTATTTAGCAGTCGCTGGGATCATGCGCGAACGATGATTGTCAGATTACCAGATTATTATGGACCCACTGCTAATCAAGCATCGTATTTGGGTTCCACGCTTGAGGCAATTGCTGCTGGAAAACCGGGGCTTTTCATTGGGAATATGCATATTCCTCGCGAGTTTGTTTATTTGCCGGATGCGGCGAAGATGATTGTAGAGTTGGCCAGCTGCGAGTTTGCTTATGGACAAAACTGGCACATTCCAGGGGGAGGCCTCATTTCTGGTCGAGACATTGTCCGAATTGCCCAAAAAGCAAGTGGCACCGTGAAACCGGTCATTCCACTTGGGAAAATGGGTTTGTCTTTGTTGGGTATGTTCGTCCCGGTGATGAAGGAGGTTGTCGAGATGCTGTACTTAACTGAAAAACCGTTGATCCTTAGCGGAGAAAAATATAAACGGCTTATTGGACCGATCCCAGCGACGAATTTCGAGGAGGGGATAACGGCAACGATCCAACATTTGCAGAATCGTATTTCTAAGAAATAAATAATAATTATCAGTTATTGATTAACCACTTACAAATGACCTGTCGCAATTTCTTTAAATATTCCTTTACAGGAATATTCCCTTTGGTGTATATTTTACCTAACAAAACGATCACAATAACGCTGAAGGGGATGAGATGAACGTAGAATCCATTATGTAACGAGGTGAGCGACATGTCAGGGATGAATCCGGGCATGGACATGGCGACGCTGAGTGCTTTGGCTGAACCAAATCGTATGAAAATCGTCGAACTTTTGCGCGACGGTCCTCTGACAGTAGGGGAAATCGCTGACCAACTGGGGCTTCGCCAGCCCCAAGCCTCGAAGCATTTGAAGGTGCTTAGTGACAATGGGATCGTGGATGTGAAAGCCGAAGCCAACCGCCGATTTTACAAACTCAGGCCCGAGCCCTTCCGAGCGCTGGATTTTTGGGTGAGGTCATTCCAGCGTGTTATGGAAGAAAGATTCGATAACCTGGAAGACTATTTGCGGGAACTGCAAGACAAGGAAAAAACTTGAGTTTCATTCAAATGAATGAGGAGGAATTACTATGTCAAGAAACGCAATGGTTTCAAGGGTAGAGAACGAGCGAGTGCTGGTACTGGAGCGTGTATTCGACGCGCCCAGAGCTCTCGTGTTCAAGATGTTTAAGGAGCCTGAGCATCTCAAGCGCTGGTGGGGACCGAAAGGCTGGGAACTCCCAGTTTGTCATGTTGATTTCCGCCCAGGTGGTGTTTGGCATTACTGCATGAAGTGTGTCGATAAGAATCAAGGAGATTTTTACGGCATGGAATCTTGGGGCAAAGGTGTTTATAAGGAAATAGTTGAGCCCGAGAAAATCATCTATACCGATTACTTTTCAGATGCAGAAGGCAACACAAACGATGCGATGCCTTCGACTGAGGTTATGATGGAATTCATCGATTTGGGTGGCAAGACGAAGCTGGTCAGCCGTTCTGAATATGTATCTGCGGAAGCTCTCAAAACTGTCATGGACATGGGCATGCTTGAGGGCATCACCCAAACGTGGGATCGTTTGGAAGAGAGTCTAAACGAGATCAAGTAAGCGAAATAGGAAAGGCCGCCTGGTATGAAGACCCGGCGGCTCTTTCTTTTTAGTAGGTAGATTTATTTCACCATCAGCCCAATAAAATCGTTCAGCTTATCCAGCGAAATGATATTTTGATTGCATGACATGCTGTCTTGGCAAATGTAGTTTCCTTTTTTCAAATACGTTCCATCCCCTGAACCTTTGGCTTCAAGGATGAACATGCCGATCTCCTCAAAGCGATTACAGAGCGCACAAACGCCTTTTTTGTTTACGTTTGTAAACTGTCCGTGTATGCCAATCAGTTTTCCTTCGTGGTAAGCAACAATAAATTTCTTTTCTGTCGCAGTGTCTAGCCAGCTCAGATAAGAGATATCTGAAAAATCGATCTCAGCTAAATTCGAGACCTTTAGCTTCTTTACTTTTGGAAAGAGCTTCTTAATGGAAGACTCTGTGACAGCAGGGAACGGAATCACAAACGGTGAAAGCTGATTCAAAAACTGTTTTCCTTCTGCCTTTTCTTTTATCGAGTCAATCGGATGCAAAATCTCTTTTTGTTCTTCCGTCATGTTTGGGAACAATTGAAAGACTTCTTCATGAGCGATTTCTTTACGAGCACGAATCACGTTGACATCTGTACTGGTCGCATAGGCGTTCATGATTGCTTGAACGCGTGATTTAATGAAGTGATATTGATGCGTATGGATAAAAGGTTCCATGTTGCGGTTCCTCCTGTTTCTGTCTTGTAAGGTGGGTTCTTCTTTAACTTTAGCGTGTTTGTAGGAGAGGAGAAAGGGAAAGGACATTTCCCAAAAAAACTCGCCATAAAAAAGCACTGACAACCTAATGAAAAGGTCTTCAGTGCTTTATAAACGTCTATTTGGTATACACGATTTTTTTAATCGTCTCTGTAGACAAAAAGTATTCCTCCGCTAACTGAGAAATAGCCGTCCCGGCCCGAAAACTGCTTTTAATAGCTGTATTCCGCTCATCCAGGAGTTTTCTTCCGCCAGTGCGCGTCCCCCATTTTTGATGGGTTACTTTTGTTTTCGGAATATAAATGGTTTCTCCTTGCACGTACTTTTGAATTTCCGCGAGTAACGATTCAGGAAGGATTAAATTTGCTTTCACACATTTCATTTCTGCTCGCTCCTTATTTATAGATAGGCAAATAAGGGGCAAAGCCAAGAAATAGGAAATGAGATACGCAAATGAAGGCGATGATTCGTTTAAACGGAAGACCACCTCATGCAAAGTATCGCCTCACTATTTCTAGGCTTTGCATGAGCCGCTGCGGTATGTGGCAAATTGGGAGCATTCGCCATTGGTACACCCCCCTCGAGGTCCATTTTGAAAACGGTGTCCCCTTTTTTAAAAGGGGGTATTTGAATTATATAAGAAAATGGCTTTTTTGTATAACGATACTTACAAAAATGTGAGTGGATTTTGAATGCTCATTTACAACCTTTTGAAAGTCAAATATAGTAATGGTAGTGAATGTGAAAAGAGGTTTTGATTGAGTATGATGAAACTGATAATCGCTAAGTAAAATTCGAATGAATTTTATATGGGAAAAGGTTAAATGAAGGGTGTGCCCTTGGTTTCTTTTTTATTCCTTTTTTCAAAAGCGATTAGAAGGCATTATATCTCATTCAAACAAATTTCACGTTTGTGCATGATATCTATTCAGTTCGGGATAGGTATCTTCATCACAACGATAAATTTGACCATGAGAAGAGAATTCTTCTTGTGGTCTTTTTTATTTGGAAAGAAGGGATTGCGAAAAAGGAATGGATGATGACAAACCGCACAAAAAATAGAAGGGGAGGTTTTTATATGCGCGAATATCGATTGATTAGGGACTACAAGCATATCAAAACATACAAGGAAAGCTTTAATGACCTCGCCAAGCAGATCTTTCAGCTCGATTTTAGAGAATGGGATAACAAGGGCTTTTGGAATGACAACTATGTCTGCTATTCCTATTTGGATGGGGATCAGGTTATTGCGAACGCTTCTGCCAGTAAGATGATCGTGACATCCAATGGAAAAGACTACAAGGCACTTCAAATCGGAACGGTCATGACGCATCCTGCCTATCGCAACCAGGGGCTGGCAGCGAAATTGATGAACCATATTCTTGAAATATGCGAGAAGGAATACGATTTTATATATTTGTATGCCAATGATACTGTGCTCGATTTTTATCCGAAGTTTGGATTTGAGAGAGTACTTGAAAGTAGTTTTCGTTTATTGGCAACCGATTTGAAAAAGCAAGTGGAACAAAAATCGGTCTTGCGTAAGCTGGATGTTGATAATAAGGCTGATTTTGATATTGTGAAGGAATTTGCTGCGAAAAGAATCCCCGTTTCAACGAGACTAGGCATCAAAGATAGCGAGCATCTGTTGATGTTTTACTTTTTGCTTGTTTTTCGGGATGCGATCTATTATCTCGAAGAGGCGGATGTGATTGTCTTATTTGAAAGAGAAGATGACCAACTGCATGTATTTGATGTTGTAAGTAAAAAACCAGTTGATATAGAAACGGTCATTTCTCATTTGATAACTGCTGAGACAACGATCATTCATTTTCACTTTATGCCGGATAGTGAGAATGAAAAGATCCAATCTGCATGGATGACAACGACCGATGATGTCTTATTTGTTCGCCCCTCGTTAAAAATGGAGACAGAACATTTTCGTTTTCCGCTTACTTCCCACGCATAAAAGGTTTGAAATGACACAGTAGGTGAACCAGAAAAACAGCTTCGTGCCATCGGGGGCTGTCGATGAGAAGAGCAGCTACAAAATGATCAAATGTGATTATCACAATATATGAGTTATGTGCTACCAGTTTATAAAGACTGGTAGTTTTTTAATCCACCCAGATGGTCACATCCAGAATTGGCAAGACAAAGATGCTGTGGAAGTCGACGATCGGGAAGGATGATCAACAGATTGAGGCCAGATCGTCGTACAGCACACAAGAATGGCGGGATGATCCATTGTGATACACAACAAAAGGACCTATCCCAGCAGTTCTTTGGCTCCGTTCATGACTAAGGGCAAAGACTGTTTAACGAATGATTCCGCACTTATCAGACACCCCTCATTGTTCCAAACGTAAGCCGCCCCATACATCCCCCAACTTAACATGACAGAAGCTGTATTTATTAAGAATTGCTGGTTTGGAGTCGATAGCATCTTGTCTTTGTCTATAAAGGAAAGAAGTATCGTTTGAATTTTTTCCTTTATTTGAATTTCAAATACAGGTACAAGCGATGTATTTCTTCTTTTGCACATAGTGCTTAGACCCATGTGAAATTCACATACCCCGAGAAAGATACTCTGAATTGTTTCTTCATTCAATACTTCGTGACCGCTTATTCTATGATTCATGATTGTCATAAATGATTCCATTAGTCTGGCCTCAAGAATTTCGAATTTATCTACAAAGTGCGCATAAAAAGTCGCTCTGTTAACAGTAGCTCGCTCTGCAATATCCCTAACGGTTATCGATTCAAAGTCTTTTTCTTGAATTAATGAAGCAAAAGCGTCTTGAAGGAGTCGCCGTGTACGTATCACACGGGGATCAGCTTCATTCTTTTTAATGGTCATGGTTAAGATCTCCCCAGTAAAACGACATGATAGAAATGGTGTTGTCTATACAACGGTTTATGGTTATTGCTGATTGCGTACCATTCGGTTGCTATTATAGCATACAAATACAACAAGTGTTGTTCAAGCAACTGGTGTTGTATTGAAACAAAATGCTGAATGCCGTTTTTTCAAAAGGAGGAGAGAACCATGTCGGTTTGTAACTATGATCCCTAGATCAAGATTTTGCGGGAGGAATAAAGTGAAACATTACGGCAAGCTCCGCGCTGGCTCCTTTAGCTACTAACATGCAGCCGTGGCGTTTTTTCGTTATCGACAAAAAGATAGTTATATAAAACACAGCAGGAGAGTGAATGATGAAGAGAACTTGGAAAGTTTACGTTCTAGCCTTGATCAGCTTTTTAGTTGGAACATCCAATTACATCGTTTCCGGAATATTAGACCGGATTGCAGAAACGTTGGGAACAAATGTTGCGGCAGCAGGTCAGCTCATTACGGTTTATTCCCTGGCCTATGCGGTCGGCACTCCTATTTTGATGGCGCTGACGGCCAAAATGGACCGACTTAAGCTCCTACTTTATTCGCTGGGCCTCTTTATTGCCGCAAACCTGCTGACATTTATAATGTCTGACTTTGGTTTCTTCATTACCGCGAGAATCATTACGGCGTTAGGCGCCGGGGTGGTCACAGTTAACGCGCTCAGTATCGCCGCCAAAATTGCTCCGCCAGGTAAGCAGGCCAGCGCCATCGCGAACGTCACCATGGGCATTACCGCATCGCTCATCATCGGCGTCCCGCTGGGCAGAATGATAGCCTCTGCTTTTGGCTGGAAAGCGGTATTTCTGGCCATTGCGATTGTCGCGGGCTTGGCCATGCTTGTCATTGCTGCAGTTATACCACGTATGCAGGGCGACAAGCCTATCCCTCTGATCAAACAATTTGCTTTGTTAAAAAAACCTCAGGTTTTGGTTGCTTTAGCGATTACTTTTTTCTGGTTGGGAGGATATTCCCTCGTCTATACTTACTTATCCCCTTTTCTGCTAGAGGTAACTCATTTAAATGAATCATTGATTAGCGCAGCTCTGTTCGTGTTCGGCGTTGCCAGTTTGATTGGCTCGAAAGTCGGCGGCTACAGTGCGGATAAACGGGGCATCAAATACACGCTCGTTTCTGGGATGGTGCTTCACGTCATTTCGTTGATTTTGCTATCTTTAGTCGGACAGTCGGTCATTCCCGTATTCGCCATTTTGATCCTCTGGTCTTTTGCCGCTTGGTCATCCGCTCCCGCGCAGCAATTTAACCTAGTTTCGCTTGTTCCTGAATCCACGGGCGTCATGCTGAGCTTGAACAGTTCCATGATGCAGCTTGCCATGGCTGTCGGCGCAGGAATTGGCGGGCTGATCGTTAACCGTGTTTCTTTAGCATCCATTACCTGGTTCGGCGTACTCGGCGTACTCATCGCCATCATTGCTGTGTTTGTATTGTCCAGAATGGCATCACGGCATTCGGTGGTTCAATCAGTGGAGTAAAGTGATCTTTCATTTCTTTACAAAAAAGCAGACCGCAAATGAACGGCCCCCCAATTGTTGGACGCAACAATGCGGTGTGGTTGTTAAGGCAACGAAAAGTACATATCGATGTAGATAAATGAACGTAAACTATCGGGGGAACGATGCTACAATAAAAAAACGAGACGCGGCTACCGGCATGATTCGGTAGCCACGTTATACTCTAGGGGGAGTTTCCATGCTACTTCGAAGATTTCATGAGACGGATATTGACCAGATCATCACTTTATTTTATGAGACCGTACATACTATAAATAAGCAAGACTACACGCAAGAACAAGTAAATGCTTGGGCTTCCCTAGCGGATTTGAAGCAGAGGAAAGAGGTCTGGTTGAAAGCTTTAACGAGTAATATTTCCTATGTTGCTGAAATGAATGGTTATATCATGGGCTTTTCTGACATGAGTGTACAAGGTTACCTGGATAGATTATTTGTTCATAAAGAGCATCAGGGGCAAGGAATTGCTTCAGCATTGGTAGACACACTTGAATCTAAAGCCAAAAAATTAGGTCTAATCGAAATAGAAACCGATTCGAGTATTACCGCTAGACCTTTTTTTGAAAGAAAAGGGTACATCGTAGTAAAATCGCAAATCGTTGAACGCAATAGCACTAAGCTGATGAATTTTCGAATGAAGAAAAGTTTATGCTAACGAGAGACGAAAGCTGAATACAAAAAAACAAAAAGTCGGTAATCCTGAGAACAGGAAGCTGGTTACGTCGGCCAGCTGAGTGCCCTGATTACTCTTTAAATGAAACCATAGTAACATTCTGATCTTTTTCGTTCACCGTTAAAACAACCTCACTTGCATAGCGTGAGAGAAATACGAGAAAGGGGGATTCTAGCAGGTCGTCACTGAGCACCCAGTTCGTGGGGGATATGGAGACCTCGTCACTTGTTTTGAATGGTCTATTCATAAAGTCCCAGAGCCTTTTGTGATCGGGTTGGGGAAGGTAGGTAGTCTGCTTGAAAAAGGAATCCCTGTCTATTTGGAACAGCTTTATGCTTAGTCGATTACTACGCTCACATTCTCCCTGTAGATAAAAATCGCTTACCAGAAGATCAATCTTACTTGTATGTATGACCGATTCGATAAAAGAACTCTTTATATTCGGCTTTAAGTCCTCCAGCCTGATTTCCTCCATCTTTCCATTCGTGTATATTCCCCGTACGTTAGTAAACAGGCTTGTGAAATTGACGGAAGCATACGCTTCTATCTCGGGATCGTTGTGGGCCGCAATCCGATAAGCAGTATGCTCATGAACAACGAAAGGGGCGATGGCCCATTGCAGGACGATATCATGGATAAAATCGGGAGGCTCCTGAAGCCCACTTGACTCGAATCTCTTAAATGAGAGGTCGACGTTTGTTTCTATCCGATTCTCTCCAGTGGGGAACGGTATCTCCATCAGCCAATTCATATAGTATGCCCTCCTTAATGATCGGTTGCAACGCCAGTCGCTGTTTACCCCTTATGATTCCAGCAAGTTGATAGATTTGCTAGCAGATTAATCCTTTCGTAGGAGCTGAACTCTTTGGCGTAATTCCTGTTCGGTCAACGACTCCAAATGCAACAAGGCCTCATACGGATCATCACCTGGAATATGAAAGTATCGAGCAAATGCAGGTTCTGTTTTGAGGCCGTCTTGCTTCAGAGCCCTGATATGTATACACGCATCCAAGCCCCCTATATGTAACAATCGTGCTTCGATGTCCATATGACGATAGGCGTTTTGCTTTTCGACTGCAACCGGTTGAGCAAACAATTCAAACCAAAAGCCAGCTGTGAAAAACGAAATAACGCACGTGGGAATCCCTTTGAGATCAAGTTGTGTCACTTCAAAGCTGGTTGAGCAGCCAAACGCTTTACGAACAACCTGCTCAAACTGATCCAGATCATGACTCTCGCAAATAATATCCAGATCGCTTTGCTCAACATCAATGTCCAATGGGATGGTTCCGGCAAGCACTGGACGGTAATCGGCTAGTACTTCCATGATATGCGTCTGTTGAATCGCTTTCCATGCCGTTTTTTGGCGCATCGTTCCTCTGCTCAAGTAAGAGAGATCATGCCAATTTTTCATGAAACTACCCCCATGTCTACTTTCTTTTAAAATAGTGTAGACAAAAGTGAATAAGCGCGCAACGAAATTGGTAATCACTCGTATACCTAAATGAAGGGAGTGTAGTGGATGGAAATATTTTTGTGGGTCGTGGTTGTGTTATTGTTCCTGCTAAGCATCGCAGGAATTTTCTTACCCGTTTTACCTGATACGATCTTGTTGTGGGGGGGCTTTTTGCTCTATCACTTTTTCATTGCAGATCCGGGAGCGGGATTGCCGGCATCCTTTTGGTGGGGAATGGTCGTTCTAAGCATTCTGCTTTACGGTGCTGACTTGCTGACGAACATGTACTTCGTGAAAAAGTACGGGGGGTCCAAGTGGTCGTCCATTGCTGCTGCTGCCGGAATTATCCTCGGGATTTTCGTTTTCCCACCGTTTGGTATGCTGATCTTGCCGTTCGTATTCGTCGTTCTCGTAGAGTTGATGGTGCAGAAGCAATCGATGGAGCGAGCAGTGAAAGCGGGGGTAGGCTCACTGATCGGATTTTTGGGCAGTGCGGTCGTAAAAGTCATCTTGCAAGTTACGATGATCATCTGGTTTTTTATCGCCAGATAACAGATAGAAAACAAAAAGGACAGCCGAGGCTGTCCTTTTTTACGTGGAAACTAGTGAATGAGGCGATAGACACCAATGACTTTACCAAGAATGGTGACATGCTCCAGAATAATCGGTTCCATCGTGGCATTTTCCGGTTGGAGACGGAAGTGGTTCTTTTCTTTGAAAAATCTTTTGACGGTCGCTTCATCTTCTTCTGTCATGGCTACGACAATGTCACCATTGTTCGCTACGTGCTGTTGGCGAACAATGACGTAGTCTCCGTCGAGAATCCCGGCATCAATCATGCTATTCCCGGAGACGCGCAGCATGTAGACCTTGTCGGAAGTCACGATATTGTCTGGAAGCGGGAAGTATTCTTCTACATCCTCAATGGCTGTAATGGGTTGTCCAGCGGTTACTTTTCCGATTACTGGCACACGGACGACAGAGTCTTCGAAATTGTCTTGAAAACGATCTTCATCTGAAAGCAATTCGATGGCGCGAGGTTTGGTAGGATCTCGACGAATGAGGCCCTTTTTCTCTAAGCGTGCCAAATGACCATGTACCGTTGAGCTGGAAGCGAGTCCAACTGCCTCTCCAATTTCACGTACAGAAGGCGGATATCCTTTATCACGAACTTCCTTTCGTATGAACTCGATGATGGCTTGTTGTCTACTCGATAATTTTGACATAGAAAGACACCCCTGATTTCTCGAACATATTTTCCTATATTATACCATGGGAGCTTGCGTTCGACAAACATAAGTTCGTTTCGTTGTTGACATGAACATATGTTCTCATTTATTATGAGCTTACAAGAGAACAGAACGTATGTTTGCAAGGAGGCCATTATCATGAATTCATCGACAGTACGTAATCGTTTCGAGAAAAAAGAAGAACGTCGTGTTCGTTTTGGTATCACGAGAGGTCAAGCACTCTTGTTTCTTATTACATTTACTCTCTTTTTTTACTTGTTGACCGAACTAGTGTTTGCTGCTTCGCCAATGGACGAGCCACAAGGCATAGAAGTAACCGTACAATCCGGAGATAGTCTATGGTCGTTAGCTGTTCGCTACTCAGATCAGCATACGGATGTTCGTGACTATATCATAGAAATCAAGGAAGCGAACGGCTTGGATAGCAACTGGATTTATCCGGGTCAGACTCTGATCATGCCTGATATGCCGTAAGTGTTCGGCTGTCTTGCGAGATCATTCGAATGTGGTATAATGAAGCGGCACTACTACAGAGTGGGAGGAACCAGCAGTGGTATCTGACGCAGAAATTAAACGCATTAACGAATTGGTCAAAAAATCTCGCGAAGAAGGTTTAACCGAAGAAGAAAAGCTCGAGCAAAAAGCATTGCGCCAAAAGTACATTGACGCCGTTAAGCTTTCACTGAGAGCAAATTTGGATTCCATCCGTTATGTGGAAGACCTTGAAGAAAATAAGCCAAAACAGTAAGATAACAATTACTGATACGACAGACATCCTCGCTTGACGCTAGGGTGTCTTTTTCTGTGACATACATAACGCTTTGATAGCCAGGGAGGGATAGCGATGGCGTGGATAGCTGTGGCGGTTGGCGGAGCAGTTGGCTCTCTTGTGCGCTACCTATTGTCTTTACTCGCAAATCAGCCGGAATGGCCGTGGGGAACCTGGATCGCCAATGTTTGTGGATCCATGATCATTGGCATCTTGTTCGTGCTGGGGAAAGAACGTGGCATTTTATCTCCAACACTCTATCTCTTATTTGCAACGGGTGTCATGGGAGGATTTACGACTTTCTCTAGCTTCTCCTTGGAAGTGGTCACTTTTTGGGGAGAAGGACATCTGTTGCGGGGCACATTATATGCTCTTCTCAGTTTGGGAGTCGGTCTACTTTCATGTGCGGTTGGAATATGGCTGGCCAGGCAATGGTCCTGATACGTTCAAATACACGATACATGTGAGGGGGAATGAAGGTGAGTACACAGCATCGTGATTATGAATGGGAACAAAAAAAGCTGGATGAAACCATTTCAGCTATTGATGAAGAAATGGAGCAGCTTCGCAATGAAATTCGCGAGGCAACCGATGACTATGTGAAACAGGTCGTTAACTCTAAAAAGGCAAAGGATTTGCGCTATCTGGAAGATCAGGGGCGAGAGAAGCCTTATTTCGGCAGAGTGGACTTCTTGAAGGATGAAATCTACGAGCTGGATCAGGTCTACATAGGAAAACGGGGAATTGTACGCAGCGATACATTTGATTCTGTCGTCGTGGATTGGCGTGCGCCTATCGCCAGTCTTTATTATTCTGGTGAGAGCAAAGACGCGTTTTATCGGATGGGGCGCGAGATCGTGCGTGGTGAAGTTCGATTAAAGCGTAATTTTGCGATTGAAGACGGAAAGATCGTCGGCATCTATGATGGAGCGGTAAAAGAAACAATTAACCGCGAAATGGGGCATCCTGACGAGTTTTTGCAGGAGGGCTTCATCGATGAATTTTTGGCAGCCAATCTAAATCAGGCGAACGATAGCAGGCTAAAAGACATCGTCGCTACCATTCAATCCGAGCAAAATGATATTATTCGGGCGGAAAAAGAACGGCCCATTGTCGTGCAAGGAGTAGCGGGGAGCGGAAAAACGACCATTGCGCTGCACCGACTCTCCTATTTGATTTATAACTTCCAGGATTCCATGATGTCCAAAAAATTCATGGTGTTTGCGCCAAACCGGATGTTTCTTACCTATATATCCGAGGTTTTGCCGGAGTTGGGAGTCGATGACGTTCAACAGTCTACCTTTGTAGATTGGGCAGCGCGTCTCGTGAAGCCTCTGCTACCAAAAGGATGGAGAATCGTGAGTCCGGATAAGCCTCTTCAATTGTTCTTCGAAGAGGGGCAGGACGAGCGCCAGAAAGAAATGACGCGAAACAGGCTTCGCTTCAAAGGATCGCTCGCTTGTCGGGAGGCGCTGGAGCAATACATTCGGCATATCGTCGAAACGAGAATCCCTTTTAAGAAACTCAGCTTTTTATACAACAAAACAAAGCAAGTCTTTTCCATTCCGGGTGATTTTATTCGCCAATGCTTCTTGGAGCAATTCGCCAATATGCCGTATCATCGACGAGTAGAAGCGCTTCGCAAGCATTTAAAACAAGAAATGAACAAGCAATTATTTGCCCATTTACGAGAACGAAAAGTCGATTTGGACAAAGAAGGCTTGTACAAATTCGAGAAAATGCTGGAGCAAATCCTGGATACGTACCTGACTTCGTTTCCGAGACTGGAAATCTTCACAGCTTATCGCGAGCTGATTGCTGATGAGGAATTGCTGCGCAAACTCGCACCTGCTGACATTTCAGACGAAGTTGTGCGTGATGTGACTCAGTCAAGTGCTGCGCTGTTTGCAGAGGAGAGATTGGAGCCCGAAGATATCGCGCCATTGCTGTACTTGCAGCATATTGTGGAAGGAATGAATAAGGCGGAGCATTTTGATCATACGGTCGTGGATGAAGCACAAGACTTGAGTGCGTTAGAAATAGCTGTCATCGCATTGGCAACCAAGCGAAACTCGCTCACGATCGTGGGAGATATTGCGCAAGGCATTCATAGCTACCGAGGAATTCATGCCTGGGAAGAGTTGACCAAGGGGATATTTGCACAGCTGTTACCTTCCTATTATACGTTGTCGCAAAGCTATCGTTCGACAATTGAGATTATGCGCTGTGCTAACGAAGTGTTGCGGCAAATTGAATTGCCCGAGACGGTATTGGCAAAACCGGTTTTGCGTCATGGTGAAAAACCAATCATGGTCAAGGCTCGTTCAAGAACGCAACTGTGGGAGGACATCTCTTCGCGTGTGGCAGACTACCAGTCGGAAGGCTTCAAAACGATTGCGATCGTGGCGAAAACGATCCTAGCGAGTAAAAAAGCACATAAAGGCCTGCAAGGCAAGATAGCTGATCTGACTCTGTTAGGCAGCAAGGATAACCAATTTCCGGGGGGCGTAACCGTCATGCCTGCTTTTTTAACAAAAGGCTTGCAGTTTGATGTGGTCATTTTGCTTGATGTGGACGCCTATCAAAATAATGAATGGGACGCGAAGCTATTGTATGTCGCGATGACACGTCCAGTCCATCGCCTTGTTATGACGCAGGTTGATGACGTTTCTTCACCGCTGCTGAAAGGTTTACCGGCAGTGCTGTACACCATGGCTACTGACGAATAAGAATTTACTCATCAAAGAAAACCCTCTGCCTGTAAAAAAGCAGAGGGTTTATCTGTATCATGCTTAGTGGTCACCTGTGTTACCTTTAGAAGGGTTCGTAATCACAAAACCTTCTTCTGGCAAGAAGAGGTAATCAATGACGACGCCATCCAGCAATGGCTCATCCTTTTTCACGATCACATCGATCTCTTTGTCGGTAGAGATCACAACATCTTCTTCTGTTGGCTTGTCCAGAGCGAGTCCGTAATGTGCATGATCACCGTGAGCGTGCGTAATATAAACGCGCAGTTTCAATTCTTTGTCTTCTTCTTGCTCGATGATTGGAGCCAATTGCTTGGCAGCGTTACGAGTGATTTTTAGTTTCACAGGTCAAATCCCCTAACTGTATGTAAGTTACCCCTCCATCTTAGCAAGAGGGAAATCAGGATGCAATGTTGAAAGTGTTACGTATGTCTAGAGAATGACAACAGGGTGGGGGAGAATGATTTATGAAAATCGATTTACGAAGTGATACCGTTACGAAGCCAACCGAGGAGATGCTTCGAGCAATGGCGGAAGCGGAGGTTGGGGATGATGTTTACCGGGAGGACCCAACTGTCAATCGTTTGGAAGCGATCGCGGCTGAAATACTCGGAAAGGAAGCTGCGCTGTTCGTAACAAGTGGCACGCAAGGTAATCAGGTCGCTGTTTTGACGCATTGTGTCAACGGAGACGAAGTCATTGCGGAAGCGGATTCGCACATTTTTTACTATGAAGGCGGCGCAATGTCGGCATTGGCTGGCGTGCAAACACGGACGCTGGTTGGTGAACGCGGTGCTCTGCGTGCAGAAGAGGTAGAGAGGGCGATTCGGGGCAACAATATCCATTTTCCTCGGACAAAATTGATCTGTCTCGAAAATACACATAATCGCGCGGGCGGGGCGGTAATCTCTGTTGCGCAAATGAAGAGCGTCTATGAGATCGCGCAAAAACACGGTGTTCCCGTTCATTTGGACGGTGCGCGTCTCTTCAATGCGGCTGTGGCACAAGGTGTTGCAGTCAGTGAGCTTAGCGCTTATGCCGATACCGTTCAGATTTGCTTGTCCAAAGGGCTGAGTGCTCCAGTTGGTTCCATTTTGGCTGGTGAACGTGCGTTTATCGAAGAAGCGAGATGGTGGAGAAAAAAATTAGGCGGGGGGTTGCGTCAGGCAGGGTATTTGGCAGCGCCGGGCATCATTGCTCTGACACAAATGACCGAACGATTGGCAGTAGATCATGAACGGGCACAGCAATTGGCGAAAGGCTTGCGCCAGCTATCGCTTCAGGTGGAGCAAGTCGAGTCGAATATCGTGCTGGTGAATACGGGCTCGATTGGACAAACAGCTGTCGCCTTCTTGAAACGTTTGGAGGAAAAAGGAGTGCTCGCGGTCGATTTTGACGAGTATGTCATTCGCTTTACGACGCATCGACACATTAGCGATCAACATATCAAGACCGTTGTGGAAGCAGTAGAGGAATTATTGGTAACGGTGTAATTGTATCAAACGCTTGTAGCCAGTCGAAGGGAAGACTGGCTTTTTTCTTTGCTTCAACCATCAATTCTAAATAGTTAGACAATTTGTACAAAATAAGAGTCTATACACGATCTGTTTTTCGCCATACCGTCTGATTTGTTTCTCCTACACTTGCGTTATCATAGTAGTGTGATAAAGCAATAGTATTTACTGGTGTATGGAATCGAATGGAATCAAGGGGGATTGTCTCGATGAGAAAGAGGATGAGCTTCATTTTGAGCTGTTTCTTGCTGCTTCAAGTTATTACGGGATGTAGTACAAGTGAAACGGCGGTAACGAAGAAACCAAATGATCAGGCATCTCAAACAGTGCAGCCAACGGGAAAAGAGATGGTATTGAATTGGAACGCAGACGGTGGAGAGCCTCCGACAGCGGATCCCGGACTTGCTTCCGATGGTACCTCCTTTGATGTCATTACTGCCTGTTTTGAAGGACTGACTCGCTATGGACCGGATGGAAAAATAGCTAACGCAATCGCCGACAGTTATACGGTATCCGCGGATTTGACGACGTACACATTCAAATTGAAAACAAATGCGTTATGGAGCAACGGAGATTCGGTAACCGCCCATGACTTTGAGTTCGCCTGGAAAAGAAATCTCGACCCGAAGACAGCGTCCGAATATGCCTATATGCTTTATTTCATTAAAGGGGCAGAGGAATTTAACACAGGGAAAGGATCGCATGAAGGCGTAGGGGTTAAAGCACTAGATGATTTTACATTAGAGGTCAAGCTCAATTCGCCAGCTCCGTTTTTTTATGAATTGACGGCTTTCCCGACATTGTTTCCTTTACATAAAAAGACCTTGGAGGCACATCCGGATTGGGCAGCGTCTCCAGACAACTACGTAGGCAACGGCCCATTCAAAATGGAGCTGTGGGAGCATAAAAACAAATTGGTTCTTGTGAAAAACGAGAATTATCATGACAAAGAAGCTGTGAAGCTCGACAAGATCGTCTGGAGCATGATTACGGATACCAATACCGCTCAAGCGTTGTTTGACTCTGGCGATTTGGATTGGGGAGGGCATCCAAGCTACGTGTTGCCCGTCGACGTGATTCCCGCCTTGCAGGAGGAAGGAAAAATCGTAATGGCGCCGTATCCGAACACAGTTGCAGTTACCTTTAATACAACCGTGTCCCCATTTACGAATAAAAAGATTCGACAAGCCTTCTCGTATTCGATCCAACGGCAGCCTTTGGTAGACGGAATTGTGCAGACAGGGGTGCCAGCGGCTTTTGCATGGGTTCCGCCCTCCATGCAACTTAGCGGAAATGACTATTTTCAAGAGGATGTAGAGAAGGCGAAACAGTTATTGGATGAAGGGTTAAAGGAGCTGGGGCTTTCGACGATGCCTACCGTGACATTCACGTATGGTTCAGGTGACGATCGTCAGAAAAAGCTGGCTGAAGTGCTTCAAGATCAATGGAAAAGAAGCTTGGGTGTGGATGTGAAAATCAGTGGCTTGGAGGAAAAAGTATTTTTACAAAACAAGCGCTCCAAAAACTATCAGTTTGCCTACCGAAATTGGGGTGCTGATTTTAACGACCCCATCAATTTCCTGGAAATATTCAAAGACAAAACAGTGGGTACGAACGACGCTGCTTGGGAAAACGACAGATACCGGGAGCTAATCGTCCAAAGTTACTTGGAAAAAGATTCGACGAAGCGTAATGCGATCATGCGTGAGGCAGAGACCATCTTAATGGAGGAAATGCCGATTGCCCCAGTGTATTATGGCGCAAGACCGTATATAAAAACTGACAAAGTCAAAGGATTTTTGATCAACCCGTTTGGTGGTAGGGATTTTAAATATACAACCATCGAACAATAAAAAAGAGTCTTGCCGTATCCGGAAACTTGGAGAGCGGCGAGGCTTTTTTTGGTTCCATTCGGCTAACTCACATGTGTGTAATTCAGAGCCGCCAATGAAATACTATAGCTATCCAACATAGGGGAAAAGAGGGATGGATATGATCTCGGCTAAAGAGCGAGAACGCATTCTCAATCAAATGAAACGGGACGAGAGCAAGATTGTCAACATCGTCCTAAACGACGCCAATCAGGTTGCGGGCGAAATTGAAAAAGCCAACCACCAAGGCATTTTCCTGGTGGATGGCCGTTACTACGGGTACGAGGACATCAAAGAAATCAATGGCTCGTAATGGTTACAGACGGGGAGGTGGGAAGAAGTAGCGCAAGGCATCTGGCAGCTCTTTTTGCCACAAACCCCAGACGTGATTCCCTGGTTTTTCTCGATAGGACAAGGTTGCTTGCTTGTCTTCAAGAATCTGTTTTGCCTCGCGATTCCAGTGCACGAAATCGAAGGTACCCGCGCTTGTTTCTACAGCAGTCTCATCGAGGCCGACGACCATCCAGATTCGCAGCCAGGAAAGACTGGCCTGATTCAAAAGTGGATCGAGTGTTGTTTGGAAAAATGCCCCGGACAACGCGAGTACTTGTGGAAAGAGATCGGGATGTTCCAATGCGAGATGCAAAGAAACAGTTCCACCCAAAGAATCTCCTGCCAGTATGCGTGAACCAGGATCACGGCGCACAGGATAACGCTCCTCTATGTAAGGAATCAGTTCTTCGGTGAAAAATCGCTGATAGGCTGCATTTCTCGACCCCGATGGAGAATACTCGCTTGTGCGCTTGTTGCGATCGACGGAGACACCGACAACGATGTAGGGTTCGATACCTTCTTCCAGAATCAGTTGATTGGAGATGGTCGCGATTCGTCCCATCGTAAAAAAGTCATTCCCATCCTGGCAATACACAACAGGGTAAGAAAGAAGCTCATTGTACCCCGGCGGTAGGTATACTTTGACCGAGCGGGGAGTGTCCACGTGGATGCTAGGCACTTCTTCTTTCATGATGGTTCGCTTTACATAATCAGACATCGATTCACACTCCCTGATTGCTCAAATAAAAAACTAAGCCTTGAAAAAAACTGATACAGCTTATATAGTAAATGATAACAGAGAGGAAATAAACCCTGTAATATCAATACTGTAACACATTAAACAGGTATTTTGACTGCAATATAACAGGGTGTTGCAAACGGCGCTGTAAGCCCTTTCTTGCACCATGCAACTTTCTTCTGGATTTTATCAGGGTCACTTCCGCCCGCGAATGGCATTCGTCGCTTATTGAGCAGATGCTCAGATAGATGACAAAGGGCAACGCGGAAAAGGAAGCCCCTTATTCTAGTGACGAGGTGAATGTGATGAGCGTATCCACTGCTGTTGAACAAACAGAGAACAACGCCCCGCTGCAAATTCTTGCCCCGGATGGTACGGTTGTTCGTCCTGACTTGATGCCGAAGCTCTCCGATGATGAATTGCGTGAACTGATGCGTAAAATGGTATTTACCCGTGTATGGGACCAACGCGCAATTAGCTTGAACCGCCAAGGTCGTCTTGGTTTCTATGCACCAGTAGCTGGTCAAGAAGCAAGCATGATCGGTTCTGAGGCTGCTCTTTCCAAAGAAGACTTTGTCCTGCCTAGCTACCGTGATATTCCACAAATGGTATGGCATGGTTACCCTATGCACAAGGCATTCCTGTACTCCCGCGGACACATCGAGGGTGGCAAAATTCCCGAAGGTGTAAACGTATTGATGCCACAAATCATCATCGCGGCTCAATGTACACAAGCAACAGGTGTTGCAATGGGTTACAAGCTGCGCGGTGAAAAGAAAGTGGCGATCAACTACTTTGGTGACGGTGCAACTTCCCAAGGTGACTTCTACGAGGGTATGAACTTTGCAGGTGTATACAAACTGCCTGTTATCTTCTTCTCCCAAAACAACGGTTATGCGATCTCCCTGCCGTTCGAAAAACAAACGGCTTCTGAAAATATCGCAGTCAAAGCAGTAGCGGCTGGTATTGCTAGCGAACGCGTTGACGGTATGGACATTCTCGCGGTTTACTACGCGGTTCAACAAGCAAAAGAGCGCGGCGTGAATGGCGAAGGTGCGACTCTGATCGAAGCAATGACGTACCGCTATGGTCCTCATACCATGGCTGGTGACGACCCAACTCGTTACCGTACAGGTGAAGAGCAAAGCGAGTGGGAACTGCGCGATCCACTGATCCGTTTCCGCAAGTTCCTAGAGGCAAAAGGCCTCTGGAGCGAAAAAGACGAAGAAGCTGTCATCGAAGAAGCGAAAGCAGCTGTTGCGGACGCAATCAAAAAAGCGGACGAAACACCTAAGATGAAAGTTAGCGAACTGATCGATGTAATGTTTGAGACACTGCCGCCTGCACTCGAAGAGCAAAAGGCAGAATTCCTGGCGAAGGAGTCGAAATAAGCCATGGCACAAATGACAATGGTTCAAGCCATTACGGATGCAATGCGCGTAGAGTTGAAGCGCGATGAAACCGTTCTTGTCTTCGGTGAAGACGTAGGTAACAACGGCGGGGTGTTCCGTGCAACAGAAGGTCTGCAAGCTGAGTTCGGTGAGCAGCGCGTATTCGATACGCCACTCGCTGAGTCCGGAATCGGCGGTTTGGCTGTCGGTCTTTCCATCAACGGCTTCCGTCCAGTAGCAGAAATTCAGTTCTTCGGTTTCGTATTTGAAACGTTTGATGCTGTAGCATCCCAATCTTCCCGTATGCGCTACCGTTCTGGTGGTCGCTTCACGAGCCCAATTACATTCCGCTCCCCATTTGGTGGCGGTGTAAAAACGCCTGAACTGCATGCGGACTCTTTGGAAGGTTTGATGCTGCAAACTCCGGGTCTGAAAGTGGTTATCCCTTCCAACCCATATGATGCAAAAGGACTGTTGATCTCCGCGATTCGCGACAACGATCCAGTTGTATTCCTGGAGCACATGAAGCTGTACCGTTCCTTCCGTCAAGAAGTTCCAGAAGGCGAGTACACGATTCCACTTGGCAAAGCAAACGTAGTAAAAGAAGGTAGCGATGTTACCATCATCACCTATGGTGCGATGGTGCATACCAGCCTGAAAGCAGCAGAAGAAATCGAGAAAGCTCGTGGAGCAAAAGTAGAAGTAATCGACCTGCGCACCATCAGCCCACTCGATATCGATACGATCGTAGCTTCTGTGAAGAAAACAAATCGTGCGATTGTGGTTCAAGAAGCACAAAAAACGTCTGGTGTTGCGGCTGAAATCATCACGCAAATCAACGAGCGTGCGATCCTGCACCTCGAAGCACCAGTACTGCGTATTACAGCACCAGATACCGTTTACCCGTTTGCTCAAGCAGAAGATGTTTGGCTGCCTGACGTAAAACGCGTAGTAGATGGTCTGACACAAGTCCTCGATTTTTAATTGAGAAACAGACATAATGGCGGAAAAGTTGAAAGCTTTCCGCCTTCTTTTGGGAAATATAGGCTTACTACTATGGCGAAGTGTTATAAGGAGGAGATACTGTGAGTCGTTTTACATTCAGACTCCCGGAGCTCGGCGAGGGTATCCATGAAGGCGAAATCGTCAAATGGCACGTGCAGCCCGGAGATTCCGTTGAAGAAGACCAAGTCATCATGGAAGTACAAAATGACAAGGCGGTTGTAGAAGTACCATCGCCTGTTAAAGGAAAAGTTATCGAATTGAAAGTAACCGAGGGTACGGTTTCCGTAGTCGGCGATCCACTGATCGAGTTTGACGTAGAAGGCGAGATTCCGAACCTGCCAGACCATGGTCATGGCGATTCCCACGCTGCTGAAGCGGCACCAGCGCCTGAAGCTGCAGAAAAAATGGAGCCAGGCTGCGACATCGGTTCCCAAGTGAGCGCAAATGCGAACCAAACTCTGGAAACGCCAATGGCACAAGCAACTGCAACAGCAGTAGCGGCACCAATTGACCGTAAACACGTGTTGGCTACGCCTTCCGTTCGCAAATACGCTCGTGAAAAAGGCGTTCAATTGGCTAATGTACCTGGTACAGGCAAATTGGGTCGCATCACACGCGAAGACGTAGATCGCTTCGTATCTGGTGGATCAGTAGCACCAACTGCACAAGCAGCGGCAGCTCCAGTAACTACTGAAGCTCCTGCAGCAGCTACAGGTGTAGCACAAGCAGCAGCGGCTCCAACTGTTCACCACGCACCTACAGCAGGCGAGCTGGAAGAGCGCGTTCCGATGAAAGGTATGCGTAAAGCAATCGCGAAAGCAATGGTGAAATCTGCTTACACAGCACCACACGTAACGATCTTCGACGAAGTGGATGTTACAGCGCTTGTCGCTATGCGTAAAGATGCGAAGCCACTTGCTGAAGAGCGTGGTGTGAAGCTGACTTACCTGCCTATGATCGTGAAAGCAGTTGTAGCTGGTCTGAAGAAATTCCCAGAACTCAACGCTTCTATCGACGATGAAAAACAAGAAATCATCTTTAAAAAGTACTACAACATTGGTATCGCTACCTCGACAGAAGAAGGCTTGCTTGTTCCAGTTGTGAAATCCGCTGACAGCAAATCCATCTTCCAAATCGCAGGCGAAATCGGCGAGCTGGCGAAGAAAGCACGCGACCGCAAAGCGACTGCTGACGAGCTGAAAGGTTCTACTTTCAGCATCACAAACATCGGTTCTGCGGGTGGTATGTTCTTCACGCCTATCATTAACTATCCAGAAGTCGCTATTCTGGGTGTTGGCCGCATTAGCGAAAAACCGATTGTGAAAAATGGAGAAATCGCGGTAGGTCAAATGTTGCACCTGTCCTTGAGCTTTGACCACCGTTTGGTTGATGGCGAACCTGCACAGCGTTTCGTCAACTACGTGAAGCAGCTCCTCGAAAACCCAACGCTGCTCGTCATGGAGGGATAAGAGACAATGGTAGTAGGTGAATTTACTACAGAGGTTGACGTACTCGTAATCGGTGCCGGTCCAGGTGGATATGTTGCAGCGATTCGTGCAGCTCAACTTGGTAAAACAGTAGCTGTCGTGGAAAAAGGTGAACTGGGTGGCGTGTGCCTGAACGTAGGTTGCATCCCTTCCAAAGCGATGATCCACGCTGCACACACATATGAGCACACACAACATACAGAATCCATGGGTATCACCATGGAAAATGTAAAAGTGGATTTTGCCAAAGTACAAGAGTGGAAGAGCGGCATCGTGAAGCAACTGACTGGTGGCGTAGGCTCCCTCTTCAAAGGCAACAAAATCCAGGTAATCCCTGGTGAAGCGCTGTTCGTAAGTGAAAATGAAGTGCGTGTATTCCACGGTTATGATGTCAACCGTTATCGCTTCCAGCATTGCATCATTGCAACTGGTTCGCGTCCAATCGAGTTGCCTGCATTCCCGTTTGGCAAACGCGTAATGTCTTCTACTGAAGCGTTGTCCATGACTGAACTGCCGAAGAGCCTTGTGGTAATCGGCGGCGGATACATCGGTATCGAGCTTGGTACTGTGTTCGCGAAGTTTGGTACAAAAGTTACGATTTTGGAAGGTTCCGATCAAATCTTGCCAGGATTTGAGCCAGACATGCCACGTTTGGTGGAACGCAAGCTGAAAAAGCTCGACGTTACCATCCATACAAAAGCATTGGCACAAGGAATGGAAGAGACAGAAAACGGCGTGATCGTAACTGCAGAAGTAAAAGGCGAGCAACAAAAAATCGAGGCAGAATACGTACTCGTTACTGTTGGACGCCGTCCGAATACAGATGAACTCGGTATTCGCGATATCGGCATGAACATGACTGACCGTGGGTTGATCGTTGTCGACAAGCAAGGCCGCACGAGCATTCCTAACGTGTACGCGATCGGGGATATCGTAGCAGGTCCTGCATTGGCTCATAAAGCTTCCTACGAAGGTAAGGTTGCTGCTGAGGCGATTGCTGGCCATCCTGCAGAAGTTGACTACAAGGCGATTCCAGCGGTTGTATTCTGCGATCCAGAAATCGCAAGCGTTGGAATCAATGAGAAAGAAGCAAAAGAAAAAGGCATCGACTACATTGTAGGTCGTTTCCCATTCGCAGCAAACGGTCGCGCTCTGTCTGTAAATGCAGGCGAAGGTTATGTGAAGCTGATTGCAGAAAAAGAAACGAATCTCGTATTGGGTGCGCAAATCGTTGGTCCAGAAGCATCCAACATCATCGCAGAGATCGGATTGGCGATTGAAATGGGCGCAACACTCGAAGACATCGAGCTGACCATCCACGCACATCCAACACTGGGTGAAGTAACAATGGAAGCTGCTGAATTGGCTCTGGGTCGTCCGATCCACGTCATGAAATAAGAAGTGGAAAAAGCCTTGTGCCGGAAATGGGTGCAAGGCTTTTTCTTCCACATCTTCCCCTTTCCACCTGATCATAAATAATGTAAAATAGTGGGAGACAACGTTAGGTGGAGGTCTGCAGCATGGAAATTACGAGTCGGATGATTGATGACTTGCGACTAAAACTAGAGCGCGCAGCAAAAGATGCAGGTTACAATTTTCTTGACCCTGAAATCGTGAGAATCAGCCAACAATTAGATAAATTAATTGTCGCACATATGCAACATGAAAAACGCCCTTCATGAGGGCGTTTTTGGTTGAGTGGGTACTTCCGAGATGGAATAAAGCAAATGGGCATTCCAGCCTTTTTTCGTAAGCGTGGGCTCTTGTGCATAATAATAGCTAGGATATAAAATCAGATGCTGCGCATCATAGCTAGGACCATTACTCGGACAGGTAAGCCGATGAGTTTCTGTATCATAAGTAATTGTGGGAGAAATGGATTGCAGATAGGTAGTAAGGGATTTGATTCCTTGTAAAGAGTAATAAATCCGTTCAGCTTCACGAACAAATTTTGGAGCAATCGCCTCCCAATTCGCCTCAAAAAATAGCTGCCAATAAGATGAAACGAACAGGCTAAAACGGCCTTTCACATAATCGGCATCTTCTTCTAAATCGAAGGCAACTACAGGAGCATCGTGATGCAATATCCACTCCTCCAAGATCGGTTTTATACTACGCACAAAATGATCGGTGGGAAGTGTTACGAAGTACTCATATTGATCATCGACAGCCATTACACCTTTTGTATGTAAGGGGTCAAATGAGTCAGGGATCCCATATCGAAAGAGGGGGACAAAATAGCCCCATTCTTTTAAAAGACGGGCAGACTCAAACTGCTCTACTTTTTCTGCCGTCCAATGCGCAAATCGCTCGGGAGGTGTCTCTTGGGCAAGTGTATACAAACTAGCAGCCATCTCGTACAGCGGAGAAACACTATAGCTGATCAAATTGGAAAGAGGGCTATGGTTGCCCGGAAGTGGAATGGTGATCATCTTCACTTAACCTCCATCAAGGATACTAAATTTATCATAGTGCATCCTTGTGGGACAATTCAATCATTTTTGATGTAAAAAAAAGGAAGGGTAGAGGCACCTGACTGCAATGGAGCCAGGTGCCATTCATTATCCTTCTCGTGTTTGAATGGAGCGAGAATGATTTTGCTGCTTCACTTTTTTTGAGCCGGGCTGGGGTTCGCCAGTCTGTTCTAGCGGGCGGGCTACATTATTGTAAGTTTGATGCGGATTTTCATCTAGAATATGATCCTTTTCCATAAAATCAACTCCTTCTTTACCTAGTTTGGCGTAAACACATGATGACGAATCATAGGAAATGCTGGTATTCTATAATGAGGTTGTTCCAAACTGGTATGGTAAGGAAGCATGTCCACATTTAGAAGGAATTGATATGTTGTCAAAATTACAGAATGGCACGATACTGTTTATAGAACATAATATTTATTATGTAAACAATAAACGAGCTCTGCTGGTCTGGAAGGAGCGAGAACTATGCCAGTTTTAATCGCCCCCGTATTCAATTCAACAACAGCACAGCCCGTTCGGATCGATTTGCCTAATTCGTACACGCTCATATCCGGCGCAAAGAGACCATATGAGATCGCGTCTCGTTTTTTACGCAATGAGATGGACGAGAACAAGCGAACCTTTGATTTGCGTGTAGATCCCAGCAGTTTATTTTTAGTTGGGGATCACGAAGAGATGAAAGTAACGGATGATCGGGTGTGGATTGAAGAAATCGAAAATAAGCTGAATCTAGCGTGCACAACGGGGACTTGTTCGATTCCTTACATCATCACGGTCAATGGCAATATGTATGGTATTACGTATTTGAAGCGATCGCTTGATGGTGACAAGTACTCATTTGATGATGAAACGGCGGGTATTTTTACTTCATTAGTGGAACAGAAGCTGCCATCCCTTGCTTTTCGGCGCTATGCGCTCTCGCTGGAGAAGAAAAACTACGAGGATCAGTTGTTGGATCTGTGGATTGCATTAGAATCTTTGTTCGTTCCCGATGGCAAAAAAGGCGAGATTACCTATAAATTGCGTGTCCGAATGGCGTACTATTTTGGAGAAACTGCCTTGCAGCGTGAACAGATTGCACAGTTTGTAAAAAAATCGTACAATCATCGCTCAGAGATTGTGCATAGCGGAAAGCTGTTTGGTGACAAGCTGGCAAAAGAAGTCATGATTCTGAGGGCGATGACAAGAGCCGCGATTTTGAATATCGCCGGGGAAAGCATCAACCTTCAGGATATGCGTGTCAGGCTGGACGAATTGGCATTTACGGGCGAATCTTATGTGGCAAGGTACGCTCCTGCTTTTTTTGAAAGAATTTTGTTGTAAGCCTCATAGAGGAAACAGATCAGGAGGAAGAATAGAGCATGAGTGTTTTGATCGTAGAGAATTTGTCCCATGGTTTTGGGGACCGTGTTTTGTTTCGCGATGTATCTTTCCGTTTGCAACCGAATGACCGTGTAGGACTCGTAGGCGCAAATGGTACCGGAAAATCAACGATGATGGGGATTTTGACAGGCCAAAACTTGCCTGATAACGGTCGTATTGAATGGATGCCCAAAATCGAATACGGTTATTTGGATCAGCATACCAAGCTGCAAGCTGGTAAAACGATTCGTGACGTACTCAAGGATGCCTTTCTGCCGTTGTTGGAGCAAGAGGCTGAATTGATGACGATTGGTGAAAAGATGGCCGAGGCATCTCCAGAGGAACTGGAAGAATTGCTGGAGCGCATGGGCGAAATTCAAGACAAGCTGGAAACTAGCGGCTTTTACTTGATCGATGCAAAAGTAGATGAAATCGCCAACGCTTTGGGTTTGAGTGCAATCGGTTTGGAGCGCGATGTTGCATCCCTCTCCGGTGGTCAGCGTACCAAGGTTCTTTTGGCAAAATTGCTGCTGGAACAACCAACTGTTCTGTTGCTGGATGAGCCGACAAACTACTTGGACGAAGAGCATATCGTGTGGTTGAAAAACTACTTGAAGGAATATCCTTACGCTTTCATGCTGATTTCCCATGACACGACCTTCATGAACGAAGTCGTGAATGTGATTTATCATTTGGAATTTACCAAGTTGAATCGTTACACAGGGAACTACGAATCCTTCCTGGCACAGTCTGAGACAAAACGCAGTCAGCACTTTGACGCATTTGAGAAGCAGCAGGAAGAAATCGCTAAAATGGAAGACTTTATTGCGCGCAATAAGGCACGTGCGTCTACTACCGGTCGCGCGAAGAGCCGTCAAAAGCAGCTCGATAAAATGGATCGCATCGATAAGCCGGAAACGGCTGCGAAACCTTCGTTTATCTTTAAGGAATCCCGAGCGAGTAGCCGTTTTGTCATCGAAGCTGAAAACCTGGAGATCGGATATTCGCATGCATTGCTGCCAAAGCTTAGTGTGAAGCTGGAGCGCGGTGAAAAAGTAGCGATTGTCGGCATGAACGGTGTCGGTAAGTCTACTCTGCTGAAAACGTTGCTGGGTGTGATTCCTCCGCTGGGTGGAAAGCTGGAGAAAGGTGATTTCCTCCATCCTGCTTACTTCGAGCAAGAAGTAAAGGCGAAGCCAATTACTGCACTTGATGATGTATGGAATGAATTCCCTTCCATGAATAACCATGAGGTCCGCGGAGCGCTGGCACGTTGTGGCTTGAAAAATGAGCATATCAATCGTAACATGAACGCTCTGTCCGGGGGCGAGCAAGCAAAAGTTCGTCTCTGTAAATTACTGCAGCGTGAAAGCAACTGGCTGGTATTTGACGAGCCGACGAACCACTTGGACGTCGTCGCCAAGGAAGAGCTCAAACGCTCCTTGAAGGAGTTCAAGGGGACCGTCCTTCTCGTATGCCACGAACCTGAATTTTATGAGGATTGGGTTACACAGACGTGGGATGTTGAAAAATGGAGTTTGGAGCAGGCAAAAACACCGATTAAATTGTAAAAGCAAAAACAGGCAGCCACCATCGGGTGAGACTGCCTGTTTTTTTATGTGAGCGACGCATTCCGCATACGGATCATGGAAAAGTGCAGACTGCTTTGTAGCAATGAATCCTGGAGCGGCATCAACGAAGGGGTGATGCGCAATTCAATATCCGATCGGCTAAGACAGTGTACAAGGTCACCTAATGGCCTTACGTCTAGTGGCGAAACAGTTTCTTCTGACAAATAGTAGCCTGCACCTTCGTCCCAGCTATAAAAAGATTCTGGAGAGAAGGTATATTCATATAGCGTTGTTTGTGTAAGCACGGGATACCATTTGCTTTCGATCGCAATAACCATTTTAGCGCTCGTCAAGCCAAGAAAGCGCTCGACGTCTGCCGGCTCAGAATTTGCTTTTTTGTAAAAGCAAATCCTCGGGCAATCACGCGGTAAATAATACATCGGAGCTCGTTCTGCATCAATCGCCCATACAGCCGGAGCAAGTGTGGGGTGAGAGGGATGCGCACGAGGCTGAAAAATCGTAATGGCCGGGTCTTCACTATAGTGAAACAATTTGTCCAAGAATTTGAAACCTCCTCAAAATCAACCCCGCCGTTTTCTAAAAAACTGCCCACGCATTTGGCAAATAGCGGCCTCGATGATAGGGAGAAGACGTCTTCGTGATGGCCTCACCATTGTGCAGCATCATGGAGCTGGAACCTCCGTCCATGGCCATTGCCGTAACCACCCCCCGCTCAGCCAATAGTTCCGCCATGTCGTTCATGCTCGCCCCGATGGAATGCCCGGGTTGGCGACCGTCAATGACTGCAAATACAATCGTCCCGTCTTCTTTTTGTCCAATCGCGGTACGCGGTTGAATGCCCCAGCTCTTGGCAGGCTTTCCTTCAAACATATTTTTCCCGTTTACAATTAACTGCGGACGGAAGCTCACAGCGTCACGCACGCCCATCTTCACGAGTTGTTCGGCCGAATAGCTGCCTGTAACCAGTTTACCGTCATAGGTAAGCCCTAACGCAGTTTCTCCGCTTCTCGGGTTGTAGCCCTGCAAAATCTTTCCTTCGTGGATGACGACGCCGTAAGCTCGTGCTCCTTTGCCGTAGCCGTCTGGGTCTGAAAATCCACTCGCATTGACGATCCCGATGGCTCCTGTTTTCTTTACAAACTCATCAAGCAAATCTCCACGGTCCTTGCGATTCGTGACGACGAGCCGTACTCTGCTCGGGTCGCTAATGTACATGATTTTTCCTTTAAAGTAATAACTGCCTTTCGAGACGTCAATTTCCTCGATCTCGATTAGCTCTTTTGGTTTCTCTGGAAGTGTGACAGTTACCAGATTCGATCTCGGCGGAATAGTAGGTCCTGCCGTGGCTGAGCCTGTATCCTCAGAATTGATAACGGTCGGATGTGTAATTTGCTGCTTTAGTTCCTTCAGTTTTTCATCGGGTAAAAATGTATAAGGGGCCCAGTAATCGTGCTGGGTTGTCAGCAAAGTACCTGCCGCCCACTCGCGTAATTCTACGCCGTTTTTCGTTCCAAATAAAAAAATAATTCCCAGTAGAGCCAAGGTTGTAAAGGTTAAGGCTATGCCAAGCATCCATTTCTTAACCCAACGCCATGGTCTTTTGCGGTTGGCTCGCTTGCGTGAGCGAGTCCGAGACAACGTCTCCATTCACTATTCACATCCATCTAACAAATTGTACGAGAGTTATCATTCCTATATGAAGAGACGCATGACCGGGAAAAAGGTTTCAGGAAAATAATATGTGATCAGCCTGGTCAAAATAAGAGGAGGAGGTGATAGGTGTGCGTGACTATGATGCGGAGTTTCAAAAGGAAGTAGAGGAGTACATGGAAAGTCCAAAAGGGACACGTAACCAAACCACCAGCCGGGACCGTCAAGACCAGGGTGAGAAGCAGGAAACCCGTTTCGATTCCAATAACGGGTAGAAGGAAGGTCAGGCGAAGTCCAATGCGGATTTCGCCTGTTTTTTTATCTAGAAAAGGACCTTGACTCACGAGGACTGGCTTACCTCTGTATTCTACCTGCAAAGTGTGGTAAGCTTACCCAATGCACGACTTTATGCCAGGAGGGTTTTTGTGAGCACCACGTTTGCAGATTTACAAATTAGCGCACCGCTGTTGACTATATTGCGAGAGCGAAAAATGGAAACACCGACACCGGTACAGAGTGAAGCCATTCCGTTGATTATGGCTGGTCGAGATGCCTTGGTTGAGTCACCGACAGGGACAGGCAAGACGTTTGCTTATCTATTGCCGATTTTATCGAAAGTCAATATGGAGCAAAAAGATGTACAGGCCATTGTACTTGCACCGACGCATGAGCTCGTTGTTCAGATTGCGCGGGAAGCAGAAAGCCTTCTGCCAGGGAAGGACACGGCTGTGATGTCTATTATTGGCGGTGTCGATGTGAAACGCCAAATCGAGAAACTAAAAAAGAAGCCTGTATTGATCGTAGCAACACCAGGAAGACTGTTGGAGCTGATTGAGCAGCGCAAGCTAAAGGTCCATGAAGTGAAGACGGTTGTTGTCGACGAGGCAGACCGTATGCTGGATGCAGGCTTTGGCAAGCCAGTTCAAGAGGTTATGAAAAAAACACTGCGTGATACGCAACGACTGTTATTCTCAGCGACAATTGCAGAGGAAGTCGTACATACGGCTGAGATTTTTACAAAAGACGCTGCCGTTATTCGTGCAGCGGCACCAGAAGGGGCCGCAGGAGTAGCACACATGTATTTGGTCACCGATCCACGCAAAAAGGTGGATACGCTCCGTCGTTTGCTGCGCCTCGTCAATGTTCGCTCCTCCATTGTTTTTGTCAACCAAATCGAAAAAGTGGACGAGATTGTATCGAAGCTCAATTACCACAATTTGCCATGCAGACTCTTGCACCGTGATGCTACGAAAGAAGAGCGTGCCCGCACCCTGCAACAATTCCGGGACGGAGCATTCCCCGTGTTGATTACGACAGATGTATCGGCACGTGGCATTGATATTCCAGGTGTGGAATGTATTGTGCATTATGATCCTGCATCGGATGCGGATACGTACATTCATCGCAGTGGTCGAACTGGGCGAATGGGGCGTGCCGGACTGGTATTTTCGATCGTTACGCCACAGGAACAGTTCATCATCCAAAAATTTTCCAAGCAAACAGGCTTGCCTATCGCTGAAAAATTCATGACCCACGGAGCGCTGGAAGATCCACGTCCTGTACGAAAGCCCGTGCCAGCACAAAAGCCAGGAGCTCCAGCTAAAAATGCGAGCCCTGCCAAACGGAATCAAAATCGTGCACATAAGAAGGGCAGCTTTGGAACAAAGTAGGACAAGAAGCACACAACTTGTCTGCAGGAGGTTTCCATGCGCAAAGATCGGTTATATGAAGAGGATTTGCTGGTAAACGGCACAGTTGGTGGAGAAGTTCTGACGAAACACGAACGACAAGTGCTGCGCCAGGAAGCAGGGGAACTGAAGGAAAAGATGGAACAGGCGAAACAAGAGCCGATTGCAGAGTGAAGGACGAAGAAGAGCAGGGAGAATCCGTGAGGTCTACGGATGCCCTGCTCTTTTTTTATAGGAGTGGATCAAATAGCGATCTAGCTCTTCTATCCAGTCCTGAACGCTCTCATAAGGGGTCTCCATTTGTAACAAACGCCGAATCATCATACGAATCGGAGGAGATAAAGAAAGCTCCTCTTCCCAGCTTTTTTCTGGTGCGTCTGGTTCCGATTCGTATCCGGAATAGAGCAAAAATAAAAAGAAATGTCCCAATGCGTACAAATCACTGGAAGGAGCGACTTCACGCTTCAATTGTTTTTCAGACGGGTAGGCGGACAAGGTATCAGCCGTGTATGTCGGTCGATCACCAACGAACCTGGCGAGGCCAAAATCAATCAAGTACGGCTTGTCCCCTTTCCAGATGACGTTGGGAATCCGTACGTCGCGGTGAATCACATTTTGCATATGGAGGTAGGCCACGAGCTCCCCGATTTGGCGGATCCATTCGGCGCATTTTTGCTCATCAGCCACGATGTTTTGATCAAACAACATGTCTTCGAGTGTCGGGCCTGCTAGATAAGTCATGACTATAAACGAGTCTTGCCGGTAAGTAAAGGAATCCAGACAGCGAGGGAATTGCGGATGCGAGAGGGACATCAGCACCTTTTTTTCATACGCCTGCATGGCTTCTCCTTTTGGTGTGTGACGCAGGCTGGGTTTCACTTGCTTCAGCACAACCTGATTACCTGTAGGGTTGTGCGTTGCGAGATATGCAATCCCGTAGCTTCCCATCCCCAGTACTTTTGTTATTTCATAGTGTCCTGCCAGGTGGCCGGGCCGATATGGTTTATCGCGTATTTTTTCATTCCACCATGACTTCATACGAGTCCACATTGTCTGATTTTCCCCTCCTCCCTTCATCTTATCATGATTTGAAAAAGCTGACCTTTTTTTCAATAGGTTTGCTATAATCAGTTCGTTACATGCAGACAGGAGCGAAGGGTATGAATTTTACAATTGATTGGTTATCCTTTTATCTGATGGAACAACCTGAAGAAGAGGATGGCATAAAACAAGTGCGGATGACGCGCTATTTGGGCCATGATGAATATCAGAAAAGCGAACTGAAAGATTTTCTCGATGGGGAATTCGCCCGGATTGCGAAAAGAAAAGTCGAGATGAATCCGAAGACAGAAGGCACGCCGACAAAACTGGGTCAATTTGTGCTGGAGCCTGGACATCCATTGGACTCGAACCCCAACTATGCCCTCTTGAATCGATTGTTGGCAGCGGAGACACCAGGGGAGAGCAAGGAGCCCTGCCAGGAGTTGATTCAGTCATATTTACGAACCTCTCAGGTGAGAGGCGGGGTCATGATTGTGGTCCGGACGAGGCTCGATCTGATTGATGAGCGCTATGTCTTTATTTTAAAATGCGATTTCGAACAAAAAACAGCAGTCATCACAGACGAGAAGAGCCTCATATCGAATGTGCGTATGGCGATTAACGCCAAAAACATGAAATCACTGATGTATCCGTATATGATCGAATCGGGAATGAATGATCCTTATCATGTGAAAATTCATCAGTTCTCTCACGCACGGTATTTCGAGGAATTTCTGCGTTTTATCGAGTATCCGCAAACGATGACGCAGATCGTTTCTGAAGAAGTCATTTCATTGGCAAGACAGCACATTGAATATACGTATCCCGAAGAGTCGGAAGAACGGGTAAGGGAAGAAGAAGCCATCGAACTCATTGCCGCAAGTCCGAAGCGGGAGCTCGCAGAAAAATGGGAGCATGAGACTGTGATGGAAGCGATGCAAATCATTACAGATCGCCAACCAGAGGTCGAGCTGAAGTTCAAGCTGGATCATATGCAGATCCGCACATTATTGGCCGATTACGGTACCAACCTGCATATCGCCAAAGTAAACGGACGTTATTTGGTATTGTTAGAAGGAGAGCAGCTACAGTTCGAGCGTGGCATGTCCCCTGTTGAGTTTTTAAAGCCAAAGGCATTGACGGATATCGTGAAAGAAATCGAAGAGCGAAGCCAAAACGTTGCGTATACCCCAATGAGCACGCCAACGGAGGACGACGATAATCCGCCTTGGTAATAAACGAGGAAGGGAGTGAGTAAGTTGGATCGACAACTGAAAGTAATCGGTCAAGAGCCTAACATTTATCCGGTTTTGCGCCATGCCTCGATGATCAACAAGTACCCGGAGCGTTGGGTTGTGAAGGAACATACAGCAGATACGTACGTCCTGTACGCGCTAGATCAAGGGGAAGGCTACGCATTGATTGAGAAGAGGATGTTGCAGGAAGCAGGCTGGACGAGCGAGCTGCTTCATTCATACGCAATGGAAAACTTGCGAAAGCTCCCCTTTTCAGTGAAGTCACAAGAGGTAGGAGGCCAGCACATCCATTTTATTAGTCCGACAGACGGCTACGCGGCAAGCCGAATTTTGCTGGATTCATTTCTGGCGGAGATGGATCAGAAAAAGCAAGGAGACTCGCTTGGAGTCGCGATTCCACATCAGGATGTGCTGATTGTGGCGGATATGGCAGGAGAAGCTGGAGCCCATCTGTTAGCTCGTCTTACTTATGATTTTGCATCCAAAGGGCAAGTACCGATTTCTGTCTTGCCTTTTTATTGGGAGGAAGGGGAATTAACCCCATTTCTCGTAGTGACGCACGACTCGGGTACAAAAATTGAAAGAAAGTAGAACAAGCGCGGGGATAGACTTCCCGCGTTTTCTATACGGTGGAAAATCGGAGGAAACCCTCGAATGAAAAATTTCATGATTGGTCAATACGGAGGTTTTGATCAGGCAAAATACGCACGAGATTTTAAAGAGGGCTTTTACGGAATAGAGGCATGCTTATTTGAGTCGGAGGAGGATATCCGAATTTTGCAGCGCGAATCACAAGCAAAAGGATTTGCGGTTGGTGTTCATTTTCCGCTGCGTGCAGGTCAATCCAAGCTGCGGGATGCTCTATTCATGGATGCTCATGATCAGACGAGAGCAGAGGCGTTTGAAAGGATAGAGAGGGAACTGGCGTATATGGCATTCCTTTCGCCAACCTATGTCTTATTCCACTATCCGAAGCCTGTCATTTTGGATGATAGCGTCGACTGGAATGTTTGGCGTTTTCATGATACGCGAGACTATGTTTGGGAGCAAGTCTACACAGAAGCAGAGTTTCAATCACGTAGTGAGCAGGTGTTTGCGTGGTTGGCTGCGAAAGGCAAGGAGTTTCACTTTACACCAGTCCTTGAATTCGATGCACTCAACCGATATGTGTATGAGACAAAATTCTTAGAAGACTTGCTGCAGAAATATCCAACGATCAAGCTCTGTCTCGATACGGGCCGATTGTTCCTGCAAGAAAAAATCGACCCGTGTTTCGATGCGCGCCAGGTCATCCAAACGTATACGAAATATGCGTTTAGCATTCATTTGAAGAGTATGAAGGTGACCGCGAGTGGGGTTGAATTCGTTCACTTTCCCGTTCTTCCTGAATGGAAACCAGAAGAAGGGTGGGCACCGATTGAGGACTACCTGACAATCATCCGGAAGGAAAACCCGCACGTAAAGATCATGTTCGAGCATCGTTCCGACCAAGTAACAGACGAACAGCTCGAGCGTTGCTATCGTTGGGTAAAGGACCTCCTAACTGAACCTCATGAATCCACTTCAAGTAGTAATTCGATATAGCGTCCGGCATCTTGAAGCAGCCAGTACGGGTACCTCAGACCGTGTATGTACAAATCTGTAGCGGTCACGAGCATGGTCCTCACCCGTGTTTTATCACCCATCAACTGCGCGCATACCCCCATCGTCATCCAAGGGTATAAATCACCAGTCTGAAACGTATCAAAGTGCGGGAAAGCGTCTGTGATCCTTTGGTAGAGTAGCGAAGCCGTATGGGCATCTGTCATACTGTAGACAATGGGAAACGCTTGGGAAGTGACGTCCGGGTACCATTTTCGCCAGCCGGGATACGTACGATCATACATGGCATACGACTTGCGAATCCGACTGTACATTCCACGGATGCCGAGCTCACAGGCCCTCGCACGTGAAGCCGCTTCCTCGGCAGCCTCCACATCTCCGATCAACGAAAATAAATACGAAGCATCTGCCAGTCCTTTGGCCACCTCGCAATTGTCCATCAAATATTTGACCCGATACGAACGCTTCGCCCAGGTCAGACCGTCCTTCTGTTGAAGGCGGGCAACTGCTCGGAGAAGGGACAAGAGTGTAGCGTGGTTGGCATACAGCCAGTCCATATGCCCCGTTGCTCGTATCCATTCTGCTAGCAGGCTAAAATAGGTGGTGTGGTAGCTATCTTCGCTATCATTTGTGCCGGTATCGATTTCTCTGTTCTGTTCCAGACGAAAATCATTGATATAGCCGTCTGCATTCAGGTTTTGCAAATACCAATCGAGATGACCGCGAACAGCCTCTAGCTCCTTCATACGGATGAGGGAAACAATTCCGAGGTTAGTAAAATACGGATTGATTTGGTCACGTTGGGGGCCAAGGCGAAAGGTACCACTCGGCAATTGGCAGGATAGCAAAAAACTTGTTTGATTCAACGCCATTTCTTGCATCCATTTTTCCATAAGGCTGACCTCCTCTCCAAGCTACGTGATTGCTGAGACGAGTTTGACTCCGTATTCGATCCATTGCAGCGAACGCACATAAGAATCACTGTCGATGGAAGGCAGTGAAGCGGGTTCTTTCACGACCTTGTGCCATTTTTCATCTCGAAACCAATCTACCCCATCTGCCGGATCGTGTCCATAATCAGCCCATGCATCTTGAAGACGGGGGCTGTATATCTTCGGGCTTCCTTCTAGCAACTCATGTCCATCCAAGCGTAGTTGGTATGCATCATCTGTGGTAGAAGGAGTATGATGAGGTGTGAACAAATGCGGCCAATAATCCGCTCGGGAGCCAGTATGAGGAATACGAGAGCAGTAGGAGAACATTTTTTCGAAGCGAAAAGAATCCCCAAACAATTGCTGATACAACGTTTTTCCGATCTGAATGCGGTTTCTGATGTCGGGAAAATGATGAACATGTAACCCGATCAAACTAAGCCGGCGATCAGTAGAATGCGCTTTATAAGGAATGAGCACTTGATTCATCGAGAGAGTAGATTGAGCAACGAATGCAAACGAACTGAAAATGCGATTTAGTGTAAACGGCTTCTGTACGACACGTTGTTCGATATATTGCTGTTCATTGACGATGAGAGCATGTGTAAGGCGTGCGCTGTCTTTGGTTGCGAGGAACTCTTGCCAATATGATTGCATAAAGACTGAAACACCAAGTGGTGCCAAAAGCTTTGTTAAATCTGTCCCCGTTCGTTTCATCTCCGCATACAGAAGCAATTGCGGATAGGCATCGTGAAAAATCAGCCAGTTAGATCTTTCCAAAAACCAAAAAAACGGCTCGATTGCTTGTGCGTCCATAATAAGCGGGAGCCATTCTCCTTTTAAATCGGTCATGTTCCACCCGCCATTTCGTGAGACCAGATGGGCCAATAACGCCCAGTGAACCTCTTGGTGCTCGAGATAAAAGGCGAGGTATGCTTGTGTGCGGGTGACATTGTTACGATTGGCTTTGGTCGTTGCTTGTCTGATGTGAGCAACCAGGTGTTGCTCGGAAATTTCCGTTACGGTCGTATCTGTCATATATAGGTAGCTCCTTGTTTTTTCACATGGAAAAAAGCAGGTCAACATGGCGACCCGCTTTTTATTCAACCAATCATTTCTAGTACGAGAAGCCGAACGAGTAGTTTTTCCTTGGCTTCCTCCCACGTATTCGCAAAAATGACAACGAGCTCCGATTGGAACTCCGTTTCCGCGACAAAAATCCCATCTTGTTCGTAGATGTTCATAGATGATCGTCCTTTCTGCTGCCTTTCAAGCATTGTATGCTATCATGAAAGAGATGATGCATTCAGCATGCTGGAAAATCATGAGAAGGGTGGCATCAAACATGATAGTAAAAGTGACAAAAGAGGCCGAAGAACGCATGGCAAGTACAGATAAGCCCATTCGGATCAACGGTGAGTTAGTCGGTGGTTGCGGGATGAATGTAGAGTATGCGTTGTGGTGGGATAGCCAAGGTCCCGAGGATGAAGTCTACCAGGTCGATTCTTTGACGTTTCTGCTAGATCGCGAAACGATCGCCTATATCGGATCTGATCTGCTTACGATTGATTATCGTGCACAGCAAGGCTTCCGAATGGTTACGCCACAACAAATTTTGGCCTATGGTCTTCAGCTAAAAGAGCTCTGGAGTTAATCACTTCGGGAGAAATTGCAAGATAAAGGCGAGAATCCCTGCTGCAATTAAAGGGCCGACTGCAACACCTCGGAAAAAAGTGACACCAGCGATTGTTCCTAGCAAGAGGCCAGTAACGATCAATGGATTTTGGGACATCAAGTACGTTCCTTTTCCCGCCAGGTAGGCCACAAACATACCGACGGCGACGGCCAGCAGCGAATGCCAATTTGTAAAAATCTCCAAGATAGACGAAGGATTAATTTTGCCGCTTGCCAGCGGAGTCATGATGCCAATCGTCAGTATAATGATCCCGAGCTGTAATCCATGCTGCTCGAGTAGAGGGAAATATCGTTCCAATGACAGGAGCCTCATCAAGAGAAGAATCGCAACGGCAATGGATACGGTTGCGTTGTTGCCGATAACACCGAGCGCCAGTAGTACCAAAAGGATGATAGAAATCCAGTCCATATGCCGGGTGGCTCCCTTTCGTTTTTCTTAGTATATCCATCTGCTGCGGCATGTGCCCGGGCAAGAAAAAAGAGATCGGCATGCACAAGTGTGCGAGTGCCGATCTCTTTTTTCTAGTCGAACCATAGTTCCAGCATTCCAACTGGAAAACCTGTCTGCTCGTCCGAATCAGGGAAACGTCCCCAAGCAAAGACGCCGTTGAAATAATCGATTGTAAACGGCTGATCGTAATCAGGCACGCTGTATTTGCTGCCGATTCGGAACTCACTTGTTCCTAAATAGTACGATTTCGCCATAAAGTACTTTTGTGTAATGATCGCAAGCTGTGAGTGATCCCCAAGCTTCTTTTTCTCTTTCGCTTCTACGTGCAGGCGCTCCATTTCCTCCTGGAGCTCTGCGAGTGTCATTTGACTGTACAAACGCAACGGACTGCCCCCTTTCCATACAGGTATATTGTAGCAAAAGACAAGGTGTTATGTCTGTATACGGGTTTGAGAATAAAAAAGGGGCACTCCCAGTTGGGAATGCCTAATTATTGGGGGCGATTGAGAAAAAGAACGACTGATTGTTCTATGACTGGTTTGCTCTCACCCAAAACAGTCAATCAATCAAAGCTATTAGCGTAGGCATACTCAGATTGAATGATCGATCTAAACATGCTTACGTTAAAAAGTCATCCAAAGAAGATAATCGAACTTTTTCTCAATGCGTTGAAAAAGTGCTTACACGTACAACATAGCAAGCAAAAGTAAAACATCAATTAAATAAAAATAAAGTATTATTAAATCTTTTTCTGTGAGTAACGCGTTAACGAGCAAAACGATGGTTACCAATCTCAACCGTTACAGGACGTGACCAAATCCACTTGGATTTAGCTGTATCCGGGTTAAAGAAGTACAGGGAGCCGTTGCTTGGATCCTTCCCATTCATCGCGTCTTGGACCGCTTTTCTCGTACTTTCATTTAATTTATGTGTCAAATTGCCGTCATGGACAGGCGAAAACGCATTGGGAGCATAAATAACCTCCCGTACCGTATGTGGAAAATCATCTGAAGCAACCCGATTCAATACAACGGCAGCAATCGCTACCTGTCCTTCATACGGTTCTCCCCGGCCTTCCGCATACACTAACCGGGCGAGCAGTTCCATATCCCTCTCCGAAACTTTCACTGTTCCATTGCGAACCACTCTGGGGCGACTATCACGACTAACCTGTACAGACTCGCGTTTTACTGCTGTAGCAGATATGGTTGGTTTCTTTTCCTTCTTTGAAACTTGTTCCGATGGCGACGTTGTACTATCGAGAACAGGGAGGATTGGTACCGGTTGTGGTGCCATTGCACTTGTCGGTGTGACAAATAAGCATAGCAGCATCAATCCAAAACTGTTCAAAAAGAAGAAAAAGCGCGTTGGCGCTTCTCGTGACAACATGGTGTGAACCACTCCTTTTCGCTTTTTGCGTTTTGATTGCGGAAGCGAATCAGGTCTTTTGCAAGTCTATCGGTCTTAATGGAGTGGTTCAAGAGGGAAATGGTACCATAGCACTATTTACAAAACAGCATTTATCATGAAAGTGTTTTCATGAACAGATGTTTCCTCGATAAAAAAGCCACTTTCCCGTTGAGAAAGTGGCTTTCGTGTGCAGCTTTAGGCTGCTCTTATTTTTCTGTAATTGCAATGGATTTAATAGTAATCGTTTGCTCTGGAACACTTGGTTCACCCGTTTGTGGGTTTTTCTTTACTTTTGTTCCGGCAATTTTTTGAACAACATCCATGCCACCCGTGACTTTTCCGAAAATCGTGTAGTTCGGAGAGTTGTCCAATCCTGTCACGTCAGGTCCAGAACCAATGAAGAATTGGCTACCATTCGTGTTTTTACCGGAATTCGCCATGGCAACCACGCCTGGTTCATATTTATGACCATTTTTCAATTCGTCTTCAAACGTGTAACCTGGACCACCCATGCCAGATCCCAATGGATCGCCTGTTTGAATCATGAAGTCTTTGATGACGCGGTGGAACTTAATGCCGTCATAGAACTTGTCCTTTGCGAGGAAGACAAAGTTGTTGACAGCAATGGGGGCATCTTTTTCAAACAGATCGATCGTAATGTCTCCCATGGAAGTAGATATTTTTGCTTGATAATCTTTTGCTTTGTCAATCTGCATAGCCGGAGCCTTCTCGTATTTCTTCTCTCCGGTTGGACCCGGTGGGTTAGCTGGCTCTTTGGATGCTGGTTTCTCTGCTGGCGTAGTCGGTTGATTAGGAGCGGCTTGATTGCTTCCTGTAGAACAACCCGTAACCAAGGCGATTGCCGTCAGACATGTGAACAGAGTTGTCATCATTTTTCTCATCTTATGCACCTTCCTTTGTATCATATCGTTGGGTGGTTCGGTTTCGAATTATAACACAAATCGAAGAGCATTTGCCAATCCGCTAGTTTCCTTTCCAATCTCGCGTGGTATGATTGGAAGAAAAGGGTGATCAATGTGGCAGAGCGATTTGAGACCAAAACGGTACATATCGGACATGACCCTTTGCAGGGAGTAAAGAGCAAAACGACACCGATTTATCAAACCTCTGTTTTTGCCTTCGAAGGCTTGGAAGAAGTAGAACAATACTACGTCGGCGAAGGTGAATACTTGTACACCCGAAATGGAAATCCCAACCAGGCTGAGCTAGCTCATGCAATCGCAGTTTTAGAAGGCGCCGAGGGAGGTGTCAGTGCTGCCTCCGGTATGGGAGCGATCATGGCGGGTTTACTTGCCGTTCTTTCCCCTGGCGATCACGTTCTGGCATCCCATGAAATTTATGGCGGTACTGTATAAGGAGCTGTCGCGGTTTGGAATCGAGCTTGGATGCATCCAGCTTGGGCAAACGACAAAGCTTGCTGATCACGTTCGCCCGACGACGCGGCTGTTTTTCGTGGAGAGCATCACTAATCCGCTATTGACGGTTGTAGATTTGCCATACTGGATCAAGGAAGCAAAAAGACTTGGCTTAACCGTCATGGTGGATAATACGTTTGCGACCCCGTATTTGGTACAACCCGTTTCATTCGGAGCAGATCTTGTCGTGCACAGTGGAACCAAATACATAGGTGGACATAGCGATGTGACGTCAGGTGTTTTGGTTGGATCACAGGCGATAATCAAGCGTGCTACCGAGATCGTAGTCAACTACGGTGCGTCTCTTAGTCCTTTTGAGGCTTGGTTGACATCACGGGGTTTGAAAACACTAGCAGTGAGAATGGAGCGTCAATGCGATAATGCCAGTCAGATTGCTGCGTTTCTTCGTGATCATCCTGCAGTTGCACGGGTGTATTACCCAAGTCCTACGGAGACCTTCTTTTTTTCAAGGCAAAAACAGGGGGCAATGATATCCTTTGCTCTGGCAGACGAGACGAAGATTTACGATTTTTACCGGGCACTTGACTGGATCAAGCTGGCTCCGTCTCTGGCAGGTGTGGAGACGAGTGTATCTCATCCAGTTACGACGTCTCACCGTGCTTTTTCAGAAGAGCAGCGCAAGGAAACGGGAATCACGATGGGACTGGTACGGTTATCGGTCGGAATCGAGGCTGTTCAAGACATTCAGCTAGCATTAGATGCCGCATTAGGGAAATAATTCAAAAAACTTTGCCACATTATGAAACTTTCTTCCTAAGAAATACGTATTACTTAGTTAGAGTAGTCTCAGATTGTAGTGGAGAAAGTCCATTCTGAGAACATGCTTTAGTCTGGAAGAAACCGAGGAAAACGCAAATGGGAATGGCTATGAAGCAACCATCGGGGCCATCATCCGGAGATTATTATGAATCTCGTCCATTTACGGAACTATATGACGAATATTTTGATCGCGTCAATCGGTATTTACGATGCCGGGTTCAAAGTACGTGGGATGCCGATGATTTGACCACCGTGGTCTTTTTAAAAGCGCTAGAAAAATTCGAGCAATATAGCAGAACAAGTCCATTCGCATCGTGGATTTTTCGTATTGCTCACAATACATATGTGGATTTTATGCGGAAAAACAGGGAGTTTCCAGTTGACCAGGAGGATTTTCTAGGAGCAGAGCCGGACGACACATGGCAGCCGGAACGACAGGCGCTGACGAATGAAGAGATTCGTCTGCTTCGTGATCGTCTGGATTTGTTGTCTCAGGATCAACGAGACGTGTTGATGCTCCGGTACTTTGCTGACCTCAAAATCAGTCAGGTAGCTGAGGTGCTCGGCAAAACAGAATCGAGTATCAAAATGATTTCTTATCGCGGATTACAAAAACTTCAGAAGATGTATGAGAGGGGGGACTCCGAATGAGAGAAGAGGAGAAGCACCCCCAGGATCATCAATCGGATGATCAAACTGTAACCCAGCTCCTAGCCCATTTGAAGCAGATGCGCGGATCGGTTCCAGTCAATTATCAGCTGAAATCAGACCTGAAAAAACAATTGCTCCAGAAAATGAGAGATCTCGAAGCCAAACAGACAAAGGCCCCAAATGCCGCTCCTAAAAAGCTTGGGAAGTTGGTTTGGAGCGGAATCGCTGCTGCTGCTCTCATCCTTGCCATAGGTGGATTTGTGTGGTGGAACAATTCCTCTCTTGCCGTTCGAGAGCATGAAGTACTTACGCTGCCAGCACAAGCGGCCGTGGAGCTTGTTGATATTGATAGCAAAGCCACTCAGCTCGCTTATATCCATAATAATACAGAGCTGAAAACCATTCCAATCGACGCGGAACTAAAGCCAGTTACGATCAAATTGCCGCCAACCGAAGGCAAATACACGGGGGTTGCGTGGTCTAATTCCGGGAAGAAAATCGCTGTCGTCGAGCAAGATAAAAAATTATCGCGAATATGGATTGTGGAGATGCCGACAAGCTACAGCATAGGAGGCAGCCGATTGCTGAAGGAAGAAGAAGGGGTCGTGTATTCTTCACCAAGCTGGTCTGAACACGATGATTCGCTTGCCTTTACTCGCTCGAAAAATGGCGTCGATGAAATTTGGGTGAGCAGCACAGTTTCGTTCCAAGAGTGGAAGCTTGTAGAAGGCTCTCAGCCTAAATGGTCACCAGATGGAAGCTTGCTTGCCTTCAATAAAGCCGGTGAAGTACAGCTGATGGAAATGCGAACAGGGAAAGTTACCTCGCTTGCAGTGGGACAGTGGGCATCGTGGAGCTCCGATACGAGATTGACCTATACACACCCCGATGGAACACTGATGGAAGTAAACGTGGGTGTAGAGCCTTTTGTGACACGCGAGCTACCATTGCGAAACCAGTCATCGGAAGAGCTGATCAAAGGAAACTGGGCAAACAAAGGTAAGCACTTACTGCTTATCGCACGCCATGATCAACTGCAACAACTGGTTATCTCTTTGGCGTCACGAAAATGAGCGGAGGAACAAGCATGAGATGGAAATGGGTGTTAATCTTTGTCATCACATGGCTTAGCTTTTCGATACGCCCAGCTATGGCAGAGAGCAACGTAGACATACAATTCGAAATACCCTTAAGTGGTATCGTCAAATATGAATCATGGATGAGACTAAACGTAAAGGTAACTAGTCAGGAAAAGGATTTCACAGGATCTGTAGAGTTATCGCAGCGACAAGTCAAAAAAAATAATGAATTGAAACTTCGGCGTCCGATAAAGCTCGAGCAAGGAAAGAGTACAACCGTATACTTTGATATGCCTTCCCAAATATTGCTCGATGATTGGTACGTTCAGGTTACGCAAAACGGTCAAGTTGTCAAAAGTGAAAAGCTGCGTATCTCATATCCAACAGACGGACGCACAATTGGGGTGATTAGCGAGGAGGGCAATGCATTTCATTTCCTTGCCGTCAATCAGTCTCAATCCAAAATGAATCGTCCCTTGTCCGTACAAAATCTCACGGAACAAATGTTACCTGACCAATCATGGATTTACGAAAACATAGACATGTTAGCGCTGGCAGGCAATAGTGGCTCCACAATAAATGATCAGCAGATGGCTGCGATCAAGGAATGGATCCAGCTGGGAGGGATCGTAGTTGTTTCCGCAGGTCCCAATCAAGATGGGATGATCCAGCGGTTTGCTGATATTCTCCCTGTGGAAGCCGGAAAAGCTGGTAATATTGATCTGCAGCAAGCACTTAGTGAGTATGACATTGCAAAAGTTGCGCCAAAAGGCAGTATTGGTGTATACAACCGTGACTTGCCCTTATTTGTGTCAAAACCATACGGCAGAGGGTTGCTACTATTTGTCAACTATGATGTGACAGCAGAGCCGTTGGCATCGTGGCAATTCAATCCACAACTGTGGCAGAATGCAATGACCCAGCATGGCGCCAAGAAGATTTTTGAAGAGAAGCTTTTTATGGATCAAATGACCCGGCCTTTTCTAGACTTGAGCAAGAAGATTCCTGAAGTGCAAACTCCTCCGCCAACCTGGATGGTGGCGTTATGGGGCGGATACGTAATTGTACTCGCACCATTGACATACTTCATTCTAAGAAGAATGAGAAAACCTGAATGGGCGTGGGGAGTCATCCCGTTGGGAGGAATTTTCTTGACCGTCGCTATATTCGCGATTGGAAAGCCTGCTGTAGTGAAAACGAGTACTAGCTACGCCGTAACCAAGATCGATATATTAGATGAGTCTTTGGCTCATGTTCGCTCAGCCGCAACGTTTTTAGGGGTGGATCAGAACGACTATGATGTTCAGCTTGAACCTTCGATCGTTGCTCTGCCCTTGACAGTAGGACGAAATGATTATCGACCAGAGGGACTAATGAATGGCGAGGAGCTTCTCTCTTTCCGTAATCTACCCTATTTGACACCGAAACAGGCAATCGGTATCGGGGTAAAGCACGACATGGGGGCTTTTGATGCTTCCTTGCGAATCAATGAGAATCGTGTGCAAGGGCACGTGAAAAACAATACGGAGTTTGCCTACGATCAAACGTATATTGAAATTGGTTTTCAGCGAATTCCTCTTGGGCCTTTGAAAAAGGGAGAAGAAAAGCAGATTGACAGTGTGCTTGAGCCCCTGTTTATGCCAAGAAAACCACAAGCATCAAACGAATTGCAAACGTTGGAAGAGCGAATCAAAGAAATGAGGGAAAGAGTCGTTGAGTACGAAGAGGGAAATCAGGTAAGTATCATCGGTACAACGACAGAGCCTCTTCCTCTGATGACAATGCAGGTGCCTCACCAAGCACATTACTGGAATGTCATTCAGCAGCCAATTCAATTCCAGCCGAATGAACAAGGCATCGTGACTTTTCCGTATGGCTTGCTTGATGCAGAGGTGTATGAAACGACAGGGGACTTCGATAGTACCGGATACATTTGGCAGATTGGAAAGGGCAGCATTACGTTTGAGCTGCGTGCAGACAAAGCCGCGATCAATATGAAGCGAATTACGGTACCACTGAATCACAGTTCATTTAAGCCTTTCCGGATAGAATACTTCCACCAAAAGAGTGGTAGGTGGATACCTGTTGAGCGTGGGACGAGACTTGTCCTCGACAAAGAACTCCAACAAGCGTTAACGCCAAATCAATCGTTATTGCTTCGTTTTTCCCATAATGGAACGTCACGATTAGCTCTACCAGAGCCAATTTTCCAGGTAGAGGGGGTGCGGAAATGGTAATCGAAACCATTCATTTAGGAAAGAGATACGGCAATTTGCAAGCGTTGACGGATTTGAACCTTTCCATCGAACCAGGAAAGGTGTTTGGCTTTATTGGTCCAAATGGCGCTGGAAAATCTACCACGATGCTCATCTTGTCTACCCTTCTGGAACAGAGTGATGGGGAAGCATTTGTCTGTGGCTACAATGTACGAAAAGACCCTGCCAGTGTTCGCCAGTCTGTGGGATACATGCCCGATTTTTTTGGTGTATATGACAATTTGACAGCGGTGGAGTATTTGGAGTTTTATGCCGGAGCGTACAAAATTCCTGCCTCCAAAAGACGGGCACTCGTAAGTGATCTTTTAGAACTAGTGAATTTGTCTCACAAAGCAGACGCTTTCGTCGACTCATTATCTCGAGGCATGCAACAGCGTCTAGGGTTAGCACGTTGTCTCGTACATGATCCGGCCGTGCTGATTTTGGATGAACCGGCGTCAGGACTGGATCCGCGTGCTCGTATCGAATTGCGCGAAATTATGAAGCAACTACGCGAAATGGGTAAGACGATTATTATCAGCTCCCATGTTTTGCCGGAGCTAGCCGAGCTGTGTGATGATATTGGTGTCATTGAAAAAGGCAGATTAATTGCGTATGGCTCCGTGCACGAGGTCAGTAATCGGGACACAGGCCAAAGCCGTATGCAATTAAGAGCCCTGCGGAACTTGGACAAAGCTGGACTTCTGTTAGCGAGCTCTCCGTATGTGCATCAATTGACGGATTATATGGGAGGCTTTCGCTTCTACTTTCAAGGGACGGAGCAACAAAAAGCTGAATTGCTTCAAGAACTGCTGGATGAGCAGGTCGCAGTCGTCTACTATGGAGATTCCAAGAAAGATTTAGAAGACGTCTTCTTAGCGATTACGGAAGGAGTCGGTATGGAGTGAGCGACTTCTTGTTCAATCCTCTTTTGGTAAAAGAAATGCGGGAAAGATTCCGCTCAAGAAAAACCATGCTCATTTTAGCGATTTACTTATTTGTCATGGGGGGAATACCGATGGGCTTTTTGCTCATGGACCCCTTAAAGGCCGAATCGTTAGGGGATAACCGGGATCTGTTTCTGATATCTGCGGGGATACACTACGCGATGATTTGCTTTGTGGCACCTGCCCTGACTGCTGGAGCGATCAGTGGGGAGAGAGAACGCCAGACCTTGCATATTTTGCTGACGACCCAATTGTCGACGCGCACGATTATTTTGAGCAAGCTCATTACGTCTTTGGCGTTCTCTACTCTACTGTTGGTTGCCTCGATGCCTTTGTACAGTATTGTGATGCTGTACGGAAGCGTCTCCCCGGAACAAATGGCCCAGCTTGTCCTTTTTCTCGCGGTGAATATGTTTTTTCTCGGGTCGCTGGGATTGTTCTGTTCTACTTGGATTAAACGAACGTCGATCTCGACGGTCACCACATACGGTATTGCCTTCTTTTTTGTGGTAGGAACTGGCTTGCTGTTCTTTTTTATCGGTGAGTCCTTGCAACAGGCGCATCCGGAACGGTACGTCAATTCGAATGTTTGGAGCATGTATGAGCTACAGATGTTGGCAGGGATGAACCCTATCATCGTGTTGTTCGATATTTTAGGCGAGTCGTTCGATCAATCCGATGACATCACTTTTGCACCGTGGTTGTTTTTCTCATGTGTGTACGTGGTTCTTTCCTTTGTGCTCGTCATCTGGAGCGCTTATTTGTTAAAACCAATTCGCCGAAAATGGTGGAGTTGGAAGAAACGACCTGTTCGTGTACAATGAAAAAGGTGCGTGGGAAAAGGGAGGTTTTTTTGTGAGCGATCAACAAGTGCAGATCATTGATTTTGAAGAACTGCTTCGTGCGATTGAGAGCCGTCTGGCATCTGCTGGCATGTATGTCAAACGCGAAGCGATCGTGACGATTCTTCAGGCAGAAGAAGCATTTTTGCTTGAAAAAGGTGTTCTTGAAGAGTATAGTGAGTAATCAGCTAACAACCTGCCTCAAGTGGTAGGTTGTTTTTCATGGACAGGGAAGGCGCAGAGTTATTCGCCTGTTTGCTTCTCCCGGAAAAAAACGGTATGATGAAATAGAGTACGAATATCAGCATAAGGACGTGAACACATTGACAGAAGAGAACAAAGACCTAGAGTTGGGCGATATCATTACATTGGACGATGAAAATGGTGAACCGTTGGGGGATTTCGAAGTATTGGCTATGTTCGACCTGAACGGTAAAGAATATATTGCCTTGGCTGAAGCTGTGGAAGATGAAGAAAGCGAAGAAGATGAAGAAGTAGATATCTTCGTATTCCAAGTGGATGGCGGCGAAATGGTACCATTGGAAGAGGACGAGGAGAGCACTGTTTACGCGAAGCTGAACGAAGTGCTGGAAGGCATCGAACTGATTAAAGAAGACAAGTAATCCCGATAGGAATGAAACAAGCCACTGCTGGCGTTAGAACCCAAGCAGTGGCTTTTTCTTGCGGTTGATCAGTCATTCATTTTAATAATGTTATCCTTAAGGTCTCGTACAACGAGAAGGCATGTATAGTCGGTATCTTGCAGTTCCCGAACCAATGCCGAGCATTCGTCTTTTGTAAGACCTAGCTTTTCGAGACGGGTACGGAGTTCTTTACCGCCATTGTCAAAGAAATGCGCCATGCTGTCAATGTGACCGACGGCACTTTCAAAATGGGTGCTGTATTTATAAAAATTGTTTCGTTGATTGGAGTGATTTTTATCAGGATTCCATTTCAAAACCCAGATATCATCACTGTTGTATCCGGCAGAATTTAGTGCATGAACGTCAGAAGCTAGCTCAGCATCATACTTATGGAATTTAACAAACGGCTTGGTAGCACTGATCAAAAGTATTCCCCCCTTTTTCGCCTCAGGAATCGATGCCTTACTAGGATGTCCAAAGCTTATGAGCGAATGAATGGAAATACCTGAGGCATATTTTCCTTGATCGTAGCAGGATTTACGCAGTGGGGGAAGAAATAGAGAAAGGGAAACAAATGTTTTGGTTTTTCATTTTGACCAATCTTCACCATTAGTGCTACACTAATTAATGGAATATGCTTGTCATGTACAGAACGAATGAGAAACGAGGAATACTGAGAAGAATCGGCCATCTCGCTAGGGGCGAGGTGGCTTTTTTGCCCCATTTTGCTACTAGCGTTGAATACTATGGGAACCATACGGTACAATAGCGATTAAGTGTTCGCTTTTATTAGGAAAACGTTCCTCTCAAGGGGATTGAATCATCTCGGCGTTTCTCAAAAAAGGTGAATACGACGCTAGCCATCAGTAAAAAAGGCATGATCGTTTTTTCTACGTGTCCGAAGAGTAGAGGGGAGAGCGCGATTGAAGGAAACAGAAACACAGCAAACATTAACGTATACGGAAGAAGATATTCAGGTCTTAGAAGGCTTGATTGCTGTTCGAAAGCGGCCTGGAATGTACATAGGCTCCACGGGCTCGCGTGGCCTGCATCATCTGCTGTGGGAAATTGTAGATAACGCCAAAGACGAGGCGCTTGCAGGCGTTAATGATAGCATCATCGTCACTTTGTACAAGGATGGCAGTGTCAGCGTAGAGGACCATGGACGCGGAATTCCAACGGGTATGCACAAGACTGGCCGACCTGTACCAGAAGTTATTTTTACGACGCTCCATGCCGGTGGGAAATTCGGCGGTGGCGGATATAAAAAAAGTGGTGGCTTGCACGGGGTAGGCTCCAGTGTCGTTGTGGCTTTGTCCAAATGGCTTGAGGTCGAAATCCACCGCGAAGGCAAAATTCATAAGCAGCGCTTTGAATATGTTGTGGATGCAAATGGAACGGAGCATGTCGGTAAACCGGTTACCGGTCTTGAAATCACGGGGAACACCAAACGCACAGGAACAACGGTACGTTTTTTGCCGGATGATGCGGTGTTTGGCAATGCTCGCTTTGACTATGAGACGATTCGTGATCGTTTTCGTGAGACGGCATTCCTTCTGAAAAAGCTGCGCATGGTTTTGATTGACGAACGTGGACCTGAAAAGAAACGGGAAGAGTTTTACTTCGAAGATGGCTTGAAATCATACGTTTCTTACTTGAACGAAGGAAAAAATTCACTCCATCCGATCGTTTACTTCGAAGGAGAAAAGGACAATATCTATGTCGAGCTGGCTTTTCAGTACAATGACGGCTATGCAGAGACATTGGTGTCCTATGTCAACTCGATTGTAACAACGGATGGCGGAACTCATGTCACGGGCTTCCGCAATGGTACGACCCGGATTTTTAACGAATTTGCCCGGAAAAAAGGGTACTTGAAAGAAAAGGACCCGAACTTGACTGGAAACGATTTGCGGGAAGGTTTCCTCGGTGTATTGTCATTGCAAATGGCTGACGTCCAGTTTGAGTCCCAAACAAAAGACAAGCTGGGGAACGAAGAAGCACGGGCAATCGTAGAACAGATTGTTTCCGAAAAGCTAGGCTTCTTCCTCGAGGAAAATCCGGAAATAGGCAAGCTGCTGATTGACAAGGCAGTGCGTTCTGCTGAGATTCGCGAAGAGCTACGCAAACAACGCGAAGCCCTGCGCGGCGACAAGAAAGGCAAAACCGCGAAAAAGCGCAAATCGATTTCGGAAAAGTTCACTCCGCCGCAATACAGAGACTCCAAACGTAATGAGCTCTTCCTCGTCGAGGGGGATTCCGCAGGTGGCTCTGCAAAGCAGGCGCGTAATTCAGAGTTCCAAGCTTTGTTCAGCCTGCGTGGGAAGCCATTGAACACGGAAAAAGCAAAGCTATCCGAGGTATTGGCGAATGAAGAGTTCCGTACGATTCTCGAGGTGCTTGAAACCGATATTGGCGAAGAGTTTTCCATCGAAAACTGTGCATTTGATAAAGTCATCATCATGTCTGACGCGGACGTTGACGGCTCGCACATTCAAACGCTGCTCTTGACCTTCTTCTTCCGCTACATGCGCCCGATGATTGCAGCTGGTCACTTGTATATTGCGCAACCGCCTTTGTATCAGGTGAAAAAGCAAAGCAAGGGCAAGCAGACTGAGGCGATCTACTGTTGGAGTGATTACGAGCTGGAACAGGCGTTGAAAAAGGTTGGTCGCGGTGCTGAGGTGCAGCGCTACAAAGGTTTGGGTGAGATGAACGCCGATCAGCTATGGGAAACAACCATGGACCCTGAGACGCGCAAGCTCATTAAGGTTGAACTGGAAGACCTCGCTCACTGTGAGAAGCTGGTAACCGTTTTGATGGGTGATAAAGTCCCACCACGGCGTGAGTGGATTGAGAACCACGTCACCTTTGAAGTGGGGGAGGATGAGTAAGCATGCTGTCCAATCAAATTATTAATCAGAGCTTCGCGGAGATTATGGGAAAGCGCTTTGGTGACTATGCCAATCTGGTTATTCTCTCACGCGCGATCCCAGATGCTCGCGATGGACTAAAACCGGTACAGCGCCGTATTTTGTATGCCATGTACCAAGAAGGCAACACGAACGATAAACCATACCGGAAATCAGCGAAAACAGTCGGGTACGTGATGGGTACCTATCACCCGCACGGTGACTCGGCGATTTACGAAACGATGGTGCGGATGGCGCAATGGTGGAAAATGCGCCAGGTGCTCATTCAAGGCCACGGAAACTTTGGTAGCTTGGATGCAGACCCGCCAGCCGCTATGCGTTATACCGAATCCAGACTGTCAGCATTGGCCAATGAGCTACTGCGTGATATTGAAAAGGATACGGTTACATTCATCCCGAACTACGACAACTCCGCTCAACAACCGGCAGTATTGCCTTCACGGTTTCCCAATCTTCTCGTGAATGGCGCTGCCGGGATCGCGGTTGGTTTTGCAACGGACATCCCTACTCACAATTTGGGTGAAGTCATCGATGCGGCTGTGGCCCAGATGAAGAACCCGAATATCTCGCTGGATGAGCTGATGCAGCATGTCAAAGGTCCAGATTTTCCGACAGGCGGCATTGTTCAAGGGCTGTCCGGAATTCGCAAGGCGTTTGAGACAGGCCGTGGCCAATTCATCATTCGCGGGAAGACCCATGTAGAGGAGCCAAAAGGCGGCAAGATCAAAAAAATCGTCGTTTCCGAAATCCCTTACGAAGTGGTCAAGTCGAAGCTCGTTGGCCAAATCGATGAGCTCGTGATGGAGCGCAAAATCGAGGGGGCACTGGCGGTTCGCGATGAAACGGGTCGCAAAGAGGCCGAGCAGAAAAAAGTCCGCATCGTAGTGGATATTCGCAAAGAAGCGGATGAGCAGGCGATTCTCAACTACCTGTACAAAAATACCGATCTGCAAATCTATTACAATTACAACATGAACGTGATTCATGAGGGGACCATCCGTCAGATGGGACTCAAGGCTTTGTTGGGGGCGTACATCGACCACCAAAAAGAAGTCGTCACGAATCGCTGCCAATATGATCTGGATCGAAAGCAAAGCCGCGAGCATATCGTGGAAGGCTTGATTCGCGCCAAGTCCATTTTGCGTCAGATCGTTGATACGATTATGGATTCGGAAGATCGTGCAGATGCCAAGAAAAACATCATGGAGAAATACGGCTTCACCGATAACCAAGCCGATGCGATCTTGAGCATTCAGCTCGCTTCTTTGACACGTTTGGATATCGTCAAGCTGGAAAAAGAATTGGCTACATTAGCAAAAGAAATCGAGGAACTGAAATCGATTTTGGCAAGCGAGAAAAAGTTGATTCAAGTCATTACAGGCGAGCTGAACGAGATCAAGAAAAAATACGCAGAAGAGCGTCTAACAGAAATCCAGGGCGAGATCGAGGAAATCAAAATCGATATTGCCATGCAAATCAATGCAGAGGATTGTATCGTAACCCTGACGAACGAAGGATATATCAAGCGGACAAGCCCGCGCTCCTTCAAATCAGTGGGGGGAACGCTGGAGACATGTGGGGTAAAAGAAGGCGACCGTGTCCGTTATTTCATGGAGACGAATACGTCTCACACTGCTCTCTTCTTTACCCAGGATGGTAAATACTTCGCCACACTGGTTAACGCCTTCCCGGACGATAAGTGGAAGGATATCGGTTCGGCTCTCGTCAATATCATCCCGTTGGAGAAGAATCAGCGGATCGTTGGCTTTACGATCGTAGAAAACTTCAAACAACCGCTGTATGTATACCATGTAAGTAAAAATGGTTTGATGAAAAAGACGGCGTTGTCCGAATACGAAACCAATCGTTCGAGTGCGTTGGTAGCTGCAAAGCTAAAAGGCGGCGATGACGAGTTTATGAATGTATTCGTGGCGGACGAAGCTGGAGCAATACTCGGTGCGACGAAAGATGGCATGGGCATCCGATTCCAGCGCAGCGAAGTCAGCGCAACGGGTAGAGCGTCGAGCGGGGTAAAAGCAATCGCACTTGCTCCTGGCGACGATGTCATCACGATGCTTCCGATTGAGGAAGTCGATTCTCGTGCCTTTAGCTTGTTGACGGCTGAAGGGGTTGTAAAACGCACAGCCATTGGTGCAATCCCACTTCAGGCTCGCGCAGGCAAAGGGGTACAGTTGATTCGTAAACGAAAAAATAACCCGCATGAGCTTGTTGCGATGTTCCTCGAGGAAACGGTTTATGCCTGGACGTCGCAGAACGAATGGACCCTTGTTGAGACAGAGCAAGTGATCGTCAACGAGCAAGGTGGCATTGGCCGACAACTGATCGAGGGTGGGGTAAAAGCAGTTGCTTTTGAAACCATTTTGCCGACGGATGAACCGAAAGACGAAGCGACGGCAAAAGGCTCAGGAGACGGATCTGGCACACCAGGACAACAGAAAACGTCGAATGTCCAGGCTAATTTGTTCGATGGAGATCATCGTAAATAAAAGGAATGATGAATAGATGGCGTTTGAAGCCTTTGTTTCACCGCTAAGCTGGCAGCAGGTTTCTCTGCTCCTCGATACTGTGCAATATTTCGAAGACGCGCCAAAACTGCTCTCTCTTCCACAAGAACAAGGAGCAGCTGTGCCTGTGCCGATTACGTCAGCCACATTGAAGTCGATGCTTGGTTGTTTGGACGAAGAGGAAGCATTTAGCCGCAAAGCTTTTTCATTGAGATGGGAAACAGCTGGGGACGAAGCGAGTGGCTTTCTCGTTGTCGAGCTCCCGAATGGAGACACAGTGAGACAGCCAGCCGTTCTATCCGCCTTTTCTCCGGTTTAACAAATAAACGAATAAACGCTTTGGTGACGCGCTTGCATCCATAACAGGATGTGAGTGATTCGCCAAAGCGTTTTTTGCATACAAAAAGATTGCCAGTGAATTGGCATATGTGGTACAGTTTGAACACGAGTTATTGCGCAATAAAGTTAGTAACTTACTAAATGGCAACCATATCACTGGAGGATGGAATCATGGAAAAAGTCATCGATCAAAAGGCTTTTAAGGACGTCATTCGGGAGCGTCGTTCTGTACGTCATTACGATCCAACAGCAAAAATCTCGCGGGATGAACTAAAAGAAATATTGAAGGAAGCAACCTTGGCACCTTCCAGCTCTAACCTCCAGCCATGGCGGTTTTTGATTATCGATGAACAGCCATTGAAAGAGAAGCTGCTCCCCATCGCATTTAACCAAAAGCAGGTGGTAGAGGCTGCGGCAATCATTGCAGTTCTAGCCGATTATGAGGGCTACAAGCAAGCCGGGAGCATTTACAAAAAAGCGGTAGAAGCAGGCTACATGACAGAGGAAGTAAAAGCTACACTCATCGACAACATCAACAAGCGTTATGAAAATCGGGATCGAGCAATCATCAAGGAAATTGCTTTGGTAGACGGAGGTCTCGTCTCGATGCAATTGATGCTCGTTGCCAAGGCAAGAGGGTATGACACGGTGCCAATGGGAGGCTATAACAGCGAGAAATTCAAGGAAGCTTTCCAAATCCCAGATCAATATGAAACGGTCATGCTGATTGCAGTTGGTAAAGCCGCAGAGCCTGGTCATCCGACTACTCGTCTGGATGTAGAAGAGATTACGTTCTGGAATGAGATGCCGAATAAATAAGCATGAAGAAATGGAATAGCCTTGGCCTAATCTGATTTTTGGGCCTGGGCTTTTTTCACGTTTGCAAGCTTTCGAGGGGTAGACATGCTGGCAATCAGGTCAAATGGGGCGTACAATAGAAAGACATGACAGCGAAAGAAGGGTGCAGGATGAAAAGATTGTTGGCAATCAGCGATATTCATGGGGAATTGGAGAAACTGGAATCGTTGATAGAGCAAGTTCAGTACGATCCACAAAACGATCAATTGATCCTGCTAGGTGATTATATAGACCGTGGACCAGAGTCGAAGGGGGTCGTCGAAAAGGTAAAACAGCTCCATGCAGAAGGGGCAATTGTGTTGATGGGCAACCATGATCATATGATGGTTAAATCATTCGAGCAAGACCCAGTCTTTATCGAACGATGGTTCCGAAACGGCGCACAAAAGACGTTGGCGAGCTATGGTCATACCGCAGCAGATACGGAATCTGGTGCACCAGAAACCTTGGAAATTACTGCTTCAGTCAATGAGCATCTGGAATTTTTGGCTGGCTTAGACAGCTATTATGAAACCGATGATTATATTTTTGTTCACGGGGGTGTCCATCCCGAGACTCCAGTTGCAGAGACTGACCCGTATCTCCTGATGTGGATACGTGATGAGTTCCATAAAGGCTACCAGGGTGAGAAGACCGTTATTTTTGGTCACACGCCAACCAATTATTTGCACGGTAAACATGATGTGTTTTACGGAGAAAATAAAATCATCGGCATTGACGGAGGTGCCGTATATGGCGGCCGTCTGCATTGTTTGGAGCTTCCCAGCCGAAAGGTTTACTCGGTAGAGTAATCGAACAAAAACAAAAGGCTTTCACTTCTCTTTAGAAAGAGAGGGTGAAAGCCTTTTTGATATACGTCAAGATAAGTTAAGAGTAATATTGTAATGAAATTAATTTAAATAAATTGCAAAAATTAATAATTAAAGGCTTGTCTTCTAATATTTGGGATAGTAAAATATTCCCAACTCACTCATATTCTTATTGTTTACTATCATATTAGCCCACGTGAATATTTGCAAATTAATGACCAATTTCCCCTGCTATACTCACTAAAACGTGACCGTTAAACTAATCGTCACCCTTATTCCACTACTAGAGAAGACAAAAGTACCAGCCATTTAAAAAAATCATTGATCGAGATCGATACATTCATTCCTGGAAAAGGTAAGAATCACCCATCTCATTATGGCGATGGTTTCTTACAGTTTAGCACTTCAAGTAAAATCAATTAAAGGGAATAAAAGTAAAACTCGTGTATCTGGTCGTTGCATTTCAAAGTGCTGAAAGAAAAAGAAGCGGCTGAGCTTTTTCTTCCGGGTAAGTGGCGCTATCGTTTCCGGAAAAAGGTTCCTAATATTCAGAACGAAAAATTATTTTCTTCTTTCCCGTACCAGCATACGAGCTGCCCGGAAAAGAAAGCGGGAAACAGGCGATTCGTACAACGAGTCACAGAATGGGGAAATTCACATCTCTTGTATCACGTGGGGAGATCAAAGTAGAGCTCGATGTATTGGGTTTTACAAATGCTAGAGGGAGCATTTTGAGTGGTTATGCTCATCAGGCAAGCTAGAAACTATCAAACATGGGACAAGGGAGGAACAACGCTTTGCATTTTGTTCAGACATTAGTAGAGGCGCTGGAATTGTGGAAGAACGAGGACCATAAAGGCGTTACTTTCATTTTGGGAGACCAGAATGAGGTGTTTGTTTCCTATAAAGAATTGTATGAAGAAGCCATCGGCTATTTATTTATCCTCCAAAAAAGTGGAATCAAGCCTGGTGATGAGGTCGTTTTTCAAATTGAAGATAGTAATCTTCGAACTTTTGTCTGCCTTTTTTGGGGATGCTTACTCGGTGGAATGATTGCTGTTCCTATCTCTGTAGGGGATAACGAAGAGCATCGTCTTAAGCTGTTAAAGGTTTGGCGGACATTAATCAATCCGTATCTCATTACAACGGATAGTGTCTGGAAACGACTGGAGGATTTCTTTAGGAAACACAACTACCTGACGGAAATGGAATCGTTGAAGTCGAAGTCCTTCCTGCTTGATGAGACCGTGAAAACAGAAGAGAAGGGCACAATCTATTATCCTACTGCTGATCATGTGGCCTTTATTCAATTTTCATCTGGGTCTACGGGGGATCCAAAAGGGGTTACCCTGACGCATGAAAACCTTGTCCATAATGTGCTTGCGATTAATAACAGACTTGAAACGACTGAGTCTGACTCATTTCTAAGCTGGATGCCCTTAACTCATGACATGGGGATGATCGCGTTCCATTTAGCCCCGTTGTACGCAGGAGTTCAGCATTATTTTATTCATACCTCACTGTTTATCAGGCGACCGACGCTATGGCTGAAGAAAGCAAGCGAGCACAAGGCGACAATTACTTCTTCTCCAAACTTTGGGTATAAATATGTGTTGTCTAGGTTTAAACCAGAAGTGGCAGAAGAGTGGGACTTGACTACGCTTCGCGCGATTCTAAATGGTGCAGAACCCATTGCTTCAGAATTGATCCATCATTTTTTGGATCAGATGAGCCCTTATGGATTGAAGAAAACAAGCATGGTCCCATGCTATGGATTGGCTGAAGCCTCTGTGGGAGTATCGATACCTGATCAAAACTTGCATTTTACAACGCTTTCTCTGGATCGTAGGTTTATCCAGATAGGAAAGCCAATCAAGATGACGGATCAAACAAATCCAGAAGCGCTCACCCTAGTAGAAGTCGGTTACCCCATTGATTTTTGCGAGGTAAGAATATGTGATGACGAGGATCATGTGCTGCCAAGCGATACGGTTGGCCATATCCACATTAGAGGAAAGAATGTAACCGCTGGATACTACAACAACCCTACTGCCACCGCAAATGTAATGACGGCTGATGGATGGCTCAGAACAGGGGATCTGGGTTTTATGCGAAACGAACGTCTTGTCATTACGGGGCGTGAAAAAGACATCATCTTCGTGAATGGTCAAAACGTTTATCCGCATGATATTGAGCGGATTGCTGAGGAAGTCGAAGGAGTCGAGCTTGGGAAGGTCGTTGCCTGCGGGGTATTTAACGAGGAGACCAAAGAGGAAGACATTCTAGTGTTTATCCTTCACCGGAAAAGTGTAGAAGACTTCATGGCGCTTTCTAAAAAAGTGAAAACGCATTTGAACGAACGAACAGGGTGGAGAATAAGCGAGGTCTTGCCGATTCAGCGCATCCCCAAAACAACGAGTGGAAAAGTTGAACGATATAGAGTGGCTAGGGAGTATCAGTCCGGAGCATTTCGCGAGGTTTCCGAGGAAATGCAAAGCCGAACCACCGAACAGGTAAAAGAGGAAAGAACCGATAAATCACCTCTCTTGCGCGAAGAATTGGAAAAACAACTGTTAGCCATTTGCCGCGAGGTGCTTCAATCCGATAAATTGGGACCAAACGACAGTTATTTTGACGTAGGCGCTTCCTCTATGCAGTTGACCCAGTTAGCAGGGCGGATTGAAGAGGAGATGGGGATCATGTTGGCGGTAACAGATTTGTTTGCTTATCCGACAATCTCCAGGCTTTCTCGCAGTCTCTTCCCCGACGATCAAGCGACTGATCACATAAAAGAGACAGAAACGAGCCAACAGAAACAAAAGGATATCGCGATTATCGGGATTTCTTGTAAGTTCCCGCAGGCTCAGGATGTGGATCAATTTTGGCAAAACATCCGGGCAGGAAAAGATTGTATCCATGAGCTTCATGGTCAGAGACGAAAGGACACGGAACAATATGTATCGCTGATAAGAGGCGAGCTGGGTAATCCTACCCTTGTGGAGGGCGGTTATTTAGAGGAGATTGACAAGTTTGACCATTCGTTCTTCTCGATCACCCCAAAAGAAGCGAAGCTAATGGATCCCAACCAAAGGCTGTTCCTTCAAAATGCTTGGAATACGCTAGAGGATGCAGGCTATGGAGGCCACAAGCTTTCAGGGGAAAAAGTAGGGGTGTATGTCGGCTTCTCCAAGCTGGGATACGATTACGAACGGCTTTTGTCAGTGGTAAGTCCCAAGGATTTGCCCTCTTATGCAGTAGGCAACCTTCCTTCGATCATTGCGAGCCGCATTTCACACTTGCTTGATTTGCGCGGCCCTGCTGTCACCGTGGATACAGCCTGCTCTTCTTCCTTGGTTGCGGTTCATATGGCGTGCAAGGCTATCCAAAACGGTGATTGTGAGATGGCTTTGGCAGGGGGAGTCAAAACGATCCTGCTAGCGCTGAAGGCTGGAATTGGAATGGAATCCTCTGACAACCGTTCAAGGGCGTTTGACGATCAATCCGATGGAACGGGTTGGGGTGAGGGCGTAGCTTCTGTTCTGTTAAAACCTTTGGAAAAAGCCATCGAGGATGGGGATCACATCTATGCTGTGATAAAGGGAAGCGCTGTTAATCAAGACGGTGTTACAGTCGGGATTACCGCTCCGAACTCACAGGCCCAGGCAGAATTAATCGTAGACGCTTGGAAGGATGCGCAAGTCGACCCAGAAACGATTAGCTATATAGAAGCGCATGGAACAGGTACAAAGCTGGGGGACCCTGTTGAGCTGGACGGAATTCAACGAGCATTCCGACAATATACACAGAAGAAACAGTTTTGTGGAATCGGCACTGTCAAAGCGAATATTGGACATCTATATGAAGCAGCGGGAATCGCTGGCTTGATTAAGGCTGCTTTGCAATTGAAACACAAAGAGCTGCCAGCCCTCGTTCATTTCCAGAAACCCAATCGGAATTTCTCATTTGAAAAGTCGCCAGTCTATGTGCAAAACAGACTGGAAAAATGGGAAACAGATGGACATCCTCGGAGATGCGGGGTTAGCTCGTTTGGGTTTAGCGGGACGAATAGCCACATCATTTTGGAAGAGTATGTGCCAGTAAATGAAGCGGAGCTGACAGTCTCAGACGAGGTGCAAGTGTTTACTTTGTCGGCCAAATCCGAGTCAGCCCTTCAACATCTGATTCAAAATTATCGAGAGTTTCTATCTTCTTGCGGACCGCTTTCTCTGTCTGATTTGTGCTATACGGCAAATACTGGGAGAGAAACGCTTCCTTATCGGATTGCGCTCATTTTGCATAGCCGAAGCGATTTCGAACAAAAGCTCGACCGATTGGCGGTCCGGCTTGAAAATGATCGAGATGTTTTTGTCTACTCACCTGGGAAAAAGCGCGTTCCAGAAGAAACCGTTCATCTGTTGAGTCAATCCGCGCGTGATGTACAGGAAAAGTACCACACGGCAAGTGCCGAGATGAAGTATTCCTATGCAACGACTTTATGCGATTTGTATGTACAGGGCGCCACGGTTGACTGGGATGCGTTCTACAGGGATGGCAAAAAGAGAAGAAAAATGCCATTGCCGGTGTATCCTTTCGATCAGCATCGCTCTTGGATTACAGATGACATGATCAGTATCATTCCAGAACAGCCGAATACTCTTAGCGGAAATAGAGGTGCTACTGTGTCAGAGATAGGAACTGCGCCAATCGCAAAAGTTCTGAAAGAGTTGGTTCATCAAGCTTCGGGTTTTGCTGTAGAAGAAATTGATCCATCCCTTCATTTTCTTGAGCTAGGCTTAGATTCTATTATGCTCGTACAAATCAATCGTGAAATTCAGGAAAAGTTTGGAGTAGTCATCCCGGCTCAAGAGTTGTTTGAAACCATTACTAGCGTTGATAAGCTAGCAGTGCATATCGCATTGGAGCTATCCAGTAGCCCGGCTGTGGCTTCTGCCAAACAAATGGAATGGATGGCAATCGAGCAATTGAAAGCAAATGTAGTTGTGGAACAGGAACAGAATGACGTTCAGTCTATTCTACAATCAGAGCCGAGAGAGCAATCCACGAAAATGCCAGTCCCGATCAGCACAGGGGCGGTTGAAACCATTATCGAAAAGCAGATTTCGCTCTTATCTGAACATCAAAACCAAATGGCTACGCTGCTACAAAAGCAATTGGAGCTGTTGAATCAGGAACAAAGCTTTGTGCCAAAACAAAGCGCTGATTCTGTGACTGTTGCTCCCGAGATCAAAAAACCTGAGGCAAAACCACCGGTCAAGGTCAAGGGGAATGAAGAGGAACGTCAGAAGCCATTTATACCGTATCAGCCACTGATGATCGGTGAACGAGGCAATTTTACACCAACACAAAGAGAGTATCTGAACGCATTTATTCAAAGCTATACGGAAAAGACAAAGAAATCCAAGCAGTATACACAAGAGCACCGATTTGTGCATGCCAACAATCGCAATGTGTCTGGATTCCGTTCGTATTGGAAGGAAATGGTTTACCCAATCATTACGCAAGCATCAGCTGGTTCCAAAATGTGGGATCTGGATGGAAATGAATATCTCGATCTAACGATGGGTTTCGGTGTAAACCTGCTTGGTCATAATCCCGCATTTATCATGAAGAAGCTGGAGGAGCAGATTCAATCTGATTTGCCTCCGCTGGGTCCAATGTCGGATGTAGCTGGAAGGGTAGCGGAATTAATCAGTGAGCTAACCGGAGTGCAGCGTGTCGCGTTTTACAATTCGGGGACAGAGGCAGTAATGGTGGCACTACGCTTGGCCAGGGCTGTTACAGGCCGCTCGAAAATCGCCTTATTCTCCGGCTCTTATCACGGTACATTTGATGGCATTCTGACTGTTGCTGATCCTGAGTCCCAGGATGGGAAGGCCATACCGATGGCACCAGGTATTACCCAGCATACGGTGGATGACGTCCTGGTCTTAAACTACAACCATCCAAAATCAATTGAGCTGATCAAAAAACATGCTCATGAACTGGCCGCAGTATTAGTCGAGCCTGTTCAAAGCCGCCGTCCAGATTTGCAGCCGGTGGAATTCTTGAAGGAAGTCAGAGAGATTACAAGCCAATCAGGCACTGCCCTTATTTTTGACGAGATCATTACGGGATTCCGCATACATCTTGGTGGTGCACAGGCATGGTATGGAATAGAAGCAGACCTCGTTACCTATGGAAAAGTTCCGGGTGGCGGCATGCCGATCGGTGTTGTAGCCGGGAAAGCTGCGTTTATGGATGCAGTGGATGGGGGAGTTTGGAATTTTGGAGACCAATCTTACCCGGTAAACGCTGAGAAAAAGACGTTTGTGGGCGGAACGTTTTGTACGCATCCACTGACGATGCATGCTGCGATCGCAACGCTGGAATATTTGAAGGAGCAGGGGCCGCAGCTTCAGGAAGCGATCACGCAAAAGACCCTCTACTTAGTAGAAACGCTTAACGCGTATTTTAAGAACGAGCAGATTCCAATCCAGATGATTAATTGTGGTTCCTTGTTCCGCTTCGTATCGTTTACTGATATCGAATTGTTCTTCTATCATCTGATCAGCAAGGGCATTTATATATGGGAGGGCAGAAATTGCTTCCTTTCCACTGCTCATACTGATGAGGATATCGAGAGACTGATCCAAGCGGTGAAGGAGAGTATTGATGATTTGCGTAGAGGAGGCTTTTTGCCGGAGCCACCGCCAACTTCTCCGAGTGGAGGACGCAAACAAAATCCAGTTATCGAAATGACAAACTTTACGAGACAGGATGGGCAAAAGCCCGAATCAACGCTTGTGGAAAGGGTGGGGGAAGAACTGAGGCTTCCCCTTAGCCCAGAACAGAAACAAATGTGGTTTGCAGTCAAATATCGCGTAGAAGCATCCGCGGCTTTTAACGAGACAGCCTCACTACAGGTCGAGGGAGAGCTTGATATCCCTGTGTTTGAGCAGGCTGTCCAAGCCATGGTGGATCGTCATGAAGCATTGCGAACCATCATTGATTCCAACGGAGAGTATCAGGTGATTCTGCCCAAGAGGGATGTACGTGTTCGATTCGTGGATTTGAGCCACCTTTCGTCTGGGGAACAGGAAGAAAAAAAGAATCAGCTGCTGGAGGAACAAACAGGCACGCCATTTGAGCTGTCTTCTGAGGACCCTTTGTATCGGGTAAGTGTCATCAAGCTGGCTCCCGCCAAATTCCTGACTTCCTACACCTTCCATCACATGATTGCGGATGGGTGGTCCATGGCTGTGTTTATCAAAGAGCTGGATGATATCTACTCGGCCCTTATACAGAAACGACCAATAGCACTCGAGCCTTCTACACCGTTTTCTGCTTATCGAAACTGGCAAGAAGATCAGATGCAGAAACCAGCGTTTCAGGAAGCGCTCGCGTACTGGAACGAAAAATTCGCTAATCCAATCCCCAAGCTCGTTTTTCCTTTGGAGCAACGAGGTACGGGAAAACCATCCTTTACAGGCGAGAGAATTACTTTCAAGATCGACAGCAGCATCACAAGGAAGGCAAGAAAAAGAAGCATTCAAAACAAGAACAGTCTGTTTATTACCTTGCTCGCTTCTTTTAACCTCTTCCTTCACCGTATTCTTGGCAATAGAAAAATGGTGGTTGCGATTCCTACTGCGGGTCAATCCCATATCGGCAAAATGTCTTTGATCGGAAACTGCGTTAATCTTTTGCCGATTTGCACGGAAATGGATGGCGATGATACGGCTGCGGAATATTTGTCTCGGGTAAAACAAGCGGTTGCGGAGATGGAAAAGCATCAAGCCTACTCCTTTGCAGCATTAGCTGAAAATTTGTCGCATCAGAACTTGCCAGAGCTTTCTGTGTTGTTCAATATGGATCGACCGCTTCACAACCTGACTTTCGCTCAAATGAAGGCTACGCTGCTGCCCAATCGGATCATTTACAGCAAGTACGATCTTTTTGTAAACGTGACAGAAGTGGGCGGAGAGCTTGTTGTTGATGTGGATGCACGAAGTGGGGTAGTAACCACGGAGATTCTTCGCCAGTGGGGCGTCTACTTTGCCAATCTTTTGCATCGTATCGCAGAAGACGATCAGGAAAGAATTCGTTCACTATCACTTTTACAGCCAGACGAGATGGAAAAAATGAAACGCGAATCCAATGGCAACCTGGGCAAATATACAGAGGAATGGACAGAACTTTTGCAGGATATGCCAGATGATCAGATAGGACGAGCTTCTCTCTATGTCCTGGATCAGTATCAGCAATTGGCCCCTGTGGGTGCGGTCGGACAGGTGTATTTAGCAGATGGGGGATTCGAGCATGCAAACCCGTCTCATTGGCAGCGAACAACGAAATCTGCTGTTCCGCTAGGAAATGGAGAAATCCAAATTATCCATTCATCCGATCGGCTTTCCGGTCAAAGAAGCTCGAACGGCAGAGAAGTAGAGCCGGCTGGAACGGCGACCGAAGAGACTATCAGAGTCATATGGCAGGAAATCTTGGGAAGCTCCCCGATGTATCTGGATGATAATTTTTTTGAACAAGGCGGGAACTCCTTACAAGCGACTGTCATGCTCAGTAGAATCTACAAGGAATGCCACGTGCAAATTCCTTTGCATCAAATTTTCCAATCGCAGACGATACGTGAATTAGCCAAATATGTAGACTCGTCAAAGCATCAAGCTTTTACACCCATTCGTTCATGCGAGTTGCAGCCTTACTATCAGTCTTCTTCCGCACAGAAAAGAATGTACATCCTCCAAGGTCTGGATGGAGGAACTGCCTACAACCTATCCGGCTACTTACAGTTGGATGGGGAGCTGGAGCTTGATCGTCTGATCCACTCTTTGCAACAGGTTGTACAAAGACATGATTCTTTCCGGACCAACTTTGTCATCAAGGATAATGAAGTCGTGCAAGTTTTACATGACGATCTGCCATTGGATATTGAGGTCGAACAATTGGCCGAAGAGGATGTAAATGAGGCGATTCGGACCTTTATCCAGCCATTTGATCTCAGCAAAGCACCGCTTATCCGAACAAAAATTTTCCAAGTGTCAGCGAAACGCTTCATTGTTGCTGTGGACATGCACCACATTATTTCGGACGGCTATTCCGTTTCCCTGTTTATTCGTGAGCTGCTCCATACGTATAGAGGAGAATCACTGCCTGAGCTCAGCGTGACGTATAAAGATTTCGTGGCATGGGAGCAAGAAAGGGAACAGTCAGAACAGCTCTTGGCGCAAAAGGAGTACTGGCTTGAGCAATTTAGCCAAGGGGAACTCCCCGTGCTGAAGCTCCCCGTCGATTACCAAAGACCGCCGGTTCAATCCTTTGAAGGTGACCGCTTGACTATGGGAATCGGTGAGGAAGTCAGAAAACAGTTGCTCCAATTGGCTAGGGAAACTGACACGACCTTGTATATGGTACTGCTGGCTGTTTACAATGTCATGCTTTACCGATACACCGGACAGGAGGAGCTGATTGTCGGTTCTGCTGTGGCGGGAAGACAACACCCTGATTTGGAACGAATGATCGGCATGTTTGTAAATACGTTGGCTATCCGTAACTATCCAACAGGAAGCAAGACCTTTAAGGACTTCCTGAAAGAAGTGAAAAATCAAGCCCTCCTTGCATTTGAAAATCAGGAGTACCCATTTGAAAAACTGGTTGATGCTCTTCAACTAAACAAAGATTTGAGCCGGAATCCGCTATTTGATACTATGTTTGATTACCATTATGAATCCTTTGACGACGTGGCCTCAGATGATTTCAAAGTGACGACGTATGAATATCCGAAAGGCGTGTCCCTCTTTGATCTCAGTCTTGATGTCCATGACGATGGGACAACGCTCACTTGCCAATTTGATTACAGCACGCATCTGTTTAAACGCGATACGGTTGAGCGAATGGCTAAACATTTTGCTAAGATTCTTCACTCCATTCTGCAGTCTAATGAGAGCTGCTTAGCTGATTTGGAGTACTTGTCCAGTGAAGATATCAATCAGGTGGTTGCCGACTTTAATCAAGCGAGAAGGCAAATACCTGCTCCTCTCCATCCAACGTTCTATGAATGGTTTGAAGCAGAAGCAATCCGCCATGCAGAGAAAGTCGCTGTTTCTTACGGGGAAGAGCAGATCAGCTATCAGGAACTGAATGCGAAAGCAAACCGCTTGGCACGGACTCTGCGTGATCAGGGTGTAAAACCAAATAGCTCCGTTGCGATTTTGGCAGAACGCTCGATTAACATGGTCGTCGCTGTTCTGGCAGTTATGAAGGCGGGTGGAGCCTATGTTCCGATTGATCCGCAGTATCCAAAGGACCGCATTTCGTTCATGCTGGAAGACAGTCACGCAAAGGTCATGCTGGTCAACCAAAATGGGCAGAGCGGAGTAGACTTCAGCGGCACCATTATCGATCTGGACGCAGAGACCAGCTACAGGGAGGATTCGTCCAATCTCGACGCCATCTCCGGGCCGAACGATCTCGCCTATATCATTTATACCTCGGGTACTACTGGCAAACCCAAAGGGGTCATGATCGAGCATCGCAATCTGGTGAGTGTCGCCAATACATGGCGGTACGAATACGAATTAGAAGAGATGAATGTGAATCTCTTGCAAATGGCGAGTTTCTCTTTTGACGTGTTTGCAGGGGATTTGTGCAGGGCTCTGCTGCATGGTGGACATTTGGTGATTTGTCCAAGTGAGGTAAGGATTGATCTTCCGGTTCTTTATCAGTGGTTGACCAGGTATGAAATTTCCTTGTTTGAATCGACACCTGCACTTGTTCTTCCTTTTATGGAGTACATTTATCAAAATGGATTGCCGCTCAATCATCTGAAATTGCTGATTCTTGGTTCAGATACATGCCAAAGCGAGGCGTTTGTCCGTTTGGTCGAGCGTTTCGGGCAGATCAAAATCATCAATAGCTATGGGGTCACCGAGGCTGCTATTGATTCCAGCTACTTCGAAATCGCTGGCGATACTGAAATGACAACCGGAAATGTTCCGATCGGAAAACCGCTGCAAAACACAGAATTTTATGTGTTGGATTCCCAATTGCGGCCACAGCCGGTAGGTGTGTACGGTGAACTATATATCGGGGGAGCAGGTGTTGCGCGGGGTTATCTGAACCGAGAAGAATTAACCCGTGAGCGCTTCATCCAAAATCCTTTCCGTCCTGGTGAGAACATGTATAAGACCGGCGATATTGTCCGCTGGATGGCAGATGGAAATATGGAGTTTGTTGGTCGTTCGGACTACCAATTGAAGATACGTGGTTACCGTGTGGAGCTAGGTGAAGTCGAAAATCAGCTGTTACGTCATGAAAAGGTTCGCAATGCCATTGTGCTCCCGAAGACAAAGGGAGATGAATCCGTTGTGTTGTGCGCGTATTACACGACGGATGAGGGAGTAAGTCCATCCGAAATCAAGGGGTTCTTAGCCGAGTCCCTGCCTGAGTTCATGGTACCGACCTTTATCATCCAATTGGCAGAGCTGCCTGTGACACCAAACGGCAAAATCGATCGAAATGCTTTGCCAGAACCCGATCTGTCTAAGCTGGTATCCGAGGAATACGTAGCGCCAGCGACAGAAAATGAAAGAAAACTTGCAGAAATATGGCAAGAGGTCTTGGGGATCGAGCGAGTTGGCGTTCTGGATCGATTCTTTGAAATCGGTGGACATTCGCTGCATGCTGCCATTCTTCTTGCCAAAGTGAACAAGGAGTGGCAGGTAGAGATTCCGCTGCGAGCTGTTTTCCAAAATCCTACCGTCAGGAGCTTTGCCCACGTCATTTCCGAAGCGACCCAAGCAGAAATGCCGTTGATTCAGGCGGTTGGAAAACAAGAGCATTATGAGCTCTCTCCTTCACAAAAAAGGATTTTCACCGTTCAATCACTCGATGAAACGAGTGTGGCCTATAACATGGCAGGCGCTTTGGTTCTTTCCGGGCAGCTGGATTCTGTGGCATTGGAAAACGCATTCCAATCTCTTATCCAAAGGCATGAGGCGTTCCGTACATCCTTCGACTACGTAAATGGTGAGCCGAAACAATTTGTCCATGACTCTGTCCATTTTGCCATCGATCATGCTAGCGAAGAGGACAGTCCTGAACGTATAGAAGCTCTCATTCGGACGTTCATTCAGCCATTCGAACTGAGCCAGGCACCATTACTGCGTGTTAAGTTGGTCAAATTGGCGGGGGACAAGCATTTACTCCTGATTGACATGCACCACATCATTGCAGATGGAACATCGGTGAGCATTGTGATTGATGAGTTAAATCAACTGTATAACGGGCAAAATCCAGAACCACTCACCGTTCAGTACAAGGATTATTCGGCTTGGTTGAAACAGATCAAGACGACGGGGCAGTCGCATAAGCAGGAGAAGTTCTGGATAGATGAATTCAGCGGGGAATTACCTGTTATGAATCTGCCTACGGACTATCCGCGACCGCAGTTTCAAAGTTTTGAAGGGGGTACGGTCGAAAGCGAGATTGATGCGGAAGTATCCCGCAGATTGCAGTCCTTGGCGAAGGAAGCAAACGTAACGGTGTTTTCGATTCTATTGGCGGCGTACAACGTTTTACTGTCCAAATATACCGGGCAAGAGGACATTGTCGTTGGGACCCCGGTGGCTGGAAGAAACCATACCGATATTCAAAATGTAGTGGGAATGTTTGTAAATACGCTTGCTCTGCGAAACTATCCAGCAGGCAACAAGACGTTCCGCGAGTTTGTTCAAGAGCTAAGTGAGAAGTCACTATTGGCGATTGAACATCAGGATTATCCATTGGAAGACCTGGTAGAAAAGCTTCAGGTTCGACGTGACCCAAGCAGGAATCCATTGTTTGACACCATGTTCTCGTATGACAATGTGGCAGATACGGCCTTTGACTGGAACAGGGTAGAGGTCAGGCTTTATCCATTCCCAACGAAAATATCCAAGTTAGACATCGTCATGAATGTCGAGACGAGAAATGAAGGCTTTTTCGTGGAGTGCGAATATAGCACGAGCCTATTTAAGCCTGAAACGATGGAGCGCTTTATTAGCCATTTTACAAACGTCCTGCGGCAGATAGCTGCAAACATGGATATTCTTGTGGGCGAGATTGACCTCATGTCTTTGGAAGAAGTGCAGTTTTTGGAGAAGCTCAGTAATGATACAAAGCGAGAGTATCCTGTGGTACACCCGATCCATGTTGCCATCGAGGAATCAGCCAAACTTTATCCAAATCGAATTGCCGTTTCCTATCAAGGCTCGACAATCACTTACCAACAATTGAACGAGAAAGCCAACGCAGTCGCATCGGATCTGCTGAAGCGCGGGATAGGAAAAGGCAAGTATGTACCAGTGCTTATGGAAAGAAGTCTGGAATTGGTCGTATCGTTATTAGGTGTAATGAAGACGGGAGCTGCGTTTTCACCATTGGACATTCAGTGGCCTGTCGATCGACTCCAGTCTGTTATTGCCGAGCTGGGTAGCGAGTTCGTATTCGTAGAATCTGGACATGCCTTTACGGAAACGGATTTGGGAGCGAAATTGGTCGAGATTGATCTGGGGCAGCTGACAACGGAAGTGGAAAATCATAATCTGTCCGTATCGCCGGAAGACCCCATCTATGTCATTTTTACTTCTGGCTCAACAGGCAAACCAAAAGGAGTCGTCGTTCCGCATAGAGGGATCGTCAACCGCTTTAACTGGATGAATGATTATTTTGGACAAGAGGCAGCGCAATCTGTCCTTCAGACCACCAACCATGTATATGACAGTGCCATTTGGCAATTCTTCTGGCCGCTGACCAATGGCGGAAAAACAGTCTTGCCTACAACGGGGATGACTGTCTCGGCTGATTACATGGCTGGAATCATTGAAGACGAACAGATTACCTTAACTGATTTCGTCCCATCTGTTTTTAATGTGATCGTTAATCAGTTAGCCGAAAATCTCGAACTTCAGGGCAAATTACAATCGCTCAAAAAGATCATTATCGGTGGCGAGGAAATTGTTCCGTCTACTGTTTCCAAATTCCTGAAAATATACCAGTATGTATCTCCAGCGAATTTGTATGGTCCGACAGAAGCAAGTATCGGATGCATTGCCTATCAAATTACGGGAGAGGAAGATCGCATCCCGATTGGAAAACCGATCTTTAACACGAAAATCCTTCTACTCGATGCGTACGGAAAACGAGTGCCGATAGGTGTCCCTGGAGAAATCTACATCTCAGGTATGCCGCTTGGATTAGGTTATTTGCATAACGAGGAGCTTACGAGACAGAGCTTTGTCGATAATCCATATGCGGAACCGGGCTACGAAAAAATGTATAAGACAGGAGATCTGGCTGTCTATTTACCGGATGGGAATATCCACTTCCTGGGCAGGAAGGATTTCCAGATCAAAATCAGGGGATATCGAATCGAGCCAGGGGAAATTGAAAGCAAGCTGCTTTCGCTGGAACAGGTAAAGGAAGCAATCGTTATCGCCAGAGAAGAAGAAAATGGAAGCAAGTACTTATGCGCTTATATTGTGACAGAGCATGATCTTGCGGCTGATGAGTGGAGAGACCTACTCGCGAAAGATTTGCCGGATTACATGATCCCGTCTTTCTTCGTTCGACTAGACGCTATGCCGATCACCGCTGTTGGAAAAGTAGATCGGAAAAAACTCCCTCTTCCTGATCGCTCTCTCTTGGTGGAGGAACACATTGTCGAGCCGTCCGATGAACAGGAACAAATCATGGTCACCATCTGGAAAGATGTGCTGGGGCTTAAGCAAGTAAGTGTGACCCACAACTTCTTTGAGCTTGGGGGAGACTCCATTAAAGCACTTCAGATGATTGCGAGATTGAGGAGTCATGGGTATGAGCTCCGATTGAAAGACTTGTTCCAAAATCCGCGTATTCGCAGTGCAGCTAGATATCTCCAGACACTGACCAGACAAATTGATCAAGGTCCTGTAATGGGAGCAGTCGCGTTGACACCGATCCAGATGAACTTCTTTGAACAAAACCATCAGAACCCTCATCATTACAATCAATCGGTCATGTTGTTCAGAGAAGCTGGCTTCGATCCAGAACTGGTTCAACAAGCATTTACGAAGCTGATTGAGCATCATGATGCTTTGCGAATGAAATTCCAAATGAATGGGTCAGACATTGTCCAGGAGCATCGGAAACTGGACGAGTGCCTGGTTCCGATTACGGTCAAGGAGTTTTCGGCGCAAAACGTAGAGGAAATGGAGCAAGCTGCACAGCTTATTCAGGAAGGGATCGATTTGACGGATACCGCGTTGGTAAATCTCGGCCTTTTCCGAACAGAAGCTGGAGATCACTTGTTAATCGTGATTCATCATCTCGTTGTCGATGGTGTCTCATGGCGGATTCTTCTAGAAGATTTCCATACAGTGTATGACGCATTGTTGCAGAAAGAAGAACCTGCTTTGCCTATGAAAACCGATTCCTATCAAACCTGGTCAGAAGAATTGCAAAAATATGCACAGGGAAGCGAAATTCAACAGGAAATCGGATATTGGAAGCAGGTCGAGGAAATGCCATTCTCTCCACTGGCAAAGGCGGAAACGAATGGGGCACCGCTTATGCAAGATACAACAGATGTCACCATCGAGCTTGATGAAGCCTTCACAGAAAAGCTGCTGAAGCAGAGCCACCAGGCTTATAACACGGAAGTGAATGATTTGTTGCTTACGGCGTTGGGTTCGGCGGTAAAAGAGTGGGCGGGGATAGAGCATGTGCTCGTTAATCTGGAGGGACATGGCAGAGAAGAGATCGTGAAGGGCATCGATATTTCACGCACTGTCGGATGGTTTACAGCCCAGTATCCATTCGTACTGGATATGAGTCGATCGGAATCCCTCGGCTACCAAATCAAAATGGTGAAAGATAGCATGAGACGTGTGCCGAACAAAGGTGTTGGATACAGCATTTTACAATACCTGTCTGCGGGACAAGCCGATGTTCCGTTAACGTTCCAGGTAAAGCCCGAGATCAGTTTTAACTACTTGGGACAGTTCGATACAGACTTGGAATCAGAGAGCATAACGACTTCCTCCCTGTCACCGGGCCGAGAAATCAGTCCGACCACCATTCGTTCCTTTGCGCTTGATGTGAATGGAATGGTCGTGAATCGCAAGCTAACTCTTACTTTTACGTATCATCGTGAAGAGTTTGAAGAAGGAATCATTCAGCGCCTCGTGGATGCCTATCGAGAAAAGATCGTAGAAATCATAACGCACTGCTTATCGAAAGAGTCAGTCGAGCAAAGCCCAACAGATTTCACATACGATGAGATGTCCATTGAGGAATTAGATCATCTTTCCCAACTGCTGGGTGAAAAAATTCAATGATAGCTGGTGATGAGGTTTGAATGGTGTTCAAATTAAAAATATATACCGCTTGACACCTATGCAAGAAGGCATGCTATATCACTTTATCCTTCATCCTGAATCAGAGGTTCACTTCGAACAAACGGTGATTACGATGGAGGAGTCGTTGCGGCTTGATCTCCTTGATCAGAGCTTTCGCGACCTGGTTGAGAGATTCGATATCCTGCGAACAGTCTTTCACTATAAAGATAGTAAAAAGCCGCTGCAAATCGTGTTGAAGCAAAGAGAAGCAGCTATTCAGATCGAGGACATCTCTGACCTGACCCAGAATGAACAAGAAGCATTTGTGGAGCAATTTCTTGTAAGGGATCGGAGCAAGAGATTTGATCTGGAGAAAGATCTGTTGTTTCGGATGACCGTTATGAAATTGAGTGAATCGAAATACAAGATGGTGTGGAGCTTCCACCATATTATTATGGATGGCTGGTGCTTGGGGATTGTCGCAAAAGACTTTTTCCATATCTATCGCTCGTATCTTCAAAATAAGAAGGCTGAGCTGGCTCCACCGTATTCCTTCAGTAGCTATGTCACTTGGCTTGGTAAGCAAAATAAACAAGAAGGACTCTCGTTCTGGCGAGATAGTCTGGATGGATTTGATCAGCAATCTCCTTTACCGGTTGAATATATTTCAACCGGTAAAGGGTACCAACGAGAAGCGATCGTGTTCCGCATTGATCGGGAAACGACTGCCCGTTTGGAGCAAATAGCGAGATCAAATGATGTGACACTGAGCATCGTCTTTCATTCGCTTTGGGGATTGTTGCTGCAACGATACAACTATGCCAATGATGTTGTCTTCGGATCAGTCGTTTCAGGCCGTCCCTCTGAGCTCGTTGGCGTAGAAGAAATGGTTGGGCTGTTTGTCAATACGATCCCCATGCGGATTCGCAGTGAAGGTAAACAGACATTTTCGGAGTTGCTCGGGCAGGTGCAACAATTCTTCACAGCCACAAGCAGCTACCAGTACATGTCTCTTGCGGATATTCAGTCCGAAACCACATTAAAACAAAACCTGATTCAGCATCTCATGGTTTTTGAGAACTATCCATTGACGGAGGAGGCATCCGACGAAGATGGAAAAGGCGGTTTATTCGGAATCACGGATGTCCAAGGATATGAGCAAACAAGCTACGACTTCAACTTGTGCATTATTCCCGGGAAGGAATTAGAAGTTCACTTTATTTATAACGCACTTGCCTACAGTGATGCCTACCTGCAAAAAGTACGAGCGCATTTCAATCAGCTGATTCAAGGTGTCGTTCGCAATCCTGACCAGCCGATTGCAAACATGCAAATGGTCACGGACGAGGAGCAGGCTCTCATTCTGCAACAATGGAATGACACGGAGATGCTGGTTGATCAAACGAGAACGATTGACCAGTTATTTAAGGAACAGGTCAAAAAGGGACCGCATCATATTGCCGTGGTCGATCAGGATGGTAGCTATACGTATCAAGAATTAGATGACAAGTCTGATGCGCTGGCTCACGTGCTGCGTGAGAAAGGGGTAAAACCAGGCAGCGTTGTTGGTGTGATGGTGGAGCGCTCTACCGCTTACAGCCTCGCCATCTTGGCCGTTTTAAAAGCGGGCGGTGCCTTTCTCCCAATTAGCACCGACCATCCGAGCGAACGGATCAGCTATATGATCGAAGATAGCGGGGCCAGCATTGTTTTGGTCCATGATCCGACGGTAGCGTACGCAGAGCGTATTCTCCCTGCAACAATGTTGATCAATCTTGATGATAGGAGCATATACACCGACGTTACATCTGATGTACAGACCCTTCATCGTTCCAGTGACCTGGCCTACGTCATCTATACCTCCGGGTCAACAGGGAAGCCAAAAGGGGTAAGGCTACATCACGTCGGAATCGCCAACCTCCAGCAGTTTTTCATCAACGATCTCGGCATCACCAAAAATGACAGAGTGTTGCAATTTGCCAGCATCTCCTTTGATGCCTCTGTCTGGGAGTTTACGATGGGGGTATTGACGGGGGGGAGATTGGTTATTGTTTCAAAGGAGGTCGCACTCGATTCGCAGGCTTTCAGTGAGTATCTACTGCGGCATGAAGTAACGGTCGCGACGCTCCCACCTACATTCGTGACGTATTTGGAGCCGGAAAATTTCCCGAAATTGCAAACGTTAATCACCGCAGGTTCCGCAACAAACTGGGAGCTCGTGCATAAATGGAGCGCGCATTGCCGATACATCAACGCATACGGTCCAACCGAAACAACCATTTGTGCAACGACTTGGACGTATGAAGGGCAAGAGGAGCTGCCGCAGCAAGTTCCAATCGGAAAGCCCATCGCCAACACAAAAGTATATGTGCTAGATCCGCATGGTCATTTGCAGCCTGAGGGAATTCCTGGTGAGTTAGCGATCGCGGGCATTAGCGTCGCTGATGGCTACATCAATCGAGAGGAATTGACGAACGAGAAATTTTTGGCAGATCCGTTTACTTCCGGCTCAAGGCTCTACAAGACGGGAGATATGGTGAAATGGCTTGCGGATGGAAGTCTGGAATATTTGGGGCGAATGGACAACCAGGTCAAGATACGCGGTTTCCGTATCGAGCTTGATGAGGTTGAAAACGTGATCCAATCCCAGACAGGAGTGAAGGAAGCGGTCGTGTTGGCCAAAAAAGAGCAGGGAGGAGAAGCCTGCCTGATCGCTTATCTGGTCTGGGAGCAGCCTGAGTGGAACAGAGATTTGCGTCAGGAGCTTTTGGCTACCCTTCCGGCCTATATGGTACCAACGTATATCCACGTCCTTGAGAGAATGCCTGTAACACCGAATGGAAAAATAGATCGGAGGGCATTACCTGAGCCTGACATGATCAGGGAGGCAGGTAAGCAACTGAATCCACCTGTTACAGAGCAGGAGTTGAAGCTGGCGGAAATCTGGAAAGAAGTGCTCGACCTCCAGGAAATCAGTGTGGATGATCATTTTTATGATCTGGGCGGGCATTCTATTAAAGCGATCCAACTAGTAGCGCGACTGCATAAGGAAGGCATAGAAGTGAAGATTCAAACGATCTTCCAATACGATACGGTCAGAGCGCTAGCAGGATATGTAGATACCGTAAACCGGATTCGTACCACAAAAGCGCACGATAAAAATGAGCTGGAAACCTTGATCTACGCCCATTTCCAAGTACGAAGCAACTATGTAGAGGTGCCGTTCGGCAGCAAGCACCGAGCTGTTCTGTACGTGGAGGAAAATGCGCGGGACAAACACCAAGAAATCCTGTCCTTATTGCGTAGATCTTGTGATCCTTCGATTCAGCCGCACGCCATTCAATATCTGGATCTCGGGCAAAAAGCATGGGAAAAAGAGAAGAATCTTTCCCAAGAGGCTATGTTTGATGAGGAGGAATCTTTGTCCTGGCAGGAACGCTTCGTCAACGACCTTGATCAGCAGCTCCTTCGTTATTCGGAGGCGATCATCAATCAGCAGACCTTTATCAGACAGCCGCTGTCACCTTCACAGCGCTATCATGTACAGGAAAAGGACATTTCGGGAACTGTGATTCGCTTTGAGCGGATGATCGATTCTAGGACGCTGGAAAAGGCCTTTCTTAACGTCTTAGAGCGGCATCATTTGCTGCGATGCACGCTGGCTTTTGAGGGAGAAGAGCCATATTGGAAGGAATATCCTTGCCCTGGTGAAATTGCACTCCCTGTTGTTGATGTATCGGGCGATTCGGAAGAAAGAAAAGAAGCGGTGCGCCATCTTTTACAGAGCGAATATTTTTACAAGCAGGATGATTCTATCGGTTCTTTGTCATACAAAGTGATCTTGCTGAAAGAGAGCGAGAAGGAGTACTCGTTCATATTCCCGGCGTCGCATCTCATTTTTGATTTTATTAGCAGCGAGGTTCTGCAAAACGACTTGAACCTGCATTACGAAGCTTTGGAGAATGGCACAGAACTCCCGGAAAATGGTCGGAATACGTATTGGGACTTTGTCCGGCAAATCACGAAGGGTCCAGTCGGAATCGAAGATCAGCAGATTATGGAGGAATTTGATCTTCGCGGATTTGAAAATAGTCTTTTGTCCATCGAAAGACAGCTTCCATCTTCATCCGCTTTGGACGGATACACGATTGTTACCTGCGAACTGGATATGGATAACCCACAGGAGATAGAAAATGCGCGGATTCCGATTGCTCTTTTAGCCAGATTTTGTGAAAGAAGTTATGGAGTCCAAAAGGCTCCCATCTTTCTAATGAACTTTGGCAGATCCTTTATGGGGAACCATTTCTTCGATGTGCTTGGCGAGTGCATCGATCATATTCCGCTTCATATTGATCCGTCGTGGAGTCTCGATGAGATGGAAACGTATGTGAAAGTTCGGTTGGATCTCGCAAAGGAGAGCAACATTCATTTCACCAATCTCGTGCAAAATCCAGACGTAACGGAGAACTATCCTCTTTCCCATCACTCACTCATCCAATCCTTACAGATGACACCTATGATTTGCAACTTCCTGGGTGAGCAGAACAAGAGTCAACCAAGTGAATACGATCACCTGTTTATAAAAGGGAAAAAGCGAATTCTCTTTGAGGCTTCTTATACATCCACGGGTAAAATGACTATTTTTATGGCTTTGCCATATCGAGAGGATGAACGGAAGCTGCGAGCGATCTTGGAGGAGGAAGCGAAAAAATTGATAGGAATGCCTCTAGTCATACGCTAAGAGTGGCCTAGGCATCGTATTGAAAATCGGCAGATGGATTCCGCTCTATTCCGGGTTTATGTCCGTGATGTGTAGCGGGATCATCTTGCCGAAATAAATCGTCACCTAGAGGGATTACTATTCAGGGAGGTTAAGATGGGCAACCAAACATACGGATTAAATATTTTTCTCTTTTCTTTTACTCGTTTCATCACGGAATTAGGTAGTGGTGTATACAAATTTGCTCTTGCTCTTTACATTGCGGATGTGACGGGTTCTTCTGCTGCATTTGCAACTGTTCTGGGCTTTTCGTATTTGCCAGGGGTGCTGATTAATATTTTTGCAGGTGCCTATATTGATAGACACAACAAGAAAAAGATTATGATTGTCACCGAGCTGTTAAGCGGTGCGCTCGTTCTCTTGTTTTTACTGTTTTTCCTCCAGTTTCCCACGAATCTATGGCTGTTTGTCGGATACGCCTTCGTGATCAGTACCATTCAGGCTTTTACGTATCTCGCCTTGCAAGCATCCATTCCTGAGCTGGTAGATGAGGACAGAGTAGGAAGCATGAACTCTATATACCAAGCAATCAGCGCCATTCTCAATGTAGCGGGTCCTTTGGTAGGGGCGATTGCCTATCGTTTAATGGGGATGGAAATGATTTTGCTGATTGATGGTCTTTCTTTTATCGGAGCAGGTATCTTGCAAATGTTCCTCCGTTTCCGCAAGGCCGAGGTAGTCCAGGAGACAACACAAAGCTATACAGAAACAATCAAGGAAGTCTTCCAATATATCCGAGAACAGGTTGTTATCAAGTACTTGTTCCTGATTTTCCTTTTGCTCAACTTTATTTTCCCTCCGCTCATGTATGTGGGGCTGCTGCATATTGCCTATCGAGTCGAAAAAGTATCGATGGAGCAATTCTCCTTTATTCAGTCCTCCTGGTTTATAGGGATCATTATCGGTGCGGCTATTGTCTCTATGAAAAAGGTAAGCAAATATGTTGAGAATAAAATCTTCCTTTTGATTCAAGTGCAAGGGATTCTCTTGATGTCGTGGATCTTTCCGATTTTTGTTCCGGAAACGAGTAACGCCTCGTGGATCATTACGGGCGTGTTTGTCGGGATTTTATTGGTCTCCGCCATCTTCAACTCCATGGGGAACATCCCGATCTTTACCTTTGTTCAATTGAACACGCCTGAGCATTTGCGTGCCAGCATGTTTGGTGTGGTCGGCACTTTTACCGGAGTGGCCGTACCGTTTGGGATCTGGTTGTACGGTATTTTACTGGAGGCCGTTTATTGGCCGTATCTCGTGTTTGCCTCAGGTGTCGTCATTTTCGTGATCGCCTTGATCGCTCATCTGAACAAGCAAGTGAGTCAATACTTTAAGAAAAAAGAAGAACAGGTTGTTGCTACAGACAAGTCTGCTTGAGCAAGGTCATGATAACGAGAGAGAATAGGATGTCAGTTTCATTCAAAAAGACAATGACAAAACTACTGGAGGACTCTACGTGAAGCGTATGCACTATGTCGTTTTGACCGTTGTACTGATGTTCATCACGGGATGTGGAGTCGAAACGAAACAGGAGACGGAGCAAACGAAACAAAAGATCGTACAGGTGCACACGGTAAAACAGACGGATTCCTTGCCGATCCCTCTTACTGCTATCGTTGAATACAAACAGGAGAGCCACTTAGCCTTTGGGGCTTCTGGTACGATTGAACGAATGAACGTAACAAAAGGGGCAAAGGTGACACAGGGCCAGGTATTAAGTTCATTAAATACGAACTATTATCAAAAAGGGCTGGAAGCGGCACAAAGCCAGGTTCAAAGTGCATCTGCGTTGCGTTCAAAAACGTTGCAAGGAGCAAGCGCGGATCTCATCAGCAAGCAACGCTTGGCAGTGGACAGCCAGGAAAAGCGTTTGAAGGATGCGCAGCGGAAATGGGAGACAGCCCGGGAGCTGTTTAAGGGCGGCGCTATTTCGCAGAGTGAGCTGGACAGTGCGCAGTCCGAAAAAGAGCAAATCGAGATTTCGCTACAAGAGGCGCGAATTACGTTGGATAAGCTGCTAAAAGGTGCGGAAGTCAACGAGGTTGCTAGTGCGGATGCCAATTTGAAACAAGCAGCCAGTGAAGTAGAGCTCGCAAAGAAAACTCTTCAAGAAACGCAACTCGTCGCGCCGTTTAGTGGTACGGTCATCGATGTGACCCAAAAGGCAGGCAGTCTTGCTCAGCCTGGTCAAAGTATCATTCACCTTGTCGACGGCTCAGAAGTGAAGCTAAAGGTCGATGTCCCATTGGATGTGATGGAAAACTACAAGCAAGGGGACACGGTGCCTGTAGCAGTGGAGGGAAAGGCCAAAAGTACAGGGACCATAACATTTATCTCGCCCGTTCTCAACGAGGAAACGGGGAAGTATCTGGTAGAGATAGCTGTTTCCAATAAAGACAACGTGTTGATCGAGGGGATGGTCGCGACTGTAGAGATGTCACGCAAGGTAAACGGGATGCTCGTACCCGTCCAAAGCGTAGGCATTAAAGAAACACAGCGCTTCGTCATGGTTGTCGAGAATGGTGTACTCAAGAGACGCGACGTGGAAGTTGGGCAAATTATTGGAAATAACGTTGAGATTTTATCGGGTTTACAGTCAGGCAATCAAATCCTAATCTCCGGCATAACGTACTACGCCGAAGGAGAAGTCGTTACGGTGAAAGGGGAGTAACCGATGGACAAGGTCATTCTCTTTTTGCTGAAACGAAAAGTGATCCTCTATTTGTGTACATTCCTCATCGTGCTTACGGGAATTGGTGCTCTCTTTTCTTTCCATGTGGAGCTCGTACCGAAAACGAATTTGCCTTGGATTGAAGTGAATATTTCAGGAGGAGCGCTGCCGCCTGAAGAGATGGTGGAAAAGGTCACGAAAAAAATAGAGCAGGAATTGAAATCTGTAGCTGGGATTAAAAACTTCTCATCAAAAACAGGGACGGGGTTTTCTGGAATCTCGATCCTTGCTGAGGATGGGGAAGGTGAAAAGGTCAAGCAAGAGACCCAAAATATTGTGAATCGGCTACGCAACGAATTTCCCAAAGTAGTGGAAACCGTAACTGTCACGCAAACGAATTTAGGTGACGAGGACTTAATCGACTACGCAATAGTGGGTGCCGATACACAGACCATGCTCACCTTGCTAAAAACGACCATTAAGGATCGAATAGAATCCGTCCCGGGTGTGAAGGAAGTGGTCGTATCCGAGGACGGTTTTGAAAATAAGGTTGCGATAACATTTCGACCTGAACGGCTTACTACCTATCGAACGACACCAGCAGATGTTGTTGGTCAGCTACAGGGTACGAATTGGAAAAAAGCCGTGGGGATATTGGAAAATCCCGGGTTCGACACGGTTGTGATGATTGACAACAGCTTAAAGAACGTAGAAGAGTTCAAAAGCATTTTGATCAAGACACCCAAGGGCAAGGTTGCACTCGAACAACTGGCATCGGTGAGTGACTTGCGTGGAAGCGTGAAGGACGCTATTTCCATGACAGAAGGAAACCTCTTTGTGCAAATGAGTGTAAAGCGCGCTACGGGGAGTGACCTGATCACCACACAGAAGAAAGTCGAGGAAGTTGTGAGGCAAATCAATGAGGAAGCGGGCGGAGGCTATGAGCTAAGAGTCATGTTTGAATCCGTCTCCTTTATTAAAAAAGCGATCACCAATTTGAGTCGAGATGTTGTCATTGGGGGAATATTGGCAATCCTCGTGCTCTGGGTATTCCTGCGAAATTGGCGTGTGACAATGGTCATCGCAACGACGCTGCCTCTCTCTATCCTGATGACGTTCATCGCACTGAAAGCTGCCGGATATAACATTGACATGGTGGTATTGATATCACTGAGCTTGTCGATCGGATTGATTGTTGACGCGGCGATCGTTGTTCTGGAGAGTATTTATCATTTGAGAGAAAAGGGAATGCAGCTGAGACAGGCCATCGTTCAGGGCTCAAAAGAGGTGATAGCACCTGTATTTGCTTCCCAATTAACCTTGATTGTTGTGTTTTTACCGCTAGTGGTCGCGGATTTTGAACAGTGGCTGAAGCCTATTCTTCATACCATTGCGTTTACCGTTACCTCTACCATTCTTGCGTCAACGATTGCAGCTTTTCTGTTTGTTCCGATTTTTTCAGAGCGTTTTCTCCAACATGATAAACAGTTGCAGTCCCCTAGCGAAGAAGGGAAAAATCGGATCGTTTCTCTCTTTCAGCGATTACTGTTGTTAACCCTTCGTCATCGAGTTCTCACATTGCTGGTCGCTCTTGGAGTGTTTGTAGGGGCGTTGAGTCTCTTCCCTTTCATTAAAATAGGAAACGGCTTGAATGCCAATGAGAATCAAATTTTTGCCACCTTAACAATGCCTGATGGCACTAGCTTGGAACAGGCGCGAACAGCAGCAGTTGAAGCGGAAAAAGCGTTAAGAGAGCTGTCCGATGTGAATCAAGTCTTTTTTACAGCAAAGAAAGAGACAGTGGAGTTAAATATTACATTAGTGACCAAGTCGCAACGAACTCAAGAAAAAGAAGAATTTATGCAAGAAGTAAACGGTCGCTTGAATGCGATTGACGGTGTGGAACAAACGAGTATGGCATTTGGATTCTCAGGTAAATCGGCCCCCATTGAGTTGCAGGTTGCGGGTGAAGATTTGGAGGTTTCACGGTCGATTTCCGCAAAAGTAGAAGAAATGCTGGCGAGCATCCCTGGTGTAGTCAATATTCGGAATGACTTCGAAAGAGGGAAGGAAAAAGTAACGCTCACACCGAATCAGGAGGCAATGTCTCAATTACAGGTTGACTCCGATTCATTGGACAGCCAAATCAGCATGCTGCTTGGGGAGCAGCCCCTATCCACAATCAGTCAAAATGGTATCGAAACCTCGATTGTTGCCAGATTTCCAGAGACATGGGTGACACATCCTGACCAGCTCCAGCAGATCATGATACGAACAGAAACAGGCACGCAGGTGCCGCTACACGAGCTGGTTGATTTTCATTTCAGCAAATCTCCGATTACGATCAAACATGAAAAAGGAGAGCAAATCATCACGGTATCCGCAGAACTGTTGGGCACGGATATTGGTACGGCGGGCAGACAAATAAATGAGAAGCTGGGTACAGTGGAAATGCCTGCTGGATACAAGATCGAGATCGCTGGTGATTTGAAGGAACAGAATAACACCTTTACCCAAGGAATTCTTGTTCTGATAGCGGTCATCTCCCTTATTTATGTGATTATGGTGGCACAGTTTGGGAGGTTATCACAGCCGTTTATTATCATGCTGTCGTTGCCAATGGCCTTGGTGGGAGTCATTCTCGGATTCGTGGTCACGCAGCGAACATTTGGTGAGATGGCGATGATTGGGCTCATCATGCTGGTAGGAATTGTTGTTTCCAATGCGATTCTGTTAATTGACAGAATCAATCTGCTCCGCTCACGGGGGATGGGTTTGGACGAAGCGATTGTACAGGGCACGCGAGATCGTGTTCGTCCGGTAATCATGACCAAACTGACAGCGATCCTCGGTATGCTGCCGATGGGACTCGCTGTTGCGGAAGGAGCGGAACTAGAGGCACCGCTTGCTACCGGGGTAATTGCGGGGTTGATTTTTCACACGCTCGTAACGCTTGTATTGGTTCCTGTTCTTTATTCGATCTTTGAGGGGATTCGCGAAAAGAGAGTAGCGCGAAAAAAAGCAACTCGCATTGCTGATATGTAAAAAGGAAAACGGGGCACGGCGCTGGCGAACCATCGTTGTGCCCTGTAACCATTTCATAGAGCCGAATAGCATGACGACAGGTGAGTCGACCAAGGGTGAAACACAACGATTTCTTTGCAACAAAATATTGGATGATTGCCATGTTGCTTGGTCACACTAAGGTGGGAGGTGTAACCATGGAACGAACCATTCAGGTCAATGGTGAGGATTATCATTTCGAGTCAACTTATGATGGGGATTCACAGTACAATGTACAAGTACAATGTGGCAAAAAAGTGGTATCGAGTTTCAAAATCTCGGCCGGATCGGAAAGTGAAGTGTTTGAGGCAGCCCGTGCTCATTTCAGTGCGGATAAGGAATTGGGCAATCTAAATGGATAGAGATTGGTCTCGGAACGCAGCTTGCGAATGCAGGGCTGCGGTTTTTTCTTGCGTAAAAGGAGGTCTCATGATAAGGTTATTTTGTTTCCGCGGAAACAAAGATCGAATAGATAAGGAGCTGATGCTGCATTGGACCCTAAAAAGAAGCTTTGGAATCGATGGATCACCTTCCTACATAAGCAGGAGGAGCGCAGCAAGCTACGTGAAGAAATGCTATTGCGCCAGATCAAAAACAGCGTACCTGATTATGATAGAGTTGGAAGGTTATCCGTAACAGAGCTCCACGTCCTTCAAGAGGTAGGGGGAAAAGATCGAGTCAATGTTACGACAATTGCACAGCATATTGGGGTAACAAAGAGTGCGATATCCAAAATAACAGTCAAACTTTTGAAGAAAGGGTTACTCGAGCGCTATCAGCTCGAAGACAATCAGAAGGAAGTTTTTTTCAGGCTAACATCAGTAGGGGAGATGGTAAACGAGATTCACGAACACTACCATCAACGTCTGGAGAATGACGTGTACCGATTCTTGAATAGGTATACTCCCGATGAATTGGCATTTTTGGATGAGGTCATAAGAGAAGCAACAGAAGATTAGGGGAAACATACAACGGGTGTTCATTATTTTTTTTTGCGAAAATTGTTTCCAAGGACACAATATTAAAGAGATAAGAGGAGAGTAACTATGAATCCAAAAAAAGTACTGTACCTACTGGGGATAACACTTATGCTAGGTATGTTCGCGCAAAATTTGTTCATGCCTATTTTACCAGCCATGCAAAAAGAGTTTCAGACGAGTGCAACCATGATTAACTGGACTGTTTCAATCTTTACCGTCATGCTTGCGATTATGCAAATCATCTACGGACCATTTATCGATCGATTCGGCCGAAAACGTGTCATGATACCTGCCCTGATCCTATTTACGATCGCGTCAATCGGATGCTATCTGGTCGATTCTATTTATGGGCTACTATTTTTCCGTGCTTTACAAGGGGCGGGGTTTGCTGCCATTCCGATCGTAGCCGCAACGATTATTGGAGATATATTTACAGGAGTCCAACGTGCATCTGCGATGGGTACTTATCAGATGCTGCTTGCGCTCAGTCCGGCACTTGGTCCACTGTTAGGAGGCTGGATTGGCGGTATCGGCGGACATTCTGCGGTCTTTTTGTTTTTGGCGATCTGTGCAGTCTTTCTCGTCGGCATCAATGCGATATGGTTACCGGAAACGAAAAAGGCTCAAGCTACATCATCAGGCGGCTTTACACCAGGGTCTTTCCGAAATATTTTACTCCACCCAGTCGGAGCATCTGTCATTTTGATCGGTTTTAGCCAAATGTACGCCTATTATTGCTTCCTGCTTTTTCTCCCTGTCCAATTGACGAACCATTACGCAGTCTCCGTTGAAATAATCGGATTGGTTTTCTTGCTCGTGTCAGTCGTCTTTATTATCAGTAGCAAGCTGTCTGCTGTCTTGCAAAATCGATGGGGAGCACGTAAAACATTACTGGTGACGACCGGTTCAAATGCTTTGGCGATGTTTCTTTTTATGACTGCGGCGGATGTTTCTTTTCTCCTGCTTGTAATAACAAGTACGCTGTTTGCCTTAACCTTAGGTGTAGGTATGCCTGCACATACAATTTTGCTATCCGAAGAATTTGAAGCAGAGCGTGCAACGTCCATTGGTGTGTACAATTTCATCCGCTATACAGGGATGGCTGCTGGTCCGGTTGTAGGTGCGATGCTGTTAGAATGGGGAGGGGTCTGGCTTGATTTTGGGATGGCTGGTATCCTCATTGCTTTGGCGACCTTATTCGCACAGCAAAAGGTGAGAAGAACCACAGTGAACATGCAAGCGAAGCTCTAATGTTCGGACAGACTTTTCATGTTCGGCTAAATATGCTACAACAGGGATGAAACAATGGAGCGGGAGGAGCAATCAAAAGATGCAGCATCAAGAAGAACGGGACCCGAGGGTACTGATTGCAGGTATTAGCGAAAATCCGTCTAGCATCCAGTCACTAACTGAAGGCGAGTGCCTTACATTCCTGCAAATGCTCGAACAGCAACGCCTGGAACATCCAGACGAAGAGCTTGATTTGGCTGAGGCGATGGTGCTGACGCGGATGTCTGCTTTGCGCATGCACAAAACAGGAGGCCATACACTTTCAGCTGAATGGGTCGATCGTGCTCTTCAACTAGCCCCTGATTATCGCTACGCGAGAGAGGTTAAGCTCGAGCTGTATTTTTCTCAGTTGCGATCACATGCCTTTCTCACTGAATTCAAATCTGTGCGTGAAACGGATAACGTCGTCATGCGCAGGAGAACAGTTGAAGTGCTGGAAGAGCAAGCAACCATTGAGCTGGCTGAAATCACGAAGTGGCGCGCTCTTGCGGAGGAGACGCTACTGGCAGCGCAAAAGTGGAACGATTCGGAGGCGGAAGCTACGGCTGCTGGCCTCGTGCTGTTATACACAGAACGACAAAATTTATTAGTACAATTGCAAGAACGTGTTCAAGCATATGGAGCGTCTTTATCCGGGGTCTTTTACTCCAGTGAAATGCTTGTCCAATTGCAAGAGACGATTCGCGCTTTAACGAAGCAGCAAGACCAGAAAGAAATGCTTCTACCGCAAAGGAACGAAAGGATAGAGGATCGCGAAAAAGCGCCTCAGCAAGATTTGAGTGCGTTAGCGCAATTGGAGCAGTTGATTGGCTTGGACGAGATCAAACAGCGGGTTCGGCAGTTGGCGCAATTTCTGCAATATCGCCAGCTGCGTGAAGAAAAGGGCTGGCATATGAAAGACCAGCTCCCCCTACATCTCGTACTGATGGGGAACCCAGGCACGGGGAAGACGACTCTGGCTCGCTTGATCGCCAAGCTGTATCAAGAGCTCGGGTTGTTGGCAAAAGGACAGCTCATCGAGGTGGATCGTTCTCAGTTGGTCGGGGCTTACGTGGGACAGACAGAGCAGCGCGTCATGGAAGCGATCAAGCAGGCAGACGGCGGCGTTCTGTTTATCGATGAGGCATACAGCTTGAAGCGCCCGGATAGCTCTGGCAGTGATTACGGACAAGTGGCGATTGACACCCTTGTATCTGCTATGACAAGCGGCGAGTATGCAGGACGCTTCGTCGTGATGCTGGCGGGATATCCGGAAGAAATGCGTCATTTTTTGTACGCCAACCCTGGGCTGAATAGCCGTTTTCCAGAGACGGGCCACTTTTTGCTGCCGGACTATCAGGCGGACGAACTGGTACAAATCGCAGAGGAAGTAGCCGGACGGAACGATTTTACTCTAACAGAGGCGGCAAAAATTACGTTGGGTCAGCGCATTGAAAAAGCGCAAGTAGACGAGACGTTTGGCAATGCACGGGCAGTCACTAATATCGTACTCGATGCGATCTTTGCCAAAGGGCGCGAGACAGACGGTAAGGAACTGAAATGGGATGATTTTACGATTCTGAAACCCGAGGATGTACGTGGCTCCGATTCGCCGCAAACAGAAAGAAATGCGGAAGCTCGACTGCAAGCGTTGATTGGTCTTGCTCAAGTGAAGACGGAGCTGAAAAAAATCGCTGCGTATGTGTCCGTCCAGCAAGAACGCGCAGCTAGAGGCTTGCCGAAAAGTCCGATTGAACTGCATGCCGTCTTTACTGGAAATCCAGGAACAGGGAAGACGACAGTGGCCCAGCTGTATGCGCAGATTTTGCAAGAAATCGGCTATTTGAAACGCGGTCATCTTGTTACGGCGAGTAGAGCCGACTTGGTAGCGGGGTATGTCGGACAGACCGCAGCGCTTACACGACGAAAAGTTCGCGAAGCGTTGGGTGGCGTCTTGTTTATCGATGAAGCGTATTCGCTGCTGGGCGGAGGAGAGCGAGATTTTGGGCAGGAAGCGGTTGATACGCTCGTAGAGGAGATGACCAAACACGAAGAGAATCTGGTCGTGGTCCTTGCAGGCTACCCTCTCGAAATGAATACTTTAATGATGAGCAACCCTGGACTTTTGTCACGTTTTAAAAAATACATTGCGTTCCCAGACTACACCGTGAAGGAACTCGTGCATATTCTTGAACAGGCTGCATGTGAGGTGGGGTATGCGATTGAGAAGACCGTGCTGGAAAAGATCTCACAGTCTTTGGAAAAAGCAGTCAGTGAACATCGATTGAATGGCAACGGTCGTTTTAGCCATAACCTGTTGCAAGAGGCGATCCAAAACCAGGCTGTACGACTGATGGATATTCCGAAGCAGGAATGGAATCAGGAAATGCTGATGCAGTTGGCATGGGCCGATTTTCAACCGCTATTACAGTGGACAGTAGAAGAAAATGGGGCGAAAAATTAGTTTTTGTCCCATGTCTATGCATTCTTACTCTTTTGACAATTCACCCTTTCTCTTATAATGGATAGAAATGGTTTTCTTATGCCATGGGGGAAGGGTGTTTGGTTTGCGAAAAAAATGGCAGGCAGCTTTATGCACGACACTTGTTCTGACACTTTCACTGGAGGGCATTCCGGCGGATGCCAAGCAAGAGGGAGAGCGTCGGGGCAACATCCAGATCGAAGCGGATAAGGGTCTTGCATTGGACAAGCTTTCGTCGAAGAAGAGAGAGTCTGAGCTCGTCGTTATTCAGTTATCTGGTCCTGTTCGTGAGGAGTGGAAAGAAGAACTGGAAAATCTCGGCGTCACGCTTGGTGATTACATACCGGATTACGCATTCATCGCAAAAATGGAAAATGAACAGGTAAGAAAGGAAGTCGAGGAGCTGTCCTTTGTCGAAGAGGTTATGGCTTATACACCGAAGTCAAAGGTATCGTCCGAGCTTCGCTTTGAAGGAGGCAACAGAGAGCGGGTCGAGGTTGCCGTCATCGGTTTCAACCAACGGGTGGACATGTATCGAACGATGACGAAAATGACGGAGGATCAAGATATACGAGATATTCAAACACCAGAGGATGCTCCGCATATATCAATCGCTAAGATGGATCAGCAAACGATTGAACAAGTGATCGAGTCAGATGATGTCGTTGCGGTTGTCCCCGTGCCAGAAAACAAGCTACACAATGATGTGGCGGCTACCATCATTCATTCGGACAAGCTGGCCTCGACAGGGTACACAGGCAAGGGACAAATTGTCGGAGTCGCCGATACCGGACTTGATACAGGAAAGCTCCAAACGATGCATCCAGATTTTAAAGGCCAGATTGAGAAGCTCATTTCACTTGGTCGACCGAATGATGCGAGTGATGTCCACGGTCATGGTACGCATGTAGCCGGCTCCATCGTAGGCACAGGAGCAGCATCAAATGGACAGTATAAAGGAACGGCACCGGGTGCCAAGCTCGTATTTCATTCCATAGAGAATGCGAAAGGAAAGCTCGAAACGGATGTCGAGACCATTTTGCAGGAGGCATACGAAGAGGGAGCCCGCATTCACTCCAATTCATGGGGGGCGAATGATAAGGGAGAGTACAGCCTGTCATCGCTACTGTTTGATCGCTTTTTATGGGAGCATCCAGATATGACGGTGCTTGTTGCGGCTGGAAACGAAGGCGAGAAGGGCTATAAAACGATTGGGAGCCCAGCCACGGCTAAAAACGTCATTGCCGTTGGCGCTACGGAAAATGTTCGTCCCAACTTGGGGAAGAACTCCGATAAAGCGGACGACGTGTGGGTATCGAGTAGTCGTGGGTTAACAGGCGACGGGCGTTTGAAGCCGGATATTGTCGCGCCCGGTACAGCGATCTTGTCCACGCGCTCTTCACTGGCACCGAGCAAAAATTTCTACAAGCGTTTTAACGAACAGTACGCGTATATGAACGGCACGAGCATGGCTACGCCAATTTTAGCGGGCGGTGTGGCACAAATCCGGGAATTTTTGCAGGAAGAAGGGGAAAAAAATCCGAGTGGTGCATTAGTAAAAGCCATGCTGTTGACGAGTGCAGACAACTTGGATGAAGATATGCGAGAGCAAGGCTTCGGACGAGCCAATCTGGCAAATGCGATTGAAACGAACTACAAGGACGAGAAGGACGGCATTCGCACACGTGAAAAAGTTACGTATAAGGTCAAGGTCTCAGATGATTCCAAGCCGTTAGCAATTACGCTTGCGTGGACGGATTATCCCGCCGCCATTGTTGCAAAGCGTGCACTTGTCAACGATTTGAATCTGAAAGTGACGACACCGAGTGGAGAAAAGCTGAACGGCAACGACTTTTTTGAGGCACCGTACAACGACGAAGTGGACAACCTCAACAACGTCGAGCAAGTATGGATTACCGAGCCGGAACAGGGAACCTACACCGTGACGGTCGAAGGTTATAACATCCCGAAAGGACCTCAGCCGTACGCGCTCGCGACAACGGGAAAATGGCAAAAGGCCGATGACGAGGAAGAGGAAGAGGAAAAGCCACCGGTTGAACAGAAGCCTTTCCGAACAGGAAAGCTGACGAAGAAGCAGAAATACATGGATTATTCCATTCGCGTCAATGAGCCTGGGGATTTGGAATTGTCCGTTGACTGGAAAGAGGATGCAGACGTTGATTTGTACGTGTATAACAGTCGTTCAAAAGAGCTTGCTTCTGCCACAACGTCCAGCAGTCCTGAGCAACTAACGGTGAATATCGAACAAACTGGTCTGTACAAAATCCGGGTTGTGCTAACGGAAGGCAAAGAAGCGAATTATCGCATGTATATGAATAAGCCAGGAAAATAAATCAAAGACACAACCTTCATCTTCTGAACAGATGATAGGTTGTGTCTTTTTAGTGTTGTTCTTCTTTGCTTAACCACTCCTGTGCACGCATGGCGATTTCCAGGCAAATTCTGTTTTGCGTTACCGTGTAATCCTCACCGAGAATTTCTTCGATTTTTTCCAAGCGATGATAGAGCGTTTGACGATGAATGAACAGTTTTTCCGCAGCTTCCTGCTTGGACAGGTTACTATCCAAATAGACACGCAGCGTATGAACGAGCGAGGAGCCATGTGCTTGGTCATGGGCTAACAGCGGGCCGAGGTAATCGCTGATGAAGGTCTTTAGCACAGGCTCACTAGGTACGTGGAACAGGAGCCGGAACAATCCGAGATCAGCGAAAAACGGACTGGATGATTCCTGACAAAAAGCCAGTGCCTGTTCCGCCTCCGCGAGGTGCCGCCCAGCATCTGACAACCGTTTTCCGGCTCGACTGACGCCCATTCGTATGGGAACATCCGCGCCTAGCATTTGCGTCATGATTCTTTTGACCTCGCGAAAGGCTTTTTCCAGGGTGCGACGGGAATCTGCAAGCGGTCGTTGTTCGATCAGCAAAAAGTAAAACCGATGGCCCATGCAGCGTATGAAAGGACGAAAGTGATGACGAGTCAATAGTGAACGGAAGATAGCCGTCAGATCGTGCGGTGGAAGGGAATCCTCGGCCAGGTTCTTCGTCTTCTCAAACGATAAAATAATCATGTGATAGCCAGTTGCTTTACTGTTGCCTGTGATACCGAGCAAGGAACGTATTTGTTCCTCTGGTATGGAGCGATTGGCAATCAAATCATCAAACAGACGGTTTTCCATAGCAAGTGCCTGTTCCTCCACAAACATTTTCCGCATTAAAATTTGGGCCATTGCGCTGACCGTATTGTCTAAGGTCAAGAGCAAATATTCATCTGGACTGCGTTCATACAAAACAATGCCGACATAAGCGAGCACGTGCCCCATTGCCATCACGGGTTGATAGGCAAGCTGCCTGGTCGCAGATAGAGAAAGAAAGCGGACGCCAGCTTCACTACTATCCAGTTCGGAAAAATGGGACCGCATTAAATCGCTCATCTCCACTGCAACATCATGCGGTACCACTGGGGCAAATTGTGTGGAGCCATCGGGGGCGTAATAGAAGACCTGCGTCTGAACCGCCACCTGAAAATGCTGCAATAGCTTGAGTATGCCCGCTGCCTGCAGGCTGAGCTGTTGCAAACTGCGAGAGTAGGCTTCGAGATTGCGGAGTGCTTGCATCTGCGCATGGATCAAATGCTCGTGCAAATCTTGCGTGATGTCCACAAAGCGGACAGGCTGATGAAAGACGAGCAACGGAAACTGGTGGTGGTTCGCCAGCTCGAGCATATCTTCAGGGATGGACGGGATGTAACGTCCCAGCTCGATACACAGCCCGACTGCTTTTCGCCGAATCAGCTCTGTTAAATAGGCAAGTCGCTTTTCCTTTTCTTCGCCAAATCCGAGTCCGGTTGATAGGATCAGCTCACCGCCATTTAAAAACTGTCCCGTATCGGCAGTCTCCAAGACGTGAACCCAGCGAACAGGACGGGACAGACCTCGATGCCCAGCTACCACTTGGGCATGTTGAAACAAAGGACGCTTGATGATTTCTGCAATGGTCAGGCGCAAATCGTTGCTCATCAGGATCACCTCTTCATTTGCACTATGTAAGATTAACCCTACGGAATGCGTTACGTTTTGTCTAGTGCTGACAGGCGTTATTTTTGGATAAAATGAAATTGTCAATCAATTGATCGTGAGGAGTTGAAGGGATGAACACAGCTATCGTTGGAAATCCGTTGAAAAACTACATCGGGGGCCAGTGGGTAGATTCACTGACGACACGTTTTGAGGATGTACCGAATCCGGCAACAGGAGAATTGTTGTCACGCGTACCACTGTCGACAAGAGAAGATGTGGACAAGGCTGTTGCTGCTGCAAAGGAAGCATTTGTGAGCTGGAGTGCTACCCCTGTCGTGGATCGTGCGCGCATTATGTTTCGTTTTCATAGTCTTCTCGTCAAGCACGAGGATGAACTCGCCCGGATGATCACCATGGAGAACGGCAAAAATCTCCCTGAGGCACAGGCAGAGCTATTGCGTGGGCTGGAAATGGTAGAGTTCGCTTGTGGGATGCCGACACTGATGATGGGAGAAACATTGCCTAATATCGCAAACAGCATCGACAGTCAGGTGATCCGCTTTCCATTGGGGGTAGTCGGGGGGATTACACCGTTTAACTTCCCTGTGATGGTCCCGATGTGGATGTACCCGATTGCGATTACCGCAGGAAATACGTTTATCCTGAAGCCTTCGGAGCGAACGCCGCTGTCTTCGATTCGAATTGCCGAATTGCTAAAGGAAGCAGGGCTGCCAGACGGTGTATTCAATGTGGTTAACGGAGCGCATGATGTCGTCAATGGTTTGTTGGAGCATCCGGACGTAAAAGCGATCTCATTTGTCGGCTCGCAACCGGTTGCAGAATACGTGTACAAGACAGCAGCGACGAACGGGAAGCGCGTGCAAGCACTGGCTGGGGCGAAAAATCATCATTTGGTCATGCCTGATACGGATTTGAAGCGCGCGGCAAAAACAATTACGAGCTCCGCATTCGGCTGTGCAGGAGAGCGGTGTATGGCAGCCAGCGCTGTAGTAGCTGTCGAGGAGATTGCCGACGAGCTGATTTCGCATCTGATCGAGGAAGCGAATGCTCTCGCGATGGGGAATGGTTTGGAGGAGGGCATCGACCTCGGTCCTGTCATCCGTGATTCGCACCTGTCCAAAGTACATGACTATATCGAAAAAGGTGTCGCGTCTGGTGCCGCTCTGGTTCGCGATGGTCGTGAGGACGCACAAAAGCTGCCGGATGGCTACTTCCTCGGGCCAACGATTTTTGACAAGGCAGATGCCGAAATGATCATCGTCCGCGACGAGATTTTCGCGCCTGTCCTGAGTGTCATGCGTGTGAAGGACTTTGAAGAGGGCTTGGAGACGATCAGTCGCTCCCGTTTTGGCAATGGCGCGACCATCTATACGAACAACGGAAAATGGGGAAGAGAATTCGTTCAACAAGTGGAAGCTGGGATGGTCGGTGTCAATGTAGGGGTGCCTGCTCCGATGGGCTTCTTTGCTTTCTCGGGCTGGAAACAGTCCTTTTACGGTGATTTGCATGCAAATGGAAAAGATGGGGTTCTCTTTTTCACGAAGAAAAAAACGGTCACATCCAGATGGTTCGAAGATGGCGATACCAGCATAGGCTCGCAAAAAGTTTTTGTAAAATAACCGCGTACGAAAAAGAAGGAGGATTGTGCGATGGAGCAAGGACAGGTGACAAAAGATTTTGATAAAGAGAGCTTGCTGGATGCAGACCGTTCGCATATGTGGCACCATATGTCCCCCTACAACCCCAATCCGATGATTGTAACGGAAGCGAGCGGATCGTGGATCACCGATATCGATGGGAATCGATACCTGGATGGGATGTCTGGCTTGTGGTGCGTCAATGTTGGCTATGGCCGACAGGAGCTTGCAGACGCTGCATACGAGCAGTTGAAGCAATTGGCCTATTTTCCACTCACACAAAGCCACGTCCCTGCTATTCGTTTATCTGAGAAGATCAGCGAATGGCTTGGGGAGGAGTATCGCGTATTTTTTTCCAACAGCGGCTCGGAAGCGAACGAGGTCGCATTCAAGATTGCCCGTCAATATCATCACCAGAACGGGGAGCCTGGCCGCTACAAATTCATTTCGCGCCATCGCGCTTACCACGGGAATACGATGGGGGCTCTCGCTGCAACTGGTCAATCCATACGGAAGGAAAAATACGAGCCATTAGCGCCTGGCTTCCTTCATGTGCCGCCGCCTTACTGCTATCGCTGTCCGGCTGGAAAATCGTACGGCAAATGCAATCTGGAGTGCGCCCAATATTACGATCAAGTGATCAATTGGGAAGGCGAGAAGACAGTGGCTGCCGTCATCATGGAGCCGACCATTACTGGGGGAGGTGTCCTCGTTCCTTCACCGGAATACATGCCAAAAGTTCGGGAAATCTGCGATAAGTACGGTGTGTTGATGATCGTGGATGAGGTCATCTGCGGATTTGGTCGCTCCGGTCAAAAATTCGGGCACCAAAATTTCGGAATCAAGCCAGACATCGTGACTATGGCCAAAGGTATTACGAGCGCCTACTTGCCACTTTCCGCAACGGCTGTACGCGCAGAAATCGCAGACAAATTCAATGAGCAGGGGAATAATCTACATTTCCGTCATGTCAATACATTCGGCGGCAATCCGGCAGCATGTGCACTTGCTCTGAAAAATCTCGAAATTTTAGAAGAGGAAAAACTGGTGGAGAGAGCCGAGGAACTCGGTGCAGAATTGCGTGCCAAGCTGGCGTTTCTCGCAGATCATCCATATGTTGGAGATATTCGTAGCTTCGGCTTCCTAATGGGGATCGAGATGGTAGAGGATCGTAATACGAAGGAGCCTGCAGCGCCAGCGAAATTGACGCAGGTGATTACCGAGTGCAAGAAGCGGGGGTTAATCATCGGGCGCAATGGCGACACCATTCCGAGCTTCAATAATGTGCTGACACTCTCGCCACCGTTTACCACGACGAGTGATGATATCGATTTTATTGTGCAGGTGATGAAGGAAGCCTTTGATACATTGGAATAAGAATAGCTTGGACGAAAAGACGAATAGATGAAAGCAGCGGCAGACTAGGAAAAGCGAAAATTCTAGTCTACCGCTGTATTTATTCAACGATGCAGCTGATAGCGCTTTTGCAGCTTCGCTCGATGTGCGTCCAAAATTTCCTCAAAAGGAACCTCGTATTGGTTTGCCAGCAAGATTAAATTCCCAAGTACATCGCCTAGCTCTTCCACCAGCTCCTGCCGTGCTTCCGCTGCGGGCCTTTCCCCTTCATCAGGACGATCTCGACCGATTTCAATGGCGCGTACAGCTCTTGCCAGCTCGCCAGCCTCTTCCATCAGAAAGCCTACACGAATAAACGGACCGTAGCCTGTCCAACCTCGTTCTTGATAAAAATCTCCAACCCATTTTTGGAACTCAGTTATATTCATGTATATCTGTCCCTTCCTGATTTTAGTATAATTATATGACACGCAAAGAAATTTAGGAAAAGCCATTCTACTTCAACAAGTTTTGGGAGGATGACATGAAACGTATTTGTGTTTATGCAGGTTCCAATCCTGGTGTAAATCCACTTTTTGAGCGGTACGCCCAAGAGTTGGGAAAAGAACTGGTCGCTCGTGGTCTTGAATTGGTCTATGGTGGCTCTAGCATGGGACTGATGGGGCGCGTTGCAAATGCAGTACTGGAAGGCGATGGAAAAGCGATCGGCGTCATGCCTACGGGATTGTTCCGTGGAGAAATCGTACATAAAGGGCTGACAGAATTGCATGAAGTCCTGACGATGCACGAGCGCAAAGCGAAAATGATCGATTTGTCTGATGGATTCATTGCTTTGCCAGGCGGATTGGGTACCTTTGAGGAGATTTTTGAAGTGGTGAGCTGGGGGCAAATTGGCATTCACCAAAAGCCAATCGGACTGCTGAACGTGGATGGTTACTATACGCCGTTGATGCAAATGGTGGAGCATGCGACTGAAGCTGGATTTATTCCCGCTATGCAGGGTGAATTGATCCTGTGCGAGAGTGATCCCGCCGTCTTGCTAGATCGGATGCGAGATTACACACCACCAGTGAAAGTAAACAAGTGGTCAGAGTTGGATAAATAAGAACGAAAAAATAACCCGAAGCCCTACAGTTATAGGAGGTATTCGGGTTATTCTAGTTATTGACAGGATGAATGTAGAAGTGTTAATGTAGTTGATTATATCCCTAGTAAACATATAGGAATAATATTAATATGATTCGTCTTCATACGTCAGGAGGATACTTCATGAACAGATCAGCGAAATGGCTACAACTCTCCACTTCAGCAGCCGTACTCTCGGCGGCGCTCGTTTTTCCAACGGCAGTCGGTGCCACAACGAAAACAACAGTAGAAGCACACGCAGAGTGGAATAGCTTTTTGCAGCAGCAATACGGTGTGACTTTTGACAAGACAGTGACTCGCGAGCAATTTGAGAAAGCGTTGCTCAAGATCGTATCTGCTACTACAAGTATATCGGAAAAAGACTTGTCAGCCAAAACTTTCTTGCCTGCTTCCAAAGATTCCTCCAAGCTGCTTGTATGGGAAGCGGTCAGTGCTGCTGCAAAAGTGGCAGAGTTAAAAGAGCTCGGGTATACATATAGCGAGGAAAAAGTAGCGACTGCCTTGAAAAAAGCAGGGATTTCGTATAAAAAAGGCGGCACGCTTACCTTGCAGGCTGCACAAGAGCTGGCTGTGGCCGTTGACACGGGGCTTGTGTCCGCCAATGCTTTGAAGTCAGCTTCGGTAGAAGGGGCAGTAACCGCAGAGCTTGCGAGTCAATTGCTAGCAAAAGTAGCCGAATTCCATGGCTCAGCGAAAAACTATCTGGGAACAATTGCCGATGAAGAGATTTTTGGCAAGCTCGCTCAAGCATGGAATGAATCGCAAATCATCAAAGCTGGTGAATTGCAAGAGCTCGTAGACAAAGGCTTGAAGCAAAACCTGATTACTGGCTACAATCTGAAGGATGCTGCATTCGATCCTCATTTTGATCCACAGCGCACGATTACGTATGGGCATAGTGATATTGCTCACGCTATTCAATTAATCGGCTTGTTAAAAAGTGAAGGCGTCAATGCCAAGGTCCAATTTGAGCCAAAAACATCTGCCTTCATTTATCTGAAAGAATGGGGAGAGCCTGTTCAAACAGCCGATTATCAGGTGGTTCAGATTGAAAACGGCAACTACATTGCGTATGCCAAGGAGTACGATCTCAGCCTGGAATTCGACAGCGTAGAGGCGAAGAAGAAGTTCCAGCCACTTGTTTTGAAATATGCAAAACGGGATCAAGAGGACATGACAGGATTGCTCAAGGCTTCTTGGTGGCAGCCGCTTTATCATTCTCGTACGGAGCTGGCAGATTATGCTGTCATTACGAACAACGTGTTAAAAGACGGCCGTTATGTCGTGCAGTCTTTCTCCCTGAATGAAGAATCACCAAAAGTCGTGGAAGGCTTCCATAAGCTGAATGACAAGGTAAAGGTAGAGACATACAAGTTTTGGGTAGATCAACCGTTCTTCAATTATCTCAACGGTGAATCGAAGTAAAGCAAGTGCATCGAAAAGCGTCCTTCCCTTCAAAAAATTGGGGAAAGGACGCTTTATTCTGTTACATTGATAATGGATAAAAAACTTTTTAGCGGATTTTGTCTATTTCTGGTATAATTTAGGGATAATCGTTGTTTTATGACGATGGTTGTATAGTCATGCTGATAGTTTGGGAGGGAATGAAGTGGAAAAGAAAGCGATAATGCTACTGTTGTCCTGCTGTTTGTTCGCTTCGACAGCATTTGCAGCAAACGCATCAACGACAATGCCAACCTCAACGCAAAGCGGTACTGGAACATCCGTGCAGGCACCAGCAGATTTGTCAAAAGGGCTGCTCGTGAATACCTTCACTTCCCATCAGTGGAAACAAGATTCGCTCACAAAGCTTCTGGGGAAATCCGTAAAAGAATTTGATGATTATGTGTATTATCCACAAGGAATCAGCATGAAGTGGGACGAAAACAAGCAAGCGTTTGCCGTTCTCGTTGAACCTTCCTATAAAGGCGAAGTTGTAAAAGGGATTACGACCTCTAAAAGAAAAGACGAGATCATCCGAATCTTGGGTAAACCACATTTCTCTGATGAAAAGCTTGCGTTGATTGGCTATGCGGAACAGGGCTATCACTTGTTCTTCACGTTCACGCAGGATAAAGTAAAAGCCATTTCTATTTATCGACGCGATCAGATCGCCGATACAAAGGCACTTGTTGATATGGCTAAAAACTTGCAAGACTATGGTGAAAAATTAGGGGCACCCGCAGAATATGCTGATTTTTCTATCTTTGGTGCTTGGGGTAAGCCGGATTTTTCGTATCACCTTAGAGGAATCGGTACATACGCCTGGGAGTATCCATCCAGAGGCATCGCCTACGATGGTATGCCAGATGATGCAACGCTAACCATCTACAGTAATTTTCCGAGCAAAGACAAGCTCGCAGATTTGAAAAACGGTAAGAACATCGTCTTTTCCAAAGAAGATTCCCTGTTCCTGATCGAAAAACTGAGAATCGAAAATGAAAAAGAAAAAATCGAATTGGCAAAAAAAGCTGGAATTCCTTCACCAGACAAGAAAAAAATTGCCGTGATCGATTCAGACAATTTGTACAATACCGCGAATCTACGTTTCTACCAGCCAGATTACACACCGCAAGCTCAACTGTTTCCAGGTTATTTTATCGATGAAGTAACATGGCTGGACAACAACTGGATCTTGTATCAGACCATGATGGGTGTGGGAGTTTATCATGTCACTACCCATGAAAAGATAGAAATTATAGGGATGGAGAAAAAGGCAAACGAGCCGTTTAATATGCTGGATGTCCTTTCAGTCAAGCCGGATCTGACGAAAAAAGCAATTGTGTTTGAAGTTGGCATGAAAGAGAAGAAACAGGCTTACACGGTGCGCTATCAAATCACGGGTAACAAAATCGCGTTCTCCTGGTAAAGAGGAGGATCTAGTGCTCTTTTTTGGCACTGATGGGCGAGCTGGCTGCTTCCTTCTCGGCCAGATACGAGCGCATGCCTCGAACAAACAACTCACGAAGGACTTCCTGCTGCGTTTTGCTGCTGACAAGAGAGCGAATGAGCTCTAGCTCAGCTACCAATTCTGAATCAAGGTGAAGGTTGACAGTCTTCCCTTTGGCCCGCGGGTGCAGCTCGTAGTAATCCGTTGATTTTTTTACGATTCCTTCGATGACAACAGCTTCGTCCAACCATTCATGGACAGGGATATACAAGCATGGTGCTTCTAAAATAATATGGGTCAGTTCTTCGCTAAAGCGTATGGCGAGGGTCTGGCCCTTTTTTTTATGCAAGTCGCGGATTTGTCGTGATCTCTCTTGATTGGCAACTGTATTTTCCAGCGTGAGTACGGCCAGTTCCATAGTGCCTCCTTACGGGATGAGCAGTTCTTCTTCTGGTACCGACAACAATACTTCTCCCGTTTTTTCCAATTGGACTTGGTAGGTGAAGTGCTGATCGCTTCGCTCGATGGATGTGATGATTCCCCAGCAGCAATCGCTCTTTCTTGTGAGTTGGACACGATCCAAAACCTCGTAGCTCGGGCGAAGATACCCTTTTTTATATAGATAAGTGAGTACGGATTCTCGAGGAAAAAGAAATCGTTTGTTTCCTTGTTTACTGACCAACAGGGGGAAGGACTCCCGTTCGTCTATACAATCCCCTAAATAGCCTTGATCTGCCCAGCGTTTGACGGTAGCCATACTGCCAGCACGACCGGCTTTTGACTCCAGGATGTCGAGTATTTCGCGCGAAGAGAGAAACGCTTTGCGCATTTCGAGTTGCGTCAGGTAGTTTTTGCGCTCGGCTTCCAATTGGCTGAGAAGCGCATGTGCTTCCGCGATTTTTTGTTTCACTATCCTGATCTCCAGTTCGTAATCCTTCATACGGGATGGCCCTTTCTACCTTGGTTGTTTTTATCCTATTCGAACATGAAATCATTCATGTCAATCCAAGCAGATTGATTTCGTTTCCTCACTAGGCAAATACGAAATGTAACAATCATAAAAAAGCGAATTCGCACATTGATTAATAGCAAGCATGTTTAGATCTGGTGAGGAGGTTGTGGACCGATGAGCATTCCCAATGAGCTCGCGAAAAATTTCTCGGAAGTCGTGCCTGCCCTAAAACCGATGGAAGCCATCCATGAAGCGAATCGTTGCTTGTATTGCTACGACGCACCCTGTATTAAGGCTTGTCCCACGTCGATCGACATCCCTTCCTTTATCAAAAAAATTGCGACCGGGAATTTGTTCGGATCAGCCCGGACGATCATGGAATCAAATCCCGTTGGGGCGAGCTGCGCGCGCGTATGTCCAACCGAGGAGCTGTGTGAGGGTGCCTGTGTACTCAATTCAACCTCCAAGCCCATCATGATCGGCCTGCTCCAGCGTCACGCGACAGACTGGGCAATCGAGAATCAGGTTACGCTTTTTTCAAAAGGTGAAGCAAATGGAAAACGGGTAGCCATCGTCGGAGCGGGCCCTGCGGGATTATCAGCAGCGCGTGAGCTTGCGCGCCTGGGCTACGCGGTTACGGTATTTGAAGCAAAGGAAAAAGCAGGGGGATTGAACACGTACGGCATCGTGTCGTTCCGTCTGCCACAGGAAATTTCGCTATGGGAAGTAGAGCAAGTAGAGGCATTGGGGGTAGAGATACGTACCCTTACACGAATCGGAGAGGATGTGTCGCCAGATGAGCTACTTGACCAGTATGACTCCATCCTGTTGGCAGTCGGTATGGGCAATGTCCCTCAGCTGAATATCCCGGGAGAAGAACTGGAAGGTGTCCTCGATGCCATCGCACTTGTGGAGGAGACCAAGACCAAGCCACTATCAGACGAGATGCTAGGCAAAAAAGTCGTGATCATCGGTGCGGGGAATACGGCAATTGACGCTGCCACCTGTTCGAAACGGCTGGGTGCAGACAATGTCCAGATTCTGTACCGGCGGACCGTTCAGGAGATGTCCTGTTATCAGTTTGAGTACGAATTCGCCAAGCAGGATGGCGTAGAATTCCGCTGGCTCGTTGCCCCAACGCGTGTACTCGAGGAAAACGGCCGAGTGAAGGGATTGGAACTGGTGCGCATGGAGCTGGGTGAGCCGGATGAGAAAGGAAGAAAGCGTCCAGTAGAAATTCCAGGCAGTCATTTTGTTATCGAAGTCGATTATGTCGTCAAAGCGATCGGACAAAACAGACATCTGTCTTTACTAGAAGCATTTGGGCTCCAACATCGCAATGGGATTGTCGAGGTCGAGGAAGGCACCTATCGAACCTCCCATGTCAAAGTTTACGCGGCGGGCGATGTCATTTTTGGTGGAGGCAAAACAGATGCGATGGTTGTCGATGCAGCCAATCATGGGAAACGAGCGGCTCATGCCATCCACCAATCGCTCAATGATCAAATACAGCCAGTATAAAGGAGGAGACCTATCATGGCAGATCTCAGCATGAATCTGGCAGGAATCCAATCCCCGAATCCATTTTGGTTGGCTTCTGCGCCGCCGACCAATTCAGGCTACCAAGTGCAGCGTGCCTTTGAAGCGGGTTGGGGTGGCGCGGTCTGGAAGACACTCGGAGAGCCGATCATCAACGTCACCTCTCGTTTTGCCGGTCTGAACTTTGGGGGACAGCGCGTCTTTGGTTTCAACAACATTGAACTGATTACGGACAAACCGCTTGAGGTCAATTTGAAAGAAATGGATGAAACGAAGCGGCGTTTTCCGAAGCACACGTTGATTGCGTCGTTAATGGTTGAACATAAACGGGAAGCGTGGCACGAGATTGTCAAAAAGGTAGAGGCAATCGGCGTAGACGGTCTGGAATTGAATTTTGGTTGTCCGCACGGCATGGCAGAACGCGGGATGGGCTCTGCGGTTGGTCAGCATCCAGATTTAATCCGGCAACAGGTCGAATGGGTAAAAGAAGTCGCCCAAACCCCTGTCATCGTCAAGCTCACCCCAAACATTACGGATATTCGTTTTACTGCACGATCCGCAAGCCAGGGAGGGGCAGATGCCATCAGCATGATCAACACGATTAACAGCTTGATGGGGGTTGATCTCGACAAATGGCTGCCGATCCCACACGTGGATGGAAAAGGGGCGCACGGCGGCTATTGTGGACCAGCAGTCAAACCAATCGCCCTGAATATGGTCGCAGAATGTGCACGCGATCCCAAGGTAGGTATTCCGATCTCTGGTATTGGTGGAATCTCTGATTGGCGCGATACCGTTGAATTTCTCCTGATGGGTGCAACAGGTGTTCAAGTATGTACAGCTGCCATGCATCATGGATTCCGGATCGTCGAAGACATGATTGATGGACTTAATAATTACCTGGATCAGCGCGGAATTTCCTCTGTGATGGACATTGTCGGAAAAGCCGTGCATACGTACTCGGATTGGGGACATCTGAATCTGAATTACAAGGTCGTGGCACGTATCCATGAAGAGACCTGTATCAATTGCAACAAGTGTCATATCGCTTGTGAGGATACCTCGCATCAATGCATTGACATTGTTCCTGATGCAGTAACAGGCAAAGAGCGCTTGGTCGTACGAGAAGAAGAATGTGTGGGCTGTAATTTGTGCTCGATCGTTTGTCCAGTGGAAGGGACGATCGAGATGGTCGAGATCCCGAGCGACAAAGCCCCTCTCAGCTGGAATCAGCGGCAGGCTACTTTGGCTGCGGGTGGTAGCTGCGAGCTGTAAAGCAATTATGTTTTCGGCGTGGGATGCATAGCGTGTACAAGGGAAGGCATGTCTACTCAGCGACGGGTTGAAGGGGAGATGATCATCGGATGAAAAAATGGATTCGAAATGGCACAGTCGTGACAGCATCAGACACGTATCGGGCGGACATTTTGATCGAAGGGGAAAAGGTAGTCGCAATCGGCTCCAATCTGGATGGGAAAGAAGCCGAAATGATCGATGCTACCGGGTACTACGTTTTCCCAGGAGGGATTGACCCACATACCCATCTCGATATGCCTTTTGGCGGAACGGTTACTTCCGATAACTTTTATACAGGCACGAAGGCAGCAGCCTTTGGCGGGACGACGAGCATCATCGATTTTTGCCTGACGAATAAAGGCGAGCCATTGCATTCATCCATTTCGACCTGGCACGAAAAAGCAAGAGGGAAAGCAGTCATTGACTACGGCTTTCACCTGATGGTTTCAGATGCGAACGATCAAGTGCTCGAGGAATTAGGAGCAGTCGTACGAAATGAAGGGATTACTTCGCTCAAAGTATTCATGGCCTACAAAAATGTGCTGATGGCCGATGATGAGACGTTATTTAAAACATTGGTTCGGGCTAAGGAACTAGGTGCCTTGGTACAGGTACATGCAGAGAATGGAGACGTTTTGGATTATTTGATCAAGCAGGCAATTGCCAAAGGGCAGACAGATCCTGTGTACCACGCCTACACCCGCCCTCCTGAAGCCGAAGGAGAAGCGACGGGACGTGCAATCGCATTGACTGCACTGGCAGATGCCCAGCTGTATGTTGTGCATGTATCTTGTGCAGAGGCAGTGCGCCGGATCGCAGAGGCTCGGGAAAAAGGATGGAATGTGTACGGGGAGACATGCCCGCAATATTTGGTACTCGACATTACGGATCTACAGAAGCCGGGCTTTGAAGGGGCGAAGTACGTCTGGTCCCCTCCACTCCGGGAAAAGTGGAATCAGGACGTCTTGTGGAACGCGTTGAAAAACGGCATCTTGCAAACGGTTGGTTCCGATCATTGCTCCTTTAATTTCTCCGGACAAAAAGAACTGGGGCTGGGGGATTTCACAAAAATCCCGAATGGTGGACCAATCATTGAGGACCGCATGCGCCTCCTCTTCTCGGAAGGCGTAGCAAAAGATAAGATCAGTCTCAATCAGTTCGTCGATATGACCTCTACGAAAGTAGCCAAATTGTTCGGGATGTTCCCGCAAAAAGGAACGATTGCGGTAGGTTCGGACGCGGATATTGTGTTGTTTGATCCAACGGTGAAGCGCACGATCTCTGTTGAAACGCACCATATGAATGTCGACTACAATCCATTTGAAGGGATGGTGGTGAACGGCGATATCATCTCGGTGCTTTCGCGTGGCTCATTTGTCATTCGAGATCAGCAATTCGTCGGTCAAGCCGGGAACGGACGCTTTGTAAAACGATCGACCTTTGCAAGACCGTAATAAGGGAGAGCGTAAAAAGGCGAGGAGGGCGCTTATGGCAGATATCATTCGCATCGGCTTGATTCAGGCAAAAAACGATGTCCACGGAGACGAACCGGTTCATTTGCACAAAGAAAAAGCCATAGAGAAGCATGAGAGGATGGTGCGGGAGGCGGCAGCCAAAGGGGCACAAATCATCTGTCTGCAAGAAATCTTCTATGGCCCCTATTTTTGTGCCGAACAGCAACCGAAATGGTATGAGTCAGCGGAAGAAGTCCCAAATGGACCGACCGTGCAACATTTCTCTTCCCTTGCCCGTGAATTAGGAACCGTACTCATTTTACCTGTGTATGAACGCGTAGGGATCGGAACGTATTACAATACCGCCGCTGTGATTGATGCGGATGGCACGTATTTGGGCAAATATCGCAAGCAGCATATTCCGCATGTAGGAGTGGGCAGCAGCGGCTGCGGATTCTGGGAGAAATATTACTTTAAGCCCGGCAATCTCGGGTATCCCGTTTTTGAAACCGCTTTTGCCAAGGTTGGGGTGTATATATGCTATGACCGCCATTTTCCAGAAGGCGCACGATTGCTTGGCTTGAACGGAGCCGAAATTGTATTTAATCCGTCTGCGACGGTAGCGGGCTTATCCGAATACTTGTGGAAGCTCGAGCAGCCTGCTCATGCTGTAGCCAATGGTTACTATGTGGCAGCGATCAATCGGGTAGGGAAAGAAGCGCCCTGGAACATGGGCGAGTTTTACGGACAATCGTACTTGGTCGATCCGCGTGGACAATTTGTCGCCATGGGGAGCCGGGATCAGGATGAGGTCATTCTCGCTGAAATGGACCGCAACAAAATTCATGAGGTGCGAGATACGTGGCAATTTTATCGGGATCGCAGACCGGAGACCTACGAAGATATGGTAAAACTATTACCTTAAGAAAAGAGTGAGGGAGGTGCCGGTTACGCGCCTTCCTCCTTTTCACATCATTGGAAGGATTCCATCAGAGTTAAAAGGAGCGTTCAGGGATGAGGCAGATTGTATATCGAGGGGTCGAATACGGTGAGGGACTTCGTGTCGTGAAAGCGCAAAAGTATGAGAGAGCAGAAAGGCGTCATTTTACAAACGGTGCGAGTGCAAAGGCAGTGTTTGGCGCTGGTGTTTACTTGGTGAGCAATCCGGAAATCGCCGCACAGTATGCGATTTGTCATGCAGAGACCAATGGGGAGAAGGCAGTGGTGCTGAGCCAGCAGCTTCATTTGCAGGGTCTCGTTTGTTTGGACGAGCGCTATGGGGAAAATGAACTGCGCATCGATGCATTGCGTGCTGCTTTTTCAGAAGAGGAACTCGAACAAAGACAAAACGGAATGGGCTATGAAGAGTGGCTGCAATGGACAGGGGACAAGGTGCGTGCGTATTTGATTGCCTGTGGATACCGGGGGATTCGGTATCGAATCAGCCCGGAGCTAACGTATTATATTTGCTATGAGCCTGACGTTCAAATCGAAGAGATTGCGATTCTATCCGTGCTCGATGTCAGTCCACATAAATGATAGAGGAAGTGAGCAAACGAAAGACTGGCAAACCCAACGGGGCAGCCAGTCTTTTTTGGTAGCTTGCTATTAGGAAGCAATCGTTTGTTTGTTGTTTGCCGTGATTTTCTCGTAATCGTTGGCACTCAAGATCGAACCATCATTTTTCATCATCCATGTGTAAATCACGAGTGAAATTAGTAGTCCGACAGTCCAAGCATTGTCCCAAATAATGGATAAGCCCGGAATGTATTTACTAATAAAAGGAATCGCAATCCCGATGAGCATCGCCCAGATGGCTCTGCCATTAAAACCCGTTTTGTAGGTGTAGATTCCATTTGTTTTGTACAACTCTGTTAAATGAATACGCCGCTTGCGCACAAGCCAATAGTCGGCGATGGCTATTCCGTCAATCGGGCCTAACAAGGCTCCATATGTGCCGAGCCATAAAAAGATGTAGTTGCCGAAGTTCTCTAAGATGTACCAAGGCTGCAACAAGAGTGACACGACCCCGGCGATGAGGGCGCCGGCTTCATACGAGAGACGGCGAGGGGCCAGATTCTCCACTGCCCGGGCTGGAGCAACGATATTGGCCGCTACGTTGGTCGTCAATGTGGCAAGAATAATTCCAATCGTTCCGAGGAAAATGGCGAAAGGCGAGAATTTAGCCAACACGGCAGCAGGGTCCCACAACGCTTCTCCGTAAATAACGACAGTAGCAGAAGCGACTGCAACTCCGATGAACGAGAAGAAACCCATCGTGGTCGGTAACGAAGAGGATTGTCCAATGACTTGGGCTTTTTGACTTTTGGCATACCGACAGAAATCCGGAATGTTGAGGGCCATCGTTGCCCAAAAAGCAATGGCTCCCGTCAATGCTGGGAAGAAAACCTTCAGAAATTCAGCAGTGGTAGTGAATTTCGAAGGTGCAGAGAGCATCGGTCCCCATCCGCCTGCTTTTGTTAGCGCCCAGACGAGAAGAGCCAAACTCATAATGATCAGGATGGGAGCAGCCCAAGCCTCCATTTTTTTGATCGCTTCGGGACCGCGATACGCGACCCATACGTTTAACAGCCAAAAGCCAAAGAAGGATATCCAGAGATGTCCGGGAACATTTGCCCAGCCTGTCATCGACATGAGGAGTGTATCGATGGCAGCACCTCCGAACCAACAGTTGATGCCAAACCAGCCTGCACCAATCAAACCGCGAGCGACAGCAGGGATGTGCGCTCCTTTGGAGCCGAACCAGAGGCGCGCAAAAACAGGATACGGAATGCCGAATTTCGTCCCGGCATGAGAATTGAGAAGAATAGGAATAAGGACAATACAGTTACCGAGAATGATCGTCAAAATGGCCTGCCACCAGTTCATACCCAAGGAAATTAACCCTGCCGCCATTGCATACGTCGGCAAACAGATCGACATACCAATCCACAAGCTAGCGAAGTTGTAAGATGTCCAGGTGTGCTCTGCTGTCCTCGTCGGCCGAAGACCTTCATTATAAAGTGGACTGTTCTTGATTGCCTCTTCGCCTTCTTTCGTCAGGGTAACAATTCCATTTGATACCGTTTGCGTCTTCACTTCTTTCCCTCCTTTGCTTTTCAAGATGTCTCGTATTCGGACAAGCTCCCCAGTTTGTCTTGAATACAAGTTGTAACATTATATTGGGGGAAAGAAGGCCTAATACCTGAATTTTCGTCGTAAAAAGATAGCCTGCAACGACAAGCTTCGTCATTGACAATGGGAATGATTCTACCTTTTTACCTAATGAGGGTGGTAAGATGAAGCAAGGGGTGAGCAAGCTGTGACGACAAGAAAAATCCATATGTCTTTACAAACCAGAATGATCGTATTGATTACTGTTGTCATTATTCTGATTGTTTCGTCAGTTGGAGCGGTGTTTTCTTCCCTTGTCGCCTCTTCGATCGAAGAGCAGGTGGGCAAAAAAGCTTTGAGTGTGGCGAAAATTGTTGCCAGCGATCCTGAGCTGCGTAGTGCTTTTACAAGCGATTACCCTCCTGCGCTCATTCAACCTATCGCTGAAAACGTCCGTGTTCAAACCGGAGCAGAGTTTGTGGTCGTGGGAAACCATGAGGGAATTCGGTATGCGCATCCGATTGTGGATCGGATTGGAAAGGAAATGGTGGGTGGAGATAACGAGCCTGGACTCTCGCATGGTCAATCTTACATATCGAAGGCGGTCGGCAGCATGGGACCATCATTGCGAGGGAAGGTGCCGATCAAAAATGAGAAAGGGGACATCATCGGAATCGTATCCGTTGGGTTCCTGCTAGAGGATATCGAGGAGGCCATTGACCTTTACCAAGACCGCATATTAATTTTGACTCTTCTCGCTTTGTTGTGTGGTGTTGCTGGTGCCATTGCACTCAGTCGTTATTTAAAGCGCTTAATTTTAGGATTGGAGCCGGAGGAGATCGCATCGTTGTACGTAGAGAGAAATGCTGTACTGGAGTCAGTCCGCGAAGGCATCGTGGCGATTGACCGCAATAATCGCATCACGATGATGAACAAGGCTGCCATTCGTATTTTGAACTTACCGGAAGAAGAGTTTCATCGTAAAGAAATAGTGGAAGTGCTACCAGACAGTCGTATGCCAGAAGTTCTGGAATCAGGCGAGCATCAATTAGATCGCGAAACGATCATGAGCGGAAAAGAAATCATTGTGAATCGACTTCCGATCAAGTTTGGGGGGAAGGTCGTAGGAGTAGTCAGCAGCTTTCGACCCAAATCGGAAATTGACCAGCTTGCTTCGGAATTGTCCCAAGCGAGGCGTTATGCGGACGTACTTCGCGCCCAAACACACGAATTTCACAATTTGTTGTATACCATTTCCGGCTTGTTGCAGCTTGGTTCGATTCAGGAAGCGGTCGAGCTGATTACGAGTGAAACGTCCGCACAGCAAGAGATGATTTTATTTTTGGCGAAGCAAATTCCCGACCCGTTAATAGGAGCATTACTGTTAGGTATGCACAATCGAGCCAAGGAGCTGAAAATTCAATTCGTCATCCATCACGACAGTCACTTGAAGGAGCTCCCGCCGACGATTAACCGACAGCAGATCGTGGTTTTATTGGGGACACTGATCCAAAATACGATGGAAGCTGTCAATGAGCTATGTGTCGAGCACAAACGAGTGGAGTGTTATTTGTCTGACACGGGCGATGAGATCATGTTTGAAATCGAGGACTCAGGACCGGGAGTTGGGGAAGAACTGCGAGAAAAAATATTCGAACACGGTTTCTCAACGAAAAAAGGCGAAGATCGTGGAATTGGTCTTGCCAAGGCGCATGGAATCATTAATGAATGGGATGGCTATATCCTCGTCGGCAAAAGCGAGCTAGGAGGCGCACTTTTCACAGTATCTCTACGCAAAAAAATGGAGGTGGCGTCTTGAGAAAGCTGGAGGTTCTCATCGTTGAGGACGATATGCGGATTATCGATATCAACAAGCGATTTGTCAGCAAGATTGAAGGCTTTGAAGTCATTGCTACAGCAACGAATGGGACGGATGCCAAAGAATTACTGTCTTGTACGCGCCCCCAGCTCGTTTTGTTGGATGTGTACCTGCCTGACATGCTGGGAACGGAGCTGGTCTGGCATATTCGGCAACATTACCGCGAAGTTGACGTGATCATGATCACCGCAGCCAAGGAGATGGAAATGGTACAGGAAGCACTGCGCGGCGGAGTGTATGATTACATCGTCAAGCCGCTGGTTTTCGAGCGTTTTCGTGAACGGTTGGAAAGCTATCGCAAGCATGTCATTCGGACGAGAGAAGCCGTCGAGGTAGACCAGGAAGTCATTGACCAAATGCTGACCAGAAGACTGGTCGCCCCGAAAAATCGGGATGTGCTTGCACCAAAAGGAATTGATCTCTTAACGCTTGAAAAGGTGATCGAAGCGATTAGACAGACGGGAGACAAGGGGGTCTCGGCGGAGGAAATTGGCCGCGAGATTGGAACCAGTCGAACAACGGCGCGACGGTATTTAGAATACTTGGTCCTGGAAAAAAAGGCGCGTGCTGACTTGATTTATGGCACAGTTGGCAGACCGGAAAGAAAATATCGCTATCTTCCGTAATGTTCCATGAACAATATGAACAAAAAGTGATTAATTTTCAAAATAGACCTTATGCACGAAAACTATTCCCCTGGCTACCGCGGTGGTACATTATGTTCAAGCGTGATAGCGCTTACAAATAAGCGGGTTAAGGGGGATATTTGCTTGATCAAAAGAAAAAAAGTGCTAATCACATTGTCCACTTTTCTTACACTAGTTTTGGCTGCTTGTGGTGGAGGTACCGGAAATACGGGAACAGCAACTCCCGGAGCGCAGCCTGCCCCAGAGGCATCCAAATACCCGGAAAAGCCGATCGTGTATGTAGCTCCATCCGGTGCAGGTGGGGGCTGGGATAAGACAGCTCGCTCGGTAGCAAAGGTGTTAGCAGAAAGCAAGCTGGTGACAGAAACCATCACGGTAGAAAACAAGCCGGGCGGCGGGGGAACCGTGTTCTTGGCTGAGTATGTAAGCAAAGACAAAGGCAATCCTTATAAATTATTCGTGAGCTCTCCTCCTATCTTGATTAACCATAACAAGAAAGAGGGGAACAGCCCATTTGGCTACAAAGAGGTCACACCATTAGCGCAAATGACGAAAGATTTCGGTACTCTTGTTGTGAAAGCGGATTCGCCTCATAAGGACATCAAGAGTGTGCTGGACGCGATCAAGGCTGACCCAAGCAAAATTACTCTGGCAGGGGGCTCTGCTCCTGGATCGATGGACCATCTGATCGGCGTATTACCAGCAGCTAAATATGGAATTGATCCGAGAAGCGTCAAATACGTCTCGTATGATGGCGGTGGAGAAGCAATGGCAGCCTTATTGGGCGGGAATGCAGACATCATTGCAACGGATGCTTCCAGTGTGGGTGAATATTTGAAAGCAGGGAAAATTCGCGTGCTGGGCGTTACTTCTGATGAACGTCTCGGCGGCAATTTGAAAGAGATTCCGACGTTAAAAGAGCAAGGCATTGATGCGACGTTCACGATTTGGCGCGGTGTCTTCGGTCCGGCTGATATGCCAGCAGACGCAAAAGCTTACTGGGATGCCAAGCTGAAAGAGCTTTCCATGCATGAGGCATGGGCAAAAGAATTGGCGGCAAACGGTTGGGAAAGCGAGTACAAGGACGCTACTGCCTTCTCAGCATTCCTGGACGAACAAGATAAGCAGGTCAAAGAACTGTTGACATCACTGGGAATGTCGAAGTAGGGAGAGGAGGGGCATCCCCTCCTTTTTCCACACCGTAGGAGGTATACATGAACCTGATGTTTGATCGGATCGGTAGCCTGTTTTTTGCGCTTGTAGGTGCACTATTTATTGCTGAAAGTCAAAATATTTCGTCTAGTGCATATGGAAGTCAGGTCGGGCCGAATATGTTTCCATTCGGACTTGGTGTCATCCTGATCTTGTTGAGCTTGCGACTGTTTTGGGAGACCTATAAGAAAGGCGTGGTTGCTTCCACATCTGTGTCACAGAGTCCACTGCGTTATAAGCAGTTTTTATTCATTTTGGCAGCGACAGTGTTGTATGTTTTGTTGCTGGAGCAACTTGGTTATGTTATCGCGAGCTTCGCATTCCTTCTGTACGCCTTCACCATGATGGGAAGTAAAAGCGTACTTAAATCGGCAATCGCTTCCTTACTGTTTTCAGTAGGCGTTTATGTCATCTATGTGCATTTGCTAAAAGGTACGCTTCCAGGACTACCTGCCTGGCTAGGCGTCTAGGGAGGGGATAGATTAGCATGAGTGCCTTGCAATTTTTGGCGGATGGTTTTCTTGTTGCCCTACAGTGGCATAATCTTGTCTTTGCCTTTATTGGCGTCCTGATCGGTACTGCGGTAGGGGTCCTTCCCGGCATCGGTCCGATGAGCGGCGTCGCGTTATTGATGCCCGTTACGGCGTCCTTGACCTCTGGCTTACCTCCTGAGAGTGCGGCGGCTAGCGCACTGATTTTGTTGGCAGGCGTTTACTATGGTGCGATGTACGGTGGCTCCACGACATCCATTTTGTTAAATACGCCGGGTGAATCCTCCTCTGTCGTCACGACATTGGATGGCTATCAGATGGCCAAACAGGGACGTGCTGGCGCAGCGCTGTCGATTGCAGCGATCGGGTCTTTTGTCGCGGGGCTAGTAGCGTTGATAGCGCTTGTGTTTTTAGCTGATCCATTATCCGATCTCGCTTTGAAATTTGGCCCCGCTGAATATTTCTCCCTCATGCTTCTCGGTTTGTGTGCGGTCAGCGGACTGGGGGGGAGGTCGATGACGAAAGCCCTCATTATGACAGTCATGGGACTGTTGCTTGCGACAATTGGGATGGATACCGTTTCGGGTGTGGCGCGATTTACTTACGATATTCCCGATTTGTATCAAGGCTTGGAGTTCCTCACGATAGCAGTTGGTTTGTTTGCCCTTGGAGAAGTGTTCAAGACGATAATCGAAGACGATCAATCCTCAAAGGAAATCATTAAAGTGGGGAGGGTACTGCCTTCCAAGCAGGACTTGAAAGAAAGTGCCGGACCGATTACACGCGGCTCGTTGCTCGGCTTTTTCATTGGTGTTTTGCCTGGTGCTGGCGCTACCCTCGCATCCTTCTTCTCGTATATTTTTGAGAAAAAGCTGAGCAAAGATCCTAGCCGTTTTGGAAAAGGAGCGATCGCAGGTGTAGCAGCACCGGAGTCTGCAAACAATGCTGCTTCTGGCGGTGCGATGATTCCACTGTTGACGTTGGGCATTCCCGGCTCTGGTACCACTGCGATTTTGATGGGTGCCTTATTGATGTATAACGTACAGCCGGGTCCACTATTGTTTAGTGATCATCCACAGATTGCTTGGGGCTTGATTGCCAGTATGTTTATTGGAAATGTCATGTTGCTGGTTTTGAATATGCCTTTGGTAAAAGTGTTTGCCAAAATTATTGAAACGCCGTCCCATTTCCTGCTTCCGCTCATTATCGCGATTTCCGTTTTCGGTGTGTACGCTGTGCAAATCAGTACGTTTGACCTGATTTTGCTTGTGATTTGTGGGGTAGCTGGCTATTACCTGACGAAAAACGACTTTCCACTGGCGCCGCTCGTCCTCGGCCTTGTTTTGGGACCGATGATTGAAAATAACATGAGAAGAGCGTTGACCACCTCCAATGGCGACTTCTCAATCTTCTTCACGAAGCCGCTTTCCGCTGTTTTTCTGGTTTGTGCGATTCTGTGGTTGCTGATCCCCCTACTCTTAAAACGCAGAGGGAAGCAAGTCATTATCAGTGAAGAAGCGTAGCCTCATCTTTTTTGTCTTGACAGCTTCCTCGCAAGCCCGTATTATTGGAAAAATTTCGGGAAACTGTTCTGCCTGATGATTGAAGCAGAACAGTAGAGGAGAGACAGACATGTTAAACATTGAACCTGTTATCTTGGAAGGCAAACTGGTCCGATTGGAGCCGCTCAGAATGGCTCACGTGGACGGAATCTGGGAAGCAGGTGCATACGAAGAGATTTGGCCGCATATGTCCATTACCATTCAAACGAGAGAAGATGCTCAGGCTTTTATCCTGCAGGCTTTAAAAAATGAACAAGCCCAAACTGAATTGCCATTCGTCATCATTCGCCGAGCAGATGAGCAGATCATCGGGAGCACGAGATTCTTAGGGATCGCGAAAAAGGATCGCGGGCTGGAAATCGGGTTTACATGGCTGACCCCATCCGTCTGGAAAACGGGTGTCAATACAGAGTGTAAATGGCTGCTTCTACGCCATTGCTTCGAACAACTGGGGTGTATTCGCGTACAGCTCAAGACAGATTCGCGCAATTTGAATTCGCAACGTGCGATTGCCCGAATCGGTGGCATTCGAGAAGGTGTCCTGCGCAATCATATGGTGATGCCAGATGGATATATTCGCGACTCAGTATACTTCAGCATACTTGATCGTGAATGGCCAGAAGCCAAACAAAAGCTGCAATTGTTGCTGTTTGGTGAATAAAGGCTTGGATTGATTGAAGGGCGTTCAGAGCATGTGTACAATAGGGGTGAACCAAGAGGGTTTACTCTGACAAGACCCGGAAAAGAGGGTATACATGAGACTGCGTTTGTCGACACCAGGCTATTTATTGTTGCTCGGGGATCTGATCGCCTTTGTGCTTTTTGTTTATTACGGAAAAATCATTCATAACTACCCAGTCACGGTCATGGGAATGATCGAAACATTAGCGCCTTTCCTCGTAGGATGGATTATCGCGATTCTGCTTTTCAAGAGCTACGGACAACGAACGTATGAATCGGCGGGCCGACAATTCTTATCAGTACTGATTACTTGGACAGTAGCGGCACCCATTGGCTTGCTGATCCGCTCCTGGTGGACAGATGTACCGACTACGCTTATTTTTGCAGGTGTGACTTATTTCATCACGCTGGCGTTTTTGTTTGGATGGCGCGTACCGTTCGCCATCGGCTACGCGATCTACAAACACAAGAGACTACTGGCAACCAGCTAATAAAGTCACCCGAATTGGTTACGCTATCCTATGAACGACGTAGGAGGTGAATCAATTGGGAAAGAACAACAACAGCAAAGACCTCGGGAAAAATCGTGGTAAAACGCTGGATGAAAATGATCGCAACACAAATTTGCGACAATCGAATCATAATGATCGAAATGAAGGAACTGCAAAAGACCGCTGAGCAATCAGCGGTTTTCTTCATTGATACAGGTCATGATGTGATATAATAGATTTTGTTTTTTTCTAGCGAGTGGAGGGAAACGTATGACGGAACCGATGCAGAATGTACAGCCGGTGACCTTGTCGTCACAGGCGTTTTTACTTTTGTGCAGACTATATGATGGCTGCTATGACGAATTAAATCAAAATGAGCAGATTCGCGAACTTGTGGAGTCCATCGGGGATATTTTGTTGGCAGGTGTAGAGACGTTGGAGAAACAGGAAACCAAGCCCAAAAATATTACCTTTCCACTTACCGTGCAACAAGCATTTTTCTTGCGTCGTCTCGTGATTGAGCTGTTGGCTCAGTCGCCTACGGACAAAGAAGACAAAACGACACAATGGCTACAGGAATGTGTGACAGCACTCGCTGGAGGCGGTGTCCAACCAAATGTCAAGCACTCGTGAGCTGCATGTGATTACGAGCGGCCGACATTCGCTTGATGACGCAATGCGAATGGCAGAAGCTGCTTATGCAGGTGGTATGAACTTTTTACACATACGGGAAAAACAGCGTACCGCAAAGGAATGCATGGACTGGGTAAAGGCATTGTCGAATGTTATCCCCCTTTCGTCCTTGATCATGAATGATCGGGTGGACGTGGCAGCTGCGTCTGGTTGTGCTGGTGCTCACCTGGCCTACCATAGTCTGTCTCCTGTGGAAGCGAGAATGGTACTGAAGACTGGTCAAAAAATAGGGCGTTCTGTCCATTCCGTTGTGGAAGCACAGGAAGCCATTGCTGCAAAAGTCGATTACTTGCTTTACGGGCATATTTTTGCGAGTGGTTCGAAGCCGGGTCTTGTGCCAAGAGGAACAATCGAACTCGCGCAAATGACGGCAAGATGGCATGTGCCGATCATCGGACTCGGTGGTATCACACCAGATCGGACGGCGCAACTTTTGGAAGCGGGTTGTGCGGGCATTGCTGTCTTATCGGGGATCACAGATGCAACGGATGCCAAGTCAGCAGCTAGCGCTTATCGAGAGGCATTGGATCGTTGGGAGGGGAAATAAAGCATGCGTGATAGACAAAGACTTCGAGAAAAGATGGGTGTATATTTTGTCATTGGTACGCAGGATTGCGGGTATTCCAGTGAAAAGACCGTGCAAACCGTGGAAGCAGCATTGCGCGGTGGAGTGGGCACGCTTCAGCTACGCGATAAAGGAAGCAAGCTAACTGCTCGGGAACAATATGAGTTGGGCATTCAGTTGCAACAGCTATGCCGTGAACATGATACCGTATTTTTTGTAAATGACGATGTAGATCTGGCGATTCGTTTGCAGGCAGACGGCGTCCATGTTGGGCAAGATGACATGACGTTGTCAGAAGTACGAGCCAAAGTTGGCTCTGAGATGTACATCGGTGTTTCGGCAGGTACAGTCGAAGAGGCACTCGCTGCCCAAAACGGTGGCGTCGATTGTATTGGTGTAGGAGCGATGTTCGCTACCCGTTCCAAGGCAGATGCTGGTGAGCCCATCGGACCAGTTGGGCTAGAGGAGATCCGCAAGGCTGTCGGTCATGACTTGCCTATCGTCGGGATTGGTGGTATCACACTGGAAAATGCCTCTGAAGTGCTTGCTGCGGGGGCCGATGGCGTCGCGATTATCAGTGCGATCAGCCGGGCAGAATCACCTGAAAAAGCAGCCCAAGCGCTTCAGCGGATTGTACGAACTCGTTAGCACGGACAAAGCGACGATTACATAAGGTAGGGTAATAGAAACAAACCAGGATGATGCAATAATGGCGATCAAAAGGAGGTGAAGCCGATGAAAAATCGGATTTACCGCATCGGATATGAATGGGTGAGCAAGCGGGAATTGCTCGAGCGATTGTTCATGACCGACTGCATTCTTATCGAACACAAGCGAATTCATCCCCCACCGGAGGATCAAGATACAGAATTGCCACCAGAAAAGGAAATCCATGCTGTTTTAGTTCGCAGTCAGCGCCGCCCCGGCGAATGGGTGACGTTTAACGGGCTATACGAAATACAGACGAGAGAGCCCATTCCCTGGATAGATTCACCGCTGGAATACCATCAATTCGGCGTAGAATTGATTCCTGGTAATATTCGTAGGGAAAAGGCACCTCAAGGCAGGATACCAGCGCGAACCAAGCTGCAAATCGCAGCTGTGCGACAAGATACGGTATTTGTCACGGTTCCTGGGCATCCGTCCAGACGTTACGAAATGTCGTTGGCTCACGCTCGATTTGCCAAGGATAACCCGACAGAATTGGAAATGAAGCTGCAAGTATACGCTTTTCCTCCACGTAACGATATTTTTGTGGATTGGTTATTGAAAGAAGGGCGCAAAACAGGAATCATTACGCGCTCCAATCAGGAAAGAGTAGAAAAATCTGCTTTTCAGGTGTGGGAAGATCTACGCCAAGAATACGGAATTAGTGTCAGTGCGGCATTGATTGCGATTAAACAGGCACTCATTGTTCTCGATCGTGCTGGTGTCGAGACTGACTTCCCCTATCCGCCCCAAGAGCGATCGGATATATCTTTGTTCAGTGAATCGGAGCGAGATGCCTTTTATTCCTACCAATCCGTTCGTTGTTCGATGGCCGCTGTCGCTGCCTTACTGACTGCAGACCCGAAAGATCCGTTGCAGGATACACTCTTGATGGATATCATGCTCGAGCAACAAATCAACCGCAGGCGCGAATAGCGTTTGCGGTTTTTAGGTTTTTCGCCAAAGGAGTAGTATAATGGAAATTGGTAGATGAACCCAATGAAAAGGAAGTGCGACCAATCATGTATGTATCCATGAACAGACTGACTGTACCAGCAGACTACCAATCCCATTTGGAACGTGCATTTGGTAATGGAGGAGAACGGATGAAGGAGGTTCCTGGTTTTTTGGAGTTCCTTTTCCTGGCACCTACGGAAGGTGACGAATACATCGTGTTTACGAAATGGACAGATGAAGAATCGTTTAAAAATTGGACGGAAAGCGAGGCTTTCAAGCGTGCGCATACAGGAACCAATCCAAATAGCCCGGTAAAATCGGATTTGCGCAATTACGCTGTCAAGTCCCATTCATAAAGCGAAAGCATTTGTCTCTACCGGGGCAGATGCTTTTTGGATTGGTTGACGAATAAACATCCTTTACCTTTTTATGCTCGATCGTGATATGATAGAAAATGTTGGGAAAGCGGTTTCAGTCAAACACGGTTAGGAGGTGAGGGTCTCCGAAAGCGGCAATAAAAGCGCGCGATAATAGGATGCTAGCCGAGATTGTTTGTCTGTAAGGATAAGAAGAGAACCTGATTGGATGGTGTCATTCTCTGCACCAGGATATCATCAAGCCGCTTTACATCTTGTCTCATTTACGTCCATAATAGAGCCTATACATACTTGGGAAGATAGCCTCAATGAAGCACGGAGAAAAGGAGCCAGAGTGTTTTGAAAAATCGAATAAGTAAGTATCTTACTCATTTGGTCCCTGCGGCGGTGGCCAAGACGTTTTCCTTTCTTTCAGATCATCATTACTCTGCTTTGCTTCTAGAAGACCGCGAAAATACAGAGGCTTTGTTTGTTCAGCAAATCACGAAATGGATTGAAGTAGTAAATGCAGTCGACACGTGTGCATTCGAGCGAGAATGGAGCGAAATGGCGTACCAATTTTCGTTGCTCGGAATGAATCTTACGTATTTACAGCAATTTTTGCGCAAGTGTCGAGACGTTATTATTGAAGAAATGAATAACAACGCATTTTCTCTTGCCACGACGGAAATGGAGCGAGTAGAGCTTTTGCAAGCACAGCTTCGTCTCTATCAATCGATGGACTACATATTGCAACAAATGGACGATGTCTTCAACAAAAATTCGCATCAATTTCCAATTGAAAAAACACCAACTTCTCCTACAAGTGACACCAAAGCAGAAAATGTAACAATGCTCGCTGAACAAGAGCTTGTCCAATTGGTTCTACAGTCTAGTGATATTGCCGTTTTGATGATTGACCGCCAGCTAAGAGTCATTGAGGCGAATTACGCGGTCTGTCATTTATATGGCGTGGATCGGAATCAACTCATTGGTGAAAACATTGATCATGCCCTTCGCCCTCATGTAAGCGAGCGTTTTGTCCAGTGGGTGATTGAACGCGGGCAGTCCGGCCATTATGTTGCGGAATACAGAGGCAAATGGACGACAGTGAGTACGAGCCCCATTTATTACGGTGGAGAGATGTGGGGAGCGATCGCCGTTCTTCGGAATGTTACGGAAAGCAAAAAGTACGAAGAAGAATTGAACAAGCGTGAAGCGCTGGCAGCAGTGGGGCAATTGGCTGCCGGGATGGCACATGAGATTCGGAATCCACTGACAGCCATCAAGGGCTTCATTCAGTTATTGCGGGAGCAAGGGGAAGCAAATCGTAGTGAATCCTATTTTTCTGTTATCTTAACGGAAATTGAACGCATTGATGGGCTATTGAATGATGTCCTTGTTTTGGCACGGTACAGGGATGATAAAATCGTATCGGAACGTTTCTTAGTGATGGACGAGTTATATGGCGTCATTCGTTTACTGGAGCCAGAAGCCAATCGAAGAGGAATCAAGCTAGAGCTGGACATTGCACAAGGCGAGTGGCATGTGTTTGGTCATCGTTCACGAATCAAGCAAGCTATCTTAAACATCTTGAAAAATGCGCTTGAAGCATTGATGACCCAAGGCAACCTCGTTCATGTGAAGGTGTACTCCTCTCTCAATCAAGTAATCATTGTTGTGGAAGACAACGGACCTGGTCTATCAGATTCTTGCCTGCAAAATTTATTCGTTCCTTTTTATACGACCAAACAAGAGGGAACGGGGTTAGGTTTGTCTACGACACAACGCATCATCGCGGATCACGGTGGCGAACTCTATGCGGAAAACTCTCCGAAATGGAAAGGAGCCCGCTTTGAGATACGTTTACCTCTTTCCATTTCCTAAAAAAACAAAATAGGATTGTGACTGTAGACGGATCGAATATCCGTCTTTTTTTATGTTTAAATGAGCGAATAGTCCTATTCAATAAAAAGTTGCAAGTCTTTCGAATCAATCTTTTTGTAAGTTGTTGTCAAGGTCTGTCGATCAGTGGAATAATTTACAAAACGGTTACAATTTGAACGGAGTTGAACAACAGTGATTCGGATGCTGAAAAAAAACGAAATGAGGTGGAGCTACTGGGAGGTTTGGTATGAGGAATCAGAGCATCTTTATACCGTTCATTACGGAAATGTCGGGGAAATTGGCGAGTATTTTGCTGTAGTAGCGGAACAGATCGAGGGAAGACCTGATGAGGTTTTGCAGAGCTGGACAGAAGAGATGAAAGAACAAGGATATCAGGTCATGAAAGAGAACGATTTCCATCCAATGATCATTCGCTTTCCCCATTTATGTGAGTCAGAGATTGAAATGCGCTATTTGATCGAACAGCTGCTGGACGAATGCTTGGGAAAGACAGGGAATGGTCACAGTGACGGTGGGGAAGACAGCGAGAGGACGTTGGCAGTAATTTGCCAGGTGATCGATACGAAGAAAGCGGCGGCTGCCGTATTTGAAGCGATGTCTTGCGCACAGCTGGGCGAAGGGGTTTCCATCAGCATAAAGCAGGAGGATGGAAACTTGATTCCACTTCATCCTCCTGCCTAAAACTGTCTGATTTATTTCACGATTTTATGCCGCAGAGCTTTTGCCACTGCCTGTGTACGATCCTCAACACCCATTTTTTGCAAGATGCGATGCACGTGTGTTTTGACAGTGCCTTCAGATATAAACAAGTTTTGCGCAATCTGATCATTTCGATAGCCATCTGCGATCTGTTGAAGTACATCTAACTCCCGATCCGTGAGTTCATCTAGCAAGACTGATTGGGAGGTGGTTGTCGAATCAGGTGTCTCACGTTGACCTTGCAGAGCTTCGGCAAGGGCTTTTGCGGCTGTTACGGTGTGGAAGAGGGCTTCTCCCTGATGGGCTCTGCGAATCAGATCAAGCATTTCCTGAGAGTCGGCATCTTTTAGCATATAGCCAACCGCTCCCGCGCGAATCCCTTCCACCACGTAATTGTGATTGTCAAAGGTGGTGAGGATCAATACCTTCGTGCGAGGATGCTGTAGCATGATTTCTCTTGTGGCCTCAATACCCGACTTGTTGGGCATCTGAACATCCATCAAAACGACATCAGGTGCGAGGGAGCCAATCAGCTCTACTGCTTCTACACCATCGGATGCTTCCCCAATTACTTCCATATCGGCTTGCATTTGTATGACATAACCTAAACCTTGGCGAATCATGGTTTGGTCATCTACTAGGACCACGCGAATGGCTCCTTCTTTTTGTTTAACGGTCATGTTCGCATGCTCCTTTCTGGTTCAGTCTGGTGAATCGGAAAGCTGAAATCGAGTTGGAATCCGTGGGGCTCTCGAATGCGGTACGCGAGAGTTCCGTTCAATAGTTGAATCCGTTCAAATATGCCAGTTAGGCCAAAGCCAGGTTTGATTTTTTGGTCGCTCGTGATGCTTCCATCGTCTCGGATGGACAACAAAAGGATATCCTTCTTTTGTTCAATGATGACGAGAATTTCTTTTGCGTCAGAATGACGTAAGGAATTGGTGATCGCTTCTTGCAAGATTCGATAAAACGTTATCGTCATTTCCTGAGAGAGCGGGATGTCCAGGTCGGAGCATATCAGCTCCATCTTTATTCCTGTATGCTTTTGAGCCTGCGACAAAAGAGCTCGCAGAGGCGTTAGTCCCAAGGAGGTTTTATCCAGAGCCAGTGTATGGACAGATGTGCGAATATCCTCCAGACTTTGCTTCGCAACACCAAGCATGTTGCGAACGGCTTCTTGTGCATTGTCAGGTCCATCCTGCAACATATACTTCAAGGCATGTAGCTGGACAATGAGTGAAGTCAAACTATGACCCAAAGCATCGTGAATATCACGAGCAATTCTCGTTCGTTCCTCCAGAACCGCTACTTGAAGGGAATGAAGCGCTGCTTCTTGAAGTTGTAAGTGTGCCTCCTGCAACTCTGTATGTGTTTTTTGCAGCTGCTCCAGGTGCTGTTGGTTGGTTTCGTATGCTTCTCTTTGAATCCGATAGCCACGTGCACCGATATAGCAACCCACATACGTTAGAATATAAGAGATGATGTGCGTGAATCTCAGGTTTTCTTCAAAATATAAAAAAAGCGTACTGCACGTACCAAAAAAAGTAGCATAGGCCAACGCTCGGCGTCCATGAATGTGAAAACCGATAAAAACAGCGAGTGGGAGCATCAAGCCGAAGCCCTCTCCCCCCAAGGTGAGAGATTTTACTAAGGAAACGATTCCAAGCACGACTGCCACTAATTCGAATTGGAAAGGCTTCCATTTTTTCTTGGAAGTCCAAAATACCACAAGGTAACAAATAAATAGTACAATGGTAAGGGAAAATTGCAACGGAGTTTCCCGTTTAAATGAATCAGGAAGCAAAGCTAATACAAGTAAGATGGAAAACCACATGATCAGCAAACGTTTTTGTATGGCTTTCATCATTATCTTTAACAATGAAAAGTCCTTCTTTCTCTGCCGGATAATCACTTAACTTCATTCTAGCATGCGTTGTCGTCTATCTCCAGATAGATAAATCCCTGTCAGAAATCTACCCCTGGGTAGACTTCACTACATATACTTTTCAGTAGAATTATTTTTGGGAAATAAACGACTAATTATGGGTGTGGAGTGGGTAAGTAAGGATGGCAAGGGAGGATCTCATGAAAGAACTGATTCAGTTGGCAAAACTCCTGCAAGAAGCCAGTATTTTGTTTACCACGATTTCTGAGCAAGAGCTGGATACAAGTGATGTAACCTGGCAACAGGTCTTGATTCTGGAGCAGCTTGGAAACGGGCCAAAAACGATGGGGGACATAAGTAAGACTGTCGGTCTTTCATACAGCACAACTTCCGGTCTTATTAACCGATTGGAGCAGGAAAACCTGGTACGCAGATTCCGGGACCAAGCAGATCGACGAGTTGTGTGGGTGTCACTGACAGAGCGTGTGTACCAACAGCGAGACGTGAAATGGGGAAATTCACAAACCGTTTAAAAATGGTTTCACCCCTTTATATTTCGTTAAACGAAATGTTGTGTGAGATTTACCTTGTTCATTTCGTTATGCGAATTATTTCTCACAAAAAATTAGCAGATATATAAAAAAGAGGTGAGTGGATTGAATCTTTCTGAACTATCGATTAAACGCCCGGTCACCATGATTATGTTGACTCTGGCCATGCTGATTTTTGGTTTCGTCTCTCTGCCTCGCTTGGCGATTGATCTCATGCCGGATCTGAACTTCCCGGTTGCTGTCGTGGTTACATCCGTAGACGGCGGATCTCCAAGTGAGGTTGAAAAACTAGTTACGAAGCCGGTTGAGGACGCACTTGCAACGGTATCCGATTTAGATAGTATACAATCGGTATCGATGGAAGGCGCCTCGCAGGTTATCCTCATGTTTAACTGGGGGACAGACCTTGATCAGGCGACTCTCGACATGCGGGAGAAGGTAGATCAGGTCCGTGGTTCTTTGCCTGACTCAGCCAGAGCGCCACGCGTACTGCGTATTGACCCGAATAGTACACCGATCATTGAGTTTGCGGTGACGGGTGAGCAAGATATCAACAAATTGAAAAAGATGGCAGAGGATATGATCCAATCACGTCTGGAGCGTATTGATGGGGTCGCATCTGCTTCCATCAGCGGTGGACAAAGCCGGATTATCGATGTTACCGTCGACCCAGCCAAACTGGCGGCGTATGGTTTGTCACTTGACCAAGTTCAGCAGGCTCTACAGGGCAGCAACTTGTCAGGTTCCGGTGGAGCGGTACGCGAGGGTGATGCCAAGCTCAACATCCGTGTACAAGGTGAGTTTGCTGATGTCGATCAAATCGCGCTGACACCAATTTCTGTCGGAGGAAACTCCATCAGGCTCAGCGATATTGCCCAGGTAAAGGACACGCATCAAGATGTAACGCAAATGAGTTACGTGAATGGAACACCTAGCTTGGGTATTAGAGTGACAAAAGCTTCTGGCGGAAACACCATTGAAGTAGCAGATGATGTAAAAGCTGAGCTGGAGAAAATCAAAAGCGAGCTGCCAGAAGGCGTTCAAATCATTACAACTCTAGACACATCCACCTACATTAAGGATTCCGTTTACACGACCGCTGAACATGCCCTGTTGGGTGGCGGTATCGGTATGATCTTGCTGTTCTTCTTCTTGGGCAGCTTGCGATCCATGGTTATTGCGGTCATCGTTCTTCCTGTATCGATCGTCGCTACGTTCTTGCTGATGTACATGTCAGGACAGACGATCAACCTGATTTCCCTTTCCGGTTTGACATTGGGATTAGGATCATTGATTGACTTTGCGGTTGTTATGCTCGAGAATGTTTTCCGTCATCGGGAACAGGGAAAAGGTATGATGGAAGCGGCCTTGGATGGTTCCAAAGAAGTAGGTACGGCAGTAATGGCTTCGGCTTTGGCGCAAATTTGCGTATTCTTGCCGATTGCCCTCACGGAAGGTATTGCTTCTGAGTTGTTTGGACCACTTGCATTGACGGTTGTTTACTCACATATTGCGGCGCTTGTCTTCTCCATTTTGCTGGTGCCGATGCTGAGTTCTAGAATTTTGAAAAAAATTCCGTCGCATACGCATCATGAGAACTATCGTGGAATTAATCCGGTTACTTGGTTCAACATTGGATTTAGCAAAGTAGAAAAAGGCTACCAAGGATTGTTAAGATGGTCATTGGGCCATCGTAAAACAGTCATGATTTCTTCGGTTGTTCTGATGGTGGGCTCTCTCGCATTAACTCCGATGATCGGGGCAGAGTTTATCCCAGCCATGGACCAAGGTCAGGTAAATATCTCCATCAAAATGCCGAATGGTACGGTTCTGGCTGAAACCGAGAAAGTAACCAGACAAGTAGAAGAAATTGTCAACACGGTTCCGGAGAAGAAAATTGTAGCGACTTCGGTTGGTAGCAATGCATCACCGATAGCGAGCACATTGTCATCCAATCAGGGAACGATCACCCTGATGCTGGTAGATCTCGACCAGCGCAAACGTTCCTCCAATGAAATTGTGATGGATCTCCAGGAAAAGCTGAAGCATATTGCCGGACCAGAAATTAAGGTAAGTGCACCAGCCGGTATGTCTACAGGTTCCCCCATTCAATTGAAGGTGAGCGGGGATGACTTGGCCGTACTGAAAGACATCAGTGGTATTATTAAAGGCGAGATTGAGAAGGTACCTGGTACGAGTAACGTAACAACCAGCTTGGAAGAATCAAGACAAGAGCTGGAAGTGAAAATCAATGCTGAGAAGGCGAGCTTGTACGGATTGACGACAGGACAAATTCTCTCCAGTGTTCGAACTTCCTTCCAAGGTCAAACGGTAACGCACTATCGCACGGGTGATGATGAGATTGATGTCAACCTCAAGCTGCCGAAATCGTATCAGGAAGATATCAACTTCTTGAACAATTTGCGAATTTCCGCTCCAGGTGGGGCACAGATCGCATTGACCTCAGTTGCAACTATCAATAAGATAGATGTGCCCGTATCGATTAACCGTGCCAACTCCAGCCGTGAAGTTCAAGTAACAAGTGATTTGGCAGGGCGTGACCTGAGCTCTGTCACACGGGAAGTGCAAGAGAAAATTTCGAAGCTGAACTTACCGGATGGCTACACAGTCGATTTTGGCGGGCAAAGTGAAGAAATGATGGAATCATTCAGTAGCCTTGCTCTCGCGATTGTCCTGTCAGTCGTGTTGCTCTATATGGTAATGGCTGCGCAGTTTGAATCGCTATACACCCCATTTATCATCATGTTCTCCGTGCCACCAACCGTTACAGGCGTTCTGCTTGGACTATTGGTGACAGGCACGACGATCAGCGTTGGGGTTTTGATCGGATACATTTTGTTGATCGGTCTGGTCGTGAACAACGCGATTGTATTGATCGACTACGTGAACCAACTGCGTGCAAAAGGTATGGAGCTGTTTGATGCGATCCTGCACGCTGGGCCGATTCGTCTTCGTCCGATTTTGATGACGACACTCACCACGATTCTGGCGATTGGACCACTTGCGTTCTCTGGCGGCGCCGGATCTGAGACGAATGCACCAATGGCCGTGACGGTTATTTTCGGTCTTGGATTCTCTACCTTGATTACACTGGTTCTGGTTCCTGTGGTTGCTTCTTGGTTTGATGATGCAGGGAAAAAGAGACGCTTGAAGCGCCAGTTGAAACTAGAAAAGAAACTTGCTAAGAAACAAAAGAAAATCAATCCCGCTTTGGAATCGTAAGACGTTTGTGGGAAGAGGAGGGACATACATGAAACGAAGTAAAAAACCCGTCATTTTGGCATTGCTGGCCATCACTCTAGTGGCAGGGTGCTCCAGCCCGCAAGCGGAAACGCCGCCTACGGAAACGGTGGAAGCCGCCGCAACCCCTGTACAGATTGAAACCGTCGCTACAGGCTCAGTAGTATCAGATTCTGGTCTCACGGCAAAGCTGGCGCCGAGTGAGGAAGTGCAAGTTTCCCCGAAAATGGGCGGGAAAATTTCTTCCCTGCCAGTGAAACTGGGACAATACGTGACAAAAGGTCAAGTATTGTTCAAGCTCGATGAAAAAGATCTGGTGAACGGTGTCAAGCAAGCAGAAGCAGCCTACAATGTATCAAAAGCCAGCTTAAACCAAGCAGGCAGCAGTTCAGATCAAGGCTTGGTGCAAGCAAAAAATAGCTTGAAGCAGGTAGAAACTGCCCTTCAGGATGCAAAAGTAAACCAGCAGCGGATGCAACAGCTCTTTTCACAAGGAGCAATTTCCGCACAGCAGATGGAACAGGCAAACTCCCAACTGACAACAGCACAGACTTCTTATGATAACGCACAGCAGGCTTTACAATCAGCTGGGCAAAAAACGAGCGTGCAAGTTTCTGAAGCATCTGTGCAGCAAGCACAAGTAAGTCTGCAGAATGCTCGTGAGCAATTGGCGAATGCAACTGTGACGTCTCCGATCAACGGATATATTTCCAGCGTAAGCGGTGCAGTTGGCCAAATGGCAGGTCAGCAGCCGGTTGTGGTTGTCGTTAACACGAATCCACTTCTGGTAAAAGCAAATCTGTCAGAAGCTGATATCACAAAAGTAAAAGTAGGAACAACCGTAAAAGTAAACGTACAATCTACAGGAAAAACGATTGATGCCAAAGTAACGGCGATGAGTCCAGTCATGGATTCGCAGCTCAAGGCTTACCCAGTGGAGATTACGATTCCAAACCCATCCAATGAGTTGAAGTCCGATATGGTTGTAAATGTGACCTTCCCATCGGTTGGGGAAAGCGGAGCAAAATCGATCGTTGTAACGCGCGGTGCCGTTTTTGATCGCGATGGCAAACAGTATGTATTCAAGCTGGAAGGTGACATTGCCAAACAAGTCGAGGTCACTACGGGCAAATCCTCCAGTGATCAGATCGAAATTTTGACAGGCTTGTCTGCCGGCGATAAGATCGTGGTAAAAGGGCAAACATTGCTCCAAGATGGCGGCAAAGTTACGATTCAGTAAGAAAAAGAGTAGCAAGAAAGGGACGGAGTACATCCGTCTCTTTTTTGTGTACAATGGAAGTACTCGGCCATATTATGGATACAGAGCGAATCATGAGCTATCTTTATATATCTAATTATGAAAAGGAAATTGTCACGGATTTAAGACAAAGTGTCATTGCTACTTTTGAAGGGGGCAAAGATTCGATACAATGAGAAGATAGTGGATAAAATACCCAGCGGAGGTACATATGACTGGCGATATTACTGTGTTTGTGGCTTTTGCAGCAGGTTTTCTCTCGTTTATTTCTCCTTGCTGCCTGCCGCTTTATCCGTCCTTTTTGTCTTACATAACTGGAGTAACGATTGATGAAGTAAAGAAAGGAAGAGCGGTTTTTCGCAAAGAAGCCTTCTTGCATACCTTTTTCTTCATTGTCGGGTTTTCGATCATTTTCGTTGCGCTTGGGCTGTCTACATCTTGGATCGGAAGCTTGTTCACCGACCAGCAGGACTTGATTCGTCAATTGGGCGGTATTTTGCTTGCTGTTATTGGCTTTGTTATGCTTGGCGTGTTTAAAATGGATTGGATGATGCGTTCTTTTAAAATCGATTTAAAATCGAGGCCATTGGGGTATACTGGGTCCATACTGGTGGGAATGACGTATGCAGCTGGTTGGACACCTTGTGTGGGACCCATTCTTTCTGGCATTATCGTCATGGGTGTATCCAATCCTTCAAGCGCCTTGGCTTACACATTGGCGTATACACTTGGTTTCGCCATTCCGTTTTTTGTCATGACATTCTTCATCAGTAAGGTGAAAGCGATTGTGAAGTATTCCGATCTGTTTATGAAAATCGGAGGAGCCATTATGATTTTGTTCGGTATTCTTCTGTATACAGATAAACTGACGGATATTACACGCGTTCTCATTCAAATGTACGGAGGCTTTACGGGATTCTAACTCAGTAGGGCAGAGGTGACAAAATGAAAAAGCTGTTGCTCGCGGTGATCGTATTATTGGGGGTCGGACTTGCTGTTTGGGAAAAGCCTCAAGAAACAGCCGCAATCGTAGCAGAGGTTCAAAAACCGGAAGTTGGCTTTGCGGCTCCTCATTTTACACTGACAGGATTGGATCAGCAGACGTACAAGGTAGAAGGCAAAAGGGCGAAACCATTGGTCTTGAATTTTTGGGCTTCCTGGTGTGGACCATGCAAGCTGGAAGCGCCTGATTTACAAAAAGTCTATGAAAAATACGGCGGACAGGTTGATCTGTATGGTGTGAACGTCACGAGCAATGACAGTCCGGAAGCAGCCATGGCCTTCGTCACCAACTATAAGCTGACATTTCCGATACCGATGGACGTCGCTGGAACTGTGTCGAACCGTTACAAGGTGATGGCATTCCCAACGACTTACTTGATTGACGCGGATGGGATCGTACGAAAAAAGATCATCGGCATGGTTGATGCTCCTACACTGGAGCTGGAACTGCGCCAGTTGTTAAGTCCAAAGCCATAAGGAAGGCACATAAGTCGCTGGGGGAGAACTCTCCCGCGGCTTTTTCTATTTGTGACACGTATGAAAAGGCCCATTTTGCAGGCGAAGATCTTGATTTTGTATGCTTGCCTAAAGAGCGGTGGTGTTCTCCTTCATAGACTGGAGTGATCTAGGGCAAAGGGAGGAAAACGGATGGCCAAGGGCAAAAAGGTAAAGAAGAAGAATACACGACAGCACCCCAATCAAGTACAGCTAAGAATCGTAACGTCCCAAACATGTCAAGTATGCAAACAGCAATGTGCACGAGGGTTGGCATATCTGGAACAGATGTCCCAGCCCGGCGCGATCGGCTTTGGTGTACCATGCATCCTCACTAAGCAAAAGCAATAGCTTGTCTTTTCTATGAGCGAAATCTTCTGTTCACGAGAGAGAGTCCCTTCGAAGTGAGAAGGGCTCTACAGCCTGTCTCAAAATTGGAGCTGCCTATGGGTGGCTCTTTTTTCAGTTTTTATGAGGAGTTAGGAGTGGGGGAATGTGACAAAAGTAAAAGCACTTTTGAGTATAGTAGTACTTTTAATACTTGGTGGATTTTCGGCTGCTACCAGCTCAAATGTTGAAGTGCAGCCTGTTTCAAATGGGAGTGTTACAATTGAAGAAGACCTCCTTAAAAAAATGAAGATTGTAAAAGACGATAGCGAAATCGGCTCAGGAGAACTAACTAAAGAGAATATTTCATTTGGGGTTATTCATATTGGGGATTCAGCAGAAGCCGTACGAAAACTACTTGGGGAGACAACAAGTAAAGGAATATTAAACTCTACGCCTTTTCCATTGTGGCACTACGAAAAGCAAAATATAGACGTTGCATTCTATTATAATTTTTATCCATCGTTAAGAGTGCTATTAAAAGGAGACAAGGTAGCTAGTATTGAAATAAGCAATGAAAAAGAGCAACTATAAAAAGGAGTGGGTAATGCGATTTGAAGAAGGCTAGAGAAGCCAGAGAGGGAGAGTAATATAAAGGATGCAAAATTCTATGATTTTGTCTGAGCAATACAAAGCGTTGTCTAAGCCAAATTTTTCTATAATGCTTGAACTGTTATTTTCACCATCAAGTTTTAATGAAATATATTTACATCTTGGACATACAAAGGAATCAGAAGATAAATTAAAATATTCGATTAGGTATGCTACGTTTTCATTCATGGAGCCATATGAAGTGTTAGAAGTCCCAATTGAGCAAAGTATAGCAGAAAAAATAGAGGAGATACTTTGTGAGTCAAAGATTAGTATTATTCCTCAAAGATATAGTATGGGACTAGATGGACATTCTTTCATACTAAAAGTAAATAGAGGATTCAATAAAATTGAAATTCGGTGGTGGTGTGAACCTGATGAGGAGTGGGCACCACTTGGAGAACTAGTTGAACTTATATTTAGTCAACTACCTAAGAAATTAAGGGAATATTAGTTATGAAAATACCTACTTATAGCTTGCATGCTGGCAGCTTTAACAACCGTGTATTATACTGAAGGGACTGATGAAAGCAAGGGAAAGGAGCAAAAATGCGTCCATTACAAATATCACCGGAGACGGCTGTCAAGCTGGCGGAAGCACTTCAGGTACCCTTGGAACGCCTCATGCACATGCCGCAGCATATTTTGTTGCAAAAAATGATGGAGCTGGCTAATCAAGAAAAGGAAGCAAACGAAGCAGCGAATAAAAACCAAGAATAGGCCAGCGATACAAAAGGGGGAGAAAAGATGGGGGCAAATGTAGCACATAAATTCCGTACGGGGCTCAAGCCACAAGCGTTTGTGGAAAGCATGACGAAAAATCAGGATACATACCAAAACTGGTCGGATGCATTTTCATGGGAGGATGAACAAGACCGTGCGTTTTTTGCTTCTCTCCAGCATCGTGATGACCTCAGATGCTTGATTTTGGCTGCGGAATGGTGTGGCGACGTCGTTCGCAACTTGCCAGTCGTCTTGCATGCCTTGAAAGAAACAGACATGCCAGTGGAAATTATGGTAATGGAAGAACACCTCGATCTCATGGATGAGTTTCTTACGATGGGCGGTCGGGCGATCCCTGTTGTTATTTTCGCAGACACGGGTGGACATGTTCTGGCAAAATGGGGACCACGACCGAAGCATGTCCAAGCTGTCATGACGGCTTTCAAACAACAAAACCCGGACCGAAACGCCACGGATTATGAAGACAAGATTAAAGTAGCGCGTGCCGAAATGCTCGAGCAGTATGGAGAAGGCACTGGCTACCAGCAAGTGATTGTCAAAGAGCTGAGAGAGCTACTTTCCTCGATTTAATCTATTGCATCCATAACAGGGCGGAGTCACGGCTCCGTCCATTTTCATGCAGAAGGGCTGAATAACATGTATTACTACGGGAATGAAACGATTATGTCCTTGGAGCAGGTGCTTCGCTTAAAAGCATCGGAAGTTCGAATTTTGGAGTGGGTACGTACCTACGAATTTTTAGAAAACAGTTATGGAATAGATGAAGCTGTTCCCTACTTCTTGGAGATAAAATGTGAAGAAGGGCAAGTGAAGATTCGCAAAAACCGTATACTTGACTTCCCGGAATACTCCTGTGAGGGAGAAGCGATCTTTCAAGAAGTAGATGAGGCACTGCGCGTCTTTCACGAGTGGGCACAGGAGATCTTGGCGAAAAAAGAGAGTTAATCAAAATAATATGTTGACGTCAAACAAAGTTCATGATAAATTAATAAATGTCGCTTCTGGTTGAAGAGAATAGCAGAAGATAGACAGCACATATTGTGGGGAGATAGTGAAGTGGCTAAACACGGCAGACTGTAAATCTGCTCCCTCCGGGTTCGGCGGTTCGAATCCGTCTCTCCCCACCATTGATTTTCTATCGATGATGTGTTAACTTATTCATAGTTCATTTGCCGGTGTGGCGGAATGGCAGACGCGCGCGACTCAAAATCGTGAGGGAAACCGTGGGGGTTCAAGTCCCTTCACCGGCACCATATCAAAAACGAATGCACACTAACCATGATGTTTACAGACACATGGATGGTGTGCTTTTTTACTATACGGGAAACAATTCAAACAGCGGCGAGTCTAAGACTTGGTTTTCATGTCTTAGGTCGCCGCTGTTTCATTTTTGGGTAATGAAAACTCGCTTAAAAGTTCAATTCTGCAATCGTCTCGCCGAACAAAACCATGCCATTCTTTTGAAATCCGAGCGAAGCGTAAAGGTTTTCGGCTGCGACATTGGCTGGGGCATAGCCAATGACAATTTTTTGACAATCTTCCTTTGCTTTCAGGATCTCAATGACTTGTGAAATGGCAGTACGTCCATAGCCTAGTCGTTGGTACTTCGCATCAATTAAGAGTCTGTAAATCCAGTAATTTCCATCGTCAGGGTCAAGCCCATACATGACAAAGCCAACCATCGTGTCATCATGGTATATGGCCAAAGGAACAAATGTAGTTTGAAACTTTGATTCAGCAATGGAGTAAAGGTTTGGGGCAACAAACTCGCTCTGTTCGGGAGTAGGTTCCAGTTCAATACACTCTTCCCAGTTTTCCAAAGTTACTTCACGAAGTGTCACAGACATCTAATCACATTCATCCTTCCGGGGATTTATTATTTTGTCAATATATTACATTTTATCCTACGTGAAAAGAAAGTCAAAATCAATAGAGTGCACAAATTTTTTTCTATATCTATGCAGCACTAGAGAAGGGGAAAGAGAGATAGAATTAGCTCAATTTTCAGAAATAATAATTTATGGAAAATTCATTTGACACTATAGAAGAGTCATCTATATAGTTGAAATTGGAAGTATTTGTAACCGATTTGATTTTTTACCATGTCTGAGTTGTGATTACATCTACACAATTCAGAAAGGGGGATATTCTTTGCGCCAGGATAAGAAGCAATGGAAGGTCGGTTATCCTTTAAGTCATCCACAAAAGCGTATCTGGTATACGGAAAAATTACATCCACAGCTTCCTATCCATACGTTAGGGGGGATGGTGCGAGTTCAAGGAAAGGTGAAGCTGGATGTACTGGAAGCGGCCATTCACCTGTTCATTCAAAAGAACGATACCTTGCGACTCAACTATCAGGAGGAAGAAACAGTCCTTCAGTTTGTTGGAGAGTACGAACCGCAGCCATTGCAGATGTTTGATTTCAGACAGGAACCGAATGCCCCTGATCGGTGCAGACAAGTCCTGCAAGCTTTGTTTACAAAGCCGTTTTCAATCGGACAAGAGCCTCTGTTCTACTTTTGTCTGATCCAACTGAGCGACGAGGAAGCAGGGTATTTTGTAAAGCTGCACCATTTGATTGCTGATGGCTGGTCCATCTCAATCATGACGGAACAAATTGCTCACTATTATGACACGTTGTTGGCAGGCGGTACCGTTCATGTAGGAGATGAACACGCTTATCAAGCTTTTGTCGACAGGGAGCATGCCTATGCTCAGTCTGAGAGATTTGAAAAGGACAAGCGCTACTGGCGGGACAAGTTTCAGAGCTTGCCCGTAATCACGACATTACAAAAGGCAACAGATACTACCAAAGGCAAGCGCAAAGTCTATGCATTTAACCAGGAAGATTCGACAAGAATACGCCAGTTTGCGGAACAGATGAAATGCTCGCTAAATTCCGTGTTTGTAGCTCTCGTCAGTCTTTACCTTCAGCGTTGTACGAGGCAAGAAGAAATCGTGATCGGTACGCCGCTGTTAAACCGTTCAGGCAAAGTGGAGCGCAAAATATTCGGGATGTTTACCAGCACCATGCCTTTTCGTCTGGCAGTTCCGATGGAAATGGATGCCTTCGATTATGTTAAATATGTCAACAGGGAATTGACTTCCTGTTTTTTTCATCAGAAATATCCGTACGATTTGCTGGCTCAAGAGTTGGAATTGAAGAAACATGGCTATGACAGCCTGTTTCAGATTTGTGTGAATTATTACAGCACGCAGCTGCCCTTCACCCTAGGCGGGTACCCCGTGACGAATGAGGAGTTTTACAACGGTCACCAGTTGTATTCGCTCCAAGTCATTATCAGGGAGTGGGCTACAGATGAACAATTGACGCTGGAATTGGATTATAAGATCGCCGAGTACACGGAAGAAGATATTGACCGAATAGCGGATCATCTCGTGCGGCTACTCAATCAGATGATCTCGAATCCAGAAGGACCGCTATCCAATCTGAACTTCCTTGCTGACGAAGAGCTGGCACTACAGCTCCATACATGGAACGATACTGCAGCTTCCTATCCCAGCGAGAAGACGGTTGTGCAGTTGTTTGAAGAGCAGGTAATGCGCTCGCCACAAGGAATTGCATTGGAGTCAGAGGGGCGCACGCTGACATTCCAGGAACTGCAGGATCAAGTGAATCGACTCGCTCAGTCGTTGCGAAACCGAGGAGTTGGTCCTGGCGTAATTGTGGCGTTGATAGCAGATCATTCGCCAGAGATGATCATCGGACTGTTGGCTGTTCTAAAAGCTGGCGGGGCATACCTTCCGATTGATCCTCAGCTCCCTTCACAGCGTATTGAATATCTGCTGTCCGATTCTGGAGCGGACCTGTTGCTTCGTCACACTTCGCAATCAGAGGATATTTCGTGGTCCAAAGCAATTCTGGAGCTCGGTGATTCGTCCCTGTATCGAAATGATGGGGCAATCCTGGAATCGGTCAATCAGCCAGATGATTTGGCCTATGTCATTTATACATCAGGCTCTACTGGAAATCCGAAGGGAGTCATGGTTACTCATCGAGGGTTGGTCAACTATATTTCGTGGGCGAAAGACCGCTATCTCTCTTGTCCTGAAGAAGCGTTTGCTCTGTATTCCTCACTGGCATTTGATTTGACGGTTACGTCCATTTTCTGCCCGCTGGTAAAGGGAAATCGGATGGTTATTTATCCTCACTCCGATTCAGAGTTTGTGTTATCGCGCATCTTTAGTGACGGACGCTCCCATGTTGTAAAGCTGACACCTGCCCATCTGTTTTTGCTGCAAGAGATCGCTCTGCCTTCTACTACGGTAAAGAGAGTGATAGTGGGCGGCGAGGACTTGAAGGTGAGTCTGGCTGAGGCCATTCATGCGAAATGGAACGGACAAATCGAAATTCTCAATGAGTATGGCCCTACCGAGACAGTAGTCGGATGCATGATCTATCAATACGATCCAGTGACCGATGTCGAAGGATCTGTACCGATTGGACATCCGATCAGTAACGTGCAGCTCTATATTTTGGATTCATATGGGAAGCCAATCCCAATCGGTTCGACTGGAGAGCTATTCATCTCGGGAGATAGTGTGGCACGGGGGTATCTTAACCGCGAGGAATTGACGCAAGAGCGTTTCCTACCCGATCCGTTTCAGCCAGGGAAAGTGATGTACAAGACAGGCGATTTGGTTCGCTATCGTCCCAATGGAGTCATGGAGTATTTGGGGCGAGCTGACTATCAGGTGAAGATTCATGGATACCGCATTGAGTTGGGTGAAATTGAACAGCAGCTACTTGGTCATGCTTCTGTGCGTGAGGCAGTGGTGATTGATCGCATGGATACGTGGGGGCGTAAGTACCTTTGTGCTTATGTGATCACGGAAACAGCTTTCCGGGAAAAAGAGCTCCGCGAAGAACTGGCAAGTCGATTGCCTGCTTACATGATCCCTTCGCAAATCGTGCAGCTTGAACAATTTCCGCTGACCTCAAATGGCAAAGTTGATCGAAAACAGCTTCCCGAACCTGTCATGGAGCGAAAAGGTGCGGAGGATGAAACCAGTCCTCGTGACGAGTTTGACAAGCTATTGGTTGAAGTGTATGAGGACGTGCTCGGTCATTCGCCTTTTGGTTTACAGGACCCGTTTTCCCAACTAGGGGGAGACTCGATCAAGGCGATTCAGGTTTCTTATCGATTGCATCAGCGGGGAATCAAGATTCCGGTTAGAGACATCTTGATTTATGACACGATTGCAGAACTAAAAGCGAGAAGTGACTGGAGTTGGGGAGTGGAACAGATCCCACAAGAGCCGTGTACGGGCGAGTTGCCTTCATCTCCCATTGTTTCTTGGTTTTTGTCACAACAGTTCCGCAATGCTGATCATTGGAACCAGTCGTTGCTCCTCGAAAGCAAGGAAAAAGTAACGCTGGAGGAGTTTGAGGCGAGTCTGTCAGCACTAGTTAATCATCACGATTGTTTGCGGCTCAATTACTCGGCAAAAGAGGGGAAGCTCTTTTACAATGAGCGCCACCTAACCAATCGAGTGTCAGTATCTTACGTCGACCTTTCTTCCGTACCGCAAGAAGAACAGGAGAGAAGAATGCTTGAGGCGATGAGAGATTGTGCTGTTAGCTTCAAGTTGGAAGAATCAATTCTGTTTACCGGTTGTCTCTTTGAATTGGGACCGGATCGACCTCAGCGATTGTTTCTGACGGCCCATCATCTTGTTGTGGACGGTGTCTCCTGGAGGATTCTCCTGGAAGATTTGATGAGCGCCTTGGCCAGTCTGAAACGTAATGAGCCGATTAATTTACCAGATAAAACGCATTCGATGCAAGCGTGGATCAAGGAAGTCTCCGCCTATTACCAGTCGACTCAAGCAAGCAAAGAAAAAGCATATTGGGACATGTTTTCCATCCCGGAAGACCAGCTACCGACTGACTTCGATTTTGGCGAAGACTTGGTAGAATACAGTGCTACATCTACTCGCACACTTTCAGCCGAGATGACGTCGCGACTGTTGACAACGGCCAATCGAATGTTTAATACGGGTCCCCAAGACCTATTGGTTGCAGCACTTACTCGGACACTGAGTGATGTGTTTGGTAGGGAGCGTCTCTTGCTGGTAATGGAGTCGCATGGGCGTGAGTCTTCTATTCACACGATGAACGTAACCAGAACAGTAGGATGGTTTACCAGCATGTATCCTGTTTTGTTTGAAACGAATCCATCCAATCGGACCGATCACCTAAGAGAGGTAAAGGAGAAGTTGCGCCAGATTCCGATGGGCGGGCTTGGGTTTGGCTGGCTAAAGCCTGATCTGCTCGCGGAAGTGGACAAATCCCATGTTCGATTCAATTATCTGGGATCCGTGGATAATCAACTGAGTGATGAGCTGGTTCTCATGGGAGGAAACTTGGCGGTTGATGCCGGAGTGGGTAATCATTTGACAGCACTGCTTGACGTGGCTGCTCTCATTCGCCAAGGAGAACTTCAGGTTTCTGTTACGTACAGCTTGCGCAAGTATAGCGAGGAGACCATGGAGAAGTTACTTACGTTGTTTATCAATGAATTGGAGCAGCTCATTGATCATTGCTGCCACCAAGAGGTCCCTGAATTTACGCCATCGGATTTTGAAGAGGTGGAATTGACGCAAAAAGAGCTGGATTTGCTGTTTGGTTAAGAAGCGAATCTCATGCTTGACCAAGTTTTCCGAGAAGCCAAAAATGACGAGTGTTTAATGAATGACAGGAGGGATTACATTGAGTGTCAAGGTACTAATGGGAAAAAAGGGATTTGAGGAATTCGCGACGATTGTCGGCTTTACAGAAGCGGAAAAGGAAGAACGCGGTGCATTGCTGGAGCAGTCTTATATGCCATTCAAGGTGACTCGCTATTATGCCGAGTTGATTGCGAGTCAATCAGAGCCTTATCGTACCCAGATGATCAATATCGTGCTTCCTCCACCGGGAGTGAAACCCTATAAAGGCCGCTTTGATCCGTATGGAAACAAGTCGTATCGTCAGGATGAAACAGCTTTCCTGCAACACAAGTACAAAAAGACATTGTTGCTTCACATCGACGACTTTTGTATTGCCAACTGCCAGTTCTGCTATAAAGTGAACGAAATCCGCCATGAAGATATTGGATACACCAATATTATGGACAAGGCAGAAAGGGCAGTACAGTATTTGGAAGCCCATCCGTACATCGATAATGTTCTTTTTACTGGTGGAGACCCTGCTTCCTTCCGTAAAACTTCTGACTTAATCAAGCTGATCAGCACGCTATTGAGTGTGAAGAGTATTCGACTCGTTCGCTTTGCAACCAAGGCTTTGGCCTATGACCCTGCTCGTTTTCTTGATGGAGAGCTGCTGGCGTTTTTTGACCAAGTAAGACAAACGCCCGGTAAGCAGGTAAGTGTCATTTCCCAGTTCAACCATCCTGGGGAAATCAGTGACGTTTCGATCCAAGCAACGCAAGCACTGCTATCCGTCGGTGTCCAGATTCGCGGACAGCCTGCTATCATTCGTGGCGTGAACGATTCTGTCGAGACCTTGATCGACTTGCAGCGCAAGTTTTTGGATAATCGAATCATTTCGTATTATTTGACGGTGTTTATGCCAGTTAGGGGAGTCGAGCAGTATGCCATTCCACTGGACGAGGCGTTCCGGAATGTGGCCGAGTCCAAGCGCAATCTGGGTGGCTTGGAGAAAAAAGGGGTGCTTCTTACTTCGCACGACTTTGGAAAATTAGAGATTTGTGGCTTTTATCCGACAGCCGAGCGCCCTGAAAAAATTGTTTTGAAATGGCATCAAGCGGTCGGACCAGACTATCTTCCAGAGCGGTTGAAGGAATTAATCCCAACCCGTTCAGAAGACCTGATGATTTTGGACTACAAACAGGGAGAGATGTACTGCCTCGACCATGTTTTCGAACATAATGGCTTGCCGTACGTGAATGCAGATGGGGAGATCGTGGAAAACCTGCCGAGTGAAGCTGTTCGGTAAGGGAGTCAGGAGAGAAAAATTGTGATGAACAAGATCGACAAAAACAATATAGCTGACATTTTGCCGTTAAGTCCTACGCAGGAGGGCATGCTGTTTTACTACCGACTCCAAAAGGATTCCAATCTGTATTTCGAACAGCATCGGCTAACCCTTCGTGGCAAGTTTCAGCTGGAGTTGTTTACGCAGGCTGTTTCGATGGCGTTTGAGGCCAATGAAATGCTTCGTACGGTTTTTCGCTGGGAGGGGCTTCAAGCCCCTGTCCAGCTCATTCTCAAGCAAAAGACATTGGAGATTCCTTATTTCGATTGGAGCGAGTTACCATCTGGAACGCGTGAAAGAAAACTGTCAGCCTTGCTGTCACAGGACAAGCAAACACCTTTCACGCTTGAGTTGGGCAATACCATTCGCATTCAAGTAGTAAGGATGGAGTTGTATCGTTATGAAGTCATATGGTCATTTCATCACATTCTCATGGACGGATGGAGCTCTGGCATTCTCCTAAGAGAGATATTTACGGCATATGGACAATTGTGCTCGGGGCTGTCCCCTGCAATCAAACAAAAGGCGAAATATAAGGAGTATCTGCGTTTTCTCAAAGAAGCATCGAAAGCACAATCCTTATCGTATTGGAAAGATTCCTTACAAGGAATTAGCTCGCCTACACCGCTTCCCTATATGCGGGATCGTAACGAAGAGCGGAAGTATTCTTCTTATCATCTTCGGCTTAGTCGAACGCTGACAGAGACACTAGAGGAAACATCCAAGCGTTACCGCGTGACAATCAGCACATTGTTGCAAGCCGCATGGGGTATTTTGCTGCAAAAATACAGCGATACGCGGGATGCTCTTTTTGAAGTGGCCTACGCCGGACGTCCTGCCCATCTCACCGGAGTAGAGGAAATCGTCGGCCTCTTCATCAAGACGTATCCGCTCCGGGTCAAACGGACAGAAACGACAACAGTCAAAGATCTGCTGGGTGTCATGATGGAAGAGCAGCACCAGATGGCCCCGCACTTGTACGTGCCAGCAGTTGAGTTGAAAAACTGCTCAGAGATGGACGTACAAACCCCTTTGGCGCATAGTTTGTTCGTTTTCCAAAACTATCCGATCGACAAGACGCTGGCCGGATTGGAACTTGATTTCGAGCTGGAAAATATCACCTCACATGAAACAACCGACTATCCATTGGTCCTGGAAGTAACACCAGGTGATGAATGGACAGTCCATGTCAACTACCAGGCATGGAAGTTTCAAGCAAAGGAAATCGAACGCCTAGCGCTTCACTATCAGAGCCTTCTCGAGCTGATTGCGGCTGATCCAGATCAAGAAATTCGTGAACTTACCTTGCTCAGTGATCATGAGCGGCACGAGATGATTGAGGAACAGATGAAAGTCGTACCAGTTCCGAGTAACTACTGCGTGCACGAGTTGATTGATCAAGCGGCAGAAAAAACACCGGATGCAGTTGCGCTTGTACAAGGAAAGCAGACAGTGACTTACAAGGAGCTACAAGAGCAAGCCAATCGCCTGTCTTGCGCTCTGCAAAAGGAGGTGACAGATGCAGGTAGACCGATAGTTATCATGTGTGATCGTTCCCCTGAAATGATTACTGCACTGCTAGCTATCCTCAAAGCTGGGTGTTACTATGTCCCACTTGATCCAGACTTGCCAAAAGCGCGAATTGAACAGATCGTAAGCCAGATCCAGCCTAGTCTGATCGTGACAGAGGGCAGCTATCTGGAACTCGTTGCTGACTTGCAAACAAGGGTGTTTTGTCTGGATGAACCAGCTTGCTGGGCCCAGGAATTAACACAAATACCACAGCGAAAAGCGACGCCTTCGAGTACCGCATATGCCATCTTTACTTCTGGTTCAACAGGTACGCCAAAAGGTGTGCGTGTAAAGCATGATCAATTAATCAACGCTCTTTGGTGGCACATTGAATTTGTTGGGTTCGGAGAGCAGACGAGAACGTTGCAGATCGCCACATTGACTTTTGACGCATCGGTTGTCGAGATTTTCTGCACACTCATCAGCGGTGGGACCCTTTGCTTGTTGCAGCAACATGAAAACAAATCCCCGCAAAAGCTTGCGGCTGCCATCGAGAGCCAACAAGCAAACGCGATACTCGTTGTCCCTACGATGTATCACGCTTTGCTTGACCACGCGGCTGATGGATCGCTGGATTCGATTCAAAAAGTGTTGTGTACAGGAGAGATGTTATCTTCTTCGTTAGTGGAACGACATACAGCCCTGTTACCTCAAGCGCAGATGTACAACCTGTATGGTCCGACGGAAAATAGTATCTCGGCATCCGGGTATTGTGTACCGCGACAAGGGCCTTTTGAAAATCCGCTTCCGATTGGACATCCGAGTTATAACGTTCGTGTTTTTCTTCTGGACCAAGATTTTCATCTGTTGCCTAAAGGGGTAATAGGGGAAATGTACGTTGGCGGGATGGGAGTAACGGAAGGTTACATCGCTGACGAGGAAAAAACCAGAGCGTCCTATATCCTGACCCCGTTTGGCAGGCTTTATCGTACAGGAGACTTGGCTTGCTGGACGGATGAAGGACATCTGCAATATTTTGGTCGCAAGGATTTCCAAATTAAGATTCGTGGCAACCGTGTTGAATTGGAGGAAATTGAAGCTGTCCTGCGCCGTCAGCCTGGTGTCCAGGAAGCAGCGGTAGTGGCTATTCAGGAGTCAAAGCGCGATCCTTATCTGGTTGCATGCTTGGCCGCGATGCATCCGATTGAGGAACACGTTCTGAGAAAAGCAGTGTTGACTTATCTGCCTGACTACATGCTACCTGCCTTTTTCGTCCATCTTGATGCCTTGCCTCGGACGCAGAGTGGAAAAGTAGACAAGACTGCCTTGCAACGTCTGGATTACACGCAGTATCGCTCGGGAAAGGAAGAGGCCCCGGCAGATGAACTTGAGCAGCAATTGGCACAAATATGGCGAGAACTTTTGGCAGTCGAAAAATTAAGTGTGCACGATCATTTTTTCTCGCTAGGAGGCCACTCGCTGAAGGCTGCTCAACTCGTGACCAGATTGCAAAAAGAGAGAAAAACGGACATCACAATCAAGGATGTATTCCAGAACCCGACCATTCGACAATTGGCTGATCGCATCAGAGGTAGACAGGCGATATCTTACACGCCGATTGATCGGGTCAGTCAAGCCGAGAGATATAGGGCTTCTTCTTCCCAGAAACGAATTTTCGTTATGCATGGAATTGAAGGGGAAAGCACCAGCTACAACATGTCGGGTGTAATCGCGGTAAACGGTCATTTGGATGTAAGTCGAGTGAAACGTGTATTTAATGAAATCATCCAAAGGCATGAAGCATTCCGTACTTCGTTTGCGGTACAGGATGGAGAAGTGTATCAGTACATCAGCGACCATGTGCCATTTGAGATCCAAACGATGCATAGCGATGGCAGGACATTGGACGAAGTGATGGAGGACTTCCGGCAATCCTTTGATTTGACGAAAGCCCCTCTCCTTCAGGTTTGCCTAGTCGAGGTCACAGCCACTCAGCATTATCTGCTGTTCAACTCTCATCATATTATTTTGGATGGCATTTCACTGAATGTGTTAATGGAAGACTTCGCTAGAGTGTACGTGGGTGAAGAGCTGCCTGCACTGCCTATTCAATACAAGGACTACGCCGACTGGCAGTGGCAGAAGCGGGGGAGCGAGCAGTGGAATCAGCAGGAAAAATATTGGGTGGACACCTTTAGCGACCGAGTCCCACTTATGGCTTTTCCACTGGATTACCCGCGTCCCGCTGTTAAGACATTCCAGGGAGATCACCATACGTTCTTCATTACTGATTCTACGTACGGTGATTTGCATGCATTTGCCAAGCAGAACGAAGTGACTGTCCATGCTGTTTTGATGTCGGCTTATTACGTGTTGTTGATGAAATACACGTCTCAGGAAGATTTCGTTGTCGGTTCACTGGTAGCTGGACGTAACCATCCCGATTTGGAACGAATCGTCGGTGTCTTTATCAACTTCCTTCCGATTCGCAATCGTCCTCGTGCCGAACTCGTGTATACCGATTTTGTACAAGAGGTTCAGCGCAGTTTGTTCCTGGCTTATGAACATCAGGAGTATCCGTTTGAAGAAATCGTTGCTCGTAGCGCTGCAGGCATCCAGCAAACGCAAAATCCGTTGTTTGATACGATGCTGATCTTCCATAACCAACGGGAGCAAGAAGTCAGGTTTACATTGGGTGACGTGCAGTTTGAAGAGGTTCCGCATGAATCCAAAACATCGAAGCTTGACTTTAAGCTGGATATTACACCACTCGCTGATCAATTCAGATGCGTGCTGGAATACGATACCCAGTTGTTTAAAGCGGAGACTATGGAAGGCTTTGCTGACAACTATTTGCGTGTACTCGCAGCGCTTCTGAAGCATCCGAAGCAGCGATTGGATGATGTTTACATCGTACATCACCAAACAGAAAAAGAGGGCGTGATGAACCGCCTTCATCATGTCGGAGTTGCCGTTCCAGAACTGGGTCCGGCTCAAATCATGTATGGCACTCTCGGGTTTGATGCGAGCGATTCCCTGCAAGATCCAGAACAAAACGTGTATCTCTCGATGTGCATGAAACCGGGAAGTGTACCAATCGAGCTGATTGCGCCAGTCGATGAAACGTCACCTTGCGTTCGTTTGTTGGAAGAGAAGGGGACGGGACCATACCATCTATGTTATTCTATTTCCAATATTAATCAATTTTTGAAGAGTTTAGTTGATTCTGGATTCAAATACGATTTGGTCAGCGCTCCTAAGCCAGCAGTGCTTTTCAAGCATAGACTCGTTGCTTTTCTCTTTCTGGAATCGGTAGGCTTGATTGAACTTGTAGAGAGCGAGGATATGAAGCATGACGAATGGCAAAGCAACGATCAGCGGTCTGTTGTCCGTTTGCTTACGCCAGATGCTGATCAGGCACTGTCGTTCTTTACGTTCCTGGGCTACCGTGTTCACGAGAAATATCTGGATCGGCAATCGCAAGCGAGTATCATCACACTGGGCAAAGCGAGTGAGAGCAGTATCCAATTAGTCGAGCCTCTTATGGAACACTCGCAAGAACAACGGGCGCTCATGAAAAATGGTTGTGGTGTTTACCAAATAGAGGACAGGGTAGCGAATCTGACCGAACGGATCGATACACTGATTGCGTGTGATATCCCCGTTTCTTTTGCAGACCGGGCAGGACGTAATCTGCTCTTGAAAGATGCCCCCTACCTACTTTTAACCGACGGGAAATCAGCCGCCGAAAGACCTAAGCCGGTTCTAGGCGAGTTTCATTCGGAAGCTACGCCCATCTATTCCTTGGTTCAGGAACGGTTGAGGAAGCAGGAACAAGAAGAGGGGATTGTGGCTGTCAGATGTTTTGACATCGAGCTTCGAAGCAGAATCGAACCGTCATATATGCAGCAAGCATGGCAAGCTCTCGTGCGACGTTTTCCACAGCTGTTGCCACAAGGCTTATCCGAACCGATTCCACTTGCGTTTTGGGATTTACAGGAGAAAAGCGAGGCAGAGGCAACGATATGGTTACGGGATCGATTGATTGCCGAGCAGAAGAGACCGTTTGAGCATCATGCAGGAAGTTTGGCTCGATTTGAACTGGTAAAGCTGACTGCTGATCACTATCGGTTGATTGGAAGTCTTCACAGCTCCATTAGTGATTGGCGAGGCATCGGACTTCTTCTGGAGGAATGGGAGGCTCTGTATCAGACGATTGAAGAAGGGCATGAACCTTCTACGGAAGAACAGCCTCACTACGAAGAAGCATTCGCTGTTTGGCAGAAAAAAATGCTTTATTACGGACATCTCGAGGCCGAGCGCCACGAGTGGTTGACAGCAGCAAATCTACATTCTGCTCAACCTTTTGGTACAGGAGGGGTAGCGAAGCGACAAGTCGAGCAGTATATCGACCCGACGAGTCACGCTGATTTACTGCATGTAGCTGCTCAGTCCAATCAGGAGCTGGGAGACATTTTGCTTGCTTCCTACCTGCTGTTGCTTCGACAGGTCACCCAATTGTCTAGTTTGACGCTTGGGGTAGTGACGACGAATCGGACACAAGATCTGCTGGAACATACGCTTGGCAACTTTGACAACATCGTACCGCTCACGATCGATATGCAGACGATCAGTTCGTTTTCACAATTATTGGATCAAACGAATCAAGTACATGCCCGGATGCAAGCGCTCGCGTTGTATCCGTCAGAGCATTGGCAAGCGACGACGAACATGGAATGGCCGACACTTTTTGTTAACCAGACGATTCCGTTCAAAGCTCAGTCAACTGTTTGGAAACGTGAAGTGAAACGATCAGTCGAGCCTGAGATGGCCGGAAGCCCATTAGTTCTCCAAGTAGCAGAAACTTCGGAAGGTATCCATGTCGTTTTTACCTTTGATCCAGCTATGCTTCAGACGGCATATGTTGAATCGCTTTCGGATCGCTATGTGAAAATCCTAAAGATGTTAGCAGAAAAATCCAAAATAAAGTAAAAGGGGTAGGAGAATATGGAAATCAGATCCTCCATTAATTTTCACGACGAGCGCTTTTTGATGTTTGTACTGGACCAGATGGCAAATGAGCTTGAGAGAAACGGTGGAGAAGCGATCCGCATGACTCTCGGAAAGTCAGAAATGCCGCTGCATCCCGAAATTATTAATTCCATGCAACAGGCGTTGAACAGCTTTGAAAAATATTCGCTCGTATATCCAGGTGGTCTGCCTGAGCTGAAAGATAAGCTCGCGACCCACTATCAAACAAAATACGATGTGACAATCAAGCCGGAAAATTTCGTGATCAGTGTCGGTACCAGCACACTCTTCCGTAACCTGTTCTACCTCTTGCTTAAAGAGGGTGATGAAGTGTTGCTGCCACTTCCGTACTACTCGCTTTACCATTTCTGCGCGCTCTTAGTCGGTGCGAAAGTTCGTTACTACAAAATTGATATGGATACATTGAGACTTGATGTGGATTCTTTCAAAGAGAATTTCACAGACAAGACGAAAGTGGTCGTGATCAACACGCCAGGTAACCCGTTAGGCAATATTCTTACAAGAGAGGAATTGTATACGATCGACAGCATTGTAGACGGCCGTGCGGCTATTATCAATGACGAGATTTATGCGAACACTTACTTCGATGACGAGTGCGAATCCGTGATGCAGCTGAAAAATACCAAGTCTACCTTCATCACAACGGATGCGTTTTCCAAAGCGTATCGGATGTATAGCAGACGTGTCGGATACGCGATCGTACCAGATGAGCTGGTGCAACCACTGACGGTCATTCAGCACCACACACTGCTCACAGCTGACCCGGTCGTACAATTCGGGGCAATGGCTGCGCTCGATTACCAGCATGAAGTTGATCATTTAGTCCAACTGTATAAAGGTCGTCGGGACTACACGATAGACGCTTTCCAAAATGTACCCGATGTCCGTGCTCTGCCAGCGAGAGGCAGCTTCTACTTCACGCTTGATTGCGAAGCCTTTATGAAGAGAAAAGGCATCAGCACCTCGCTTGAGTTGGCTACACAAATTTTCGAGGCGACACATGTGGCGACTGTACCGGGTTCTGACTTTGGCATCCCGAACACACTGCGCCTCTCATACTCTGCCGCGAAGTATAACGAGGGAATTAACCGTTTGCGGGAATTTTTCACCACCACCTAAAAAGGGGAAGAGTCGCAATGAATGGACGTATGCAGCTCGATCTGGATCTGAATGAGTTTAACCTGCTCACTGATGATGAAGCGAACTTGTTAACTCGAGTCAATCAGACAGACAAACCTTATCGCAACAAAGTGACAATCGCTGAACTGTTCGTCCGGCAAGCAGAAAAAACGCCTGATAGAGTCGCTGTGGTAGAGGCGGATCGAGAAAGAACATACGCAGAACTACACGCGGAAGCAAACCAGCTAGCCCGTATCCTAAAAGATGCGGGTGTGGTTCCTTCGCAACTCGTAGGAATTCTCGCAGACAGGAGCTCCCGTATGGTAGCGGGAGTTCTTGCCATCCTCCAAGCGGGTGGGGGATACGTCCCGGTTGATCCGCATTATCCCCGAGCTAGAATTCGGTATCTTTTGCAGGATAGCCGCTGCAAGGTGCTTGTAACAGAATCCATCTATCTGGATGAAATTATACCGGATCTACCTGACAGCATCGAAACGATCATTTGTTTGGACGAGACTTCCTTCCAGCACGAAGGATACAAGGTCTATACAGCGTCCGACATTCGCCGCCAAAAGGATGAGGCGATAGCTCCGGCAGGTTCAGAGGATGATGTTGCGTATGTCATCTACACATCTGGTTCAACCGGTGCACCGAAGGGCGTCATGATTACGCACAAACAGGTCTTGAATACGTTGTTTTGGCTGGAGGAGACTTTTCCGTTAAGCGAGACAGACGTTGTTGCCCAAAAAACCTCGATTTCTTTTACGGATTCGGTGTGGGAATTGTTTTGGCCGCTGATGGTTGGATCAAAGCTGTCTATTTTGAAAGAGGAAGACGGAAAAGATCCGGGAGCGTTGTATGACTGGCTGCGTGAGCAACGCATTACAGTCACGCAGTTCGTTCCAGCGATGATGAATGTGTTTCTGGCGCATGTGCATTCTCGTAAGGAGCCAGATCCATTGCCCAATTTGAAGTGGGTATTTAATGGAGGAGAAGCACTGACCGCTAATCTGGTTCGCGAATGGAATCGATTGTTCCGTGTTGCGCGAATCGCGAATATTTACGGGATGACAGAATCAGCGATATACGCTTCCGTCTTTCTTTGCACTGAACAGCCTGCTGAAGAAGCACTCAGAATCCCTATTGGTGTTCCTATTGCCAATACGCATATGTTCATCCTTGGTCAGACGGGGGAAATTTGTCCCCCTGATGTCAAGGGCGAGATTTGTATCGGAGGAATTGGCATCACCGATGGATATTTGGGCAAGCCTGATTTGACGGAGAAAGCTTTTACCTATCATCCCATTACCGGGGAGCGCCTGTACCGTACCGGAGATGTCGGCTTACTCAGTGAAACGGGAGTTTTTGAATATTTGGGGCGGATGGACGATCAGGTTCAAGTGCGCGGCTATCGTGTGGAACTAAAAGAAGTGGAACGCGCCGTCCTTCAGCATCCCGCTGTAAATCAAGTAGCTGTTTTGGCTATGACTGATCAAATGGGGCTAACCGAGCTGGCTTGCTACTATGTTGTGCAAATGGACGGTGTTCAGCCGGATGAGCTTCGCGCGCACCTGCTGGAGTGGCTCCCCGAATATATGATCCCGAGTTACTTTATGGAATTGTCGGAGATGCCGCTTACCCCGCATGGAAAGATCGATCGTAAAGCTTTGCCTGCTGTAAAGCCAAGTGCCAATAGTGAATACGTACCTCCAGCAAATCCTATCGAACAAAAGCTGGCTGAGTTGTGGGCGGATGTCTTACAGCTTCCATCCCCTGGTGTACTTGATCACTTTGTCGGACAGGGAGGACATTCGCTCAAGGCCATTCAGCTTTTATCCAGGATTGAAAGTGACTTTCAAGTGAAGCTTTCCATGCGTGACCTGTTTGATGCTCCAACGATTCGTGGTTTGGCGAATCGGATCACAGGCAACCTCCAAGAGATGGAGCAAAAACCGATTGTCATGCTTTCTAATCAGGAATATTACCCTGTCACACGTGCCCAAGAGCGGCTTTACCTGTTGTGGCAGTTGGAAGAAGATGCTACCAGCTATCATACACCAGGAGTTATGCGGATCACCGGTTCCCTTGATTCAGGGCGTCTCCAAGACGTTGCAGATCAACTCGTCGCACGACATGAAGCTCTGCGCACCTCGTTTCATCTGATGGAAGGTCAGGTGAAGCAAAAAGTACACAGTGATCTTTCTGTACAGATCGAAACATGGCAAGCAGACGAGGAAGTTGTGGAAAAGACAATCGAAAGCTTTTTCAGGCCATTCGATTTAAAGCAAGCTCCTTTACTTCGTATCGGTTTAATTAAGCTCTCATCAGAAGATCATCTGTTGATTTTCGACATGCATCATATCATTTCCGATGGCATTTCCAAGTCCATCTTGCTTGAGGAATTTTGTTATCTCTACCAAGGACAGGTGTTGCCAGAATTGTCGGTACAGGCCAAGGAATTCGCTTGGTGGCAATCAGAACAAGCTGCCGAGATCGGTTGGGCCGAGAATGAAGCCTACTGGTTGGAGGCGTTTTCCAAGCAGCCGCAACCGTTGGCAATCCCGACGGATTATCCTCGCCCACAAACCATGACATTTGATGGAGACGAGTTGTTGACTGAGCTGTCTAGAGAATGGGTGGAAAAGCTCGACGCGTTTACCCGTCAGAGTTCTACGACGCTCTACATGCTCCTGTTGGCCGTCTATTCTGTTTTGTTATCGAAATACAGCAATCAGGAAGACATCGTCGTCGGCTGCGATATGGATGGTAGACAACGTGCGGAGTTTGCCCCTGTTGTCGGAATGTTTGTTAACACCTTGGCCTTGCGAAACTGGCCGAAGAAAGAATTGACCGTCGAAGAGTATATCGGGCAGGTACGCCAAAACGTGCTTAGCGGTTTTGAGCATGGAGACTATCCATTCGATCAACTCGTAAGCCAGATTCAATTGACTCGGGATCCAGCAAGGAACCCGTTGTTTGACGCCATGCTGACCCTGCATCATGCAGCGGAGCAGCAAAAAGTCAGCCTCGATCAGATCGAGTTTTCACCGTACGAGTTCAAACGCAAAGCTGCCATGCTTGATCTGGCTTTGGAAGTGGTTAAGGCTGAGGATCACCTATGCATGCATTGGCAATACAACACGAACTTGTATCACAGAAGAACAATCGAGAGGATGGCTCAAGACTTTGTCATTCTTCTTGAGCAAATGGTAGCCCACCCGAACCGAACCATCGGACAACTTCAGATCGGTCATGGAGTAGTACAAGTAGCACAGGGACAAGTGGACGACGATGACTTTGCTTTTTAAGAAATACATGACGGACAGAAAAGAGGGATTGGCTTGACAACGATAACGGCACAAAACATCTTGCTGGCCAGTGGGCAGTTTGATCGCGAAAAAGACTATTGGATGGAGAACCTCTCTCGAGAGTTTCATTCACTCGACCTTCCAACAGACTCTCGGGCCTCGTTTCAGCGTCAGTCTGAGCTTCGTGAGCTGACCATCGTGTTTCCGGACGAACTGAGCAAGGCGCTGATTCATTTGAGCAATGGCTCGGATCAACGATTGTTCATGGCTTTGCTGAGTGGATTTGGCATCCTGTTGTCCAAATACACGGGACATCAGGACATATGCGTTGGAACGGCTATCTTTCGTCAAACAGAGCCGGGTGAGTTCTTGAATAAATTGCTGCCTCTGCGTCATCAGGTACTCCCGAAATGGAGCATCAAGGAGCTGCTGCAAGAAGTTCGGCAGACCTTAAAGACCGCTGTGGAACATCAGAACTACCCAATCTTGCGGTTGATCGAGGAACTGCAAGTACCGCGTCAGGGGAACAGCACACCGTTCTTTGAGGCGACTTGCTTGTTAGACGTTCTTCATGATCAGGACAGCCTGAAACAGGTCTCGAGTGAGTTGCAGCTCCTCTTTTCTAAAAAGGGGAACTCGCTCGAATTACTTGTGCGTTACGTCGGGCAAAGATACCAACTCCCCATGATGGAACGGATGATAGAGCATTTGGTCCGAATCTATCAGGTTATCGTAACCCAACCAGATCAGAAGATCGCGGAGATCGCGTGCTTATCTGAGGCAGAGGTACGGGAGCTAGTTCTTTCATTTAACGACAACCGGATTGATTTTCCACGCGATCAGAGCTTTGATCGCCTCTTTGAGGAGCAGGTAAAAAAGACGCCTCATCGCAAAGCGGTGACAGACGGTAAATCAACGTTAACCTATCAGGAATTAAACGAGCGATCCAACCGACTTGCGCGCCATTTTATCCAGCAAGGATTACGACCTGGCACGAAAATCGGTATCTATATGAAGCGTAACGTGGATACGCTTGTTGCGATTCTTGCAGTGTTCAAGGCAGGAGGAGCCTACGTACCGATTGATCCAGACTATCCGCAGCATCGGATCCTGTACATCGTGCAGAAGAGCGAGATTGCAGGGTTAATCACTCAGCCTGACTTGCTAGATGGGTTGGAGCCGATTCGAGCATCCTCACCTGAACTGAAGTATTTCTATGTTTTTGGTCAATCTGATCAATTAATAGAGTCACTTTCGGGAGAGGACATCGATCGGGAGAGTGCAGGAACAGACTTGGCATATATCATCTTCACATCGGGTACGACTGGACAACCGAAAGGCGTAATGGTGCACCATCGCGGAATGATTAACCACATTTTCGCTAAAATCAACGATCTGTCCCTCTGCGAGGATGATCTTGTCACACAAACGGCTTCTCTTTGCTTCGATATATCTGTTTGGCAATATCTGGCTGTCCTGCTTGTGGGTGGCTCTGTGCTGGTGATCGATACAGAGACGGTAATGGATACGCAGGCTCTTCATAACGTACTCCGTTCCAACCACGTCACCGTCGCAGAAGTGGTACCGTCTCTGCTCTCCGTGCTGCTTGATCTCGTTCAAGAATGGCCCGATTCCGAACGCAGCTTCCCTGATCTGCGGTGGATGGCCGTGACAGGAGAGGAGTTGCCTGCTCCTCTGGTGCGACGCTGGTTTGCCTGCTATTCGGAAATTCCTTTGGTGAATATGTACGGGCCAACGGAAGCATCTGATGATATAACGCACCACATTATTCGGGAAATGCCCAGTGATCAGCAGATTGTGGTTCCCATCGGCATACCGATCCAGAACACTCATATTTACATACTCGATCAAAATCAGTGTATCTGCCCGCGAGGCGTAAAAGGAGAAATAGGTGTGGCCGGTCCGGGGGTTGGTTACGGCTACTACAAAGATGACGAACGGACGCAAAAAGTCTTTGTACCAAATCCGTATGCCAGCTGGATAGATGACCCAGACTACCAAGTCCTCTACCGAACGGGTGATGTAGGCCGGATCACGGAGGACGGATATATTGAGTACTTCGGGAGAATGGACAATCAAGTCAAGATTCGGGGTTACCGAATCGAATTGAGTGAGATTGAACAGGTGATGCGCAGACATTCAGCGGTTAAGGATGCAGTGGTCTTGGCGCTTTCTGAGGAAACGGGTGCAAAGTACTTATGTGCCTATGTCGTTCCCCAAGAGGAATTTTCCGCACGAGATGTGCGTGATTATCTGTTTACTGTGCTTCCTGAATACATGGTGCCGATGCACTACGTAAAACAAAACGTATTGCCACTTACCCCTAACGGAAAAGTGGATAGAGGAGCTTTGCCGAAGCCTGGCATACAGGATCGCATAGACACATCTATTTTGGTGTCAGCGACAACTGAGACGGAAAAAGCTCTCACGCACATCTGGGCACATGTGTTACAGCTCGATCCAAACACAATCAGCGCTCGGGACAATTTCTTCGCTCTAGGGGGGCACTCGTTAAAAATCAACGCGGTGGCTGCGCAGGTTGCACAGCAGTTTGGCGTACAGCTTCCACTGCGAACGATGTTTAATCACCCAACAATTCAGGAGCTTGGCAACGTGATTGATGGATCAGACAAGACGGTTATGAAAAGACGATTCTCAGTCGAAGCCAGATCGTACTATCCTGTTACGGCTGCCCAGCGAAAGTTCTTTATTCTTCAGCAGTTAAACCCGGCTGACACAAGCCTTCACATTACGGCTGCCCGTTCAATTGAGGGCGAGTTGAGCCGTGAAATGGTAGAACATGCTTTTCAAGGATTACTTGACCGCCATGAATCTCTTCGTACCTCATTTGATTATAGAGATGGGCAAGTCGTTCAAATTGTACATGATTCGTTAGTCTTCCGTTTGGAAGTGAGTGAAGCAAGTGAAGAGCAGTTGGAGGCCAGCCTGGCAGCGTTTGTACGGCCATTCGACTTGCGTCAAGCACCTTTGCTGCGCGCGGGGCTAATCAGGATTGCACCAGAAAAGCATCTATTGTTGTTCGATATGCATCATATCATTTCAGACGGTGTATCCATGGATATTCTCGTAGAGGACTTTGTTCGTCTCTATGCAGGTGTGACACTTCCTGCATTGGAAGTTCAGCAAAAAGAGTTTGCTGTTTGGCAGGAATCTGCGCTTGAGTCAGGGGAGCTTCAAGCTGACTATTGGGCAGATTTGTTTACCAGCCCCGCTCCACTTCTATCGATTCCGACTGATTACGAAAGACCAGAATCTCTTACGTATCCTGGTGCAACGATTGAGTTCGAGATATCGGCAGAGGAGAGGCAGCGGTTGCAGGAGCTGGCAACGCAGGAACACGCGACACTTTATATGGTGCTGTTGTCGGTTTACAACATGTTGCTTGCAAAATACAGCGGCCAAGAGGATGTCGTTGTTGGAACTCCTGTAGCTGGGCGTAAATTTGCAGAGTTTGATGAAGTCATTGGGATGTTTATCAATACCATTCCCCTACGCAATTATCCAAAAGGCGAGAAGACCTATCGCGAGTTTCTTGCCGAGGTCCGCGAGCATACGCTAGCCTCTTTTGAACAAGCGGATTACCCGATTGATCTGTTCGTCCAGACTCTCGGTCTTGAGCCAAATACAGGTCGTCAACCCCTTTTTGATACGATTTTCGTCCTGCAAAACATGGACAATCCGGAAGGGGAGCTAGAGCTTGAGGACATGATTGTCAAAAACTATCCACTGCAAAACAATTCGGCTAAACTTGATCTTCATCTGGCGGCTTATCCCGTTTTCGACAGACTTATATGTAAGCTGGATTACCGCAGTGATCTGTTCCGAAAAGAGACGATGGAACAGTTTGTGAGTGACTTCAAAAGCATGTTGCAGCAGGTGATGGAAGATCCGCAGCGCCTCCTGCAAGACTTTGAATTGACCCGTGAGGTAGCCCTTATTCAAGCACAGGGCGTCGATTGGGATTTTGAATTTTAGAGCAAGCGGTGAGTAAGAGGGGGAGGGCATATGGAGACTACTATTTCGCAAAACATTCTGCTAACCAGTCGGAAATTTAGCCGGGAGGAGCAGTACTGGCAAGAGAAGTTACAGGGGGAGTGGACGCTCTCCCTCCTTCCAACCGAAGGAACGGAGAAGGAAGGCGATGGGGAGGAGGAGACAAAAGAAATATCGTTTGTCTTTCCAGATGATTTGAACGCTGCCGTTGCGGCCCATTGCGATCATCATCCGATGAAGCTCTACCTATTCCTTCTGTCGACGTTTCAAATCATGCTGAATCGGTATAAGCAGACAGACGACATGATCATTCTCACGCCCGTCTTTCAGAATCCGCTTCCCCCTAACGCTTGGAATCGGGTGCTGCCGCTGCGTGTACGGATGCATCAAGAAGCTACTTTTGCAGAAGTGGCGAAAGAGGGTAAGCAGCTAGTCAAAGAGGCAATGGAGCATCAGAACTATCCGTTTTCGCAAATGATGCAATGGCTTGATCTACCCGACACGGATCGGATGGCACTGCTGGATACAGCCTTCGTACTAGAAAACATGCAAGATATTACTGCTTTAGAAGGCCTGTCCCTACAAATGGTATTCGCATGCAAGCAAACAGAAGCTGGAATTATCGGACGCGTACGGTATAAGGGCGAGCAGTTCAAAGAGGCTGTCATCGAACGAATGATCAGCCATTATCAACAAATTCTTCGTGAAGTCGTCGTCGATCCTAAATGCTTCGTTCACACAATCGAAATGTTGACAGAAGCAGAGCGGACAGATCTGTTGTACACCCGCAACAAGACGGATGTTGTTCATCCTGCTCCAAAGCCGATCCATCAACTGATCGAGGAGCAGGCAGCGCGGACGCCTCATCTAACAGCTGCTGTGCTTGGCAACAAAACCCTTACGTACGCTCAACTTAATGGCAAAGCCAATTGCCTTGCACGTATGTTGAAGGAAAGTGGCATTGGAAGAGGAAGCTATGTTCCGGTCTTGATGAATCGTAGCTTGAATTTGGTCATTTCCTTGCTAGCTGTGATGAAAACAGGTGCGGCATTTGTCCCGCTAGACGTGCAAAGTCCAAGCGAACGGAAAAAGCAGCTACTGGATGAATTGAATTGTCCTGTGACGCTGATCGGACCAGAAATACGCCAGGAGCCGTCATTCGTGCAATGGACACGTGCTGTAATCGTTGATGCGGATGATATCCGGGAAGAAGGGGACTTGAATGTCCAGGTAGATATGGACGATCCGATCTATGTGATCTATACATCTGGTTCTACTGGTAAACCAAAAGGGGCAGTCGTTCCTCATATCGGTATTTTCAATCGGTTTCGCTGGATGGATGAACACTACGGTTGTACAGAGCAGGACGCCATTTTCCAGACGACTCCCCATCACTACGACAGTTCGGTCTGGCAACTCTTCTGGCCGCTCTTGCATGGTGGCCGTACGGTATTGCCGATTCCTGAATTCGAGATGACGCTCGATCAAGTGTTGCAAGCCATTTCAACCTATCAGATTACAATTACGGATTTTGTGCCGTCGGTGTTCAATCTGTTGGTGGATCAAATGGAAACACGGATGGACATACACGATTCACTTTCTTCGATTCGCCACCTGATCTTGGGGGGAGAGGAAATCACCGCTCACACTGTGCATCTGTTTCTTCAGCGGTTTTCCCACGTTCGTATCACGAATCTGTACGGTCCGACGGAGACGTCTATTGGTGTCATCTACTTTGAGATCGACCATACCCATGAGGGACCGATCCCGATTGGAAAACCGATAGCCAATACGAAAATTTTGCTGCTGGATTCAAATCGTAAACTTGTTCCGGCCGGACATCAAGGGGAGATATATATAACAGGCTTGTGCTTGGGGCACGGTTACTTGCACGATCCCGAGAAAACAGCAGCCAGCTTTGTTGACAACCCTTATCCGGAAATTGGTTATCAAAAGCTTTATCGGACAGGAGACCTTGGGCGTTATCTGCCGAATGGCAATATCAAGTTCTGCGGTCGCATCGATCATCAAGTAAAAGTACGCGGGCACAGAATTGAGCTGGGCGAGATTGATGAGGTGCTATTGTCCCACCCGCTAGTAAAAGAGTGTGCCGTGCTATTTCAAGAAGAGAAGGCTCGATTGTGCGCGTACTACGTGGCAAATGCCGAGGACTTGACCGCAAGTGACCTGCGCGGTTATCTCAGCGAACGGCTTCCCGATCACATGATCCCATCCTTTTTTGTCAGCATTGAAAAAATGCCTTTGACAGCAGGGGGCAAGATCAATCGCAAGCTATTGCCTGAAGTGGATGAACAACAGGCGTCCGATGCTGAATATGTAGCCCCACGAAACGAGAAGGAAGAACAGCTGGTTACGATCTGGAAAGAAATCTTGGGAATCGAAAAAGTGGGGGTACACGACAGCTTCTTCCAGCTGGGAGGAAATTCCCTGCTGTTGCTTAAAATGCATGCACAAATTGTAAAACAAGTGGATAGCGAGATTAGCGTCGCGCATTTGTTTTCCTACTATACGATTGCCATGTTTGTGGATTTTCTCGAACAAAGAAAACAAGATCAGTTTGCATCGATGGAAGATCAAAGCGATGATGATGAATCCCTTCTGGAATTGCTGAGGGAGGTCAAGGAGGGAGTTCTCTCCGTAGACATGGGTGCCGAGCTGATCGACAAAAGGAAGGGGAATTAAGATGAGTTTGCTAAAAAAATACATCTTGGAGCAAGTGGCAGCTCATCGACTGCATGAAAAGGAAGCACTTCCTTTGCTGAAAGAATTGTCCTCTGCCAACGTAAATACGCGCCAAGATATCGCAATCATCGGTATGGCTTGTCGTTTTCCTGGAGCCAACAGCCTCGAAGAATACTGGAACAATTTGAAACAGGGGCACGATTCGATCAGTGATATCCCGGCTGCTAGGCGTCCAGATGTCGAGAGGGTCGCGAGAGAATTTTTTAACGACACAGATTTTCAGTATGAGCGGATGGGTTATCTCGAACACGTGGACTTATTTGATCACGCGTTTTTCGAGATATCACCTGCTGAGGCTCGAACCATGGATCCTTATCAACGGATGTTTCTCGAGTTGGCTTGGGAAACATTTGAACATGCCGGGTATAGCGAGAAGATGATCAGCGGTTCTCCTACCGGCGTATTTCTAGGATATTGTGACAATGAATCACAATACCAGCGTGTGCTGAAAAACGTTGATTCGTCCTCGCTGGCTGGTAACGTTGCAGCAATTATCGCTTCCCGGATTTCCTATTTGCTGAATTTATCAGGTCCGAGCCAACTAGTTAATACATCTTGCTCTTCCTCCTTGGTCGCTCTGCACCAAGCATGTCAGGCCATTGGAAATAACGATTGTCGAATGGCTCTCGTAGGTGGAGTTAACCTTTCCCTGTTTCCGATTCAACAAGATACGGACTTTGGCATCGTTTCCGTAGATCGCAAAACCAAAGCTTTTGATGACTTTGCTGATGGAACCGTGTGGGGAGAAGGTCTTGGCGCTGTTCTTTTGAAGTCATACGATCAAGCAGTTAGAGACAATGATTATATTCATGCCGTGATCAAAAGCACAGCGGTCAATTGTGATGGCCGTTCTACCAGCATTACTGCGCCCAATGCGATTTCTCAATCTGCTTTGTTGCGAACAACATGGGAGCGGGCGCGAATCAATCCAGAGAGCGTCTCCTATATTGAGGCACATGGGACCGGGACTAGATTAGGCGACCCTGTCGAGATTGAGGGGATCATGCATGCCTTTCAGAAAGTTTCAAAACGCAAGCAATTTTGCGCAATAGGCTCGGTTAAAAGTAATATCGGACACACGATAGCGGCATCAGGGGTGGCTGGGATCATTAAAACGGTTCTGATGATGAAGCATCGCCAGATTCCGCCGACGCTGCATGTGAAACGGCCGAATACCTTAATTCCTTTTATTGATTCGCCTGTTTATATAAATGATGTGTTAAAGGCTTGGGATGTAGAAGCTGACCAACCTGTGAGGAGAGCCGGGATAAGTGCATTCGGGCTGAGCGGGACAAATGCCCACGTCATCTTGGAAGAGCCTCCTAGTCGCGAGGCGACAGCCGGTTCAGAATCTGGCAATTACCTCATTACGTTATCCGCTAAAACAAGTGAGTCGCTCTGGGATTTGCTCGAGAAATACCAAACATTTTTATCAGGACCTTCTGAGCATTCCCTTTTGGATATGTGCGCTACTGCTAATATGGGGCGCGGACACTATCGGTATCGCCTTGCCTTCGTTATCAACAGCAAAGAGGACTTTTTGCAGAAGATCCATCGCCTGTGCGCGGGAGAACGGATGGAGGACGGTGCTCCGCTTGTTGATGGGAACCAGGTGTTTTACGGAGTACTGAATTCCCGTGGGGAAAGTTCATCGCCGATCAGCATGCAAATAGACAGCTCTGACCCTGTAGAAATGGCAAAACAGTACGTACGAGGAGTGCCGATCAATTGGCTTGAATACTACCGTCCAGTCAAATGGAAAAAGGTACCTTTACCAACCTATAGCTTTGCCAAAACCCGTCACTGGGTGCAAACGAATCAACCTGCAATCAACATGGTTGAGCAGTCCGATGCTGTAGCATCTGTAGCGGCTCATGAGAACGAAACTGCTGATGTGCATAAAATTGCTTCCACCTTCTTTACTTTTGGGGAAACGTTACTGACTCAGGTGAATGTCCAAAAGCAAACGGATTTGGAAGAGGATGAAACTTTTTATTCCGGCTTGTTATCGCTTGAATGCTTCAAGCAACTAGGCGCTTTCCACAAGCAGACGCAAACGTATTCGCTGGAAGAATTGCGTGAAGCTGTAAGGTTTGATGGAAAAAATGAACACTTCTTCCAACTCATGCTTGAAGTTGTCGTTAAAGCCTCCCTGGTTGAACACGTTGAAGGAACATACCGTCTAACTGCACATGCAGAGGGTCTTGATGCAGAAGCGTTTTATCAGGATTGTCTGGATCGCTATCCAAATGAGCATGATACGTTCTCTCAATTGAAAGCGTGTTTTGCCCATTACTCAACGAGCATGACGGGGCAGGGCGTATTCGTGACGAACGACGGTTCTTCTGACTTATATAAGTCGTATGCGGATCGCATTACTCTTGGAAACCCTTCTGGACTTATGGCAGTGGAAACCATTGCTCAATACATCCATTCGTTTAGCCGTCCCGTTCGAATTCTGGAGCTCGGAGGCGGTTCCAGCGGTCTTACTCGCTTATTGCTGCCGAAAATTGAGAAACAAGATGTCACCTATCTGTTTACGGACGGTGAGCAATCGGCTCTCGCAGATGCAGAAAAAGAGTTCCAAGAAGTATACCCGTTTGTGCAGTTCCGCCTGTTCAACATGGAGCAGACCCCAGCCGAACAAGGCTTCGATCTGCATGCTTACGATGTGATTATCGCGAATAACGCGATACACAGGACGAAGGATGTTCGGGCATCCTTATCGATAGTGCATCAGTTGCTTGCAGAGCAAGGTGTGCTGTTTGCAATCGAGCTCGTGAAAAATCGCTCAACGGCAAATGTGATCGGGGGGCTTGCCGCAGACTGGTGGCAGCACGAAGACACCGAGCTGCGACCGCAAGCCAGACTGATGGATCCCTTACGTTGGGAAAAGGCGCTTCGAGATACGAACTATCAATCGGTTGCCATTTATCCGTCGTCAACAGCGATGGGTGATCTGTCTGATTCAGCGTTATTGATCGGACATTCAGCGTATACGCCACAAGAGTATCGGGAGTGGCTCTACCAGATCCATTGGCAAACGAAAGAGCTGATAACCAATCAGCAGACCCAGCGGCCCGGGATCTGGCTGGTACTTCAAGATGAAGGCGGTGTAGGAGAAACACTGGCTGACGCGATGTCATCGGACGGACATGAAGTGTTCAGACTTCGCAGCGGTGAGGCTTTTGTCTCTGTTTCTTCCCACGAGTTTATCCTAGACCCTAGCCAGCCAGCAGATTTGCGGCGTGTGTTCGAGAGCCTCGGGGACAAAAAGGAAAAGCTGACTGGGATTATCCATTTATGGAGCTTGACCTCGGGCGTCCAACAGCCAAATGATCTCAGAGAGCTTGAAGCTCTTGAGTCTGCGCAGCCTCTGGGAGTTTACAGTCTGTATCATTTGACACAAGCGTTGCTTGAGCTGGATCTGAAGCATGTGCTTGATTTACGGATCGTTTCGAACTACGCACAAGCAGTAGATGACAACGGACCTGTTTTTCCAGAAAAAGCTCCCTTGTTCGGTCTAGCCAAGGTTATTTCGCAGGAAAATCCAAAACTGCAGTGCTTTAGCCTGGATCTCGCAACAGAGGGGCGTTCAACATCGCAGTTGGTAGACCAGCTTCTAGCGGAAATTCGCTGCAATCGAGATGACACATTGGTTGCCTATAGAGGAAATCGCATCGTACCAGAAATGAATCGCTGCGATATCGATAATGTCCCGAAACGGCCTGTAGAGATACGTGAAAATGGTGTTTACTTGATCGCCGGAGGTACCGGAAAACTGGGCCTGGCATTTAGTAAGCATCTGGCCGCTCAAAAAAATGTGACGCTCGTGCTGATTAATCGTTCGCCACTTCCACCTAACCACGAGTGGCAAGCGCGTTTACAGCATCCAGACTGCAGTGCTGCTGAGGCACGAAAGCTGAAAGCCCTGCTGGAGCTAGAGGAAATGGGAGCGCAGGTAGTCTGCTACGCAGCCGACGTGTCAGACCGTCAGCAGATGGAGGATATTTCCGAGCAAGTCCGTGCTCGTTACGGACCGATCAACGGCATTATCCAATCCGCGGCGCATATCACCTTTGAGACGATTCAGAAGAAGAAGTTTTCCGATTTTCAAAATGGTTTGAAAGCGAAGATGACGGGCACAGTCATACTCGATCAGATAGCTGAACCGGAGCATTTGGATTTCTTTGTGATCTTCTCATCACTTGCTTCGATTTGGGGTGGGGCGACTGGAAGTGACTATGTCTCGTCCAACTGCTTCTTGGATGCCTATAGTGCAGCTCGCAGTCGAACAGGAAGACCAACGATAGCTTTGAACTGGTATGCGTTTGAAGGGATAACAGGCCCTGGTTTTATCGGATACATGCCGATGGATGGCGCAATCCATGCCTTCGATGCTTCGCTGTCTTGCCAAACTGAGCACTTGATCATTGGACAGTTTGATTTGCAAGTGCTGAAGGAATGGGCACCGTCTCTGAAAGTAAAGCTCGGAGATTCGATATTTGCAAGCGAAAAGTCTCGTAAAGAACGCGAAGTACCTACAGAAGTGACCATGCAAAACCGTGTTGTTTTGTCTGGTAGGGAGGAAGGCGATCACTACACTTCACTGGAGCTTGCCTTAGGCCAGATTTGGTCTGATGTTCTGGGTTACACCGAATTGAGCATCGACGACGACTTTTTCAGACTGGGTGGCGATTCTCTTTTGGCAATTGGGATCGTTTCCCGTGTCTCCAAGCAGATGCAAAAAGAGATAACGATCACTAACCTGTTTCAGACACCGACGATCCGTCAATTGGCTATGTTGATGGCTCCGAATGAAGAAACAGCCGTGTCGGCGATTCCTGTAGCGGGGTATCGGGAAGCTTACCCAGCCACCTCGTCTCAGCAGAGAATTTATGTGCTGGAACAAATGCAGGAAGGGGCAGTCGCCTACAACATCCCTACAGTCATGATGCTTGAAGGAGAACTGGACAGAGAGGCTTTCGAACGTGCATTTATCTCGCTGGTGCAGCGTCATGAGTCGTTGCGCACCTCGTTTTCCATCGTGGATGGAGCATTGATGCAAACCGTTCAACCGAGCGTAGATTTTACGTTGGCGTATAGTGAAGTCGACGAGAACGATGCCAAGAGAACGGTCGAACAATTCATTCGACCATTTGACTTGTCAAAAGCGCCGCTTGTTCGTGGGATGCTCATTCGCATAGATGTCAACAAACACTTGTTGCTGTTCGACATGCATCACATTATTTCCGATGGTGTATCCATCAACATTTTGATCCGTGAGTTCTTCCAATTGTATCAGGGACTCGAGTTGCCTGAGCTGCGAATTCAATATAAAGACTACAGCGTGTGGCAAACCGAACAACTTGGCAATGGGGTATTGGCCGCTCAGGAGAAATTCTGGCAGGGAGAGTTGGATGGAGAACTTCCTGTGCTTAATCTGCCTACGGACTACCCTCGACCGTCCGTCCAGAGCTTTGAGGGAGATGTCCTAACCTTTGAGATTCCTCAAGAGATGACTCAGAAGATACTGGCACTGGCAAAAAACAATGGGGCAACCTTGTACATGACGCTATTGGGCGCGCTCAGCATTATGTTGTCGAAATACGCTGGCGAAGAAGACATTATCATCGGATCGCCAGTGGCTGGCCGTCATCATGCAGACCTGGAAAACATTGTGGGTGTCTTTCTGAACACACTGGCGATGAGAAATTTCCCGCGAAGTGATCGAACCGTGGCGGATTTCCTTCAGGAAGTAAAAGAACGGGCACTGGCGGCGCTCTCTCATGCCGACTATCCGTTCGAAATGCTGGTGGATCGTCTGACGCTGCCTAAAGATACAGCGCGCAACCCATTGTTTGATGTGATGTTCATTTTGCAAAATACCGGCGACGCGAAGGGAAGCATGAGTGCAAATGGGCTGACGCTCTCACCTTATCCTTTTGAACAGCGCTCTGCCCAGTTTGATCTGACCTTTGACATCATTGAACGAGAACAGCGCCTGATTGTCGATATCGAGTACAGCAACAAGCTATTCAGCAAAGAGACGATCGCGTCAATGTCCACACACTTCCAGAAGATTCTGGAGCAAATGGTGGAGGATCCTGAACAGTTGATCGGCAAGATGTCCATGCTGGCAGTAGAAGAACGCATGCTACTGATTGAGCATTGGAATGACACGAGTTTGGAATACTCTCGTGAAAAAACGGTCGTCCAGCTCTTTGAAGAAGTAGCGGAAAAAGAGCCGAACGCGTTAGCTGTATCATGCGGAGATAAGAAAGTTACTTATGCGGAATTAAATAAGCGAGCCAATCAAGTTGCCCGTTTGATGAAGCAACACAGCGTCACTGCTGATACTTGCGTGGGCCTTCTGACGAATCGCTCCGTGGAAATGATGGTCGGGCTCATGGCGATCTTGAAAGCGGGGGCTGCGTTTGTTCCGATTGATCCGCACTATCCAGAAGAACGCATCTCCTATGTTTTGGAAAACAGCATGACTCCCCTTGTGTTAACCCACGATACTCTGGCAGAGAAGCAGTGGGGAAGTGTTGTCCGAGTGGACGTAAACGATCCCCGGATAGAGACGGAAGACGACTCCAATCTTCCGCCACAGGCTACACCTGGTGATCTCGCCTATGTCATTTACACATCGGGTTCTACAGGCAAGCCTAAAGGTGTCATGGTTGAACACGGCAATTTGATGAGCTTCTGCGCAGGGATCGGAGAACACATCGATTTTGCCAGCGCAGACAAAATGCTGGCTGTGACAACGATTTCGTTTGATATTTTTCTGCTGGAAACGATTGTGCCGCTGACGAAAGGGATGACTGTAGTCATTGCAACCGAGCAGCAGCAAGCAGACCCGCAGGTGCTCAAGGAGTTGATTTTGCAGGAAGAAATCACATTCCTTCAACTGACTCCATCCCGGCTGCAGCTCATGCTGGAAGAGAAGAGCAACTTGCATGCACTTGACAGCCTGAAAGCGATCCTGATTGGAGGAGAGGCGCTTTCAAAGTCTTTGTTCCAAAGGCTTCGCACACAAACGAAGGCGAGACTTTACAATCTGTACGGTCCGACTGAAACAACGATTTGGTCTACGGTGCAGGACTTGACCGACGCAGAGGAAGTAACGATTGGTGCGCCGTTGCCCAATACACAAGTCTACATCCTTGATGAGCATCTCCAAGTGCAGCCGATGAAGATCAATGGCGATCTTTATATTGCAGGAGATGGGGTAACGAGAGGGTACTTTGGCCAGCCAACGCTGACGGCTGAGCGCTATATTCCTAATCCGTTTCAACCTGGTCAACGCATGTACAAAACAGGTGATCTCGCGAGATGGCTGCCAGACGGGCGTATTGAATACGTGGGACGATCTGACTTTCAGTGCAAAGTGCGCGGTTATCGCATCGAATTGGGTGAGATTGAAACTGCTCTTTCACAGCATCCGGATATTACGGAAGCAGTGGTCAGTGTGCGAGATACCGCCAGCAATCCTTACCTGGCTGCCTACTATATGGCGAAGCGAACGTTGGACAGTGATGAATTGCGTGCGATGCTGAGCAAAAGTTTACCCGATTACATGATTCCACATTTCTATACGCATATGAATATGTGGCCGCTGACACCAAACGGAAAGTTGGATCGCAAATCATTGCCAGAGCCTGATTCACTCCAAGACAAGTACATCGAATATCAAGCCCCGGCTACCAGACTGGAAGAACAGGTGGCGGGCATCTGGCAAGAAGTGCTTAAACGTGAAATGGTCGGTATGCAGGATAACTTCTTCCAAATAGGCGGTAATTCGCTTTTACTGGTACAAGTTCATGCCAAGCTTGAACAGCTTTACCCTGGACGGGTTCGAATTGCCGATTTGTTCGCTCATCCTACGCTGTCTAGCCTGACCAACTTTTTGAAGAATACCGCTTTAGACCTGGCAGATGAACAAGGGGAATCTGATACGGCTACCTATTGGTTGAAGGAGCTGGATCGTGTCTCGCTGATAGAGTTGTCGACTGAGTACTGGGCTAGTGGAGAAGCGAATGTGGACACAGACTGGGTCCAATTCTCACTTACTGATGATCTGTTTGAAAATGTTCAGCAGGTAAGTCAAATGGAAGCAGTTGAGGTACGAGACGTTCTGCTTTCGATGTACCTATACCTCATGGCGGAATTGACAGGACAGCAGGATCTTTATATGGAAGTGGCTGTCGACAGAGAGCTGCAGATGAATGTCTATCCATTCCGGGTGAACATGTCAGAGCTCAATACCTTCTTCGATCTATTCAAGCAGGTGCAGCACAAACGACAGATCATCGAGAAATTAACGGGAGACGCCTCGTTGTGGCTTGAAAAATTGCGGATAGAACGCAACGACGGAACGATTATTCCATTATTTGGTGGTGTCAATGCGTTTACAGATGCATCGTTTACACACCATGAACATGAGCTTGCCTTCTGGATCAAGGAAGGAAACGATGTGATTGATATCGTGTGTGCGTTCGACCCTAAATGCCTCCGGGCAGAAAAAGTCACGGAGATGACTCAGGATTACCAGCAATTGCTCAAGATGCTAGTGAATGAATACATGACATAGAGAAGGGTGATCAAACATGGACAAAATCGCACTCTTATTCCCGGGACAAGGTTCGCAATATGTTGGAATGGGCCAAGCATTATGTGAGGCCCATCCCATTGCGGCGCGCACCTTTGAAGAAGCAAGTGAAGCACTTGGATTTAACCTGCAAACACTTTGTTTTGCAGGGGATGCACAAGAATTGACAAAAACAGAGCACGCACAGCCAGCAATCCTGACAGCAAGTGTCGCAGCCTTCCGCGTTTATTCACAGGAAATGGACATCGAACCGAAGTGGGTGGCTGGTCACAGTCTGGGCGAGTTTACGGCCCTGACTTGTGCCGGTGCCATCCAATTTGCAGATGCCGTCCGCCTTGTCTATCGGCGAGGTCAGTTCATGCAGGCGGCTACGCCGCAGGGTGTCGGAGCCATGTCAGCAATCTTCGGGTTGGATGCTCAACTTGTCGAGGAGATTTGTCGGGAACATTCTCGTGACGGTGCGATCGTTGTGGTCGCCAACCATAACTCCGCTGATCAGATCGTCATCTCCGGACATGCACATGCGGTGCGGCAAGTAGAAGAAGCGTGCAAGCAGCAAGGCTCTACTTCTGTTGTCACCCTCAAGGTGAGTGCGCCTTTCCATTCGCCACTCATGGTGCAAGCAGCCGAACAATTAAATGAAGAACTGAAGCGGTACACGTACTGCGATCCTAAATGGCCTGTCATTTCCAATGTGACAGCACAACCATATGTCCATGCTGATCAGCTTGTCGATTTGCTTACTGCCCAGACAACCAGCCCTGTTCGCTGGCAAGCTACAATGGATTACTTGGTAAAACAGGGAGCGAATACTGTAATTGAGCTCGGACCAAAAAGTGTACTGACAAATTTGGCCAAAAAATATCCGCTTCGCGCCTTTGCCTTTGACAAGCAGGGGGAGATCGATCGTTATCAGCAAGAGCTTCAAGATGCTAAAACGCGTAATCAAGCAGCAATTGCCCAATTCGTTGATTCTTGCATTGCGATTGCCGTTTGCACGAAAAACCGCGGTCTCGATGAAGAAGCGTACCAGCAAGGGGTGATTATGCCCTATCAAGCACTTCAACAACTGAGACAACAGCTGGAACAAGGGGAAAAAGAGGGGGGCTATGGGGATGTACGCGAAGCTTTTTCTCTGCTTCGTTTGATCTTGCAAACCAAAAAAGCTCCTGACGCGGAACAAGCCATGCGTTTTGAACAGCTGACCAGCAAACCAGACCTGCAACAGCGATTTCCCGAGATCAGCAACGAATGGCAAGCAAGCTAAGCCGAACCAGGTAAGCAGAGGACTCAAGGAGGAAGAATGCAGTGAGCAAGCCATTAGGACTGAACCGAGTCAAACTGAATAAACAGCAGACGGATGCTCATTCAACTGACAGCAAAGCCAATCAACACGATATTGCGGTGATTGGTGCTGCTTGCCGATTCGGAAGCGCAGAAAACCCGGAAGACTTTTGGCGTCTGTTACAAGCTGGTCAAGATTGCGTCCGAGAGCTTCCCAAAGAGCGCCAGAACGATTTGATTCCATTGTTACTCGCCAAAGGGTTGACGATGGAGCAAATTCAATTTCGAGAGGCTGCCTACCTGAATGAAATTGATAAATTCGATCCGCAGCTCTTCGGTCTTTCTCCTAAGGAAGCCAGCCAGATGGATCCGAACCAGCGCTTATTTTTGCTGACATGCTGGGAGGCGATTGAGGACGCAGGATATGGTGGAACAATGCTCGCGGGCAGCCGTACGGGTGTATATCTGGGATTTAGCAGTGATTTTGGTGAGGAGTATCGACGAATGATTCGAGAGCTGGAACCAGATGCGTTGTCCACCTCCATCATTGGCAATATGAAATCGGTGATCGCTTCTCGCGTCTCCTACCTGTTGGATCTCAAAGGTCCGAGCATGCTTGTAGATACATCCTGCTCCTCGTCGCTGATGGCTGTTCATCTGGCATGCCAAGCGATTCGTCGAGGAGAATGTGAGATGGCGCTGGCCGGCGGTGTCAAGCTCATCTTGCTGTCTTTACAAGATGGAAGCAATGATTTGGGAATTTTATCGCAATCCGGGCGTACTCGCCCTTTTGACAATGATTCAGACGGTACGGGTGTCGGTGAAGGCGTTGGCGCCGTTTTGCTGAAACCGTTGGCAAAGGCTCTTGCAGACGGGGATTCGATTTATGCGGTGATCAAGGGAAGCGCCGCCAATCAAGACGGCCATTCGTTCGGGCTTACAGCGCCAAATTCACTGGCACAAGCCGAAGTGATCCAGCAGGCATGGAAAGACGCGCAGATTGATCCCGAAACCCTTTCCTATATCGAGGTGCACAGCATAGGTACCAAGCTAGGTGATCCTATGGAGATGGACGGGCTGGAGAGAGCGTTTCGCCCATACACAAATCGGCGCCAATTTTGCGGGATCGGCTCGGTAAAGACGAACATCGGTCACACCGACCACGTAGCAGGGATGGCTGGTCTTTTCAAAGTGATCCTGTCTCTTAAACAAAAACAGATACCTCCGCATTTGCACTTTCAACGTGCGAATCGGATGATTCCTTTTGAACAATCTCCCATTTACATCCATGACACGTTGACAGAGTGGGAACCAGAGAAAAGCGTGCGACGGGCTGGAATCAGTTCGTTTGGGATGAGTGGAACGAATGTGCACCTCGTAGTAGAGGAAGCACCGGGATTCATGCCACCTCCCAAGCAAGAAGAAGGGACTCAGGCTATTGCGTTATCCGCGAAAAGCAAGGAGAGCTTGCTCAACCTGTTGCACCGCTTTCAGAAGTGGACCAGCAAGCCTGTGGAGGAACTGCCGACATTGGAAAGTCTCAGCTTTACGGCAAATACGGGCCGTAGTCATTACGGCTATCGATTGCTACTGATTTGCAGGGACATGGACGATTTTACCGCAAAAATCTCCAAGTTGTGCGCAAGCGACTGGACAACACTTTCTGAACCAGATATTTTCTTTGGCTGGCACAAGGTTATCTCCCAGGAAAAAGCGGATAGAGAGCCTGGAATACTGACCGAGGCCGAACAACAAGCGATGAATAAGGCGGCTAATGCTCTTTTACAAAAGCTTTTGTTGGCGCAAAGCAAAGAGTTATCTGATCTGAAAGAGCTTGGCGAATTGTATGTGAGCGGGGCAGATGTACGCTGGAGTGCCATGTATACGTTTAAAAAGCCGCGCCGCGTGCACCTCCCTGTTTATCCGTTTGAGCGTAAGCGTTGTTGGCTGGACATCTCTTCTCTTCATTCTCTTGACAAGGATGCCGGGAGAGAAAAAGACAAGGTCGCACCGCAAAAATCTGGAGAAGCGAAGCTGCCAAACGTGGTAGTACGTGGGAGAAAACACGATACCTACACCACTTTAGAGCAAGAGCTGGCTCACATTTGGGGATATGTTCTGGGGCTTGAAGAAGTAGATGTCCACGACAATTTTTACGAGCTGGGCGGGGACTCGATCATCGCGATTAAAATGATCAGCGAAATCTCCAAGCGGATGAACCGAGAAGTAGAAGTACAAGACCTGCTTACTCATTTGACGATTTCTGATTTTGCTGCCTTTCTTGATGCGGCTGGGCATGTAGTAGAACAGGTTGCGAAAGCAGAGGCAGCTGCTACTACAGTCCAAGCTATTCAACAACGAAACGCAAAATCAAGGCAGGGTACGCAAATCAAACGCAGCTCGTATGCCGATGTCAGTCATTTATCCTGGCGTCAATGGAATTGTTATGATCGCGGTCTCGCTTTATTAATGGAGGAGCAGGATGCTCATCTGATCCCTTATTTTAAGCTTTTTCTAGGGTTGAAGCGCGGCTATCAGCTTGATACTGAGGGGTACCCCTATTCGTATCGGGAACATGCTGAGGTTATGGGATATTTGTCGGATGAGGAGATGCTTTATAAATTTGGCTATCGGGTCAAGCTCGTGCCTGTCACACATCTGGATGTATTGCATGAGTCGATCATTCGCCAACTGGATCATGGCAAGCCCGTAATGGTTGCGTTTGACGAGTACTACACCTTTTACACACCGCAATACCAGAAGGAACATACGGATCATCTCACCGTCATCACTGGCTATGACCATGAAAAGCAGGTCTATACGATCATCAATCACAATCATTTGACTCGCGGGCAAGCGCAGCGAATCCAATATGATAAATTTTCCACAACGTACCAAACGCTTGAGGAGATTTATGCAAATGTAGATCCGCATTCCCGGCTGATCATGGTGCTCGATCGCGTTACAGATGACGAGGCAAGCTTGCGTGCGAGCGCGGATGAGGAGTTGCTTCGTTTACTAAAAGCGGTCGAGACTAAACAGCAAGTTGGCAGTGAGCTTACGCTGTTGCTGTCACTTACGGAGCAGCCAGACACGTATTTTCATGAAGCTAATCTAAACGAGCTCTACGTTCAATTAGGCGGGAAAGAACTGTGGATGGAAACATTATTGGACTGGTACATTCCACAGGCGGATCAGTCTGTACGCGAACTGGCGGAGGAGATTTTGCAGACATCCAATAATGCGGTGAATCGTTATGCCCTTAGCTTATACAAAGAAAAAATGTTGAAGCGATCCGATGTGGAAGCTGCTGTCGACAAGTTGAAGTCACTTACTAGTCAATTTCTGCAACAAGTATTTGCCTTGCGAGAACGTGATTCGAATATCCGATAGTCGCATGTGTTTACCATTTCGATAGACAGGAAGGAGAGTGCTCATGTCACTCACCGAGATTCAACCGAGCAAGCATCAGAACCTGGATTGCATCGGCGCTTCTATCTACACGGTTCTGAAATACTTGAACTTTTCTGCTTTGGAAACAGCTTGGAAGCAGTGCGGTGCCATCTATCTTAAAACGCAAGATTCTCCTTATGGAGATGTAAACGGTCAATACATGAGAACAGTTGCAGAACTGACGTGGATTCACAATATCCGCGTAGAAGGACAGGCTGAACCGGAAAACGACCTGTTTTTGGCAAATATTCAAGAACGTTTGGAACGGGACATACCGACAATCGTCCTCTGCAATATGGCAGAACTCCCGTATAACCCTTATTATCAGGACCTGCCTGAAATGCATAGCATCATTGTCACAGGTAGAGAGGGTAACCAGCTGCTGATCGTCGATGATTACTACCGCTATAAAGGTCTGTTGCCCATCGAGCAATTCTTACTGGCGAGCAACTCTTCCTATCGGGATGCAGGCACAGGTGAATGGTATCCACTCCACAATCGTTCATTTGAAATGGTACTTTCAGATTCCCTGCATCCGACTCACGATCAGTTGCTGGAAGCGGTCAGGAGCAATCTCAGCGTACTTGAGGGTCGTTGCGACATCAATCAAATCAAGCGGGAGTTGGATGTACCCGATGATGTCAACATCGAGGTAGGGCTGAAATCCCTTGATCCTTTTCTGAAAGACGTAGAGGCTTTTCTCGCTAGTGGAGTGGAGATTACTGACGATCATCTCGATATCCTTAACCATAGCTTGATCAGCATGGCACAAACACGAGCGATGTATGCCGATGTCTTGCAGGTGATCAGTGAGAAGTACGAAAGCTTTGCAGATCTTGCCGAGCTGTATCGTAGTATCGGACATCAATGGAAAATTACAACCAATATGATTTTAAAGGCTTTTGATAGTAATCGCAGTGACATGGTTCATCGCGTTCTGCAAAAAATCAGCAGCATAAAAACGCAGGAATTTGAGGCGGTCACAAGCACAAGAGAAGTACTGGAACGAGTTGGCGTTGTTGTGTAAGCATCTAGCACATGGAGGTACTCCTATGGAAAAGGAAAACGAAGTATACGAGACGCTCCTACAGTTGTTTTCTGAGTACGTGAACGAAAGCGGAGAACTTACGGAGTACATTGATTCATTGACCTTTATCAAGTCGGTCGTAAAGGTTGAAAAAGAGTTTGGTATTGAATTCGATGATGACATGCTGCATTTGGAAAACTTTCAAGATATGAAAACGTTGGCAGGTTACATTCAGCAAAAAATGGATGCAAAATCTGCCTGATCAAGGGCCGAGATAGATTCAATCTAGCGGACGAAGACGGGAAAAAACGGGAGAGAGGGCTCACCATGCTAACGAAAATGATGGCCATTAGTCACATGATTGGCAATACGCCTTTAATCAAACTTGAGCATGAGCACATCAATCTGTTTTGCAAGCTGGAGTACAACAACCTCATGGGAAGTGTAAAAGTGAGGCCCGCCTTTTATATATTACAGGAGGCGATCAAAAGAGGAGAGATTACGCAAGAAACTACCGTAATCGAGTCATCTTCGGGAAATTTTGCTATCGCTTTAGCGACTTTGTGCAAGCAAATCGGAATTAAATTTATTCCAGTCATTGACCCCAATATTAATCCTGTATATGAGAATTTGCTCAGGGTATTTTCTCATGAGGTCGTAAAAGTAACGGATCGTGACGAGACAGGGGGATTTCTTCTAACGCGCATCCAAACGGTCAATCGCCTACTCAATGAGACGAAGAACTCGTTTTGGACCAACCAGTATGGAAATCCGGATAGCGCTCGAGCCCATTACTTCGGACTGGGAGCCGAGATCGCAGACAGCTTCGATACATTGGACTATGCGTTTATCGGCGTCAGCTCTGGCGGCACGATAACTGGAATCTCGCAGCGATTGAAAGAACGATATCCGAACATAAAAATCATTGCGGTCGATACGGCAGGATCCGTGATTTTCGGACAAGAGCCACAAAAACGATACATCCCGGGAATTGGATCAAGCATGCGGCCTGACATACTCAAGGGCGCGATCATTGATGAGGTCGTTCATGTTTCGGAGGAGGACACAGTCGAGGCTTGCTATCAGCTTTATACTGAGCATGGCATTTTTGCTGGAGGATCTTCTGGGACATCCTACTGGGCGATTAAAAACTATTTCAAAGATCAAAAGCATGTAGTCAAGCCTAATGTCGTCTTTTTATGTCCAGACGGTGGTATGCCATATGTCAATACCGTATACAACCAGGAATGGGTTCAGTGGTTGCATCAGCAAAAGCATTCTTTCGTTGGCAATTAAGCAGTGTCCAATAAATCTACTACGATAAGCAGGGTGGGATGTACAATGTTATATCTAAACACGAGTGATATTGAAAAGGTCGGCAAGAATTGGAAGGAAACCATTGATGTCATTGAACATGCTGTGCATTCCTTATACAAGGAAGATTATGCACAGCCAGTTAAACCTTACTTGCGATATCACGACATGGCAAACCGCATTATTGCCATGCCAGCATTTGTAGGCGGAGATACTTACATGGCGGGAATCAAGTGGATTGCCAGTTTCCCGAAAAATCTCCAAGAGGGCATCCAACGTGCGCATTCGATTACGATCCTCAACGAAGCCAGAACGGGTAAGCCTGTGGCAACGATTAGTACTGCCCTGGTGAGCGGGATTCGAACCGCTTCTGTTTCCGGTCTTCTCCTCAAGCATTACGAACAAGTACGTCCCCTGCAAAATGTAACGGTCGGAATTATCGGATTTGGTCCGATTGGCAGACTTCATCTACAAATGGTAACGGCCATGTTAGGTGAGAAAATCGACAAGGTGGTTCTCTATGACATTGCGGGTATCCAGCAGGAGCATATCCCGGCTGAGATAAAAGAGAAAACGGTTATCGCGCAAACGTGGGAAGAGGCATACTGCGAGGCAGATGTATTCATTACGTGCACGGTATCACCGCATGGTTTTATTGACAAGCAACCCAAACGTCATTCTTTGTTGTTAAATGTGTCGTTACGCGATTTTACACCAAAAATTCTCGACTATACCCGCTCCATTATCGTAGATGACTGGACTGAAGTTTGCCGAGAGAACACAGACATCGAGATTATGCATCTGGAGAGAGGATTGCAAAAAGAAGATACCAAATCCATCACAGATATCGTCTGCCTGAACCAGATGAAGGAATTTCCACAAGATGAGCCCATCATGTTTAATCCGATGGGGATGGCGATTTTTGATATCGCCATTGCTGCCTACTACTACAAACAAGCGCTCTCGCAGGGGATCGGAACTCACTTGCAAGACTAACTGGAGGTTACCATTTTGTACGATGTGCTAGCAAATCTAAAACTGGTAGAGTCATCTCGTATTTGTTTGCACGAGTCACATGAAAACAAGCGACTACACAAGACCAGAATGATCATTGAGGAGGAAGGAATTTTGCGACATCCTCCGCTGGCGATTCTCATGCAAAACGGCCAGTATTTGATCATTGATGGTGCACATCGGACCTTTGCTCTTCAAGCGCTTGGGTGCAAACATATCCCCGTGCAGGTAGTGGAGCATGAGGATTTTCACTTGGATATGTGGGATCATATTGTGCCAGTCGCTGCATGGTTGCAATCAGTGGAGCAAGATTCTGTGTTTCGATGGGAAACAGAGCGTTTACGAGAAACACCTGTGGCAGAGATGAAGATAGGGAACAACGAACGTTTCTATCTGTACCCAAATGAGAATCGGCAGGATGATGAGTGGCGAATGAAGCTATGGCGTCAACTAGTTGATAGTTACAACTATAGCCATCCGGTGCATCGGCTGCCCACAGGGATGCTCGAATGGCCGGACACAGGAGCTGCCTTGATACGATTCCCGCCAATCAGTCTGGCAGAATTGGAGCGTATCGTATCGGAAGGGCATGTTTTGCCTGCGGGTGTTACCCGTTTTGAAATAGACGGGCGTTTATTAAACTTGTGTATTCCGATTAGCCTATTGAAACAAGAGCAAATCGAGCAAGAACAGTGGGAGCGATTGGTTAAAAAATGGAGAGAAACCTTGCGCCTCTATTCGAAACCCGTGTATATGTGCGATGCGTAATAAGAAGCCGTGGCGAGTTTGATTAGCCACGGTTTCTATCCAATCCCAATTGACATCATGTGTGCTCGTTTTCTTGCGGTTGCGGTCTTTCCCACAGACGCAGTGCCTATAAAGGAGTGGATCATTCTGCAAAAGATCATAGAGGAGTCGAGACGAAAATTAGCGTTTTTGCTAATAAGTTTGGTTCTCGTACTATCTGGCAGTATGCCCGTGTACGCCGAAACAAGCGTTCGACAGGATACGGTAATCGGAACGGCAATCGAACAGCTGGTCAATCAGACCATGGAGTCGGAGAAAATCCCAGGTGCAGCCGTTGTGGTCGTCAAAGAGGGGAAAACCATTTACAAGCAATCGTTTGGTTTCTCGGACACCCAAAAGCAAGAGCCGGTTACTTCTGACACATTGTTTGAAATCGGATCGAACTCCAAAGCATTTACAGCGTTAGCCGTTCACCAGCTTGTCGAGCAAAAACAACTTTCGCTGGACGACCCAGTTCAGAACTATATTCCGTGGTTCGGTGTTACATATAAAGGACAACAGGAAACGATTCTGATTAAGCATTTGCTGTACCATACCAGCGGGATTCCGTTTGAAAGCATTGGCTCCATCCCTATTTCTTCTAGCGAAAATGCGATCGAAGAAACTGTGCGAGCCATCAATCATTCTGAACTGGTACGCAAGCCGGGGACCGAGTATGAATACGCCACCATTAACTACGATATCCTGGGCTATATTGTTGAGAAAGTCACCGGAGAAACGTATGAGCAATATGTACAGCAACAGGTCATTGCCAAATTAGGACTAACCCAAACCTTTTTGAAGGCAAAGGCACCCGTGGAGGGGATGGCAAGAGGGCATAAAATCGAGTTCTTTTCCCCAAAAGTGTATGATGCGCCTGATTATCGTGGAAATACGCCAGCAGGCTATGTCGTTTCCAATTTAAACGATATGGAACGATGGTTGCAGATTCAACTGGGGTTGGAGGCATCTTCGTTTTCTCCCGAGTTGGTGCGTGCTTCCCATCTTCCTGATCGTTCGGTAGCTCCTGCTGCAGACGGTTTCTCGTATGCGTCAGGCTGGATGATTTATCAGGATGGTGGAGGGCAAATTTCGCACGGCGGAAATAACCCTGCCTTTTCTTCATATATGGTATTTCGTCCAGAAGAAAAGCTGGGCGCCGTCGTTTTGACCAATCTCAATTCGTTGAACGCATCTGTTATCGCCGAAGGGGCCGTCAATCTCGTACTAGGCAAAGAAGCTCCCGTAGTCGTGTCCGACACCAATCTTCAAGCGGATCGCCTAGCAAGCATTTCTCTTGTGATCCTTGGCATCCTTTTGTTGCTACTTGTTGGGGGGATCATGCAGATTTTCGTGCAAGTTTACCGAGGCGAACGAAAACTCGCCGCGAATGCGGGGCGAATCTGTTTTGCATCCTTTGTTGCATTTGTTGTCATGGGCAGTGTTTTGACAGCCGCCTTATACTATTTGCCGGACGTTTTTTTTATGGGCTTACCGTGGCCATTCATTGAGGTCTGGCTTCCCATCACCATTTTTTACGCCATGTACGCATTGGTGACAGGACTCGCTCTGTTTAATGTCTACATCACACTCATCCGCTTGTTCCCGAAATCGCAAGAAAACTCCATGACGTCTATTGTTATACAGGGGCTTATCAGCGGATTTGGAAATGCGTTGATTATTTTTATGATCAATCTGGCGCTTACTTCTACGAACAAGTTTCACGCATCCATTTTCCTGTATTTTCTCCTGGGTATCTTGTTGTATATCGTCGGGGAGAAAATGATGCGTAGCCGGCTGATTGTCATCACAAATGAAATCGTATACGAAAAAAGAATGGAACTGATCCGCAGAATTTTTCGGACCCCTTATCAAAAGTACGAGACACTTGATAACGGTGAAATATATGCGGGGTTAAATAACGATACGGAAACGATTAGTACGTTCGCCAATAGTGTCGTCGTGGCACTGACGAGTGCGGTTACACTCGTGTTTTGCTTCATTTATCTAGGCTCACTGGATCTATACGGATTTTTGTTTTGTTTGGCGGTCATTTTTGTGGCAGTAGGCTTGTATACGTTGGCAGGACGCTTTGCAAACAAAGTATGGGAGGAAACGAGAGACATCCAAAATGTGTTTTTCTCCTATATTACCGATATGATCGGAGGCTTCAAGGAGCTGTATTTGACGCAGGCGCAACGAAAAGAATTTGAAGAAGATATGGAAAAAAGCTGCTCTGACTATCGACATAAGAAATCAGCGGGCCAATTTAAATTTGTGAACGTGTATTTGATTGGGGAATTGCTTTTCGTTGTGGTAATCGGCACGGTTGCCTTTTTATTCCCGGTCCTATTCCCTTCACTTCAAAAAGAGATGCTGATTAGTTATGTGTTTGTCTTTCTGTATATGACAGGGCCTGTTCACGGTATTTTGAATGCAGTACCGGAGCTGATTCGGATCAAGATTAGCTGGCAGCGACTGAATGCGTTGCTTGATTCCTTATCAGTGGAAACGAGAAGAGAAGAGAAAAGCTTAGCTGAGCGGAACGTGCAAGATTTTGAGTCGTTTTCAACGGAACAGGTGCGTTTCCGATACAAAAACAAGGAGGGAGAAGAGTTTTCCGTAGGGCCGCTGGACTTCTCCTGCCAAAAAGGGGAAATCGTCTTCATTGTTGGTGGGAACGGCAGCGGGAAGTCAACGTTTGCCAAGCTAATCACCGGATTGTATGAGCAGGATGAGGGCGAGTTTTTCATGAATGGCCAAAAAGTAAATGCTGATCAACGCTGCGAATTCTTCTCTGCGATCTTCAGTGATTTCTACCTATTTGAGAAGATGTACGGCATCGATTATCAAGAGAATCAAGAAGAAGTGAACAAATATTTAGAGGTGCTTCGCATCGCTGACAAAGTAGAAGTGGATGAAACGGGAACGTTTAGCACGACGAAGCTGTCTACGGGTCAGCGTAAACGTCTTGCCTTAATGCTCAGTCTGGTAAGAAACCGACCTATTTTCCTCTTTGACGAGTGGGCAGCAGACCAAGATCCTGAGTATCGTCAGTTCTTTTATGAATCCTTGCTGCCAGAAATGAAAAGACAGGGGAAATGTGTCATCGCGATCACACACGACGATCGCTACTTCCATCTTGCTGATCAGGTAGTGAAAATGGAGAGTGGACGAATTATTTCGCAGCAAACGTTTGCGCATGCCTGATGGAAAAGCAAGCAGAGAAGACCGAACGGGGACGATACCCGACGGTCTTTTCTTGTAGGAGTGGCACGGCTCCCTTCGATTGGAGATACTAGACAAATAATTCAGACGGCTATATAATTGGAAGCAGTTGGAATAGAATGTGGTAACATTATGCGGGTGTAGTTCAATGGTAGAACTCCGGCTTCCCAAGCCTGCGGCGTGGGTTCGATTCCCATCACCCGCTCCATACGAAATGGTAGAAAAGCCTTTGATTATAAGGGCTTTACTTGTTTTTGCAGCAATGATTGCAGAAAAATGTTCAGAGAAAATAAAGTATTAGACTGATGTTGTTGATTTGGTGCTATTACTAACTAAGAAAGCTCTTTACCTTAGAAAAATAGGTATTAGACTATTCAATCCTTCCATACGAAAGGCCAGTCAAAACATAATAATAAAGTGTTAGACTGGCGTAGTTTATTGAGCTATCGTTCCCCGTTAGAGTAATCTTTCCTCACTGTTTTAACCCGAGTCATTAACTAACAAACACTTGTGTCTTTCTTCCAAATTCTATTCGCTCAGTAAATTTGCCCTCAGTGTATTCCTCAATTGTTTTTTTCCAAAAATGTTGTGCGGGCTCGTTACTATCTATTTGGTATACTTCCCATGGTCCTTTATGCATATTAAATATATCTTTAGCAACTTGTTTACCTAACCCTGACCTCCGAAATCTTTTCATAATAAAAAACTCGGCAATCGAAAAGTATGAGTCATCTTCATCTCTATTTATCCATTTGACCAAGACGAAACCAGCAATTTTCTCATTTAGTAATATTAAATATGGAAACCTAGAGCAATCTGTCCAGTATTCGTTTAACGGATATTCACCAAATTTCCCGTTACCTTCAATCTGTAGATCCATAAACTCAGAGAAATCGTAAATATAGAATTGCAAAAGGTTGCTGAGTGTTTCCTTTTCATCCAAGGTCGCTCTCTTAATTTCATAGTTCTCCAATAAAATACTCCTTTTAAGTAGTTTCCCCCAAATATTCGATATTCGGTAAAATATTCAATTCTCCTTTTTATGGTTCATTGTTCTAAACTGCTCGTTAGTTTAGCAAAGGCTGCCAGTATTAACACTGGCAGCCTCTGCTTGTATTTGTACCGCTATTGATACCCAATAACGTAATAAGTGACTTCCAGAGATCCGGCAACCACTTTTAATGCAGAAACTAAGAATCGAATACGTTAAACATTCCAGTCATATGTGGGGAGTGGTTTTTAAAATCGAATTTCTCGTAAAAGGTTTCTTTTCCTTCAGATGCGAATAGGCCGACAAACGCGATCCCGTTTTCGATCCGACGTTTTTGGATGTAGGCGAGTAAATAATTTAGAATTTCAGTACCCAATCCTAATCCTTGCATAGAGGGACGAACCGCGACGTCCTGGATATAAAAAAACATATAGCCATCACCAACGATGCGTCCCATACCGACCGGCTCCTCATTTATAGTTGCAACAACTCCATAAAGAGAGTTATTTAAAGAACCCCTCGACATTTCGGTATTAATGTTGCCCCAACCGACTGCTTCCCATAACACCTGGTGTTCCAAGACAGACGGTATACGTTCCTCGATTTTATAATTTATGGCCGCCAAAAAATCCACCTTGCTTTCTTACAGATTTAGCGGCTAACTTTTGGTTACCGCCGATTTAAATGTATTTGATGTACTTCATGACACACACACATTTCTGAGTAGTCATAATTTGATTCTGCCATTTTTTGTTCTGTCCAGCCCGTTAGCTCAACGAGTTGTATGTTTGTATAGTTTGTTTGCCTCGAAAATCAAAAGGAATTACCGTTGTAGACTGATCCATTAAAAAGAAACAGCGGCGGACCAAGACTTGAAAAATAAAGTCTTAGATTTTGCCGTTGGTGTCATTCAACAAACGTACCCTTTAGATTATTGTGAAGTAAGCCCACTGTTCTTTAACGGACGGAATTGGAGACTAAACCGGATCTGTCGGCGCAAAACGGTATTGGCTTGCTGTTTCGTAGGCGTAAGCGAGACGGAAAAGCGAAGGCTCGCTGTAGGCGGTTCCGACGAAAGTGATTCCCTGAGGCCCTTTGGTCGTATAGCCGCCTTCGGCGATGATGCCTGTCTCTGCGTACCCGCCCGGCACGGTAATAGCAGGATACCCCGCCCGCGCGGACAAATCAATCCCGTCCTCGTTGCCTAGGAACAGCAGGGCGTCCAGCCGATGTTCGCGTATCACGTGGTCGATGCCTTGGTCACGGGATAACTCATGGTTAAGGCGCAAACTCTTGGCGTACACCTGTTCAGACAATGTGTAGCTTGTTCCATTCGACCAGATCAGCGTGTCTTGCCCATATTTAAGTGCGACGTCGCGATTCGCTTCGTTATAGGCTATGAGTTCATCTAACGACCGAACGAATGCGCCGGGGCCAGCTTTGGCGAGATAGTCGTTCAGTCCTTTTTTGAATTCGAACCGCATCACGTCCCAGTCCCACTTCGCACTCTCGCATGGCAACGATACCGGATCTACGACGATCGCCCCGCGTTCCTTGCACAAGGTGATCGCCCGCTCGATAATCACCGCCCGGGCTTTGTCCAATCCTCGATAATAATATCGCGGAACACCAATTCTCGCACCTTGCAAACCGTTCGGGTCCAAGAAAGGCGTATAATCCGTATACGCTATTCGCCTATTCTCTAGCATAGCCGCATCTTCCGGATCTGCCGCCGTCATGGCCCCGAGTAAAATCGCGGCGTCCCTGACCGTACGCGTCATCGGACCGGCCGAATCTTGGCTAGTTGTAATCGGAATGATTCCTGTACGACTGACGAGCCCGATAGTCGGTTTTATACCGACGATGCCGTTTTGTGAGGACGGGCTGATGATCGAACCCGAAGTTTCTGTGCCAATGGCAGCGGCACACAGATTCGCGGCAACCGCCGCGCCAGAGCCCGAACTCGAGCCGCCTACAAACAACTCGCCGGGCCCATAAGGATTAAGCGTCAGACCGCCCCTGGAACTATACCCCGCCCACATCGTGCCCGACATGAAGTTAGCCCATTCCGTCATGTTTGCCTTACCAAGGAATACACATCCCGCAGCCCTTAATTGCGCGGCCACGGCCGAATCCTTTGGAGCGAAATGTTCAGCAAGAGCAACCGAACCGGCACTAGTATGCATGCGGTCACCTGTATCAATATTGTCTTTGAGCAAGATCGGGATGCCGTGAAGCGGTCCGCGAGCCCCGTGTTCCCGTCGCTCCGAGTCAAGTCTCTCTGCGACCGCTATCGCGTCCGGGTTAACTTCCAGCACCGCTTTCAGCTTCGGGTTGAGCCGTTCGATTCGTTCCATATACCAGCTAACGCAAGCTGCTGACGATAACTCGCCTGAATCCATCGCCAACTGCAACGAAACGATGTCTGCCTCTATTAAACTATCATTTAGTGTTCTGGCCATTCAGAGAGACTCTCCTTTTTGCAATGTTCTGCTTATAATAATAACAAAATGAAAAAAGCAATGACCTGTAGAGAACGATTAAAACTAAACTGCCAGTTGGCCTAATGGTCGGCTTTAAGTCTAAATCTTTATTTGCTTAGTCTATAACTATATTTTCACAGTCTAGCACTTTATTTTTCGAGTCTAATATATTATTTTCAGTAAACAAAGACAATGGCGAGGATACATACGTTTCTACAGAACATGCCATGTTACAGGGGTTCTTACCATTTACCAAAGCATTCAACCATCATTTGCAAAAAAACACTTTCAACAGCTTTCACCACATGGTCAATCTTTCAAGAAAACTTACGCGTATCTGCATGTATCTGAACAAAAAGCAATATGCCATTTGAATGCTATGACCCAAGAGTATGTGGAAGATGAACACTTAAACACATGCAACAAAATTACGTGTTTACAGAAGCAGAGCTCATCCGCTTTTTCATTATGTATGGATGCAATGAGTTGAATAACAAAGCTGTAAATGAAGCTTCACATTTATTGTCAGTACACTCCATTTAATAGGAATCGGACAACGGACATGGGACAATGTCCTTGAGATCAGACTGAAGAGGGGGCGCTTTTGACGGTAAAAAGAGTGGGGAGAGGGCACAAAGGAACGATAAGAAGAAGCAGATACGACCTTGGCTACCAGGTACACATTCTGCTGAAATTCGTTCCCTTACGAAATTCCTTGGCGCATCTTCTCGTGCATCCGTAATGTGACAAGTGTTAAAGAAAGACGTTTCATTGATTATGTGAAGCCTTACATGATGAGAACAATAAGACTACCTGTTAGCCATGATGCCTCTTATTTCTTCACTCTTATTGGGAATCGTCACTTGGACAGGTCAGCAGAGATTGTATTCTGAGATCAAGGTTGGGGTTACTAATCGAGGGTCCTTTTATGTAACGAAAGAGATAGTGGAGCTGTATCTCCACCCCCTTACCTCTGGTTTGGATATTTCATACGATGGGTTGGCCACCATTACAATGGATTATGCACTTCGAGAACTTATGGATAGAATTGCACCTAGATATAAACATAGATATATTTTAAAGCAGCACAAGATAATCAATCAGCTTACCAGCTAAATCAAATAAAAGGATAGATTTTACTGTCATTGGCAAGCCGGTTATCATCCACTCGTGGATGTAACCGGCTTCGTATTCTTTGTTGAAAAAACAATACATTCTCAGGTGATTACAATAACAAAGGTCTAAAAAAGATGCATGATATCGCTGATTATGACAAAGAGTGCAATAGTTGAGAATTGTATGTAATGGGTCAATCTGTAAAGGTTGTGGTATAATCTACCTGCTACTTTATCTGGAGGTAAGAAAGAATGTCAATTAAATTGAAGCGAAGTTTACTTTTAGGATTAGTTATTGTAATTTGCTTATCCATATGGGCGATTGTTATTCAAAGCATGGCTGGAAACAAGTCAACATCATCAAATTCAAATTCGATTGCACAGGGTCAAAAAACGGCAGCGGATAAAGCACCTAATCTGAAAAAGGAGAGCAATCCAAACCCTGACGTTCCAACTCAAGAGGGAACACCAAACTTAGATGAAGCTAAAGTAGAAGTACCTAATAAAGCGGTAAAGCCAGGAATAGATAAATCTAGTCCAGAAGTATCGATGAATCTCAATCATGATCAAGTAATAAGACTTACAAAGGGTGATAAGATAGTTGCCATTGCAGATGATCAACTGGCGTCAGAAGAGGCGAGGCAGGCAAGACAAGAAATAGCCGATTCTAGGAAGCGATTTGACGCCTTAACTTTTAATACTCTAGCATTGGAAAATAAAATAGACATGGTGAAGTTATATTTGAAAGCTGGAATGGACCCAAATGCATACATAGAAGTGGTGGTAGGAAGCAAGAGTCGTTCCATTCATGCAGCAGCTATGAATGGCCATTTGGAAATGGCTAAACTCCTCCTTGAACATGGGGCAAATCCTAATCTCCTGGATGGAAATTACTCAGCAATCACCTCGGCAATTGACAATTATAACTTCATTGCCTTGTTACTAAAGTATGGAGCTGACCCTGATTTAAATTATCAGAACCATCGATCACCACTAATGCGAGTAGTACAGGATGATAGAGTAGACATAGCAAAGTTGTTGTTGGATCATGGAGCAAATCCAAATCTTTCGACTCCTTACCACCCAGATTATCCATCCACTTTTATGACTCCGTTAGAGGAAGCAAGAAGAAGGGCAAATCCAGAAATGGTTGCCTTGCTTGAGGCATATGTCCGCAACTAGAACTTGCGATAATTATAAAGCCGAATTACCGTGGGGTAATTCGGCTTTTTTTTCTTATTTAACCTTAACATTGAGAATTTGCACTTTCCAAAGAATACCACAGAATACCGCTCTTAGTTAGGTTTACGTCTGTCTCTCCACTCGTCAGCTTCTCTTGGATCGACGTCAAGGATTTCGCAAATATCTAGCGCAATCATAACAGTGGGAGCGGTATTCCCGTATTCTATGTTCTGATAATGTTTCAAGGATACGCAACGTACAGACATGCAGCAAATGAAAATGTACTGTTACAAAGTGCTAATTCAGTCTGTTCCGTTCTATCAACACGTAGTTGATAATGAGAAGGACAATCACACGGACCGTTTTGTTATCAGTCAATATCGTTTATTTCGAGCAACAGTCCAGGGAACGAATGCTGAGGAAAATTTGGAGGCGGTAATCAGATTTAAACCTCACTGAAAGCGCTTACCTGAAAATTTCCAATTAGATGGGTTGCTTCAGTTATCGACGGTGTGCTTCGCGTTGTAAAGGCGGGGCGATATGGAATTCTACGCTGACGAGTTACTCTCTTTATCTTTTAAAGTCTATGATAATGAGTTGCGTAAAAGAAAAAACAACAAGGTATGCGATCCGTTAAAAACGGACCGTCATTTAGTTGTGTATTATGGACAAGGCTATCTCTTAAAATGTGTCGCATTACAAATGCAAGGATTGTACGGTGAAGCGAGAGAGTGTGTTCAAGGCTATGCAGATCTTGCATGGTTTGAACTCCTTGATGAAGTGGGATTAAAAGAAGTTGAGAAGTTGAGAAGTTGAGAATTTGGGCAAAAGCCAATATATAACGTATAGTTTGCTGACGGGTGAAATTGGTATTTTACCTGATTATTTGGAGTTTCTATCAAAATATCCAGTTGAAATCCAAGCTGGACTTTTAACTATTATGGAGGCAGCTAGTAAATACGACATTGATATTGATGATATACTGGCTCGGTATTCAGAAGAAATAAAGCGATTCTCTGAATACAAAGATTCGGTTAATATTGTCAAATGTTACAATTTCAGGTATTATAAAGTCGAATATGTATTGAAGAAAGGGCGCATAAATAAAGCGCTCGATGAGATTCTATACTGCTTAGACTTAGCTGACCAGTTGAATAATCAACAAGCATTTAAGCGCAATACAGCACTGTTTTGGGCGTACCGTCAACATGCGTCAGAGCAACACGAACGTTATTATCAAGAAATAATAGGGAGGTTCACAGTATGAAGCTGAAATTATGCTCGTTATCACTTTTGCTAGTTTTTGGCCTGTGCATCAGTATCACAAACACTGAAACATCATCTGATACAAAAAGCACCGTACAGATGTACACACATGGAGTAGGCGGTTAAATAGAGTAGACAAAGGTCAGTACCTTCAAAAGGTACTGGCTTTTTTATGTTTCCTTATTTTTGCAATACCGAGATTTTTGGAGAGTCTGACATGGTAAAAATACCCTAACATACATAAAAAGGAAGTAATGAAAGTCTGTAGTTGTGAAAAAATCGGATTCTTTGGAATGGATCGTCGTCTATCCTATAGAACAATTAGATGTAGACCCTCTTTCCCCTAAACCCAGATGTATTACACTGCTGGAAAAGAATCAGGAGGATTTAGAGAAAGAAATGTAAGATTTACGAGGACAGCTAATAGATCTTGCGAATGTAAAAGGTTTTTCCAATATAGAAGTTGTGGAGTTGAGCCAGCCCCTTGACGAATATATTGTGCAGGTCCAAAGCATGATGCATAAAAGGACTAAATGAGTAGTAAAAAGAACGACACTAGAATCTCGATTCATTTTGACAAGAGTCTCGATCGTACTTAGGGAACAGCCATTTTGTACATACGCGGGATCGGCTCTTGTGATAATCAAGCGTCTATCTCGTTTAGATAGATCTTCTAATATCGACAGTGCATTAAGAATGTTAAATTGAGGGAGCTGCGTAAGTTACCAAAACGATAAAGTTGGAAGTTTTATAGCGTTTTTTAAGTGGAAAATAACGCTTTGACATTCTTGAAATTTGAAGCAACTCCTTATGGCATAATACATCAAAAGGGTGTAAATTACTTCCATAGCCTTTATATTGAATTGAAGAATGATTATGTAAAGAGTGCGCCTACTTTTGGTGCACTTTTTTACGAATCGATCCTAAAGATGCCTCAAAGTCGGGTGTAAACCCAGAAAAGGGATAGTAGTGTCTGCTATCCTACACAATTAGCAAGCGGACTAAATGATTCTCATTTTAAAGATTCAGACCACTTTAAGCCTAATTGAAATACTGATGTGGTATAATCTACCTAATCAGGAGGTCATAAAGACATGTCAATTAAGTTGAAACGGAGTTTACTGCTTAGCGTGGTAATAATTATTTGCTTGGCAACCTGGACTATAGTGCTACAAAGTATGACAGAATTTAAGGTGGTATCTAAGTCATCCAAAAATAATAATCATAATCAGAATGTCGTTAATAAATATAGCGTGAAAACAGAGGCAGAAATAAATCAATCTATTCAAGTAACACCAATTCAAGAGGACCTTTCAGATAGTAATTCTAATTATGGCACAGTTAAAGATCAGGAGATGAATGTTGTAACCAATTCTAATCATAAAGTGCCAAGTCGAGTGGACAAGACAACATTTAATTCTCCTACTCGTTTTCAACCCGAAGTATCAATGAATCTCGATTATGACCAAGTGATTTGGCTTAGAACTGACCCGGGAGCAAATGTCGTAGCGATCTCAGAAGAACAAATGCCTTCAGAAGAAGCACGGCAAGCAAGGAGAGAGTTAGAGGCGTCTAATCTTCAATTTAATGTTCTGCATTTCGCTGGTGCCGCTAGTGACAATGAAGTAGAAAGGCTACGTTTATTTTTGAAAGCTGGGATGGACCCTAATGCGTATATGGAAATGGACAAAGGTTACGAGAGAACAGCACTTGCCTTCTCCGTTGCAGCCGGTCATCTGGATGCATCAAGGTTCCTTTTAGAAAATGGGGCTAATCCGAACATTTTGCCTGGTCAACATTCCATGATGATGTTCGCAGTAGGGCAAAAAAATTATGACATGGTTAGCTTACTACTTGCGCATGGAGCTGACCCTGACTTGAATTATCAGCACTTTAAATCACCACTAATGCGTGCTGTTCAGGACAACCGTTTAGATATTGTACAGCTATTATTGGATTACGGGGCAGATCCGATCCTTGCAACACAGTATGCTACTGAACACCCGACCAAGTTGGGGACCCCAATCGCAGAGGCAAGAATGTTGGGAAATCGTGAAATGATTGCATTACTAGAAGCATACATCCAGAATTAGAACAGCGTTTGTTAGAGCGTAGAAAATTAGGTTCAGGCTATTATTCTAGAAATCATTATCCTGAAAAGGTATAATTTCCTAAGTGTAGTTCTTTTGTTCTCGTACTTTTTACACTTCAAATCTAACAGTCACTGGAGAATATAATAATGAAAAAAGTAGCAGGAATCACTCTTATGGTAGCGTTGCTAGGTTTCAATGCATACCTGTGGCCAACATTGATTAAGGAAGTAAAAGCCGATCAGAAAAACACGAAAAGCGTTACAAAAGCTACGCAAACGACTTCGGCTTCACTTTTGTCAGTTTCGACTCCGGTTATGGATTTAGCCAATCAAGGGACGAGGCCAACCAATGTGTCAGCGTATCCGGTTGAACAACCAGCAGTTCAGGCAACCCCATCCGAGTTGGTAGCAAGCAAGCCTAGCACAAAAGCGAAAAAGCAGTCATCTACAAAGGCCGTACAGACGGCTTCAAACAAACAACCAAAGAAAACGGTCAAAAAGCCTTCCAAACCATCGAGACAATCGGATGGTCCAGACGTTCAGATGTCCTTTACAGTTGAGCCAACTAGGATACATTATGAAGAGACGACCTATACAACGTCGAGCAGTCACGGCGGTGGGTCGTTCAATATGCCGCTCCAATATAATCCGTATACGGGAAAAGTCGAAGACCCATTCAAAATTACTCTAGACAACATATATCCTGATACTCCGACGTTGGACGAACACAAACAGAGACTTGGTATTCCAGTGACTGTTGAACCGTATGTACCTCCTGTAAAAAAGGATCAACAACGACTCGCACCGCAGTCTTATCCAAGATGATAGGATAATGTGGGATCAAATGAGTAGCCTATGATCGGATGCGATTTATATGAGAATATATCCACGTCAAAGAACTAATTGTTATTTTATCGAAGATATAAGCGGGGATTGCTATCTTTCTGTTGAAGATCCTTCACGTGATATGAGTTTAAGACAGTCTCAGAAGAATTCTTAAAAGTAAAAAGCTACTGGGTGGGCACATCGTGACCTTTGGGTCGATAATATTTTATTTGATAATAATCGATTAACTGCAATACTAGATTTTGATCGATTGAAATATGATTATCCTCAACTTGATGTTGCACGGGCAGTTATGTCATGTGCCTTAGATGATTATTTTGACGTTTCCCTGGCTTCAGCATTTATTGAGGGATACAGTGAGGAACGCACCGTTATGGATGGTTACTTAACAAATTCATTGCAGTTGTTGTGGTATATGGAAAGCCCATGGTGGATTAATTCTAACATGGACCAACATAGTGTACCTCCGGCTCGTTTTGCAAAGGAAATGATTTGGCTCGCTAACAATCATAAAAATATGTCCACCCTTTTAGGGAATATCTAGCTAAAGAAAGTGATCATGAATAATGGTTCAATAAACACAACAGTTAGCATTAATAATCTGTTGTGTTTATTTATTATCAAATACCCTACAAGTCTTTAAGGTACAATGATGACACTTCATTTTTGAACAGAATTTCGCCTACCTATGTGGAAATGGTGAGCGTTGCACTCTCGGATTGAGCCTCACCCACATATCTATGGAGTTCTTTGGAAACAACCATGTGGTATTTGTTGTTTTTTCAAGCGGAACCTGATTGTTGTTATTTCCTAGTTTTGTTGATAGATTCACATCTTTGCAGGAAATAAGGCGGTAACTTGTTATTACATCAGTTTCATGTATAATACAATTAATGTATTGTACATATTATGCACAACACACTGGTTGAAGGGAGTAAGTAATTTCTTATGAATAGAGAAGAAGCCTTGAAACTAAGAACAAATATTAAAAATTTTATTAGAATGACTGGAATTCTCGAACCAGAAAGAATTCCAAAAGAACTGTTTGAAAAACCTTTATCGGTTTCCCAAATGATGGCGTTAGAAGAACTAGAGCTCAAGAAATTAACTATTTGGGAATTAGCGAACAAGCTTACATTAGAACAATCATCGGTAAGTAGATTAGTAGACAAGTTGGTAAAAAATGAGCTTATTTGCCGGGAAGTAAATGAAAATAACAGAAGGGAGGTTTATCTACATCTCACAGAAAAAGGTAAAGTAACTGTTGCTTCTTTACGGGAACAATCGATTCATTTTTATCAAGGAATTCTCAATGATTTATCAGAAGCTGAACGGAAAACAGTTGTCAATGGCTTTGAACTCTTAATCGATTCGATATCTAAATCCGCTTCCTTAAAAAGGAATGGAAACTCGTAAGATAAGGAGGCCGTTAATGGGTTTGGATTTTGAAGGGCCAATTATAGAATTAAAAGAAAAAATCGATGAATTACAGAAGTATATGGAAAAAAATGATCTCGATTTATCTTCAGAAATTCATGCATTAAAAGAACGATTAAAAGGAATGCAATCTGAGATTTATACGAATATTTCACCATTTCAACGAGTTCAAATTGCTCGGCTTCGCAACCGACCTACAACATTGGACTATATTCCGTTATTGTTTACAGATTTTATCGAGCTTCATGGCGATCGACGATATGGAGATGATAAAGCAATCATCGGTGGAATTGCGAAATATAAAGGCATGCCTGTTACGATTATTGGTCACCAAAGAGGTAGGAACACAAAGGAAAGCATAGAAAGAAATTTTGGAATGGCACACCCAGAAGGTTATAGAAAAGCTTTACGCCTTATGAAGCAAGCTGAAAAATTTAATCGCCCTATTATTACATTCATTGATACTTCAGGTGCTTATCCAGGAAGAGAATCTGAAGAACGTGGAATTTCTGAGGCAATAGCCTGTAATTTATTTGAAATGGTAACACTTAGAGTACCAATTGTTTGTATTGTAATAGGAGAAGCATCAAGTGGTGGAGCCCTTGGTATTAGTATCGGTAATCATATTCATATGCTAGATAACTCGTGGTACTCAGTTATCTCTCCAGAAGGAGCGGCATCGATATTATGGAAAGATGCTAAGTATGCTCCAAAAGCGGCTGAATACATGAAAATTACAGCAAAAGAATTGAAGGACCTAGGAATTATTGATCAAATCATTCCTGAAGTGAAAGGTGGAGCACAAAATGATATAAAATGGCAGGCGGAAATGGTTGAATCTGTAATCGAAGCATCTCTAAAAGAATTGGTACGATTGTCTCCAGAAGAGCTTACACAACAGCGATATGAAAAGTTTAGAGAGATGGGGAAAACTGGAGTCATTAACGGAATCGATGAGGAATAATAGAGAAGAATGAAAGGAAAGGTAAATGCGCTTTCTGTGGGGTGATAGCCCCGAGTATAGTCTACCGATAACCAAGAAGCTGGTTGTGTTTTATCCAGTCTTCTCATTTTTTGTTAAGCTACTTCGCTCTCGGGATACGATAGCTCAATTAAACCAGGCCAGTAATACTTTATTTTCTCTGAACAGAAGAAACACGGGTGTACAGGGAAGTTACACCAAACAAAGTCCTTCCATAGTAATTTGGGAAGGACTTTTTATTTGTACATTCACCTTGTCCATCTCGAGCTCCATTCTCGCAGGATTCTCAGTTTTGTAAGTTGAATAAACCAATGAGCTCTGCATGATAATCCGCTTTAACAAGCCGTCCTTTCTAGATGGTACCAGTTGAAAAAATAGTATCGGAGGAATGACATGAGAACCATACCACTCGGCACGAGCAAGTTAGAGGTACCTGTCATCGCAATCGGTTGCATGAGAATAGGCTCACTAGACAAGCTGCAAGCGGAGCGCTTCGTACAAACGGCGCTTGAAGAAGGGGCGAACTTCTTCGACCATGCAGATATTTATGGAAAAGGCAGTTGTGAGGAAGTATTTGCAGAAGCGATTCAGATGAGCCCTAGCGTTCGCGAGCGTATCCTGGTGCAATCGAAATGTGGTATTCGGCCCGGCATGTTCGACTTTTCCAAAGAGCATATTTTGAATGCAGTAGATGGCATTCTAAAGCGTCTAAAAACTGAATATTTGGATGTATTGCTGTTGCACCGTCCAGACACGCTTGTCGAACCGGAAGAAGTAGCGGAAGCATTCGATCTTCTGGAAAGCACGGGTAAAGTACGCCACTTTGGTGTTTCCAATCACAATCCGATGCAAATCAAACTGTTACAAAAATATGTGAAGCAACCAATCGTCGCCAACCAGTTGCAGCTCAGCATTATGAACGCGACGATGATCTCGCAAGGCTTCAACGTCAATATGGAAAACAGCTCGGCTGTGAACCGTGATGGCAGTGTACTCGACTTCTGTAGGCTGCATGATATTACCCTTCAGCCTTGGTCGCCATTCCAGTATGGATTTTTCGAGGGGTCTTTTCTTGGGAACGAGAAATTTCCTGAGTTGAACAAGAAAATCGATGAAATTGCAGCTAGATATGAAGTAACCAACACGACAATCGCCATCGCTTGGCTACTACGGCACCCGGCGAACATGCAACCTGTCATTGGCACGACGAATATCGACCGAATGAAAGATTGCTTGAAAGCAGCTCATATTCGTTTGACGCGAGAAGAGTGGTATGACATCTATCGCGCTGCTGGAAATGTGTTGCCTTAACCGATTCCATTTACGAAAATACCTGATCGATCTTGGCTCTGTCATAGTCTAAAATCCAAGGCGAATGGCTTTCATAAATCCCTCTGATTGTTTCAGGAGAAGTGGCTAATAAGTCACAGCCTCGATCGTCATAGATGTGAAAGATAGTATGTTTGCTCATGTTGAGAAAGTAGACCCGATGAAAAATACGTGGTTGTAATCCCATATCTTGACGGCAGATTGCTTTTATCATCGGAACAAATAAAAAGTCCGATGTCTTACACTTCAAGGCGAATCGATGCGTTCGATAGGCATCATTCTCATCGTCTTCTGGAAAAACGTAAGGGATAGTGTGTTGTTGCAGCTTATACAAAAGGGATTTGTTCATCACATACTTGGAAAAGACGTTCAATTTACGCTTAAAAGCTCCACCGTCTCCAAAATCGTCTACATCCACTACGATATAAATGTCATCATTAGGTGCATGCAATTCCTTGAATAAAGCAATCGCTCGCATATATACCCCCCGTAAATAGGGGCAATTTTCATAAACGTTATGGTAATGGTAGTCTACACCTAGTTCAAAACGAATTCCAATATCCCAGCTATAAAATACAGGTGGTCTAAGCATTAACGTTGGAAATGTATGGTGTAAATGCTCGTGAAACGTCATCAACGCACCTCGTTCTACTAGAATGGATTTTACCTATTCTTGTAAAAAATCTTTTTGTTTCCACTCTTTGTATTGAGTAAGGTCATTGCTCACTTGTCGAAACACCAATCCGATGATTGTCGCGTCATCTAGTAAACCAACAACGGGAATAAAATCTGTGATGGCGTCTACGGGTGAAACAAAGTACAAAATCCCGCCAATAATCATCAAGATGGATTTAACCGGGATTGTTCGGTATTTACCACTCGTCCAATCACCGAAAATACTAAAGAGTAGCTGTAAATTCTCCCAAACATCACCGAGCGCTTTTTTATCAGCTTTTTTCATTGCTTTTTTTAGGAGATGAGAAGCTTTTTCTTTATCGTTCAGATATTCCGAGGCTTTTGATTCATAATTTTTAAGAAACCTCTTTTCATGTTTAGCCATAAGGCCCCCTATGTTTCGTTGAAGCCAAAAAGGGCGGGAAAACGCTCATTTTTGGCTTCGGTGTTATTTGAAACCACTTATCGTCATGAGGTGCTGCATGATGGATCTTTCCTAGCGTCTTTTTCTGGTGGTTACACCAAGATGACCTTCCCCGTACGATGACGGTTCTCCGCAAATCGCACGGCCTCTTTTACATCCTGCAAAGCAAATTTTTCTCCAGGTGCAGCTATAAGGAGCTTCCCATTCTGAACGAGCTCGATGACTTTCTCAAACGTTTCGTGCCAGGCAGAAACGGAAACCCGTTGATTCCAGTGGCGCAATAAAAACAATTGTGGGAGAACGCCAAGCTCTTTCGAGATGATCGACCAATCCACCTGCACTCCCGATAAAAGGCCTAACGATAAGAAAATCCCGCCAGCACGTGTAGACCTCGCCAGCTCTAAACCGTCTGGCCCGCCAATGGAATCAATAGACGCATGTGCACCTTGTCCGTTTGTGACACTCATGATGGCATCATAGATAGACTCACGTGAACTATCGATGACATGCCATGCCCCAAGCTGCATCAACTCCTCGGTGTATCTTGCGTTTCGGACAATGGCGATCACCCTAAAACCGAAAAGAGCAGATAGCTGAATAAACAAGCGGCCAATGGCTGAGTTGGCTGCATTGACTAACAAAACCTGCTGAGAAGACAGTTGAAGGGTCTCATTGCAGATGACCCACGCAGTAATGGGGTTGATATACAACCGACTAGCGATATCATCCGGGATCGATTCAGGAACCTCAATGGCTAGCTCGGCTGTCGTTTTGACGTAATCTTGCCACGTACCCTCACCGCGCAAAGGCAGAACACGTTTCCCGATAAGAGAGCGGGGAGCAGAAGGACCTGTATCAACAACGGTACCAACTCCCTCATACCCAGGGATAGCGGGGAGGTTGATGCGATGCTTGTAAGCACCACGAATCGGGATGATGTCAGAAGGGTTAATGGGACGTGCGCTCATTTTCACCAAAATTTCATCTTGCTTCAGCGGTTCAATCAGCCGTTGTTCAACCTTCAATACTTCATCGGGCTCACCAAATTTATCGTAACGTATAACTTGTGCAAACATAGTTGTGTACTCCTAACTTTGTCAGCGATCAGTGACGAAGGAAAGCTCTTCCGTCATTACGTCTGGATCGGATTGTCTTTATCATAGGTATAAAAAATAAACGCCGTCAATCAATAAAAATATCGATTCGGGTTATGGATGAAACAAAGCGACTACAAAAATTACTCCGTACAGCGCGTAATCAAAACCTTTCTAGGAATGCTTTTCAAAATTATACCAATTGTTCGATGGGGAAACAATTTGACTTAAAGTGAGATTGAGAAGAAAAAAAGAGCGCATCTGCGCTCTTTCGGTTCATGCTTTTGCTCGTGGTGCACTTTCAAAGCCCACTTGTTTATGCGTGCCATCACAGAACGGTTTTTTCTCGGATTGACCGCATCGACAGAGCGAAAAAGATGAACCGACTTCATACTTGTCACCTGCTCCATCCAGTAGCTCAACTGCACCAGTAACGCGAATGGATCCATTGTCATTAATCTTGATGGTTACTTTTTCTTGGTCCACATGTCATCCCTCCTTTTTTACTATCTTTACCTACTATGATTTCGGGCAGAAGGGTATGTGGTAAATAATTCTTCTCTACATGGGAAGAGCCTGAAAGCGATTCTTACCGCACAAGGTCAAACCATCCTACACTTTATAAAGAAGCATTTGTAAACGAGTGAGCTTGAAAAAAAGCGGGAGGCCGTCAGCTCCTCACCTGGTTACGGGTGGGAACTGGCGGCCTTTTTAGCGAGCAGAAGGATTAAATCGGCGTAGACCGATCAGCAAGAAAACAAAGAGTAAGACAAGCGGAATCACTACAGTAGATGTGTCACCATGTAAAAGCAGAGTGACTGTAGCACCAAGCATAATGACTGCGAGTGTATAGGCGGCGTAACGCGCATACTTTTTCAGCAATAAACCCAGCCCGCCGAGTACTTCTCCCAAACCGATTACAACTTGGAACCAAGGGGGAAACCCGAATCCTTGGAAAGCGAGTGTGGCCTCTGGATGACCAATCAGCTTGTAAATACCAGAGAAAACGAACATCAAGCACAACCCTACAATCATTACCCATTTTGCAAAAGTACGCAGACTTTTCATACTGAAATCCTCCAATCGTTTCGTTGTTGGATTCAGTATAAGCCGTCCATTATGACATCTTTTGTCATATAGCAATGACTGAACGTTCTGCAAAGGATCGTCTATCATCAGGTTCCTACTTTAAAAGTGTCTGCTCACATCACTTATATTTTTCAGCGTACTCGGCGTAGTTTACTACTTCGATGACACTCGACCAACGAAGAACGGTTCCTACAAATCGTTTAATGTCTAAACCTTGCATGTCGTATGATTCGGCGGTATTTGTTGTTCCAGTTGCGTCCTTAATGAACGTCACCTTATATCCGCGATCATAGGCAGCGATGGCCGTAAACATACAACAAAATTCCGTCTCAAAACCGATCATAAAAAGATGATTGACCCCTAACTTTTCTAAAGTTTGTGTGAGCTCCGTTTGGAAGAAAGAACTAGGGGTTTGCTTCTCGATCAAGTAGTCGGAATAGTCTTTAAATGGAGGGTGTATTTCAGAACCGATAGAGCTTCTATTCAGTGGACTTTCTTCTGCAGCATCGATATGTCTGATAAAAATGATAGGACGATTGCGCTCTTTAAAATCCTTGATTACTTGTTCCATCAAAATAAGTTCCTCTTTGTAATCCCCACCATTCACAATTCCGTTTTGCACATCAATAACTAAGAGTGCGTTCATTGCTTCACCTTCCTTCTATCATGTAGATAGATCATTCGGTGGGAAAGCGTGTGCTTCCTGCAAAGTAAATACTGAGCGTTTCCATTTCTTATGCATTCATACTTGTGGCTTTCATTTTTGTGACGGGATGTGGTTCAACCAATTCAAGTACTTCATCCGTGTTTTCCACGTTAGAAACACAAGGCTCTTCTTCCACGAGTGAAGGTAAAGAAGTACTCGCAGAATCAGAAAATAATGTGCACCAGTTCGCCTTCACGGCCTCGACTAGTACAGTTCGAGGCTTTTTGTATGCAGTTTAGCCTTCTGTTTTTGATATGATAGAAAGGTCTAGTTTGTACGAATACTTGATCAGTAAAGATTTCTGGAGGTTGCCATGCGCTATCAAGTCATATTATTCGATGTAGATGATACACTTCTTGACTTCAAAACGACAGAAGAAAATGCTTTGCAAAAGACGTTTTCCCAGTTTGGACTTGCTACGGGATCTTCTGATTATGGAGCGACTTACAAAGAGATCAGTAAAGGATTGTGGGAGGATTTAGAAAAGGGGCGGATCACTCTAGCAGAGCTGGGCGTAGAGAGATTTCGGAGACTTTTCAAAGCTGTTCAGCTAGACGTCGATGCAGAGGCGTTTGGCAGTGCCTATCTCGAATCCTTGGGCAAAGAAGTGCATTTGGTACCGGGAGCGGTTGAATTATGCAACAGTTTGGAGGGTTGTCGTTTGGCAATCATTACGAATGGGTTCGCCTCTGTGCAAACAGCAAGAATTGCCGCTTCACCGCTTTGCAACTCTTTTGAGCATCTGATTATTTCCGAAGAGGTCGGCTACAAAAAGCCCGATCGGGAAATTTTTGACTACGCGTTTTCCAAATTGCAATGGACGGAGAAGGCGAACGTATTGATGGTGGGAGATTCCCTGACCTCTGACATACAAGGGGGGGCCCAATACGGGATTGATACGTGCTGGTTCAATCCTCAGGGCAAGGAAAATCAGACGAGCATTCAGCCGACGTACGAAATCAGAGAACTGAGCGAGCTTCAAGAAATTGTGCGGAAGGGTATCGTGAATTTGTAGGATCTTTCCTGTATGATGAGAAGGTATTGATCTACAGGTAAATCTAGAATCTAGTGATTGGAGCCCTATAGATATGTATCAGAATTTGGAAGAGTGCATCCTTGATTTGGAAAGGCACGGACATTTGGTCCGTATTCGGGAAGAAGTAGATCCCTACTTAGAAATGGCCGCGATTCACTTGAAGGTCTACGAAGCGGGCGGACCAGCATTGCTGTTTGAAAATGTAAAAGGCTCAAAATTTCGCGCGGTATCCAATCTATTTGGCACAATCGAGCGCAGCAAGTTTATTTTCAGAAGCACCTGGCAAGCCGCTGAAAATATCATCGCTATGCGCAATGATCCGATGAAAGCGCTAAAGCAGCCATTTAAAAATATCGAGAACGGCTTTGCTGCTCTGAAAGCATTGCCTGCAAAAAAATCCACTAGCATGCCAGTAACTGCACAGGAAATCAGCATAACGGACCTTCCACTTATCCAAAGCTGGCCGATGGATGGCGGAGCTTTTGTCACGCTGCCCCAAATTTATTCGGAAGATCCGGACAAGCCTGGAATCATGAATTCCAATTTGGGTATGTACCGTGTGCAGCTGACTGGTAATGAGTATGAAGTAAACAAAGAAATTGGCTTGCACTATCAAATCCATCGTGGAATCGGTGTCCACCAAGCTAAAGCGACCAAAATGGGGATGCCGCTGAAAGTAAGCTGTTTCGTTGGCGGGCCGCCTGCCCATACTTTATCGGCTGTAATGCCGCTGCCAGAAGGCTTGAGCGAAATTACTTTTGCAGGTTTGCTCTCTGGGCGCCGTTTTCACTACAGCTATATCGATGGTTACTGCATAAGTAATGATGCGGATTTTGTCATCATAGGAGATATTTATCCTGGAGATACGAAACCAGAAGGACCGTTCGGTGACCATCTGGGTTATTACAGTCTGATCCATCCATTCCCTGTGATGAAGATAAAGAAAGTGTACGCCAAGCCGAATGCCATCTGGCCATTCACGGTTGTAGGCCGTCCGCCACAAGAAGATACATCGTTTGGTCAGTTGATTCACGAGTTAACGGGCGATGCGATCAAACAAGAAATCCCGGGTGTAAAAGAAGTCCACGCAGTAGATGCGGCCGGTGTACATCCTCTGTTGTTTGCCATCGGAAGCGAGCGCTATACGCCATATCAACAAGTCAAACAACCGACGGAGATGCTCACCATTGCCAACCGTATTTTAGGGACGGGTCAATTGAGCTTAGCCAAGTATTTATTCATTACCGCAGAAGAAAACCGACCATTGACGACGCATGATGAAGTTGATTTTATGACCTATATTTTGGAAAGAATCGATCTGCATCGCGATGTTCATTTTTATACGAACACGACCATTGATACGCTGGATTATTCGGGAACGGGCTTAAACAGCGGCAGTAAGGTTGTCCTCGCAGCTTACGGCGATCAAAAACGAGAGCTGTGCAAAGAGGTGCCGGATGAGCTGAAGGATTTGCGAGAGTTTGAGAATGCCCGCCTGATTATGCCAGGTGTGGTGTCGATCCAGGGTCCTGCTTTTACAGATTATGCAAACGCCCAGCAGCAATTACAGAATCTGTGTGACGCGATTCAAGCAAGAGGACCGATCCCGTCTTGCCCGATGATTATCCTTTGTGACGACAGTACCTTTATGAGCGCGTCGCTACAAAACTTCCTGTGGGCAACCTTCACACGAAGCAATCCATCCCACGACATTTATGGCGTGAACAGCTACTACGAGAACAAGCATTGGGGCTGCGATAATTTGATTATTGATGCCCGTACCAAGCCACATCAAGCACCGCCATTGGTACCAGATCCAACTGTCGAGAAAAATATCGAACGACTGTTTGTTAAAGGTGCGAGCTTGGGAGGAATCCTGTAAGCTTCGCCTAAAAGTAGAGGTCCGTAACCTTTCGTTGCGGACCTTTTTATGTGAGCTTCCATCAGCCCAAAAGCCTATCAAGCGACCGGAATGGAAGATTGCTGTCGAATCGAACTGATAATTGCAAAAATTGCACGATTGATGGGGAAAGGAATCGTTCTTTACCACCGAGAAAGCGTTTTCTATAATGAATCTCAAGCAAGGACACAGCTTTTTATGGAAAGGAGAAAGGAATGGTCTTTTTAACCACACGTTCCCATGCATTACTGAAGGTGATACTCGACAGCTACTATCCGCTGAAAATTAAGGACGTCGCGCGCGATTTCCAGGTAAGCGAACGCACCGTCAAGTACGATCTGGATAACGTCAGGCAATGGCTAAAGGAACGAAATGTCATCCTCCATTCTCAACCGAATAAAGGGCTGTGGATCACGGAAGAACAAGAGCATCGAAATGCTTTGAAGGAAAATTTGCAAAGGGATGACAGCAAGACGCTCATTTTGCCGCAAAAGGATCGGGTCAAGCATTTTTTGTTCATTCTTCTGCTGTCGGAAGGGTATCAGCGGATGAACGATTTGGCTGACCATATGGGAGTCAGTCGCAATACCGTTGTTGCCGATGTGAAGGACGCGGAAAAGCTGCTCGATGGCTGGCGTCTCGAGCTCGTCACGAAGCAAAGGTATGGTGTGCGCGTAGACGGGAGTGAGCGGCACAAGCGGTATGCCCTCGAAAACTTGATTCACGATCTGTTGGATGGAATCGACATGTATCGGATGGTACAGGGGATGTTTTTAGAAAATGGACAAGAAGCGAGAACGGGTCCGTTATTGGAGAAGTGGCTGATCAGCCGTGCAGAATTAGGGGAGATTATTCACAGCATCAAAGCATGGATGAATGCTGCTGCGGAGACGCTGGCAGACCGAGCACTGATTAGTTTACTGATTCGCTTATGTATTGTCGTTCATCGTGTACAGCGGGGCCAATTGGTCACGGCGGATGATGCCGAGCTGGGAGAAGCGAGGCATTGGAGCGGGTACGAGCTGTTTTCACACGAGGTTCGAGCATTGTGTCAGCGATTGCACGTCGATATTCCCGAACACGAGATCGCGTATGCGTGCCTTCCACTGTTAGGGACCGAACAGGTGCCAAGAGAGGCGCGAGCAGGGAGGATTGTTTTGGACGTTTTCCAGACAACCAAAGAACTGACGGAAGCGGTTAGTAACCGGATGCTGGCACCGTTGCACGAGGATCAGGAGCTGATGAGACTGCTTTTTGCTCACCTGGATGACAGTTTGAACCGTTATCGCCAGGGAGTTCTTTTTGCGAATCCACTGACAGAGGAAATTCGCCGTTCATACGCACGCATGTTTGATGCAGTCAAACGCTCTTGCGAAGAAGTGTTTTGGCAGCGCGGGGTCTATTGGCTCGATGCAGACATTGCTTACTTTGTCTTGCATTTCCAAGCGGGATATGATCGCTGGCTGGAGCAGAAAAAGGCAGATGCGCTCGTCGTTTGCGGAACAGGCAGAGGGACTTCTCGGTTTTTGAAAACGTACCTCGAAAGCGAATTGCGTTCACTTCGGGTCGTAGGCCTGTGTTCCAGCACAGAGGTAGAGAAGTATTTGGCGAGTCGTCGCGTGGATGTCATCATCAGTGTTCTACCGATCAAAGCCGAGGTGCCTGTTGTGATTGTCAGCCCTCTTCCAACCCGCCAAGATATCAACCAGATTCAGAATTGTCTGGAAGCCTTACAAGTGGAGGGAGGAAATCGACAGCAGACTGTGAATGGTCGCAAGGAAGCTTGGTTTCCCACGATGACTACTGATCTCAATCCGTCAGATTTGCCAGTGGTGGAGAGGTTGTCTCAGGATGTCATCTGCAAAGGGTATGAGATCAGTCAAAAAATCGTGACTGCTTTTCGTGAGTACGTAACGGAACAAACGGCAAGCGGACTGACGCTGCACCTGCTGCTGATGGTGAATCGATTAGCTTTTGGCTCACCCTATCAGGAGGAGTGGGAATCGTTGGGTGAGGCAGAATCAAAAGAATGGAAGGCATGGCGTGAAAAGCTGAATCAATTGATGGCTGAGGCAAACCTCCAAGTTCCGTCTAGTGAGGTGACAGCCATTATGCGCTATTTTTCAGGAGAAGGGGCGGTAGAAAGTGAAAGTGGATCTACTCATACGCAACGGACGGGTCATTGATCCTTCCCAGAACCTGAACGGGCACTATGATCTTGCCATTCGGGAAGGGCGAATCGTTGGGTTGTATGAGAAAGGGAAGACAACCAACGATCAAGGGATGTATCTGGAAAGCAAGGAGACGATCGAGGCAGAGGGATATGTGGTGACACCCGGTTTGATCGATCTGCACGCTCACGTTTTTCCGACAAAGACGAGTTTGGGCGTAGCCGCGGATCGGGTCGGGGTCGAACAAGGAGTGACAACCGTAGTAGATGCTGGCAGTGTCGGGCTATGGTCGTTTGATGCTTTTCTTGAAGAAGCAGTGCACCCTTCTGTTACTCGTGTTCTGGCATTTCTGAACATTTCAGGGGATGGCTTGTGCACAGGTGGTGGGGAGCTCGCAGACATGTCGCGGTTAACCCCGAGAGAAGCGGTAGCCCTAATCAGAAAACAGCCGATCGTACGAGGAATAAAAGCCCGCATGAGCGGTTCTGTCGTCAAGCAAAACGGGCTTCAACCCTTACTCGTAGCCAAGGAAGCAGCGAGGGAAGCGGGCGTACCCATGATGGTGCACATCGGAAACGCTCCGCCAAAACTCACGGAAATATTGCCTCTGCTAGACCAAGGAGACGTGGTGACACATGCGTTTCATGGGAAAAAAGGAGGGATGTTCGACGAACGAGGCGAGTTGATTCCAGAGGCTCAAGACGCATTGGAGCGGGGAGTCTTACTGGACATCGGGCACGGCGAAGCGAGCTTTAGCTTCCAAACATTGCGTAATGCGCAGGCCCAGGGTATTACGCCACATGTCATTAGCACGGATGTTCACCAGCGTAACATCGATGGTCCAGTGCACAGCTTGACGCACACACTCACGAAGTTTCTCGCCATGGGCTACGCGCTCGATGAGGTGATAGCGGCGAGTACGTATGCGCCCGCACGAATTCTCGGGCTGGAAAACGAGATCGGGACGTTGAAAGTAGGGGCATGCGCGGACGTATCCATTTTGCAGCTCAAAAAAGAGCGGACAATTTTGACGGACAGTGAACAAGAAACGATGGAGACAATGCAAAGAGTAGTGGCTTATCAAGCGATTACTTCAGGAAAGGTACTGACATGCAAATGATTGATGACATTCTCAAGGAACTGGCTGAGACAAAACGAGAATATATATCTGAAATTTCTGAATGCAAACGAATTCTCCAGAAAATCGAGGAGGAGTTTCGCCTCATGGAGATTCATATACCGCGAGATCGCTGGCTGGCCATCGGTGCTCATGTACTGGCATTTGTGCGTCGGATGACAAACGGTGAAAGGCTACCCGTAATTGAAGCGGAGTTATTCGCTGAAATTCATCCCGATATGGTCATGCTCTCGCACAAAGTCCTCGCGGAAGAAAAGGGTCCGTGGCAGGTAGATGATACAGAAGCGTTTCTATTGGCAGTTCATTTTGAAGCGATCCGTGCCATGCAGATGGGGCCAGCTTAAAACATTGCTGTGAATATAGGGAGGTTTTGCATATGTCTAAAGTAAAAATCGTGATTGGTGATCGTCTCGGAAAAGGACAGAACATCGCAAAAGGAATCGAAGCAGCTGGCGGGACCGCGATCGTCATTCCAGGTGTTGGCGCGGATATGAAGGTAGGGGATGTCATGGTCAGTGAGAGCGCAGACCTCGGGCTGTCCTTTTGCGGTAGTGGTGGGGCTGGGGCACTGACAGCCAAGACCAAGTATGGTTTTCCAGTCGAGTACGGCTTGCGCTCAGTAGATGCTGGGGTTACTGCCTTGCGTAGTGGCAAAAAAGTGATTGGCTTTGGCTTCATGGACACAGAAGAGCTGGGCAGACGCATGGCGGAAGAATACATCAAGCTGGGAGGGAAGTAATCGATGTACACGGAGACGACGCAGACCTTGCGATTATCCGGCAGTGGCGATACGAAAGAAGGAGCCTTCAACAAGATTTTTTCCCAAATCAAGCATGTAGTGGCCAGACAAACGAATGATTTGGTCGTGCGAATCGAACCTGTAGGGGTTTCCATTGTGTCTGCGACAGAAATAGTGAAGCATGAGCGATTTTTGGGTTTGTTTTTCCCCCGTAAACGGACGCGGTATGACATCACCGTAGATATTCAAGTTAGGCTGGGTCTGGTCCAGGTAGAAAACATAACGTTTCAGCAGCAGACCGAGACGACGGCGGGTATGGGGCAGTTGGTTCGTCAGCGATAGAAGCAGACAGGGGGTAGCTTTATGGTTACATTGATGATTGTGTTGAAGTCGATCGTCATCGGGGCATTGGTCGGCTTCGGGGTTGGTGCGGGGGCAGCGAGGATGTTCCATGCACCCAATGTTCAGGGGATGGGAGCATTCCGGACTTTTGGAGAGCTGAACGCATGTGCAGGCGATCCCATTTCCCACTTTTCATTTGGTCTTGGCTTTTTGTTTAACGCATGGGCGTCTGTTGTTGGTGCTGGTGCATTGACGCAAGATGTCGATCATCGCGTCATCCCGAACTGGGCGGCGGCATTGTTGCTTTGGCGCAACAAGAATGTCGCAGAAACGCTGCACAATCCGAAACAAATGGCGATTGCCGGAGCAGCAGTCGGTGTCGTTGTGGTCACCGTGTTGAATTCCACTGCAACGGCAATTCCCGAATCGATGCAGCTCGTAGCGACGAAGGTACTCGTCCCGGCTGCGAACTGGTTGATCAACCCGATTATGCCGATTGTGTTCTGGATGGCGGCGATGGATGCAGGCAAACGGACGGGGATTTGGGGAACGGTCTTGGGCGGTTTGTCGCACTTGGTCATGGGGAATGCAGTGCCTGGAATCGTCTTGGGTATTTTGATCGGTAAAGGTTTGGATGACAGTGGTTGGAACAAAATTACCAAATCCATGTTTATTGCAGTCATTCTCTTGTTTGTATTCAGTGGCTTCTTCCGCGGTTTTGATGTCGCACTCTTGAAGAGTATGTACGTGGAAATTCCACAGTGGTTGATAGAGCTACACGAAACATTCGGATCGGTGGTGAAAAAGTAATGGGTGAATTGCAGGCAAAAGGGTTTTGGTATTCAGAATGGGCATTTCCCCTCTTTGTGGCGTGCTTGGCTTCAGGAATCTTTGCGGGTACTCATCTTTACTATGTGTATCATGTCGGGGCTTTTAACGATATCGCCATCGTTGCGATGCTCGAGGCGGGGATCAAGGGTGGCGGATATGGTGCGGCTGCCGCGTTTGGTGCGAGCTTTTTGTTTGCTCGTATTTTGGAGGGACCGTTGGTTGGGATTCTCGATATTGGAGGTTCGTTGCAAACAGGTATTGGGATTGGCGTTCCAGCGTTGATGCTGGGAGCGGGCTTTACAGCTCCGTTGACTTCTTTTCCTTTGGCGCTCGCGACAGGTGCGCTCTTGGGCTTTATCATTGGTACCGTGATTATTTTGATTCGGAAGTATACGATCAACGCATCGAACTCCACCTTTGGTGCCGATGTCATGATGGGAGCCGGAAACGCAGCAGGGCGTTACTTAGGTCCATTGATTATCATTTCTGCGATTATGGCTTCGATTCCAGTTGGACTCGGTGCAACAGTTGGAGCAGCGATTTTCTACTATTACAACAAACCAATTGCGGGTGGTGCGATTATCGGGGCCATGATCCTCGGCGCCATTTTCCCGATCCCGACACAATGAGGGAAGAGCGAAGCGTTTTCACAGGAGGGATGGGCAAACCATGGGAATCTATCAGCAGCTAGGGTTGAAGCAAGTCATTAACGCAAGCGGTAAGATGACGGCATTGGGTGCGAGTGCCGTCCATCCTTCTATTGCACAGGCCATGGGAGAAGCCGCCATGGATTATGTAGAAATCAGCGAGCTGATGATTGTGGCAGGTCGTCATATCGCTGAGGCGACCGGGGCAGAAGACGGTTGTCCTACCTCTGGAGCAGCTGCGGGCATTGCCATTAGTGTGGCGGCTGTCATAGCTGGTTGCCATCTGAGCTTGATCGAGCGGCTTCCTTTTTCCGAAGGGATGAAAAACAAGATTCTCATCCAAAAAGGACACGCGGTGCATTTCGGTGCTTCCGTTCAACAGATGATTGCACTGGGCGGAGGGAAATGCGTAGAGGTCGGGCATGCCAATCACGTAGAAGCAGACCATTTGCGAGGAGCCATTGATGATCAGACCGCAGCACTGCTCTATGTCAAATCTCACCATGCGATTCAAAAAGGGATGCAGTCGTTAGACGCGATGATTCAACTCGGTCAGGAGTTTGGACTTCCGGTCATTGTAGACGCAGCGGCGGAGGAGGATTTGCGGCGTTACGTGGGGATGGGGGCCGATCTGGTCATTTACAGTGGCGGAAAAGCAATCGGCGGACCCACGTCTGGGTTTATCGCAGGTCGTGCCGATCTGGTTGCCGCATGTCGCGCGCAATATAAAGGCGTTGGTCGCGCCATGAAGGTAGGAAAGGAAGCCATTGCGGGTTTACTTGCAGCGCTTGGACAGTACGATCCCGAAAAGCAAAATGTTACCGAGCAACGCAGGAGAGTGGAGTGGCTGGCAGGAGAACTGAACAGCTTGCCCGGTGTGAAAGCAGGGATCGCACAGGATGAGGCTGGCAGGGAGATCTATCGTGTGCAAGTTCAGCTTGACGAACGAGTGACGGGAATGACTGCTCGCGAGCTTACACGCCAACTGGAGCAAGGAAATCCAGCTATTTTTACCCGTAACCATTATGTGAATACGGGTGTGATCGCCTTTGATCCACGACCGTTTCATGAAGGGCAAGAACACATCATTGCAGCACGAATGAATGAACTGCTGCAAAAACAAGGCGAAGGAGAATAACAAAAGTGGGCACACAAAAAATTCGTTTAAACGTTTTGGCAAGGGATGTAGAAAACGCAAAACAAATATGTGCCATGGCTGATGGCCGCGCTTTGATCGGGATCTTGGTCAAAGGATTTGCGTCCGTAGAAGCAGCAATAACGGCTGTTGAACAATACCAGCAAGCAGGTGTACCCGTGTCTGTAGGGCTGGGCGCAGGTGATCCTACGCAATGGAAAAAGGTCGCTGAAGTCGCGGTGCAGACACAACCGGATCACGTCAATCAGGTATTTCCGGCAGCAGGCTATACGCTCGGGGGGCTACAGGCAGTCGGCAACTCACATACCATCGTGAATGCATTGATTGCCCCCGGTGGGCAACCAGGAAAGGTTCAAGTCACCACGGGACCAATGAGCAACAAAGTGGCAGAATTGCTCTCTTGCGATGCAGCCGCCGCGATGCTGGCGGAGATTGGCGTACACTCGGTCAAATTTTATCCAGTCGACGGGTTGGAAAGGTTGAATGAAATCAAGGCGATGGCAGAAGCAGCCGTACGTTACGGGATTCCCGTTTTTGAGCCGACTGGCGGGATCGATGCTGCTTCGATTCGGCCGATTGTGGAGGTATGCCTCGCAGCTGGTGCCAAGCAGGTCATTCCACACATTTATACATCGATCGTTGACAAGGAAACGGGATTGACTCGTTTGGATCAGGTAGAAGAACTGCTGACGGCTATAGAAGGCCTGTAGCTATTTTACGAGAAAGGGATAGGGGTGAATCAAATGAGAGAGAGACAGGTCATCGTCCAGTTGGCACAGGGATTACACGCGCGTCCGGCTAGTTTGTTTGTGAAAGTAGCAGCATCTTTTTCCAGTGAAATCGGATTGAACAAAGAGGAGAAGAAGGTGAATGCCAAGAGTATCATCGGCGTCATGTCCCTCGCTGTGTCGAAAGGACAATCAGTCGTCTTGACTGCGGATGGTACCGATGCAGAACAGGCGTTGGATGCGTTGGAGCGCGTTTTGGTAAGTGTGGAGTAAAGGGATGCGTGAATGTGTATAAAGAAAAAAGGGATGTCTCAAGTGAAACGCCTTGAGAGATCCCTTTCTCAATTGTATCAACAGAAATTGCGTATTTTACATGGAACGTTTCAAATCCTGTTCTGTTGGGGTGAATCCTTTCATGATAAGCCATATAGCCAAAGCCAATTGTTGAAAGGCTATTGGAATGTTCAACACCATATAAGTTGTATCCAGCCCGATGAAGCGAATCATAAATAATAGGCTTACTACTATGGACAATGTTGACCCAATAAGCCCCCAAACTGACAGCCAACGTGGAACTAGTCTTGTTTGGTAAAATATGTAGTTGAACAAGAACATAGCTAAAACAAATGCCAGTGTCGTTGCCACATGGTTCACCAAATCACGTCCTTCCCGCAACAATCCACCCAGAGTCTGAAAATACGATACATGCAAAGTTCCGATTTTTGCAAACTCGTGGCTTACTGTCAATAGCAACAGAAGAATGATTACACCTAGAATAATAAACACACCCGCAATGATGCCAAAAGCAACAGATCCTAGAGCTAACCCTTTATGGTGCTTACTTAACAACGGATACACCAAAACAGGAATACCAACATAGGCAACAATCATTAACAATTGGAAAAACGCTCCTAGTAGTACCTGGTTCTCATTTGGAGAAGCCATGACAAGGTAGTCTGCTCCATCTATTACAGGTACAACACTACATATACCTGTAATCAATCCGGCTATTAATAACACCCCAGTCATTATTGCAGACCTTCTACCTGCATTTGTACTCTTCCTCAACATAATTTGCCTCCTTCTCATACACTACCTTTGGCGGATGAAGAGATGCTGCCTTCCTCGGCATTTTTTATCGCGTATCAAGTAGAGGGTAAAGAGGAGTATAGTTCAATGAGGCAGTCTATAACATTATTATTCAGTTGAGATCCATGATTTGCTCCCTATCTTTAAAAATGCTTCCAAGTAAAATCAATACTCAAGTACCCAATCGGTTTCTCCTTGAAGGTCAGTGCTTCTTTCGTCGCCAATTCCGGTTTGCGAAAACAGACAAGGTCTTTGTGATATCCAAAAGCGCGACACACTTCCGGTCGAACGCTATGAATGCCACACTGATCTTTTTGCATGTCGTAGAAGATACAAGTCCCAAACATTCTCGGTTGATTTTTCAGATCGTCACGGAGTTTATTTGGAAGCGCTTTCAATTTCTTGTGTATCATTTTAACTTCCTTTTCTGTTATGGGAACAGGCCCACAGCACAATCCTTTACAGCCTTGGCAAGGCAAAGTATTCATATCATCTACAACCTTTCGTCATGTGATGTTTGCTAGAAAAAACAAAAAAGATGATCCTCATTCATTCAGGAGATCATCTTAGGAACTACTGCATTCAATTGTGTGGGTGATTCAAAAATTCGGGAAGAAAAAAACTGTACTTCTATTATAGCACATGTAGGAAGATTTTGACGAATGCTTTTCGAAACATTCGAGTTGGTTTCGAACTGTACGATACTTCGGACGGGTCCATCACCGGTCATCTAAGATCGGGGAAGTCATTGACGGAGCAAGCCCCAGTTTTCTTGTTTATTTCGTCAAAACATACAACCACTCACCATTGCACTCTTCATCGTCCCCAGTAGCCTTTTCGCGTATCGCCACAGAATATTTAAAAGGCTGGTCAAAAGGGTAGGATGTCCCTTTCGATTTTGAAATGATCGCTGGATATAAAGAAGGGAAGCGCTCACGGAAAGCGCTTCGAACCTCATGTGTGTTTGATCAGAATGAGTTCTTCCACTTCTTCGCTTCGTGCTTCCGAAAATGCCCGATCGACACCGAAAGGCTGAAAACCGTTTTTTTCTAACACACGAATGGATCCGATGTTGTCATGGGCGACACGCGCATATACAGGACGTAGTCCGAGGTCCTCTAAAAAGAGAGTAAGTGCATTTGTCGCGATTCCTTTGCCCCAAAAGCTTTTGTCTATCCAGTATCCAATCGTAGGTAAGCCAAACAGCTCAAAGCACGAAACATTACCAACAATCTGCCCATTCAAGAGAATGGCTCTTTTCACAATCGAATCATTGTTCAAAATCCTCGTCCAATGAGCGATGAAACCGTCCCTATCTTCTGGGTCCTTGACAGTAAAAGCAGCCATCTCATGTGCGGATTTGTCCAATTGCTGGGTGAAAAATATAGGGAGATCTGCCTCTGTTACTTCTCGCAAAGTAAGGGACTGATCACATAATGGCTCCAAGGAAAAGCACCTCCAAATACATCAGCTACTCTCTCTTCACCAACACTTTGATAATCAACGAGAGTACCGTGAGAACCAAAATGACATTAGCGATGAGCATAACGCTAGGTAAACCAAAGCTAAACAAGATGTACACACTCCTACTCGTTACAACCTTTGAAAGTGAAAAAACTAGTTCTCCTCAGTGACAAGCATGATCGCAAAGCCATCATAGCCCTTGCTGCCAACTGTCTGTACAACGGTTCCACTAACACGCTTTTCTTCAGCTACCAAATCGGTGAATTGACGTACGCCGACAATATTGGGATCCGTGCTTGTTTCGTCCACGACTTGACCACTTCGTACAACATTATCCGTGATAATCACAGTACCTTTGCGAGAGAGCTTTAATGCCCATTGGAAATAGTCGGGGTTTCCTTTTTTATCTGCATCGATAAAAATAAGATCAAAAGGTCCCTGATTTTCTTTGTGTAGTTGGATGAGAGAATCCAGGGCAAGTCCGACCTTCACTTCTACGATTTGATCCAGTCCTGCGCGAGTAATATTCGATTGTGCAACTTCTGCATGCTTTGGATCATATTCAAGAGTAATGAGACGACCGTCCGCAGGAAGTGCGCGGGCTAGCCAGATGGTACTGTATCCACCGAGAGTGCCAATTTCCAAAATCGAACGAGCGCCTTGAATCCGTGCTAACAGATGAAGGAATTTACCTTGATTGGGTGCTACATCAATAGCTGGAAGACCTGCAGCTGCGTTCTCTTGAAGGACTGTGTCTAGAACGGAATCGGCTTCCAGTAGTTTATCCGTAAAATAGTGATCGACCGCTGTCCATTGCTCTCTATTCATGATCTCAACTCCTCAAGAATTTACAGGGATATCATAACACGATTAGCAACTTCTGGCTGGCTTTTTTGTAACAATTAACACATTTCAGCGGAGGGATTCTATGGTCGATCAAGCTCTAAAGGTAAGATTTTCACCTGTTACCATAATTTTCGCATAGCGTGAACGCTGAATTTTCATGATAATAGAAAAGTAATCCAAGCTAACTAGTATAATCCAACCTTGGGGATATTATTTTACGCGTCCGACTAATTGAGGCAGTCTAAGTCGGCGCCATTTTTTTGTTCCATCTATAGGTAAATGTGCCTATTATTGTTCGTTGTCAACAGAAAATAAGTCCTATATGATTATATCATTCACGTATGACATACGCGTACTACCCCGTACGCCCCAACCACTTTTTGTTGGTTGGGATTTTTTTTGTTCCGTTTCATATCCAGTTATCTCCTATCGCGTTTCGATGCGATTTTTAATATCCTTGTACATAGGACTTGAAATGTTCTTGGGGTCCGCGGTGACTCAAATTATGCAGAGGAGTCACCGCTTTTTTTTTACATACTTCCTCCGTTCAAGGTCAAGCTAGTAACAGGTGATCTTGGTCAGGAGGTGTTTTGTGTGCGCGCAACTTTCGTGGTGCTGACACTGGCTTTTGCTTTAACCGTAACGGGATGTACGAAGCAATCTGGTACGGAAACGAAGAAATCTGGTACAGAGACGAAGCAAAAAGCGGAAGCGGAGCCGTTGTGCATGCCTGTTCCCGTGAGACATTATCAATGGGAAGAGCGAGCGAGATCGATTACGGCTAGCGTGAAGGGCATAGACAAAATCGTGGTTGTGCAAATCGATAAAGAGCTCGATGTGGCTATTCAAGTAACGAATTTTAATCGGTTCAAGCTGGAATCGATTCAAAAAGAAGTCGGAAAGAAATTAAAAGAGGCCTTCCCAGATGCCAATATTCATGTGACAGCTGACAAGCGATTGTTAAAAGATTTGCAAAGGCTGAGTGACGAACGGTGGCCAACCGATGTAAAAGAGGCATGCCAGAAGAAGAAATCCTTAAAAGAAATTGAAAAGAAAATGAAGGGCTAGCCCATTTCCCAAACCTCACACACTGCATGGGTAGAGTGAGGTTTTTGTCGTTTGATTTGACAGAATGATGAATAGAAAATGAAGGTTCTGTGATCAATGAACAAAGAAGGACTCCCTGACTGGGAGTCTATATCAGCTAGTAGTGATCACGATCGTAATGATGAGCGCGTTCTCGATCTCGATGGAGATCGATGCCGCGTAATTCACCCTTGGCTTTTTCCACAAGGACTTGATAATCTCTTACCACTTCCGTCAAGGTCGTAATGGATTCCTTATAGTCGGGATCATTACAGATTCCATCTATCGCTCGATGGAGGTGATACATCTTATCTTCGGTTTTTCGGATAAATTCTACCCAATCCATTCCGTTCATAAAATACCTCCTTTCCGTCATAGGCTTTACTCCCATGCGCGAAAGTATGCAAGGTGAAAATGCGAATAAAATGATGTGTATGCAATCTAATAATGAACTTTGGTCTTGTAACAATAATCCGTTCATGATAACATACCTCACATCACTAGCATCAAAGGACGAGACTTGAGGTGTATCAAATGAATGGGTTAGCCAAACTGAATCGATTTCTTGAGAAAATCATGCCCATACTAACGCCGAGTAGTGTTGCTATTGGCGTAATAGCCGGGACACATTTGCAACCGTTTGCTTTTTTGTCTCCTTGGGTGTTTGCCTTCATGACATTTACCGGCAGTCTGGGTTCAGGATTTAAAGAATTTGCAAAGGTACTGACCAGACCACTCCCTTTAATTGTCAACTTGTTGATTCTTCATGCACTTATGCCGCTTGTTGCCTGGTCAATGGCTCGGTTGTTTTATCCAGATGATATCCATGTCATCACGGGCTTTTTGCTGGCGGCCTTAATTCCCACAGGGATCACGAGCTTTTTGTGGTCATCGATTTATTTCGGGAACATCGCCCTGACGCTATCCATTATATTGTTGGATACGATGCTCTCTCCATTGATTGTTCCGTTGGGGATGTCCTTGTTTTTAGGGGCAACCGTCGAGATGGATTTGGCAGAACTGATGAAGGGTTTATTTTATATGATTGTGTTGCCGTCGCTAGTTGGTATGCTGCTCAATCATTTGTCAAAAGGGAACGTCAAAAAAACGTTGGCACCAAAATTAGCGCCATTTTCGAAGATGGGAATGGGTGTTGTCGTTGCGATCAACAGCTCGATGGTTTCGTCTTACTTTCATATGATGGACGCTAAACTGGTGGGAATGGCAGTCCTTGTACTGGTAGTAGCCATTTTAGGTTATTTGATGGGGTGGGGGATCGCAAAGCTGTTCGGGTGGGAGCGCGATGTGATTGTCACGTTAACCTTTAACAGTGGAATGCGAAACATTAGTGCAGGGGCAGTGATGGCGATCACGTACTTTCCGGCGCCTGTTGCTCTCCCAGTTGTTCTCGGTATGCTTTTTCAGCAAATACTCGCTTCTACCTTCGGAAAGTTTTTGGAGCTGGTCGAGAAAAGACCGCAACCTCAACCACAGGAACTATCAAGCTAAAAGTAAGAGCCGTTTTCCAAAGCCACTGGGAAAACGGCTTTTTTCTTGGTACAACCTGAGGATAGGAGTGGCTAAAAAAAGAGTTGCGAACTTATGTTCGCATTCACTATAATGTAAGTACAACTTCCCACACAAGGATGAGGATTTGGATGTAAATGTTCGTAAGTAGGCGGGTGGAAAAGCGTGGCTAACGGCAATCTTGAAGTAACGCACGAAGAAAGAGAGGCATTTATGTACATGCTGCGAGATTCGGGTAGAGAGAATTATCCCTTAAATGTGAGCTGGTGTGTGTCCTTTGAGGGGGAGCGGGGGAATACATGCAGCATGTGGGGTGTGGTCAAATGGGTAGACCCGAAGGCGAGACGTGTTCAATTAGCGAACCAAACGGGGAGTCAATGGATCGAGATGGAGAAAATTATCCATGTACATGCATAGGTGTACGTACGGAGACCTTACATGAAAATCGATTGTATTCTCTCCACTTCGTTTTTTGACCCAATGATTGGGTCTTTTTTTTTTGCTTATGTACCTTTCTTCGGATATGGCTTCGCATCCGCTTGAAACAACTTGCTCACCATTCCATAAAGACGACCTGACATGTTAGGAAAAACGAAGGAGTATTCATTCGCTCCTTGATTCAGCAAAACGATCGGTGCTTCCACGATGTAGGGGATTTTCATTAGATCGAGCATCTTCTTATATTCTTCTACCTTGGAATGGTTGACCGTATAATAAAATGATTTAGAAAAATTCATGCGAGCACGCTCCTTTTCCTTATTGTAGCATATCCACAGGTTGACGTATAAGTAAACATAATAAATATTATGTAAACCCAATGTAGTTTCCTTCTCTTTAGGAAGAGAGAAGATTCACAAAGACTTCTACCTATGATAAAATAAAAGACCGAAATTTTACCAATAGGAGAAAAATGATGATAATCAGCCAGCAACTACTTTCTGTGAACGGGTTATCCTACACGATTCGCTCTGCAATGGAAACAGATGCACAACAGTTGTCGGACCTTCGACTGCAAATCGATGGGGAGACTGAAAATTTGGACAGAGAAAGAGGAGAGGCTTTCATCGATGGGCAAGGATTCGAGGACATCATCAAAACGGATGCAGAGAGCCCAAGAAATTTGTTTTTAGTGGCTGTTGTTCAAGAGCGAATTGTCGGGTTTTCCAGATGTGCAGGTGTTTACTTAAACAGATTTGCGCACAAAGTAGAGTTTGGTGTATGCGTATCACAAGATTTCTGGGGTTATGGCATCGGGAAGAATCTCTTGCAAGAATCGGTTGCCTGGGCAGACGCCAACCACATTACCAAAATGACGTTGAATGTAATGGAAACGAATGAGAAGGCAATTGAGCTGTACAAACGGTTTGGTTTTGAAATCGAAGGAGTACTCAAAAACGACAAAGTTCTTTCCGATGGCAATTACTACAACACCATTATTATGGGAAGATTCAAAAATGATAGGAGCGTAACATGACGAGAAAACGAGCGAGAGAATGTGGAGTATTGATTGGGACGGGGATCCCAGGTGCGTATAATGCAATTACGGATGTAAAAGGAGTGAGGGTCGGACACAAAACAATTAACAAGGAAGACGTTTGTTCGGGTGTCACGGTGATCGTTCCCAACGACGGACATTTGGAGGGGCAGCATTTTCCTGCTGGTTTTTTCTCCTTTAACGGTACGGGAGAGTTTACAGGAAGTCACTGGATAGAAGAGACGGGTACGCTGGTGACACCCATCGTATTTACGGGAAGCCATCTGCTAGGATTGGCACATCATCATCTTGCTCGTGCGACGAGAAAAATCGAGGGACTTGAACCGTTTTCTAACGGAATCGTCGCGGAGACATGGGATGGTTGGTTAAGTGATCTCGAAAAGACGCAGATTCAGTATGAGGATTTGGAAGAAGCGATTGTAGAGGCTCGTACAGGACATGTCGAGGAAGGCAATGTGGGCGGAGGTACCGGGATGATCTGCTTCGAATTCAAGGGCGGAATCGGAACCTCCTCACGCATCGTCGACACTGAATGTGGAACTTTTACTGTCGGGGCGTTGGTGCAGACGAATTTTGGCAGGAGACAGGATTTGAACGTGAATGGCATTCCTGTGGGCCAGCTGATCTCCGAAAATGAAGTTCCTTTGCCGTGGGTAACACCTGAGAATGATGGTTCTTTCTTAGTCACGATTGCGACAGACGCACCTCTCTTGCCGACACAATGCAAGCGCATTTCCAAGCGAGCGTCACTCGCGATGGCACAGCTCGGCGCGATTGGTGAGGAGGGCAGTGGTGATTTCTTTCTGACCTTCTCCACAGGAAATTGCTATTCATATGGCGACGAGCAAATGAGCACAGTGAAAATGTTTCCGTCCGAACAACTGGATGCACTGTTTGAAGCAGCGATCGAAGCGGTCAAGGAAGCGATCCTGAACTCCATGTTGATGGCGGAAACGATACAAGGGCAGAAAAACAGAACCGTACATGCATTGCCACTAGATCGTTTCGTAGAAATCATGTCTCGTTAAATGAAAAAACTCCGCTAATCGCAAGCGGAGTTTTGTTGTCTGATCATTTGTGTTAAACAATTGTTTAACTACTGAAAAAGCTACGGCTGGAGCGCTTTCTTTTATAATGAGAGCTGCCGTAATGGGAATGTCCGTACCGATTGCTGGAGCTGTACTTTCTGCGATGCTTGTAATCGCTGCTGCTGTATTTCCGGTGCTTATGCGAAGATGAGTGATTACCGAGTAAATTTTTTAAAAGCTTCTTGAGCATATCAATCACTCCTAGTTAGGTTGGAAGTGTATTACGTATAAGTATATACGAATATGTTGAAGAACCGTTTCATTATTTTTCTGCGTTTTCGTGAAAAGCTGGACCGATCAGATCGATCCGGTTCGTCCATATTCCCCCTGTAAAGCTTTCAGGCACCCGTTTTAAATCATTCGGGACATCAAAGCCTTGTGACACCTCTCCACTGCCTGCGACTAGGATCACGCGGGTGTCTTTTGCTTCCATTCTAGCCATGAACCGATTCGGCCAACCCCAGAGCCATGGGGCAATCTGATCAGGAATATGTAATTGGGTTTGTGCACAGGCCTGTGGTACATATCCGGACCAACCTGCAGCGATGTACGGGATCAGGCAGCTTTTCATTGTTGCCATTGACATCACACGCAGCTGGGGCAGTTGTTGTTTCAATGTCTCGATGGGCTCGTCACCGCCATAAACAGAGAGTTGTGCCAGTCGTTTTGCAGGCAAGGTCGCCAAAACATCCGCCAACGCTTTCCCCTCGAGTGGGTCATTGCTTTTGATATGGATAAGCAGCGAGCGATTAGGGAATGTTTGTAGCACATCATCGAGCGAAGGCATCATGCCAATCCCTTTTCCACGGAAGGGAAAGGTTTTCCCATCATCCGCTGTATAATGGTAGCCAATGTCGAGCTGTTGTAATTCGGCCAAGGTATAATCTCTCGTGACACCAGTACCATTTGTCCGACAGTCAAGCGTCCAGTCATGAAACACAGCGAATCGATTGTCTTTGGTCCATTGTACATCAAGCTCAACAACGTCCGCGCCTGCATCAAAAGCCGCCTGCATGGACGGAATTGTATTTTCCAGGTACGGATGCTCCGGTGGATAAATCCGTTCCGCCGTACAAGTTTCGTTGGTGATGTTCTCCATATGAAAGGTTTGCGCCATTCCCCGGTGAGCAAGTAAAAAAGGCTCGCCTTCTGGCTCTTTTGCAAGATAAGAGCTGTTACCCAGAAACAGGAAAGCGATGAAAAGAAGAGGAATCCAGATGCGTTTTCGCTGGAGCCAGTTCTTTCGAGGTTGATTTCGTTGTTTTGACATGATGGAATACCACCCCTTCCTTAAAATGCTCTGTTCATTGTAGCAAAACGCAAGGGAGGAAGGTACATGCTTTGGGAGTAGGGCTAGGGGCTTGGCATCATTCGAAAAGACTGGCACAATAGACGGAAGATAAGATGTATCCTTGAAGAGCAAGGGGAGGTTCCATGAAAATAGCTTTACATCAAATCGCTTATCAGATCGGCATGCACCCAGCTGAGATGGCGAAGCTTGTCTACGATGGTGAAATAACGGGAGAGGTACCTGACCGCAATCCGCAAGCGAAGGATGCCTGGGTGGATTTGCACTCTCTGCGTAACTTCGTTCAATGGCGATACGATCAGGGGCAAATGGAGCAGATGTTCTATGATAAAGCTATGCGTCACCTGAACAAAGCAATGCCTAAAAAATAATCGAATGTGGGGGAGAAGCATGCAAGACTCAATCATTTACTGCATGGTACCAAAAACATACTGGGAAAAGTGGATGGAAAAAGATCACTACTTACCGCGCGATTACGAGCAAGAAGGCTTTATTCACGCGTCAAAAGGGGACGAGCTGCTTGAAAAGGTAGCAAACCGCGTCTACGCACAGTTTGACGAGGAGTTGTATGTACTCGTTGTCGATGAAACGAAAACGACTTCGGAAGTCAAATACGAGGCTGCGAAGGATGGATTGTTGTATCCGCACATCTATGGACCGCTGAATCAAGAGGCGATCGTGGATATAAAGCAAATGAATCGGATAGACGGTCAGTGGCGTCTGGGAACGTCTATCCGCTAATCTCTACCATTTAAACCATTTGAGTAGCGCAAGCACTTCTTGACGCTTGGCCTCAGGTAGCTTGTCGAGTCTGCGCAAGAGAAGATCGATTCGCATGCGCTGTTCCACTTCGGATTCAGGTACCTTCTGCCCCTTCACCCATTGTCGTTTCAGGCGGACGGGATCGGTATCAGAGATGATCCGAAGCAGCTTTCTTTCCAACAAATCTAAGGAAGCCATAGGTGAAACCCTCTTTTTCGTTTAATCCGTTTCTTCTATTATAACACGGGTACATAAAGAAACCATGATTGGCGCACAATGGTAAAGGTGTTGAATATAACCCTTTGTAGGAGGCGTATCGATTATGGCGAAGCCGGATGACCGTTCTGACAACGCAGCAAAGCTTCAACAGATGATTTCCAATACGGAAGAGAACATTCGTGAGTCCGAAGATTACCTGACGGCTCATGCTGGAGAGATTTCTGCAGAGGAAAAAACAAACCTCGAGGCGAAGAATCATCGTCGTGAAGAAAGCATCGAGGGATATCGCGCAGAAATCAAGGATGAATCTACGCAGGCATAACCTTGCTACCAAACGTCTGGCGCCAACTATGCGTCAGGCGTTTTTTCATTCTATCGGGCAAAAGTGCAACAAAACATGATTTGTTTTGCGAAACATGGTAATCTGTAATGGTACAAATTGAATAAGAGGAGAAAGACTTATGAAGCGACCAGAAGATACACGCGTCGTTGTCGGCATGTCCGGCGGAGTCGACTCCTCCGTGACGGCTTACCTGCTTAAGCAACAGGGATATGACGTCATCGGCATCTTCATGAAAAACTGGGATGATACCGATGAATTCGGCCACTGCACGGCGGAAGAAGACTTCCAGGATGTCCGGCGCGTCTGTGAACAGATCGGCATTCCATATTACACGGTAAACTTTGAAAAAGAATACATGGACAAGGTATTCCAGTATTTTTTGGATGAATATAAACGGGGACGTACACCGAATCCGGATGTCATGTGCAACCGTGAAATCAAGTTCGGTGAGCTTCTCGCCAAGGTGATGGATCTGGGGGCGGATTATATTGCCACCGGCCATTACGCGCAGGTTAAGTACATCGATGGCGAGTACAAGCTGATTCGTGGCGCTGACAACAACAAGGACCAGACTTACTTCTTGAATGTATTGGGCCAAGAACAGCTTTCTAAAACGATGTTCCCGATTGGTCATCTCCCGAAACCGCAAGTAAGGGAGATCGCGGAAAAAGCAGGACTCTATACAGCGAAAAAGAAGGACAGTACAGGGATCTGCTTTATTGGGGAGCGCAACTTCCGCGAGTTCCTGCAAAACTATTTGCCAGCCAAACCAGGAAATATCGAGACCGTAGATGGTGCAGTCATCGGTACGCACGACGGGCTGATGTACTATACATTGGGTCAAAGACAAGGCTTAGGGATAGGCGGAGGTCATGGTACAAGCGGACAGCCTTGGTTTGTTGTAGACAAGGATCTGGAACGAAATGCCCTAATCGTTGGCGAAGGCTCTGATCATATCCGTCTGTACTCAAAGAGTCTCTTGGCAACCAACGTGAGCTGGGTGAGTGATAAGAAACCATCCGAAACGTTTACTTGTACAGCCAAATTCCGTTATCGTCAGCCAGATCAGGGAGTAACCGTTCACCTGCTGGAGGATGGCAACGTAGAAGTTGTATTTGATCAACCGCAAAAAGCAGTGACACCTGGTCAGGCTGTCGTCTTCTATGATGGGGAAGTGTGCTTGGGTGGAGGTACGATTGACAAGGTACGCTTAGTCGATAAAGAGAACTAAGATAGACGGGGGAAGCACTCGGTGGATGCTACGAAAAAATCAAAAGTGATTATCGTTTCATTTTTGGCGGGAGCAGTTCTCTTGGCGATCATCTCTTATTTCGGGATGGCCTCCATGGGTAAAGAGCATATGGCGACGATCCAAAACGTCATCAAGGAGAACGGCGGGGTTGTAAACGCGGGTGGAGTGACAGCGGTACCGATGGATGAAAGTCCTTTTACCAACAGTGGAAAAGGCAATACCATCTACCGTATCTACTATACGAAAGATGGGCAAACGTTGACGGCTTGGTATCGTGCTGATAACGAATCCTCCATCAAGAAAGAACCGGAAGCGTGGATTCTGCCGTAATAACGAGGATAAACCTGACTGGGAGAGTGAAGGCATCACATGACCCAATATGCTGGATTGCGTGAACTGGCTGAACTGATTCGAAGACTCGAGCCAGAGTTAGCGGGTGCACAATTAAGTATTCTTGCTCATGAAAATAAAGAGGAAATCGCAACATTGCTAGTGGAAGGACTCGGGACAAAGATTCCTGTCCAACACAGCTCTGGCGAATATGCGAATCATTTGGCGATTTTGCGTGTAGGAGCGAACAAGTACACCTTTGCGCAAGATTGGAGAGAAGTGTACATCAGTGAAATCAATTACTGCGCGTGTCGCATACCTCCAGGGGCCCACGGATTGTTGGTTCGCCATATCGATTATCCAGGCGTGATTTATGATGTCTCACGAAAACTGGCCGAGTATCAAATCAATGTTTCCAAGTTGAATGTATCCCGCGAGCAAAAAGGGAAGAATGCCCTGCTTGTCTCTGTGACTGATGAAGAGATTACATCAACGATTGTATCTGCCATCGAAGAGCTGCCCCAAATCACCAAAGTGTTATCTCTACAGTAAGCGAATCATGATAAACAAAAACTGCCCGTTGCTAGTAGCGGGCAGTTTTTTTCGTGGCGAATCTGAGTCCTTGACTAATGAAGACTGGCAAAACGGACGAGTGATTTTCGTTGGCAAATTCCTTAAAGGAAGCCTTGATTTGGCCCTTACCCATGGAGGACAATCGTTCGATCATCGCCAGCGATTTTTCTTTGACCAAGAATCGCCCATCGTTTTCCAACTCGCCGATCGTGAGGAGCGCATGGACGTCGAGGTCATCTGTCAGCAGGCTCGGCAATTGACTCTCCTTCGCAAGCAGCACGCTCTCATTCCAGTGGATAGAGGGACTACCGGCAATATACCGCTGGAACGCGTTTGGTCTCGACAGAAGCACATGCAAGACAAATAAGCCGCCTAGCGAATGTCCCAAAATCGCTTGCTGCGTCCGATCGATGGGGAAGTCGTTTTCGATGCTAGGCTTGAGCTCCTCCTCTAAAAAGGTGAGGAACTGCTCAGCTCCCCCCATTTGTGGCCACTCGGCTCCTTTTGGGCTGCCAGGAAGCTCTGCGGCGGGAACCTCATACGTGTAATCATAGAAACGGGTAGGATGGTATGGGTCGTCTGTTGGATAGCCAATCCCGACGACCATAGCAGGATACACGCCAGTTCGTTCAGGACCACGTGATTGTATCCGTATCGCTTCGGTCACGGTTGCAAAAACAGAGTTGCCATCTAGCAAATATATGACGGGAAAGCCTGATTCCGGAGGGGGATCGGCAGGTATACTTACGAAAATGTGATAGTCACGCTCTTGATAAGTCATGATTCTACGGTATGAACGAGGTATGACGACAGGTTGATAGTCGGTGCTTTTCATGAGGGCGACTCTCCAATCTCTCCAAGGCTAACCAACACACACAAAATCTATTATATGAACGAGAACCAGAGATTGGCAATAGCCGAAAAAGGAGAATAGTTAGTTTTCGAAAAGAGCCCATACTGAGCTTGACTCCTACGATATATTGAGGTAAAGTAAGTTTTACCAACTACATATTGATGCGGTAAGGTGTTTACCAGCCAGATTTGGTAGACTTAATAGGGAAGTCGGTGAGAATCCGACGCGGTCCCGCCACTGTAATGAGAGAGTTCCATTTGCGAAAGAAGGCCACTGATCTGAGGGATCGGGAAGGTGAAAATGGAGCGATGATCCAAAAGCCAGGAGACCTGCCTAACCGCTTGCACTGTTTACCCTACGGGAGATAGGGAAGTGTTCGAGCGCTCAATTCGCATTGGCGAATTGCTAGATGGAAGTCATCACGCGCATTCGGCATGTAAACGTCGGATGCGCTTTTACTTTGGCTAAATAACATACATACAGAGTAAAAATAGCAAGGATAGGATGAGGGACATGCTAATCGCTTATGATTCAAAAACAGGAAACGTCCGACGATTCGTCAACAAAATTAATTTGCCACATGTGGAAATTGATCAAGATATGGTGTTGGACGAGCCATTCATTTTGATCACATACACGACGGGATTCGGACAAGTGCCGGAGAAGGTGGCGACGTTCCTGAAGCGAAATCATGTCCATCTGCGCGGGGTATCTGCCAGCGGCAACCGCAATTGGGGAACCAGCTTTGCCAAAAGTGCGGATACGATCGCGAGCCAATATGGCGTTCCGGTGATTTCTAAATTCGAACTGTCCGGTACCGGCCGTGACGTGGAACAATTTACGAGTGGGGTGGCAGCAATTGCGGCATATTGAATTGAACAACGAACTGATGCAGCGTGGCAACGACGGATTTTATCAACTGGAAAAGGATCGGGAAGCGGTTGCGGTCTTCATGGAAGAAGTGCAGTCCAACACGATGACCTTTGGCAGTGTCAAAGAACGCATGGACTATTTGATCGAGAATGACTTCTATGAAAACGTCTATGAAACATACACTGTTGAGCAGGTCGATGAGGTTTTCCGTTTGGCCTATGACGCCGATTTTCAATTTGCTTCGTATATGGCTATCTCCAAATTTTATAAAGATTACGCTTTGAAAACGAACGATAAATCGATGTACTTGGAGCAGTATCCAGACAGGGTGGCCGTTGTGGCACTGTCGCTTGGACAAGGTGACTTTGAGCTCGCCAAGCGTTTAACGGTCTCCATGATGGACCAACGTTTGCAACCAGCGACACCAACTTTCCTGAACGCAGGCAAAAGCCGCCGGGGAGAAATGGTTTCCTGCTTCTTGCTCGAAATGGATGATTCACTGAATTCCATCAACTTTATTTTGGGAACTTGTATGCAGCTATCCAAAATTGGCGGCGGTGTAGCCGTGAACCTGTCCAAGCTTCGCGGACGAGGAGAGCCGATCAAAGGCGTCGAGGGCGCGGCAAAAGGTGTCATGCCCGTTCTCAAGCTGTTGGAAGATGCGTTTTCCTACGCGGATCAAATGGGGCAACGCAAAGGCTCAGGTGCAGCGTACTACAACATCTTCGGCTGGGATATCAACGAGTTTCTCGATTGCAAAAAAATCAATGCGGATGAAAAAGCCCGCATCAAAACGTTGTCCATCGGCCTGATCGTACCAAACGTGTTCTACAAGCTGGCTGAGGAAAACAAGCCATTGACTGTGTTTGCTCCATACTCCGTGTACAAAGAATACGGTGTGCATCTGGATGATATGGACCTCGATGAGATGTACGAGGAGCTCTTGGCTAACGATCGCATCAAGAAAAAGACCGTGATGAGCGCACGCGAGATGTTGACCAAAATCGCGATGATCCAAATGGAATCGGGCTATCCGTACATCATGAACAAAACGAATGCGAACAACAACCATGCGCTGAAAGATCTCGGTTCGGTAAAAATGTCCAACCTGTGCACGGAAATCTTCCAGCTACAGGAGACTTCGACGATTACCAATTACGGCGAGATGGATATCATCCGTCGCGATATTAGCTGCAATCTGGCATCGCTCAATATTGTCAATGTGATGGAACGCAAAATGATCCGCGAATCTGTCCACGAAGGAATCGAAGCCATTACAGCCGTGAGTGACATGACGCGTGTAGAAAACGCTCCAGGCGTTCAAAAGGCAAACAGTGAGCTGCACTCTGTAGGTCTCGGTGCGATGAATCTGAACGGTTATCTCGCAAAGAACAGAATCGCGTACGAAAGTGAAGAAGCGAAAGATTTCGCCCGTACGTTCTTCATGATGATGAACTTCTACTCCTTGGAAAAAAGTATGGAAATTGCCAGGGAAACAGGCAAGACCTTCTTGGGCTTTGAACAATCGGAATATGCAAAAGGCACTTATTTTAACAAGTACGTGACGAACGATTACAGCCCGCGGACGGAAAAAGCAAAGCTTCTCTTTGAAGGAATGCACATTCCGACGCCAGCGGATTGGGCGGATCTACAGCAAAAGGTGCAAAAGCATGGTGTTTATCATGCGTACCGTTTGGCGATTGCACCGACACAGAGCATTTCCTACATTCAGAATGCGACTTCTAGCGTGATGCCAATTGTTGAGCATATCGAAACGAGAACGTATGCCAACTCTACGACGTATTACCCGATGCCGTACTTGTCGCAGGAAAACTATTTTTACTACAAATCGGCGTATGTAATCGATCAATTCAAAGTGATTGATCTGATTGCCGAAATTCAAGAGCACATCGATCAAGGAATTTCGACTGTGCTGCACGTGAACAGTAACATTTCAACTAGAGAACTGGCTCGCTATTACATTTATGCAGCGAAAAAAGGTCTGAAGTCGCTCTATTATACGCGGACGAAGCATTTGACTGTAGAAGAGTGCATTAGCTGCGCTGTTTAGTGAACACGATTCAAATAAGGAAAAGCATCAAGCAAAAAGAGAAGAGGAACGCCATATGAAAGCAGTCAATTGGAACAGGCCGGACGACGATTTTACGATGACGTTTTGGAATCAAAACATCATGCAGTTCTGGACGGATGATGAGATTCCGTTGTCAGATGACAAGATGGCCTGGATGGAGCTCAGTGCGACTGAACGGGATACGTATAAAAAAGTATTGGGCGGTCTCACCTTGCTGGATACGGTTCAGGGCGGAGTAGGGATGCCGAAGATCATGGAGCATGTCGATGGACTGCAAAGAAAAGCGGTTCTCGCCTTCATGGGCATGATGGAGCAAATCCATGCCAAATCGTACAGCAGTATTTTTACAACGCTGGCATCGACAGAGGAGATTGACGGTATTTTTTCGTGGGTAGAAAACAATCCACATCTGCAAAAGAAAGCGGCCCTCATCTCCAAACGCTATCAAGAAATTGAGAAACCGAAAGACTTGTACATGGCGATGGTAGCGTCCGTCTTCCTGGAAAGCTATCTGTTTTACAGCGGCTTCTTCTACCCGCTCTATTTGGCGGGGCAAGGAAAGATGACAAGCAGCGGGGAAATTATCGACCTGATTGTTCGTGACGAGAGCATCCACGGACTCTATGTCGGCGTTCTCGCGCAAGAAGTCTATCAAGGCCTGAGTGTGGTCGAGCAAACCGCAGCAAAAGAGGAGCTGTATGCTCTTTTGCATGAGCTGCAAGAAAATGAAGAGGCCTATACGACTTCGTTGTATACCGAAATCGGCTTGGCTGACGAGGTTCATGCCTACGTGCGCTACAACGCGAACAAAGCTTTGATGAATCTGGGTCTGGACCCGCTATTCCCAGAGGAAGAAGTGAACCCGATCGTGCTGAACGGCATTCGCACGCAGACGAAGCAGCATGACTTCTTCTCGAAAAAAGGAAATGGTTATGTCCGTACACTAAACGTAGAGCCGTTGACGGACGATGATTTTAGATTTTAGTATGACAAAAAATGGATTCTGTGTTACTGTATGAACAGTATGCTGCCCTGCTCGTTTTCTGGGGCACTTCACAGAACCATGATAATTTCATAGGAGTGGGAACAGGTTCTTTGGTTATCAAGATCGACCAAGGATGAAAAGGGAAGTCGGTGAGAATCCGACACGGTCCCGCCACTGTATGAGGGGAGTCGGCACATTTATTAGCCACTGATCCAATCGGATTGGGAAGGTATGTGCAGATGATGATCCCAAAGTCAGGAGACCTGCCTGTTTCGACGACACTGCTTAACCTACGGGAGATAGGGAGGTGTTAGGATGCTGTGATCTCAGTGCTTATTTGGCATTTCTAACGTTCTTTTTGATCGTTGGAGATGCCTTTTTTATTGGGCGGATTCAAGTCAAGATCGAATGAAGAATGGAGAGGAAGCTCATGAAAAGCAGCAATTTGGGATATCCACGGATCGGGAAGAACCGCGAGTGGAAAAAGGCATTGGAAGCATTTTGGGCAGGCAGCATCGATGAGGCAAGCCTGGTACAGCAAATGGAGCAAATCCGTCACCAAAACCTGTTACGTCAGCAGGAAAAAAGGGTCGAGCTGATCCCTGTGGGTGACTTTACGTACTACGATCACATGTTGGATATGGCTGTGATGTTTGGAATGGTCCCCAAGCGTTATGAATACGAGGGAGGCCCGGTTTCATTAGCTACATACTTCGCCATGGCTCGCGGTTCGAAGGAAGCTGTCGCCAGCGAAATGACGAAATGGTTTAACACGAACTACCATTACATCGTCCCGGAGTTCGGTGAAAGACAACCAGCCATAACCGAGAACAAGCCTCTCCAGGCCTATTTGGAGGCCAAAGAAAAGTATGGCATCATCGGAAAGCCTGTTATTGTAGGCCCGTATACGTTTGTCAAATTGTCTAAAGGATATGAGAAAAACGAATTTGAGATCGTCGTGGATCGACTCGTTCCGCTCTACATAGACGTTCTCCGGGAGTTAGAGCTGCACGGCGTGGAATGGGTGCAAATCGATGAGCCTGCATTTGTACTGGATGTCTCTGAGCAAGAACGCGCCATGATCAAGCGTATCTATACGCAAATCGGTCAAGCACTACCGCATCTACAATGCATGCTGCAAACCTATTTTGAAGCGGTGGATTGGTACAAGGAGCTAGTTTCCTTACCGGTAAAAGGAATCGGTCTTGATTTTGTACACGGAGCGAAGCGCAATTTGACTCATCTGAAAACACACGGGTTTCCAGCAGACAAGATTCTCGCAGCGGGAATCATCGACGGTCGAAACATATGGCGTGCGTCCATTGAGGAGAAATGGGAGCTGGTCAATGAAATTTCCGAGATCGTTCCACTCGAAAAGCTGTGGCTGCAGCCGTCCAGCAGTTTGTTGCACGTTCCTGTAACAGTTGAAGCAGAGAGCGAATTGCCAGAGGAAGTAATGCCTGCATTGGCGTTTTCCGACGAAAAACTAGGGGAAGTACAGCTTTTAGTCCAAGGATTCCGATATGGTAAGTACGTCATTTCAAAAGAGATCGCTCAAAATGAAGCGGACTTGCTAAAGCTCGCATTATCTCCAGCGAGGAATCGTCTAGAAGTGAAGAATGCTTTACGTCAAATCGCTGCTGCCAAACTTGAAAGAAGTGTTCCTTATCTCGAACGTCGAGAGATTCAACAAAATACGTGGAAGTTACCACTGTTGCCAACGACCACAATCGGTAGTTTCCCGCAGACGGCGGAGGTTCGTCAAGCTCGACAGCAGTTTAAAAAAGGGAACTGGACAGTGGAGCAATACGACGCTTTCATTCAGGCGCAAATCAAGGAATGGGTCAACATACAAGAAGAGCTTGGTCTGGATGTCCTCGTCCATGGTGAGTTCGAACGAACCGATATGGTTGAGTATTTTGGCGAAAAGCTCGATGGCTTTTTGTTCACGAAAAACGGCTGGGTGCAGTCATATGGCTCGCGCTGCGTGAAGCCACCTGTTATTTACGGAGATGTGGAGTTTGTGGCACCAATGACGGTCAAAGAAAGTGTGTATGCAAAATCATTGACCGCCAAACCAATGAAGGGTATGTTAACTGGCCCAGCAACTATTCTGAATTGGTCGTTTGCTCGAGACGATGTCTCCAGACAAGAAGTGTGCGAACAAATCGCGTTGGCATTGCGAAAAGAAGTAGAAGCCTTGGAAGAAGCGGGGATTCTCATGATTCAAGTCGATGAACCAGCGTTGCGCGAAGGACATCCGCTCAAAAAAGAAGAGCAAGCAGCTTATCTCGAGTGGGCTGTTAGAGCGTTTCGTCTAGCGACTTCCACTGTTGCGCCGAGCACCCAGATTCATACACATATGTGCTATTGTGAATTTCATGATTTCATGGACGTCATCAGCGAACTCGATGCCGATGTGATTTCGATTGAAACCTCACGTAGCCACGGTGAGCTCGTGTCTGTGTTCGAAACAGGTACGTATGATAAAGGCATCGGGCTCGGCGTTTATGATATCCATAGCCCCCGAGTTCCAGCTGTTTCAGAAATGGAAGATATGGTAGCACGAGGCGTACAAGTACTTCCACCGGACCAATTTTGGATAAACCCGGATTGCGGGCTGAAGACGAGAGGAAGAGAAGAAACCGTTCAGTCGTTACGAAACATGGTTGCGGCAACGAAGGCGATTCGGAATCGTTTGACAGCTCAGTCGGGAAGGTGAACGCGATGAGAGGGGCCACACAAATGATGCCAGAAGCACGACCGATCCAACAATCGAGAACCTTTTTGACTGATCTCGTCTTTCCACCGGATACCAATCACCACCATACCATTTTCGGTGGGAAAGTCATGGCCTATGTAGATAAAATCGCCTGCATCGCAGCTATGCGACATTGCCGTAAGCCTGTTGTCACTGCGTCGAGCGATTCCTTCGATTTTCTCGCGCCAATCAAGACAGGCGAAGCGATCAATCTGGAGGCATATGTCACCTGGACCCATAAGACATCGATGGAAGTATTCGTCAGAGTGGAAGCGGAGAACTTATTGACCGGGGAAAAGCGCATGACAGCACGCGCGTATCTGACGATGATTGCCCTCGACGATCAAGGAAAGCCGACGATCGTGCCTGGTGTCATTCCTGATACTGAGGAAGAGCGTATTCAGTATGAAAAAGCGAAGGAACGCCATGTATTGAGAAGGAAGCGGAAGGTAGAGATGTAAGGGGGAACACTATCCCCCTATAACGAATAGATGCCTCTGGTGACCTTGGTTGCAACAGGTCACCGGAGGCATCTTTCTTTCCTTGCTAGCAAGAATCTTTTGTGTTATCTGGGAAATAAGTAATATAATAGCATAGGAATAAAGGGGGAAACGTAAATGCATACACAAGATGAGCCTATCAAAGAAATTAACGCGAAAATCAAGACGTTATGGAAAAGTGTCATCATTTTTGGTCTTTTTACTATTGTAGGTATTTTTGCTGGAAATGTCATTCTCATTCTTATTGGTTTGTTATTTGTAATTGGTGGTTTTTGGGGGATTGGTAAATTTAGAAAAATACTACAAAATCAATTAACGGATTATCGACCTGGAAAAGGATTTTCTTTTTTTCGTAAAACTGGAGAGCAAAAGCTTAAGCACATTACATATGCCCAGTATGGGCTGGCAGGACTTATCCTTTTTTGCGTTCTATTTAATATAAGTGCTTTTTATGCAATCTCTTTCGGAATCACTGTTATTTTAGTACTACAGTTCACATTTAAGAGACGAATTTCGCTCCATACGCAAATGGATGATGCTTCTTTGTTTGAATTAGAAGAAATCGGAATTATTACTTCAAAGGATATTGTCCATGCATTGTATAAGGATTTTGAGAGTTGGGCGGAGGTACAGCCGGGAGACAAAGTTTTTCTCGTCAAGCAGGATGCACTTGTTTGTATCGTGATGAACGAGAACATGAAAGCTGTACGAAGGGAATGGCAGCTTCGTGAAATTAAAAAGCTGGGACTACTAGGTAGTGGAAATGATGGACAAGGTCTACTCCTATTTCTTGGAACCTCCCAAGATGAAGTCATTCGCTTAAAGATGAAAGGTAGTAGCTTTCAGGATTCACCAGAACAATTCATGACCTATTTTTTACAAGCACTGGATAAAGCACATCTATCGACTCAAGTGGACATTGTCAAAAATAATCGAGATGGAAGGTACCTACAAACAGCGAAGAATCCTAACATGTCGACCCCGCCTTCTCATCCCACAAACAATCGAAATTTGGATATCGAGGTAACCGACGAAACTACATCGACGAAAATGGAGAGATCGAGTGGGAATGGCGGGCGCATCTTGGATTTGTAGGAGGAAATAGGGCTTGTCATCGACATTGCGCATACATGAGATATGTAATCATAGCAGAGTGAATGGACCCGGTGTGAGAGCGGTTGTCTGGGTGCAAGGTTGCTCCATAGGGTGTAAAGGGTGCTTTAATCCGGAGACGCATCCTGATCGTCAAGGGGGGACATTGCACGACCCGCAAAAACTCGGAAGAGACCTTGGGCACTTGAAGATTGATGGTATAACGGTTTCTGGTGGGGAACCACTTGATCAAGCGGAACAACTGGTGGATATGGTTCAAGCATTTCGAAAAATTCATTCTGGCACAGCACTTCTCTACTCGGGCTATACGGTTGAGAGTATAGTAAAAAGCGATGCCAAAAGAAAAGCACTGCTGCAATTTGATGCGGCATTAGTCGGACCTTATCTTCATCAAGCAGATGAGATTTGGCATGGGAAGAAGCTGCTTTTGCTCACAGGTCGGATATCTCCTGATGAGTTAAAGCCACAAAGAAGAGTTGAACTCATAGCAAATACCGATTCCATTCATGTAACTGGTTTTCCTACTGAACGTATGAAGAACAAGATACAAATATTGCTGTAAGATGGAGGAGCAAGAAGATGCTACAGGATTTCATCGAAGAAGTAGGTTATTTGATACGAGCACGATACAGTATTCTCTATATTTTTACTCAAGAAGAGGAGCGGGCGCTGGAGGTTTTTCAAAGCATTGGTGCGCAACTAAATAAACGTATTATCGTTTGGACCGCGACAAAGGGTCTGATTTTGGACGGGGATGAGCTAGACGCTAGGAGTACTGATTTTCGGGTAGCATTAGAGATGGCGGAAGATTTAGCGAAAGAACCGACGCTTTTTGTTTGGTGTGATCTGCATCCGTTTATTCGAGGTTCCAGTTCGCCAATATATATTAGGAAGTTTCGGGAATTTGCACAAAAAATAAGGATGGGATCACCCTCCAATTCGGTTATTATTTCTCCGAGTATAGAAATACCCATTGAGCTACAAAAGGAGATTACGATCTTGGATTTACCGCTTCCTGAACTGGAGGAGGTAAAACAGATTATCGTAAACTTCACGGATGCTTACAAGGGACGACCTGGAATCATGATTGACCAATCCCCTGAGGTGATAGAAGCTTTAGCTCGTGCGGCTGTTGGTCTTACTCGTAGTGAAATCGAAAATTGTTTAGCAAAGGCATTAGTAAAAAATAAAGGCATCTCTGATTCGGATGTTTCTACGATTTTAGAGGAAAAGAAACAGATCATTCGGAAATCAGGTATCTTGGAATATATCTCTACGGAGTCACTAAGCCTTGATCAAATTGGCGGACTCGATAATCTGAAGCGTTGGTTATTAAAGCGAAAGGCTTCTTATTCAACAGAAGCCAGAGAGTTCGGTATCCAGTGGCCTAAAGGTGTATTGCTGGTGGGGGTTCCTGGGTGCGGGAAGAGCTTGTGTGCCAAAAGTGTAGCTGCTGCTTGGCAAATGCCTCTTCTTCGCTTGGATTTAGGACGAGTATTTGCGGGCATTGTAGGCTCATCGGAGGCAAACATTCGCTCTGCTCTTGCCATGTGCGAAGCCGTCTCCCCATCCATCGTATGGATAGACGAGATTGAAAAGGCTCTTTCTGGTATTGGAAGCGGGATATCAGATGGAGGAGTCGCTACGAGAATTTTTGGAACATTGCTGACTTGGATGCAGGAGAAGAAAAGTCCAGTATTTGTTTTTGCTACAGCGAACAAAATCGAGCAGCTCCCGGCAGAGCTTCTGCGTAAAGGCAGGTTTGATGAAATCTTTTTTGTGGATTTGCCTACTCCAGAGGAACGAGCAGAAATTATTAAAATTCATCTGGATCGTCTGAAGCGACACCATACAGTGTTTGATATACCAAAACTTGTAGAAGCATCAGGGGAAGGGTACTGGGGCGAAGGAATTCGCTTGACTGGTGCAGAGATTGAATATTCCATACACGAGGGACTGATGGATGCTTTCTCCAAACGAGTTTCAGAAGGGGACCATGAACGAGATATCGTGACTGATGATATCTTACAAGCCATGAGAAGGACAGTTCCTTTGGCCAAATCAAGACGCTTAGAAGTAGAACAGCTTCGTACTTGGGCAAAGGAATACGCTATTCGCGCAAGCTTGATAAACGAGGCAATACCAGGCTTCACTCGAGAGGAAGCAGTAGGTCGAAACATTGATTTTTAGGAGGCGCCTTAAGTGAGCCACTGTACTTCATTTACGATGACTTTTCAGGACAAACGTACTCTTTTTCGGGCAATGCGAAGCCGAGGATTCCAACCGGAAAATCGGGTTTGGGTCGAATATCAGTCGCAATTCCAAAAACGGCTAGATATCGGGGGCAACATCATAGGCAAACTCCTGACGGGTATGAAGGATGGGATTCATGTCTTCTTTGTGGAAAGTGAAGAGGGGATGATACCCTATTTTGAATCAGATAATCTCTCACCGAAGGAATTGGAGAAACAAGCCCAAGTACTTCTTATGAGTATCCGAGAGGGTTATTTGCACGAATCTGTTGAAGCGGTAAAAGAATGGATTACGAATGCAGGAAGTACTGTTACTGTCAGTGAAGAAAAATCTGGTTCAATCACGTCGTTTGTGTTAACCATTGGCTCGAGTGAAAAGAGAGTCAGCCTCTCAATGGATAGCCAAGGAAAAATCGAGGAGAAGGTTGAGGGTGTCCTCGGTCGTTCATGTGTAGAATTGACCGGGCTTATGGAACAAAAGCTTTGTGGACAGAATCAGGCAGAACGGGTATGGACACACGAATACGATGCGACAGTTGAAGATCAGCAAATTCAAATCTTAAGACTTTCATAAATGATAAATTAGCAAGTTGAATCGGGGACTTCCTTTGGGGAGTCCTTTTTTCGTTAAGTTTGATTTAAAACTCCTGGAACCTATTAGATTAGACCCGAAATTGGCGCTTTAAAGCCATTATCGGAGCGCATCATGCCTTGACGTACGATTTACCTTTTCGTCTATGGCTAACTCCTTTAAATGCGGTGCTCTGGTAATTTTACGATTTAGTAAGATTGTATTCTGTATTGTAAGACAGCAGTCATTCATTTGTCTAAAGATAACATGTATGTTTAAGTCATGAAACCGACTTGGGGAGTTGAAAAGATAAAGGTAGGTAAGGTGTTTCATCTAAATAAATATTTTCAATGAGGAGATTCTGCATGAATAAAATAAATTCGTATACAAGAATAGACATTATGGATTACTTACGAGGATTTGCCTTGATTGGGGTACTTCTTGTGAATAGTTTTCAGGTGATGAATAATGTGTCGAATTATAATGAATTACATGCTGGACTGTATTATATTTTTAACAGTACATTTTATCCAATTCTATTTTTCTTATTTGGACTTGGAAGCTACTTTTTTATGAATCGATCCCAACAACAAATAAAGAACCGTTACCTTCTGTTTTTCCGTAGAATCTGCTTCTTATTTGTACTAGGACTGATTCATACATTTTATGCACCGTCAGGTATTCACGATGTGCTGATGCAGTACGCTGTCCTTGGCCTATTTATAGCTCTGTTTTTTAAAACAAATCAATGGACGAACTTAGTGGTAACGATAATCCTAATCACTTTGTCTATCGTAACTGCCTTTTGTCAACCGTTTTATGGTGAGAGAATTGGATGGCTAGAACTTATCTCAGCAATTAGTAAATGGTTATCGCTGATGATGATAGGTTTTACCATGGGCCAATTTAAAGTAATTGAAAATATCTATGGGAAAGTAAAGCATGTTTTGATTTTTTTAATTGGGATCATTTGTGCTTATGTCATTTTATATTTTGTAAATATCTCAGTAGAGATTACTCCAGCAGGCATTGAAATACTAGAAGATTATTTAGTTTCCTCGATGATGGTTAGCATCCTTATTATTTCTCTGCAATGGAATCAGATAAAAGCTATATTGTCTCCATTAAAATTATATGGACAAATGTCCTTAACAAATTATCTTGCACAAAGTGCCTTACTAATTGTTTTTAGCTCCATGATTAGTATTCATTCTTTGATTACTGTCTTAATCATTCATGCTGTTCTACTCACTAGTAGCTCCATGTGGTTAAAGTATTTTAAGATGGGACCGGTTGAACTGTTATTACGATCTTTCACTTATTGGAGTAAAGTTCAAATAAAAAAGACTAAGCAAGTTGAGAAATAAGCGAAATACGATATAGCTTAAGGGCTGGGTTCCAAATGAATGTCTCAGTACGGAATAAAAAGAGAAGAGAAGGGGCCTTCCAACTGTGGAGGTCCCTTTTTACAGTCCGCATACACCAAAATGAAGCAAAAACTACATTTCTAAAGAAGTATTGAAGTGATTTATTGCAAAGGATATACTATTCTCAAAATTAAAACAAATCAGAATGACAAAGGAGCTTCAGGTATGGCACAACTCGTAAAAGAACGGATTCGGAAGCAGTATGGAAAGCTGACAGCAAGCCAAAAAATCATCTGTAAGATCGCGATAGAAAAGCCAAGCTTACTTGCGATCCATACCGCTAAAAAAATTGCGGAGTTTACGAATACCAGTGAAGCAACCGTCATTCGCTTTTGTTACGCATTGGGTTACTCCGGATACACAGAGCTTCAGGAAGAAATCAAAAAGTCTCTTTTGATAGGGGACCAAAGGAAGGGGCCGATCCAGAAATATCGAGACACGGAGGTTACGCTCGATCTGAGCAATTACGCCCATCAAGTGATGGAGAGTGATATTGCGTATCTCCAGCAAGGCTTGCAGCAAATAGATTACAACTTGCTCCATGATGTGGTCAAAAGCATCGTGCAGGCTAACCGAATCGTAGTGGTGGGATTTCGCTGGTGCCATATTCCTGCAAAATGGTTGTTCTCGGCGTTGAATGCGATCAAAGGAAACACACATTTGTATACGGGAGCCGTTGATAACGCCGATTATTTTCTCACCGAACGAGATCAAGAATGGCTGGTCATTGCGATTTCATTTCCTCGTCATCCTAGCGAGACAGTTGCAATGGTCCATTCAGCAAAAGAGCTGGGAGCAAAGATTTTGGCGATTACGGAAGGCGAGTTCTCCCCTATCAGCCAAGTCGCAGATCATCTCCTGAAAATCACCACACCCCAACCCGTTGCCACTAGCGGTATGCCCACACTATTCTCCATGCTAAATGTCTTGATCAAAGGCGTCATGCTCCATGACGCGGGAAATGTCCAGAAACGATTGCAGCACTATGATGAAATCAGTTCGAAGCTATACTCGTTTGTCGGAGAGGAAGAGGAAGACTTCACGATCTTTTGAAAACAGTAAAAATGAGAAAAGGGAAAGGGGAATCCTGCCAATGACCAAGCCGATTTGGTTTACCGCGACTGGCGACAGCTTCATTACACGCAATCTTCCATACAGGGACCAAGCTTTTGAAGAGGTATCCAGCTTGCTGCACCGTGCGGACGTACGCATTGCGAATCTGGAGACGACCGTACACGATAACGAGGGCTATCCCAGCGCACAAAGCGGAGGCACGTGGGCGATGTCACCACCATCTGTTTTGCAAGTCATGAAAGATTATGGCTTTAACATGATTGGGTGGGCGAATAACCATACGCTTGATTATTTGTATGGGGGACTAGAAGCAACAGAACGATATCTCAATGAGTATGGCTTCGTCCATGCTGGAGCAGGAAAAAATCTCGCTGAAGCGGGGGCGCCGCGTTATCTCGAATGCGAAGGAGCCAGGGTAGCTTTCATCGCTGCAACGTCGACTTTTCATCCATGGTGGGCGGCCGGAGATCAGCGTTCGGATAGTATCGGCAGGCCAGGGATCAATCCGATGCGATATGTCATGACACACCACATTACGGAAGAAAAGCTCGCTGATTTGCAAGCCATTGCGGAGTCGACGGACATTAACGCCTTCAGCAAGCTTCTCATCGAGGAAGGCTTCATGAACGATCCGGGCAAGGAGATCTTTCTCTTCGGAAATGCGCGTTTCATGGTAAGCGACGAAGAAGGGACGACTACTCAGCCGCATCCGCGTGATCTGAACAGAATCGTCAAAACGATTGAGCAGGCAAAAAGGCGAGCTGATTACGTCATCGTGAGTATTCACGCGCATGAGATGAAGGGGGATGCGAAGGAAGTGGCGGCTGATTTCTTGCCTGTGTTCGCAAAAGCTTGCATCGATGCGGGGGCACACGCCGTGGTGGGACACGGCCCCCATTTATTACGCGGCATTGAAATCTACAACAATCGGCCGATCTTTTACAGCTTGGGGGATTTTATTTTTCAGACAGAAGCCGTTACGAGTCAGCCAGCTGATTTCTACGAGCACTATGGTTTAGACCACAACCATAATGTGGCAGACGCGTTGGAAGAGATGAGTGCCAACTACACACGCGGACTCTGTATGCACAAAGAGGTGTGGGAGTCGGTTATTCCCTTGTGGAAAATGCAAGATGGTGAACTGCTCGAACTGGAGCTGCATCCGATTGAATTAGGCTTTGATCTGCCTGTACATCGTATGGGGTGGCCGAAATTAAGCGAGGATATCTCCATCTTAGAGGGGCTCAAAGCTTTGAGTGAACCATATGGCACAGTGATTGAGATTACGGATGGAATTGGGCGCGTCCGACTTTCAAAATAGTGGGAAACAGCGGTAGTCTATTTCCTACACAAATGGAGTGATTCACATGATGGCCAGAATCACCATGATTATGTTGTTTTTGCTATACATGATCAATTATGCGGATAAAACGATTGCGGGATATTCTGCCGTGCCGATCATGACTGAATTTTCATTGAACGAGAAAGAATGGGGACTTGTTGGAAGTAGCTTCTTTTGGTTTTTCTCCATTGCCGGGATTGTAGGCGCGGCATTATCGGATCGCATCGGGACGAAAAAAATGCTGGCGATCATGGCACTGTCCTGGACTGTCATCCAATTCGGCGCTTATGCGATCGCGGGTTTGCCGATGCTTGTCGTAGCGCGGGTATTGCTTGGGATAGGCGAAGGGCCATTTTGGGCAACGGTTGTCAGCCATCTGAACAAATGGTTTCCCGAAGAAAAGCGTGGATTGGTTTATTCCACCGTGAACTTTGGTGCTTTCGTCGGTGCGGTTGCTTCCGCACCGATGATTGTCGCGCTGATCGATAGCTATGGATGGCGATTTTCCTGGGCGTTTATGGGCGCACTCAGTCTGATATGGCTCCTGGTCTGGTTGTGGATCGGAAAAGAAAAACCACATGTCATTGTCGCTCCTGCAAAAGGCGCAGCTCCTCCCTTGCCAAAAGCGAAATGGTCGGATATATCCAGTATCTTGCTCTCATCCACGTTTCTATTCTGTTTTTTAATCTATTTCGCACAAATATGGGGGACGACCTTCGCATCCGTTTGGGAGCCTGTCTATCTCGTCAAGGTCTTCCAGTTTACGAATCAGGAAATGGCCTATGCGATTGCTGGCACAGGACTTTTAGCCGGACTGATGACCATACTCATTTCTTCAATCGGTGATCGTTTCTTTAAAAAGCATCGCAGCTATCGCAAATCATACGTTTTGGTTGGCGGTGTTTCGATTATTTTAGGGGGACTGTGCTTTTATGGTGTGACTCTCGTTCAATCTACAGTATTTGTTTTGATCTTTCTGTGCCTCGGAAAAGGGTTTGCCTTTTCTGTTGGGACAGCTGCCTCTGTCATTGTTAGCAGCTTGTTGCCGGAACGCACGGGACTTTTAGTAGGCGTGTTGTCCAGCCTGGTTACATTGGCAGGGATCATCTCGCCGTTGGTAACGGGCGCTATTGTTCAGTTAGCTGGAGATATTGGAACTGGTTTTGGCAACGCCATGATCGTCAACGGGTTGCTTTTTATCATTTGCGGCGTGCTTTTCCTGCTCTTTGTGAAGCGCAATGAACAAGTCAGTCAATCAGCACCGCCAATCTCCCATGTTTCCTAAAAGTAATGCTTTATAGGCTTGGCTCCAAGTGTTAAAATTTTCTGAAAAGGGGGTAGGTGTGCGATGTATCATTTGAATGAAAGCCTCATGCAGAGCGCGAAACAATTTGCGGATCGTCCAGCCTTTGTCTTTATGGGAGAAACGACGACGTATGCACAATTCAATCAGCAGGTCGAACATCTCGCAGCAGGACTTGCCCAGCACGGGATTGGAAAAGGGGATGCTGTCGCCCTGCTCATGGATAATCGGCCGCATTTTGTAACCGCTTACTATGCGATACTCCGCGTAGGGGCAGTCGTTGTTCCCATGAACCCCATCTATACGGCGCGCGAAATTAGCTTCATTCTTTCGAACAGTAAAGCAAAGGCAGCCATTGCCTTATCGGCGTTGCAGCCGGTACTAACCCCGATGAAGGACGAAATAGAAGATTTACAGCTTCTCATCTACACGGAATCTATTGAAAATGAAATAACGATCGATCAGCTTGTACAGGAAGGGCAAGAGTCAGAGGTAGGCTACGCGGAGCCGGAACGAAACGAAGACGACCTCGCTGTTATTCTGTACACATCAGGTACGACCGGCCAGCCAAAAGGAGCGATGCTCTCCCACAGGAATATGGCTTCGAATGCGGATGCGATGGGGATATTGTTCGAGTTGGTGCCAGAAGATCGCATGGTCGCTGTACTCCCGATGTTTCACGTCTTCTGCATGACGGTGTGCATGAATGGCCCGATTCAAACGGGTGCAGCCATTATTATCGTGCCAAAATTTCATCCGGTAGACGTCCTCCAAACGATTCGTGAGCAAAAAGCCACATGCTTTGCAGGCGTTCCGACCATGTACAACTATCTGCTACAGGTGCCGACTGCGACAAAAGAAGATTTCTCATCCATCCGGATATACTGCTCGGGAGGTGCATCCATGCCCGTCGAGCTCCTGCACAAGTTTGAAGCAAAATACGATGCCAAGGTGCTGGAAGGCTACGGATTGTCCGAGGCAGCCCCAGCTACCACATTCAATCCATTGCATGGGACCAGAAAGCCAGGATCGGTTGGAATCGATATCCCGCTTGTGAAAAACAAGGTCGTCGATCCCGAAGGAAACGAAGTCGCACGTGGAGAAGTGGGTGAGCTGGTAGTACAAGGGCCCAACGTCATGATAGGGTACCTCGGTTTGCCAGATGATACGGCCGCAGCGCTTCGAGATGGTTGGCTGTATACGGGAGACATGGCGCGTATGGACGAAGAAGGATATGTGTACATCGTTGACCGCAAAAAAGACATGATTCTCGTTGACGGCTATAACGTGTACCCGCGTGAGGTAGAAGAAGTGTTATACCAGCATCCCGCGATTATCGAGGCGGCTGTGATCGGAATTCCTGACGAGGTGCATGGCGAGGCAGTCAAGGCATTTGTGGCATTGAAGGAAATAGCGGTTTCTCAAGAGGATATCATGGCGTTTTGTCGTGACAAACTGGCGAAATACAAAGTTCCTCGTCAGGTGGAATTCGTAGCGGAGCTTCCCAAAAACACGACAGGGAAAATCTTGCGTCGCTCGTTACGCACCACGTAAACGATTGCACGACGGGATGTGGAGGTGTTTGGATTGCTGCGTTTGATTCATGCAACGGAGGATGATGAATACGAACAAGCACGTGAACTTTTTTGGGAATATGTAGATTCATTAGGAGTTGATTTGAGCTTTCAAAACATTGCGATTGAATTGCAAAATATACCCGGCGAATACGCACCACCAGACGGCTGTATTTTGTTGGCACTAGATAACGAACAGCCCGCAGGGTGTGTTGCCTTACGAAAAATAGATGAACAAGTTTGCGAAATGAAGAGATTGTACGTGAAGCCTGAATGGAAGGGAAGAGGAGTAGGGAAAAAATTAGCATTGTCGATCATCGACGAAGCGAAAATTCGAGGCTATTCATTCATCCGATTAGATACGCTTCCTACGATGGAACAAGCGATTCAGCTTTACCGCTCGTTGGAATTCTATCCAATTGAGCCCTACCGTTTCAATCCGATTGAAGGCACGCTGTACATGGAGAAACAGCTCAAATAACCCATTTGCAAAATGGTCTCCCAACGATACCAACCTAGAATCATTAGGTCGCGGGGAGGCTTTTTTCTGTTCTTTACACTCACCTTTATGTAAGTAACTGAACAAAATGTGCGTACTTACAAATTTGTAGCAAGCATTTTATACTCATAAAACAACAAACTTCAAGGAGGACCTTACATTGAAAACGCTTGTAATCGTCACACATCCAAGCATTGAAACATCCGTCATCAATAAGAGATGGGTAGAAGAACTTAAAAAATATCCAGAAAAGTATACCGTACACGAATTGCATAAGGTTTACCCGGATGGAAACATTGATGTGGAAAAAGAACAACAATTGGTTGAATCGCATGGACATCTAGTATTACAGTTCCCAGTCTACTGGTTTAATTGTCCGCCTCTCCTGAAAAAATGGCTGGACGATGTTTTTGCATATGGGTGGGCGTACGGTTCAAAAGGAGGCGATAAATTAAAGAATCGCAAAGCTGCATTAGCGGTATCAGCGGGAATTAGGAAGGAGGATTATCAGGAAGAGGGAAGGTATCGGTATACGCTTGGGCAAATATTGACTCCTTTTGAAACAACCTTCCGCTACTGCCACTCGGATTATCGCTCTTTCTTTGCGTATTATGGTGCGGAGACTGAGTCAGGGGAAAATGTACCTGGTCAAGAACTTGAGCCGACTGGTAGCGTATTGGATAAGAGCGCACAAGATTATGTGAAATTCATCGATAACCTGTAAGAAGCCCAAAGAAAAAAGAAGTATTTCCGCGGTTGGGAGATACTTCTTTTCCAGTTAGAAACGATCGTTAGGCCTGCTTCTTTACATCCTCCTGAGGCTGCAAGCTGTTTTTCTCACCCCAGTCGCACATCATATTTAATAAAGGGATGAGAGAAAGACCACGTTCTGTTAAGGAATATTCCACTTTGGGAGGGACTTGGGGAAATTGCTTGCGGATGATCAAATCATCTGCCTCCAGCTCTTTTAACATCAAGCTCAGCGTTTTAAAAGAAATGGTACCGATACTTCGCTTTAGCTCATTATGCCGCATCACCTTCTTTTCAGCGAGCCAATACAAAATGATCATTTTATATTTACCGCCGATTAAAGACAACGTATAACCAAAACCAGTGTCTTTCAGCTCCACACCAGTCGGAACACAGGTTTCACGCAAGAATCACACTCTCCTTTGGGAAGTATGGTTTGTAAATGCATATACTTTACCATACATCATACTGCCATTTTAGGAAAGTGATGCAGAGCATGAAACCCGTGGACCTTTATGATTCGACACTCTTTTGATGGCGCTCAAGCTTGCCAGGGCCTGCGTATAGTACAGAAAAGAAACCAATAACGGCGAAAATCAATCCCACGATATAACCATGATTGATGGCAGTACCTAGAGCGTCACTTAGAAATGAATGAACACTCGGCTGGATTTTTAAAGGCTCACGCATGAGAACTTCAGGATTAAGCAGATCAGCTGCTTTCTCCAAGGAAATGCCATGTAATGACGCCCCGGTGGATACGATACTCGCATAGTTTTGGTTCACAACAGCAGCCGTGATCGATGCACCGAGTACGCCTCCCATGTTTCGGCAAAACCCAACGATCGAGGAAGAAATACCGATATATGGTTTATCGACGGAATGCACGATCGCATTTTGTGCAACGCTCATTAACGGCCCGATTGCAGCAAACCCGAACAGAATCATCAAGAGTGTTAAGAAAAAGAAGGAAATGCCCGTTGAAACGTACATAAGCAAAATAGAACTTACTACACTAGCGAGCATAGAGAACGCCATGAGAGATCGGAAGGAAAACTTTGTTTGCAACATTCCGAATACCACGGCACCTCCCGTTAAAGAGAGCATCAACGGAGTCAAAACACTATTGGAGTTCGGATACCCGAGCACGGCCACAGCGAAAATAGGCAAATAAGTGATGGCAGCAAACATGATGGCACCTTGAGAGAGACACGCGATACAAGTTGCGACCACCATTCGGTTTTGGAAAATCTGGAAAGGAAGGATCGGTTCCTGTGCATGACGTTCTACCAGAATAAAAGCAATCCCTACTATTATGGCTAGGGCAAATAGTGAGATGATTTGCCACGATGACCACTCATATGCTTTTCCTCCCCATTCAAGCGCGAGCATGACAGCTATACAGGAGACGATTAATGTAACAGTACCCAAATAGTCAATCTTTGGCTTTGATTGAGAACGAGATTCTTTCAAGGAAAACAGAAGCGTTAAGAGAGACAACAAACCGATCGGTACATTGACATAAAAGCACCAACGCCACCCAAAGTAATCAGAGAGCAAGGTCCCGACTTGAGGTCCGGCGATTGAAGAGAGCCCAAAGATTCCGGCAAACACACCAGAGATTCGTGCCGTATATTTCGGATCAGAGGATAGCGTAAATAGGATTGTGAAAGTAATCGGAAAGAGAGCCCCTGAACCAATTCCTTGAAGGGCACGGAAAGCAATTAGCTGTTCGATGCTTTGGGCAACGCCACAAAGTGCCGAGCCAATGAGAAAAATCGTGATGCCAAGTAAGTAAAACAACTTGCGTCCAAAAAGATCGGACATTTTTCCGAAGATGAGCATCGTACTGGTTGCGGCTAATACGTACGAAGTGAAAACCCAGCTCATGCTTTCAAAGCCACCGATATCTTTAATAATGTGACTAATGGCCGCTGAGGTGATGGTATTGTCGAGGGATGACATCAGTAAGCCAAGTGCCATTGCAAGGATAATGAAGCGGTTACGTTTTTCGGATTGTGACATAAAAAGCGTACTCCTATCTCTTTTTCTATTGATTTAGCAAACTTCGCTACAAGACTATTATTTGTGCTTTCGTTGCCAAGAAATAGGGAAAGAACAGTTGCAAATAAAACTTTACCTCGTTACAATCCATGCGTACCATTTTGCTATAAGAGGGGCTATCGGCGAAAAAGCAAAAGGAGCTGTCGCGGTGCGACAACTCCAGAATATCCATTTGAATAAATTTTGAATAGAATCTAAGCCAATGCTTTAGCGAGCAAGTAAAACCGGTGCTGTGTCACCTCGAAGTAACCCTGCTGTTCAATGTGCAGATGAATGCTGTATAGCTCTTCTCTGTATTTATCGACTTCGAAATCCGGAATCTGCCACGGAATGGCCTTCTTTAATCAAGCATGAGATACCAATAAATTGCAATCTCATCACTATCTTTATCTAGACCTCTGTAGATGTAGGAATCGAAACCTCCGATGACAAAACCACAACTTTCATAAAATTTACATGCGCGGACATTATTACTTTGTGTCTCCAGCATGATTCCCGTCATACCGCCATCCTTCGCCCAGCGTTTCGCTTGTTCGATTAGTTTTTTGCCGAGACCGTATCCGCGATATTGCTTATCAACTTTGATATCTTCCACATAGGCAAATTTGTTCCAATTTCTTTTCAAAACAATTTGGCCCACAACTTGATTGTTTACGAGCGCTATATAAATGATTTGATGGGGATTGCCGATATAGTTCGAATAATCCTCAATCGTATCTTCTTCAAGCTGTTCATCATCGTAGCTTTTCGTTCTAAGAGGTCTCTCCTTCACCGTATATCCGATTTGCTGTCCGATTAGTTGCAAGACAAGGGTAGAGTCTACGATAAAGCTCCCATCAATGTTTGCACCACACTCATCGTCCCCAGCCCGCAGTTCTCTAATGAAAATATCCATATTCGTCCTCCTCTGTATTTATAAGGTGAGAATAGGGATAGAAAGGGGGACCGCGGACTTAACGGAATACGTATTGCTCCGCCATTTGCAGAACCTCCTCGTATTATTTTGTATGTAAGATTCTCTCAATAATTGTACAATGATTGCTCAGTAGGTGCTACAGCTTTTCATGCGGGAACGATCGTATTCATCTCACATGATGGCTGATTGCTGAAAAACGGCTCTTGCAGTTGACTTTGCCCTTAGGGGAAGGGGTATAAGTATCGATATAGATTGAAGAATGGAGGTGAGTCTGTGCTATCAATCGGAGAGTTTTCTAAGATATGCGGAGTGACAACTAAAACGCTTCGCTATTATGCCGAAATCGGATTAATGAACCCGGACGAGATTCATCCTGAAAATGGCTATCGATATTATTCCATCAAGCAAATGAAAAAGATGCTCTTCATCAATCGTTTGAAATCGTATCATTTTTCGCTGGACGAAATAAAAGCCATTCTGGAAAGGGAAGAAGATCAATCGGAAGAGAAGCTCGTTACCGTGCTTCTTCGCAAGCAAAGGGAAATGTATGAAAAACGAAACGCGTTGGACTATACCATCAAACAACTGAACCATGATCTTTTGAAAATGGAGCAGGGGATCCCCATGATGGCATACCTTGACAACATTGAAGTAGAGCTTGTCGAGACCCAGTCCATCCATATTCTTTCGTTGCGTCAGGTGATGACGAGTGATGATTACGCAACAGGATATAGAAAGTATTTTCGTAAGCTGTATGAAAGGATTGCGACTGAAAAGCTCACCTTGCTCGGTACGCCAATAACGATTTATCACAGCCCGGAATTCAATCCCGCCGGAAATGATACCGAGTTTGCACTCCCAGTCGCGGAGGCTGTAATGGGAACAAGAGATTTGCCAGGGGGACTTTGTGCAAAGTCTGTATGTAAGGGGCCTTACTCAGAATTGACATCGGTATATGCCAGGCTGAGGGAATGGGTAGAAAAGGAAGGTTATGAATTGGTGAGATCACCCTACGAAGTCTATGTAACCGAACCCGATCATGCCAGCGTTCCTGAGGAGCTTGTTACGGAAGTGTATTTTCCGGTTAGAAAAAAATGACATTCTCTTGTGGAGGAGGGAATTATCATGCAAAGAAACGATTGGTCACCTACAAAATGGCAAGCAGTTGATCCGGCTCTCTTGAACGTGGACGGTGAAAAACTAGCAGAGCTAGACCCTATCATTAAAGCCTCGTACAGCAACATAAACGGGATCATTCTTGTAAGAAATGGTTATATCGTTCATGAAAGGTACTATCATGGCTATGGACTGAAAGATAGACATCATGTAGCGTCTGTAACGAAAAGTATTCTATCTGCTCTCATTGGAATTTCCATAGAGAAAAGGTTTATCAAAAATGTTGACCAAAAGGTGCTGGATTATTTCCCAGACTATGCACCCGATCATACGGAAACGTATAAACAATCAATTACCATACGCCATCTCCTCACGATGACAGCCCCCTATCCTTTTGAGGACTGGCACGAACCACTGGACAAGATGTGTATGCAGTCCGATTGGGTAACATATACCCTCGATATGCTCGGGCAAAAGGGAAGGATTGGCGCGTTTAAGTATTCGACTGCTGGGGCGCATCTGCTTTCAGCCATCCTCACACGGAGCACAGGAAAAAGTGCCCGGGAATTTGCCAACGAACACTTGTTTAAATCCATCGGCATAGAAGAAATCCCAGATTATAATATGAAAGCGTTTGGGTTTGAAGATTTATTCGGGAAAGATGTGAGAGGGTGGGTAAAAGATCCTGACAACAACTCCACAGGAGGGTGGGGGCTCACGTTAACTCCCCGTGACATGGCACGTATTGGCTTGCTCTATCTAAATCGTGGTTGCTGGGACAATCATCAGATCATTCCAGTAGCTTGGATAGATGAATCAACCGCGATGAATCTCAATCACTACGGGTATCTATGGTGGTTACGTGAAGAGGACGGTGTTTTTTCATATGCTGCACTGGGCGATGGCGGAAATGTTATCTGTTGCATACCAGAAAAAAAACTCGTCGTAGCCATTGCATCGGAGTTCATGCCAAATTCTCGTGATCGATGGAAACTAATCAAAGAGCATATTATCAAGGCGGTAATCTAAGGCATCGAGTAGGAATTGAAACAAAGAACCGGGGAGTTGCAGCTCACCCGGTTTCGCTGTTAAACGATCGTTTAACTTCACTTTACTTGGAAGCGTAATTTTCGGCAGCAATGCAAATGTAGTAGCTTAATCCTGTTTGTTGTTCTTCCAGCATAGAGCGGTGGAACTCATCTGATAGAAAAAATCGTGACTGCTCGGCAAAAGCTCTCGCATCAATCGGCTGGTCTTTTTGTAAAAAAGCAAGATGGTTTTCGATCGCAGAAACCACTGTTTCATCGTCGACACTTTTGTTGTTTTTCAGCGCATCGGCCATAAACGTCATGAAAGCCTTCGCTTCGGCAGCTTTTTCATTCAAGGAAGCCACGTCCAGATTCTCTGCATCCAATTGAAAATTGTATGCTTTCTGCAAATGCTCATTTTGTTGAGTGAATGCTTGCTTCCATTCTTCCTCGTTCAATCCATCAAACATGTTTTCTGTGGACATATTTCCTTGCTTCCTTTCGTGTTGAATCGTTTCTTCGAGCGTATTCAAGATGCGCTCCAATCGGAGCTGGCGTGCCTTTAACATCGCTTGCTGCTCACTTAAACAACGAAGTCGATCTGGTTCGTGATCAAGTGCAGCTTTAATGCTGTCCAATGAAAAATCTAGCTCACGATAAAACAAGATTTGTTGTAACCGCTTGAGCTCATTCTCACCGTAATAGCGGTACCCATTTTCTGTAACGACTTCTGGCATTAGCAAACCAATCTTTTGATAGTGATACAGTGTCTTGATTGTGGTACCAGACAGTTTGGCTACATCGTTAACGGTATACAACATGGCGATTCACCTCCTGAAGTTGAGTTTGCAGTCTGACCTTAGGTTGGAGTCAAGCGAAAAAAATGAAAAAAAGAGTACGGCTGAAAACAAACGAATGTAAGCGTATGATCCATTTATTGGGTGGGGGGATTCGCATGACGAAGCTATTTCAGTTGAATTCGGAAGATGACATGGAGAAGGTAGGTCCCAGTCGCAGCAAATCGCACAAAAGGCGCTGCAAGAATACAACCGTACTATATCAATTGGCAGCGGATAAAATACTCACTGGTCTTTCCAAATTGGACAAGAATAGCAGCAACTATGGAATCATTCACGGCGATTTGCACCAAGGAAACATTGTTTTTCACAACGGAGATCCTCGCCCGATTGATTTTGGAAGATGTGGGTTTGGTTACTATCTTTATGATATCGCCCATACCATTTTAGGGTTATTTCCCGCATAAAGAGAGCTAGTTATGAAAGGCTACGAGAGTTTGCGGAAACTGGAAGGGGACTGGCTCTCCTAACTAGAGAGCTTCGCGGTGATGGTCATGATTGAAAATTATAGTCATCATGCTTCTGACCCCTGGGAAACCGAGGGACTAAAAAAAGAACAACCCTATGCAATACCTATGGTCAAAAACTACTTGAACGGTAAACCATTTTTTTCCTTCAAAGGCAGTGAAATAGCTGGAAAATGGTTGAGCTCAGCAAAAAGCCTCCGGAAGCTATTCGGGCTAAAATCAAACCACCATTTGAAATGTTTGCGGAGGTAATGGTGATTAGGCAATTTATACGATGTTGCCTGTTTATGCAAATGACTATAACGCAATATTTGTCATGCCGGAAATTTCGAGGAGTTTTTGTTCAGATATGAAGTTTGGATTTAGATATTTTAGCTATATTTCCGAAGAATTGCCAATCATATGCAAAAGTGTCTTTAACATATCTTCTGAAAGAGAAGATACGATCATTATTGGTGATTCAATGGGAGGATATGGAGCCTTGAAATGTGCATTGTCAAAACCAGAGCGATATGGTTATTGTTGTGCATTTTCATCACCATGCTTATTTTTGAAGGAGGATTTAGATGAGCATGAGATATTGGACTTAGCTAACAAGATCAAAGATCAGTCAGTCAGACCTGACATATATAACGCATGTGGAACGGAAGATTTTATGCGTGATATCAACGTAAGATTCTACAATGAAATGCGGAATCTTAACTTTACCATTGAGTATGAAGAATGGTCTGGCAATCATGACTGGTATTTTTTCAATGAAGCGTTACAAAAAGCATTAAAGAAAGTTTTGAAATAATTTGAAGTGCTATTCTCATCAAAATAGAAAAGCCATAAAGAGATTGTTTACATAACAAAATTATGGTAAACAATTTATCGAACACGCGAAAAACCTTTGTAAAGAAAAAGGCAGTGGTAGCACAGGACTTTTCCCGTCCGAAGCTACTCCTGCCTTTTTCGATTTATCCTTCCTGGCGCAAATGACAAGCGAGCTGTAATTTTAGCAAGTCTTCCGGATTTCGCAAATCGATATGAAGAAGCTCCTCGACTTTGCGCAAACGCTGATACAGCGTATTGACGTGTATGTGCAGCTCTTTGGCAGTCAGTTGAGGGGATTGACTGCATTTCATATACGTTATGATCGTGTGTTCCCATTCCTCATATTTTTCCGGGTCTTGCCAGAGGGGGGCAAAGACATCATGAATGAATGCATCAATATCGGCTTGACTCTGGTTCAGCATGAGGCGATTGACACCCAGGTCTTTATAGTGAACCACACCAGAACGGCTGCGGTTGGTCAGGTAGAGAGCGGCTTTCTTGGCTTCTTCGTAGCTTTTGCTGATTTGCTCAATCCCGCTTGCCATACTTCCCACGCCAATGGATAACGATGCTTCCTTGCCAAGTTCCCACTCATCGTACGCCTGTTGCAGCCTCTCCCGGATGTCCTTTCCATCTCGGGAGCCGAGAGTCCGGATGAGGAGGGTGACATGGTTGTGGAATCCGTAGACAAACATTTGTGTTTTGTTGAACGCCCATTTGCAACGGGTAATGAGTCGGTGAATGTTTGCTTCTAGCAATGCCAGGTCGTGGCACTGCGTCAGATGGGCATAGATCACGTAGTATTTTGCTTGTGGCTGTAACCCCATCGAATGGGCGCGGTCAAACAGTTCATTGCCTTTGCTTGCGATCAATTCTTGAAAAAGATCGTGTGCACGCTTGTACAGCACAGAGCTGATCGATTGCTTTTTCACCAAATCAAGGATGAGCACAGCGCTCCCTTGTTCGATCGTCATACGTGTGAGATCAGATAGCCCGCGTTCGTCTACGGGAAGCATGAGACATCCGAGAAAGATGCTTCCATTGATTAGTGGATACAGACAGAATCGTTGATCGTCACCAGAAGCGGGCGAGAACAGGTTGACGGAAACAGGCTGTCTTCTTTTGTTCAGCAATGTATACAGTTCATCCCAGCTAAAAAAACTCTTTTCAGGATACATTTTTTGCTCAAGCCAATCGGCAAAATAGATGGGATGTCCGGTCATTTTGCTGAGGGTTTTTACGATTGTTTCCGCGCCTTTATTTTGCAAGGACAACTGTTTGATGGACTCATGGATATGGTTGCGTTGAATCAAATCATCGTGCTTGGCTTGCAGTTGAGCACTAATGGTAGCCATACGCTCATACGCTTGTTTGACTTCAGCGTAGAGCTCGGCATTTTGCAGGGCGATGGAAGTTTGGTCTGCGAAGCCTTGGAGGAGGTTGAGGTCGTACTCGGTAAACACATTTTCTTGATGAAATTGATGCAGGACAACTACACCAATACGTTTTTCTCCTCGTGATATTGGAACACATAACAACCCATTCAAGTCACGCAATGCTTTTGCGTGGTTCAGAGAATGAAAGTTATCAGCAGAGATATCCGTCATTGCATGGGCTGTTTCTTGGCTGGTTTTGTACATACGTGGGATTCCGTCCTCGAACACTTTGCCCGCGATGGATTCGCCCACTCGCATTTTCACGTCTTTGAACACGGTATCATAAAAACCGACTGTCGCTTTCGGAATCAATCGGTCGATAGTGGGATCGTACAAGTGCAGGAGGCCTGCGTCTGCAGCCGGGATAACAGCCAGTGCATTACCAATGATTCCGGGGATGATTTGGTCAACGTCGAGAGTAGCAGATATCGAACGAATCCCTTCAAAAAGCTTCTTGCTTTCCTCCGCTTTGGCAGTCATTTTTTCTTCTGCCAACAACAGACGAATGCCGAACCACAATAGGTCCCATTGGTCAGTGGTTAGGACGACTGGTTGGTTTGCTTTATGTGCAAGGCAGATAACAGCTTGTCCTTCGTTTTCGTAGAAAAAACGGTACATTTGTTGGGAGGGAAGGGACTCATAGGTATAACGCTTATCGTTCGCATCGATACCACAGTGAGGTACAGTCATAGGGGGAATATTCGTGGTAGCGTTTTCGTGAAAGGAGGAGAAAACAAGCCGAAAATGTCGATCACGCGAAAATTGGAACCAGATGGAAGAAGGCTGATCACCAAACCATTCATGCAGCTTTTCAAGCAGGAGCGAAAAAGAATTCATCCACGTGTCCTCCATGTAGAGAAATACACATTCGTTTTTGGAAATAAGTGTCTGTATATACATTGTATTCATAATTTTCGCTAGATACAATACTCCTATATGAAGCGGAAGGTGGGAGACGATTTGACAGCAACTTACAATAACTACATCGCCGGAGCTTGGGTGACGAGCCATACTGGACAGGTTTTCCCTAGCACGAACCCTGCCAATACAAATGAGGTTCTCGGTTATTTTCAAAAATCGGACGGGCTAGATGCGCGTTCTGCCATTGAAGCTGCTGCCGATGCTTTTTGTGAATGGTCACAAAAATCGGCTCCCACACGTGGAGAATTCTTGTTCTCCCTCATTCACTTATTGGAAAAACATAAAGAAGAGCTCGCAGAAACGATCACCCGTGAAGTCGGGAAAACATTGCGGGAAGCGAGAGGTGAGGTTGCCAAGACAATCACTTCCATGAAGCAGTTGACCGGAGAAGCGACTCGCTTGACGGGTCAAACGGTGCCTTCCTTTGATGAACGGGTAGTGGGTTACACGGTACGAGAACCAATCGGGGTTTTCGCGATTATTGCTCCATGGAATTTTCCGCTGGGGATTGGCCTGTGGAAGATCGTTCCAGCCATCCTCGCAGGTAATACAGTGGTGTTCAAGCCAGCAAGCAACACCTCCTTGATTAGCGTAAAGCTGGTAGAGCTCCTGATTGAAAGTGGCGTTCCAAGTGGTGTTGTGAATTTGGTAACAGGACCAGGTGCAGTAATCGGGGATGAATTAGCGAATCATCCACTGGTCAAAGGGATTTCATTTACGGGTTCTTCTGAAGTAGGACTTGCCTTGGGGAGAGCAGTTGGAGCTAGAGGAGGGAAGATTCAGGCGGAGATGGGCGGGAAAAATCCGGCGATCATTCTCGCAGACGCCGATATTGACCTCGCTATCGATTCCATCGTACTGAGCGGATTCTTCGATAATGGCCAACGTTGTACGGGGACCAGTCGCGTATTGGTTGTTCCCGAAGTAGCCGAAGAAGTAAAAGCAAAACTGATCGAGCGGGCGAAGGGCTTGAAAATCGGGAATGGTTTCGATCCAGACAATCATAATGGTCCAGTAGTGGACGAGCATCAGCTCAATTTGTATCTCCATTATGTACAAAAGGGCATTGAAGAAGGCGGCGTACTGGAATGCGGAGGGAAGCGCCTGGTAGATGGTGATCTCGCCCAAGGCTATTTCGTCGCGCCGACGGTGTTTACCGGCATCACACAGGAGATGACGATTGCCAACGAAGAAATTTTTGGCCCTGTGATCGCCGTGATCGATGTCGATTCTTTCGAACATGCTATGCAAGTGGCTAACCAGGTGGAATTTGGCTTGTCCTCCACGATTTTTACGAACGATTTGCAAAAAGCTTTCCAGTTTGTCAAAGGGATTCAGTCAGGTGTCACGCATGTCAATATGCCATCGACTCATTTTGAATCACAGTTTCCGTTTGGCGGGAAAAAGATATCTGGATTGGGTCCGAGAGAGCAAGGGGAGTCAGCGCTCGATTTTTACGTCGAGACAAAAACGGTTTATATTCGGCCATAAGTATAGGGAAAGCAGGAGGAGCGAAGATGGAAGCGATTGGTGTAATCGGCATTGGTGCAATGGGAAAAGGAATGGTCTGCAATCTGTTGCAAAAAGGCTACCACGTGTATGCCTACGATCCAAGTCCGGCAGCAAAAGCCTGGGCAAAGGAAAAAGGAGCGACGGTCGTCGAGTCTCCACTGGCAGTGGGTAGCGTAGCACGTGTCGTTTTCACTTCGCTTCCAGGTCCTGCGATTGTTGAGGAAGTCATGCTGGGTGCGGACGGACTTTTCTTATCATTAGGAGCTGGCAGTTTCGTATTTGATACAAGTACGATCGATCCTGCAACAGCAAAACGTCTGAATCAGCAAGGCGTAGAAAAAGGGATCTACTATTATGATTGTCCGGTGAGTGGAGGACCTACGGGCTCTGCGGCCGGAACGTTGACCATTATGGTCGGCGGTGATGAGACAAAGCTTCCAGAAATCATGGACTATCTCAGGGCGATTGGAAAGGAAATTTTTTACTTGGGGGAATCCGGAGCTGCACAAGTGGCGAAGCTTTGTCACAACTCTGTCGTTGCAGTCATTACAGCAGCGTTGGGCGAGGCGTTCAGTGTCGGAGCAAAAGCTGGCGTTGATCCACACAAGCTGGCAGCCGTCATGGATAAAGGCTCTGCCGACAATCGTGTGCTCTCCGTTTTTGGGCCTAATATCTTGTACGGTACGTATGAAAATACGGTCTTCTCCTTGGATCATATGCACAAAGATTTGCAGCTCTATGCGCAAACCGCACGTGAACAGCAAGTGCCTGTTCTCGTTGGAGGAACGGTTGCACAAATGTATGAGGCAGCCAAAGCACAAGGCAAAGGCAGCTTGGATTCGAGTGCGGTCTGTACTGTGACGGAGGAGCTGGCTCATACAACGATTGCGCGTTAAGCGATACATATAAAAGAGAAAGGAGACTACAGCAAAGATTGCTTGTAGTCTCCTTTTTTGTAGGTTGCTATTCAATAAAAGTATGGATCACTATCTGCGATCAAAGGCAAGACTCGCAGCAAGACCTGTCAAGACACTTGCCATAAGCCAACGCTGCACCCGTAGCCATATGGGACGTGTACCAAACCACACAGCAACTCTGCTTGCTACAAGAACAATAAGCAGGTTAATCGTAAAGCTGACCACTATTTGTGTGAGACCTAAAGTAGCACTTTGCAGGAGCACCGATCCCCGCGCAGGATCTACAAACTGAGGTAAGAGTGACACATACAAAATAGCAATTTTGGGGTTCAGTAGATTTGTCATCAATCCCATTAGAAATAACTTTTTCGGAGGTTCAATAGAAAGAGTATCAGGCTTGAGAATGGAAGTCGCACCCGGTTTTACTGCATTCCAAGCGAGCCAAAGCAGGTAAACAGCTCCGACCCACTTGACTGATTCGTAAACGAACGGAACCGTTATGAAAAGAGCAGAGAGACCGAGCATAGTGGCGATCATGTAAATCACGAATCCAAGTATGACACCAAGAAGTGAGATGATTCCAGCTTTGCGACCTTGTGAAATGGTCCGGGAAATGAGGTAAATCATGTTAGGGCCAGGAGAACAAACCATACCGAGCGAAACAAATAGAAAGGCAATTAAAGTACCAAAACTCACCAATTTGCATGACCTCCTTTCGTGGTTCCTCAAAGTTAGAAACGATTATATATCTCACGTCCAGTTCTTGATAACATTTTTTCGTGAAGCAGCTTCTCATTTACTCACTCGCTTTATTCATTTGTGCATAAGACCGTTCAATTACATGTAAAGCTTCATCGTGCTTCACGACATTGTTGCCCAACGTCACAATGACGAACAATAGGATAAGACCGAGCAATACCTTTTTTACTTTCACATGGCGCAGATGCATGATGAACCTCGCGGCGAGCAGGAAAAAGGCGAAGAGGTAATGTCCGGCATACAAGTACAAATCGTATGTAAATGTGGCGAGTCCGAATCCTATTACAATGTGCAGCACGAAAGCAAACCCGATATAGGCGGCGAGCGACCAGGCTTCTTGTGTACGAATCCCTTTGATGAAACCGAGTATAGCCAGAGTGATCAGCGTCAAGCCGATGACATGCACATACCATGGATACGGCAGCGTGAGGTTCATAGCGAATGCGACCATCCCCTGTTTTGGATCGATGAGCGCAATGTCTGGGGTCAGTACAGGACTGATAACGAGCATATACAGAGCTTTCCAATGCTCGCAAAACGAGAACGGAGCCGTGTAGATGAATCCTCCGGTATGAATCGCTTTGTACCAAGTAGAAAACCAGAATTGACTGAACATGACATGCTGCAAAATCGTAAAGCTAATGATCAACAGGAGAAATACCAACGCAATCCGCACCAGCTTCGTAAAAACGCCATTCTTTTCTTTGTGAAACAGATTGACGGCCAAAACGCTCATAAATGGAATGATGTTCGTCGAGGTGACACCGAAGTTGACAAGGGCGAATGAAGCGTTGGGCCAAACAGCCAATTTCTTTTCCAAACGACTTTACTGCGTGTAAAGTACCGATAATAGAATGACGAACTGCGCGTACGGATAGGAATCGGGAATCATTGCCGTGAAAATTTGATAAGAGGCCGTCCCGAAAAATACGGCAAAAAGCAATGGGGTATAGAAGCTATTCCATCCCTTGCCTCTTTTTAATAAACTATCAACCTGCTAGCAGAATGACCGTGAGCTGTTCAAAGCAACCAGTCTACTTAAAGAGGAGCATATCAGTCATACAGTAGCCTTTTTTGCTTAACTATTCATACATAAGTTTTGTTAAATAATTTATTATTTATAGTACGGCTTCTTTGGATAATAAGGCGTGTACACCGTTAACGCCATTGACTAGTTGAGTAATACGCAAGTCAACAAGAAGGCTTGCCAAATTTAAAGCTTCTTTTCGCTCAAAACTATACAACTCCTGCATCCAATCAAGCATTCCCTCTAAGGCAATCATCGCTGCCTCATGTACATCTTCATGGAATCCAAAGGTAATTCTCTTAAGGGGAGTCTCTGCTCTTGGGAAAGATAAGCATTGATCAAGTACTGTGAAAGTTAAATCGACTAACTGCATTGGGCATTCGAGAGCTGGACTGGATACCTCTCCATCACCTTGAACAGCATGACCGTCACCCACTGAAAAAAGGCCACCTTCTACTGCTATGGGTAAGTATAAAATACTGCCAGGTACAAGTTCTTTACAATCAATATTCCCTCCACAGAACCTCGGAGGGTAAGTGGAGTGTATCCCTTCTTCATTTGGAGGCATGCCCATAATACCCATAAAGGGCTTGAGCTGTATTTTATGCCCTTTGTTACTAATCCCTAAATTGTTAGAAGCATCTAACTCCCACATCAAAACATACTCTGGTCCCTCGTGAAGACCCAATCTTTTGTTAATAATATTCGGGAATCCACCTCCGCTACTCCAGCCCCAATTACCGGTCTTAATATCGTTTATACGAATAGCCAAGGTTTTTCCTTCTTTTGCTCCATTAATGTAGATAGGTCCGATCAAGGCATGTCCGCTGTCTTGTGGATGTTCTCTTTCGCAGAATTTCTCTCTTACACCGTCTAATTGAAATGGACCAGTATTCCATCCGGCGTCAATAGTCTCAAAGCGAACGGTGTCACCCGAATTGATTGATACTATTGGAGTGAACTCCTTTGAAAAAGAACCGTGCAGAGTTGAACGATCTGGGTGAATAAAAAACTCTGCCATATAGACACCTCCTAATTTGTATCTCATAGTAATGTACAACAGGAAATGTGTGGAAACCCCTGGAGGTTGTGATTATTTTTCGAATTATTCAGCCAACGGGTTCTATAAATCAAAAAGTGGCAGCCAGGTACGTTTTATTCCTGACTACCACTCGAATTTAAACATATTAATACCAATAAAAAATGCCATACGAATATATCGTATGACACATTATATCATTCCCTAATAATATAGCTATCTATCAACCGAAAGCGTCACTCTAGTTTACAAGTAGTTCGTATTATATACGAACATAAGGGGAACTTGCAATTGAAAAAGTCCCAGCAAAATGCAAAGACTGTTTCAAAAATAACGTCTTTGATAACTTTCAATGATTACTAGTGATCTTACCCGCAGACTTATACTCTAACCGCAGTATTGATCCATAGTAGCCACTGGATTTAGGTAAGGTCTGTCAAGATTAAGCCCTGGGATTCACAGTGCAGCTGAGGATTCATTGCCAAAGCGGTCAGCCCCCGCTCCCAGAAGTGTGTTGCTACCTTTCCGCACGGTTACACTGTCCGGTAGGTATCCGCTATTCAGTTTGTTATCTAGAATTAACCACTAAACTGAGCTAACAATAGAAAAATTAGGATAGGATTACTAATGTGTCACATTTCGCTTGGGCAGGCACGGCTACATCGTCGTTCTCGAAGCGGGTGATAACGTCTGCGATCTAAGAAACGTCGGACTTAACCGTGAAGACGGAGGACTGCTGGGGAATTGTCCCGAGTACGTCGAACTCCTCGACGTCGGCGAAGGTCTTCAGTGACCCCAAAAATCTCGCAGAAGCCCGTTTGCTCCGACTTTGCGAGATTTTCCGAAAAAACTTGCTGTTACTTATGATACGGTTCTCCGCGCTTGATCTTAAACTAATTTGCCGAAAATAATAATGATCCCTCGAAAAGGGGTCTTGGTCTGGATCACGAACTTGATATATATAAGAAATTGTAATAGATTCCCTTTTTTAAGTTAGCAGGCAGCATTCCTAATATGAAGCATAATCACAGGGAGATTTCAAAGTAGGAGATGATACATTGAAAAAGATTAGCGAGGGTCGAACAGCCGAAGTATTTGCTCAAGATCAGGAGAAGATATTAAAGCTTTATAGGGACGGATTTCCAATGGAAGCGGTGAAATATGAATATGAAGTAAATCGGATTGTGGCCCTCCTTGAAATTCCTGCTCCAAGAGCATACGATTTAATTGACTTTGATCATAAGAAGGGTATTGTGTTTGAAAGGATTGAGGGCTCAACACTGCTTCGTATGGGTGTTCAGTTTCCTAACGAACTCGATTGCTTGACTAAAGAGTTTGCTGAACTACATTATCGCATACATAAATATGAACTTGATGTGGAACGAATTGGAGTATCATCCGTCCTTAATCAGAAAGAGGTCTTGGCTCGTAACGTTCAGAACGCTTCCCAACTATCTAACGAAGTGAAGCATGAGATCATTGAATATTTGAAAAATCTACCGGATGGAAACCGTCTATGCCATGGTGATTTTCATCCAGAAAATGTTATGATCGGTGAGCGTAACTGGGTAATAGATTGGATGACAGGGATGATCGGTAATCCTGCTGGTGATGTCGCTCGCACTTTGCTATTATTCCGTTTTGGTACGCTGCCTGATGAGGCTCCAAGTAGCGTTAAAGATGCACTTGAACTGATGAGGGATAAAATAAACGGAGTATACTTGGAACAATATCTTTCATATTCTGGTCTGCAGTTCAGTGACATTGATGAGTGGATGTTACCGATTGCAGCGGCTAGACTATCGGAATGGATTCCTAACGAAGAGAAAGCACTACTGTTAAACTTAATCGAAGAACGATTGAAGTAACGAAAAACAACGTTTTTTTGAGCGAGCATAAATGAAAGGGCCATCCCGCAAAAGGATGGCCCTAAAAATTGCCGTTACAGACAGCGCGGAGAACCGTATCACAAATTGAAGTTGTTATTTAACTCCCTCTAAATGATTAAGAATACTCACTCTAGCTCATGAATTCGTAGAACGGGTATCGTTAGTTCAATCAAAAAGCGGCAGTCTAGGACTTTATCTTCTGGGTCTGAACTGCACCCTGTCAAGTAGACAGTACAAATAATAAAAATTTAGGCGGCCTTGGTCCTGAACTCCATCGTACTGAGGCCGGTTAGTTTTGCTTGTAATCGTTCGTTATTGTAAAAGTGGATATAGGCCTCAATATCTCTCTCAAGTTCCTCAAAAGTATGGTACGTGTGCAAATAGTACTTCTCACATTTGAGGGTCCCCCAAAAAGATTCCATTGGGCCGTTATCGATACATCGTCCCACACGGGACATGCTCTGGATTATGTTGTTGTCATCCAAAAGTTTCTTAAAGCCCAAGGAGGTGTATTGGTAGCCTCGGTCGCTATGAAGCATGGGGCTGCTTCCTGGTGCTACCTGCAAGGCCCGCTTCAACGTCTGGAATACAAGTGGATTGTTATTGGAACGCCCTAATACATAGGCGACGATGAATTTATCATGAAGGTCGAGAATAGCGCTTAAATACGCTTTCTGGCCGTTACCGTACTTGATCACGCTGTTGACAGCTACAATCAGTGGGTCTAGCATGAATGAACATGTCCGATGAGATTGAAAGGAGTGAACGACTTGCAAGAACTATCCTCCATAGAACTGATCCAATACCTGCAAGAAAAGGAGTCGGTCGCTCTTTTTGTTTATACACCGATGTGCGGGACCTGCAAGCTCGCAGCACGTATGCTCGGCATCATACAGGAAGCATTGCCTGCCGTTCCTTTGTATCAGCTTAACGTTAATACGACGCCTGCATTGGCAGAACAATGGCAAGTGACCAGCGTACCCGCCTTGCTTATTTTTCAACGAAACGAATTGGTAGCACGGCATTATGCCATCCAGTCCGTTGGATTTTTATACGATGTATTGAAACCTTTGGCCTAGACATACACCTATTCCCTTCGCCATGAATATGACAAAGAGAGAAGAAATGCGAAGGAGGAGGCGTATGCAAATCCACGTGGTGGAAGAAGGACAAACCTTAGCAAGCATCGCCGAGACGTACGGCACAACGCCGGAAGCGATCGATAAGGCGAATGAATTACCAGATCCCAACAAACTGGCAATCGGACAGGCGATGGTGATCCCGATTGTAGGAAGCTACTATTGGGTCAAACAAGGAGATACGTTGTATACCATCGGTCAGCGTAACCATATCAGCGCAGCAGAGCTTGCTCGGGTCAATGGGATTTCTCCCTATAAACCGCTACAAGTTGGGCAAAAGCTATATATCCCGCCTCGGCCTAGACGAGCGGCTGATTTCAATGCGTATGTGGAGCCGCGCCGCACTGTCCCACCCGCGATGGAAGCGGATGTTCGGAGGGCTGCCCCTCATCTTACGTATTTGGCACCGTTCAGCTTTCGCATCAAACGGGATGGAACCCTCCAACGACCAAATCTAAGTAATTTTCCAGCGATCGCAAAAGAAAACCAAGTCCTCCTGATGATGGTCGTGACGAATTTGGAAAAAGGTCAGTTCAGTACGGAATTGGGCGCACTCATCCTGAACGATCAAGAACTCCAGAACAAATTGTTGGATAATATTCTCGCGACCGCCCATGAGCTGGGAATGGGGGATATCCATTTTGATCTGGAAGCCTTGCCTACAACAGGTGCAGAAGCGTACGCGAACTTCTTGCGAAAAGCAAGGGGACGTATACATGCGGCGGGTTTGATGATGTCTGTTGCGCTGGCACCGAAGACGAGTGCCGTGCAAGCAGGCAAATGGTATTCCGCCCATGATTACAAGGCGATAGGAGCGCTTGCCGATTTTGTCGTGATTATGACGTATGAATGGGGCTATAGTGGTGGTCCTCCCATGGCAGTTTCTCCGATTGGACCGGTACGGCGCGTCTTGCAATACGCCATTACCGAAATGCCAGCTGATAAAATTTTGATGGGCCAAAATCTGTACGGATACGACTGGACCTTACCTTACGAGCGAGGAACGACAGCGAAAGCACTGAGTCCGCAAGCGGCAATTGCTCTGGCTGCGCGGCATAATGCCGTCATTCGATATGATTATCGCGCGCAGGCTCCATTTTTTACGTACACCGATGATCAAGGCAAGCAACATCGGGTATGGTTTGAGGATGCGCGGTCGATTCAAGCAAAGTTCAATCTGGTTAAACAGCTCGGTTTAAGAGGCGTCAGCTACTGGAAACTCGGTTTGCCATTTCCGCAAAATTGGTTGTTGATCGAGGAGAACTTTCGTGTCCGTAAACGTGCATAGTCATCTGGCGTACATTCCAACGCGGGTTGTACGCCTTTTTTTTGAATGAAAAATCATGGTATGATGAAGATGACAGGAAGGAAAAGGGGAGAAATCATGGGAGAATGCAAATTGGATCACAGCCATGAGGATGTACTCAAAAAACTGGCAGAACAAGCTCCACATTTATCAGAGTTACGTGTGAGTCAATTCAAAAATCAGTTGGATGGCGAACTCAGCCAAGAGCGTCTAAATAAGCTGTTTCATTTATTGAAAAAGTATGACCTGGCAAGCCCCGAGGAGCGCCAAGAGCGCGAAAAACAAATGGATCACTTGTTTGGCTAAGCTTTATACATACGTTTTTTGTTTTGCCCCCGAGTGGGAGAATCAGGCTGGAACCATGGTTCCATGCAGCGAGGAGTAACGATGGACGACAGACTCTATTATCAGGATGCCTATACAAGTACGTTTTCGGCCCAGGTAACAAAAACTGGTGTCGAGCAAGATGGGACACCTTACGTGGTACTGAATCAAACGGCTTTTTACCCTACTGGAGGCGGACAGCCTTCCGACCTTGGTGTATTGGAAGAGATTCGTGTGGTAGATGTGGAAGAGGTAGACGGTGAAATTCGTCATCGACTGGAGGCTCCCTTGTCCGAAAGCATAGGGGAAGTAACGGGGCACATCGATTGGGACCGCCGCTTCGATCACATGCAGCAGCATGCTGGCCAACACATTTTATCTGCGTCCTTTCTGGAAGTCGTGCAAGCGGAAACCGTTGCCTTTCACTTGGGCAAAGAGCGCGTCACCATTGATGTACGACTGGATGAGTTGACAACAGAGGTATGGGAAAAGGTAGAAAAGCGCGCGAATCAGATTGTTTTGGAAAACCACCCCATCCTTGCACGGTTTGTTGATGACGAGGAATTGGCAACGCTGCCCTTGAAAAAACAGCCGACTGTTACCGAAAATATTCGTGTCGTGATGATTCCTGAGTTTGATTACAACCCATGTGGAGGAACACATCCTGCGCGCACGGGCGAAGTCGGGATGATCAAGATCTTGGGCTGGGAGCGACATCGCGGAAACATTCGTCTGGAATTCATCTGTGGCTGGCGAGCTTTGCGGGACTACAACCAAAAGCAAGCTGTCGTTCGCGATACAGCGAAGCTGCTCGCTACTAATGAAGGAGAACTGATCGCACAGACGGAACGCCTCCTTGCAGAACGCGACACCTTAAAGGCAAAATTGGCAGAAGTGGATAAGCAGCTCCTGGAAGTAGAAGTCAATCAACAACTAGCTGCTGCTAGCCAACTCGGTCAGTCGCGCCTCATTATGTGTACCTTCACAGACAAAACCATTCAACAGCTTCAGCAGTTCGCACAACTGGCTACTGCTCTGGCGCCAGATGCGATTTGCCTCTTGGCTGCTACTACCGAAGATAAAATGCAAATCGTGTTTGGTCGTGGGCAAGAAGTCAACGTAGCCATCAATCAAGTGTTGAAAGAAACCTTGCCGGTCATTAACGGAAAAGGTGGGGGAAATCCTGCGATGGCGCAGGGTGGCGGTCAGTCAGTAGTGGATGCGGAAGAAGTATTGTTGCATGCACGCAAACTGCTGGAAGCCTCACTGTTGTAAATGCATTCGATTCAAGAAATGGAGGAAACAGCGATGAACTGGAATCCGGGAGATATCGTTCGCGTTGCGCAGCGAACTGGTGAATATATTGCAGAAGTATTGGAAATTCACGATTCGAAGCTGCTGGTTAAGGTGCTGGCAGTTACCAAATTCCCGACGCAAGGCGATTTGCATTCTTCCTACGAAGTAGATGTGCCGCTGTTTCACCAGCGTCCAGCGCTGTCGTACATGGAAAAATTCATGACGCCTGTTCAAGGGCTCATTCGCTATAATGGAGCGATTCCCGACTACAAGGAATCTGTCCGACAAGCGATGGAGAGAGAAATGGAAAAGCTTTCGAAAATGGCAGCTTGGGCAGAGCGTTGTCTCGTTGAGCTGGAAAAGATGCATAAGGAAGCCTTTACAAACACGAAATAGAGTGGTACTGTAGTACTCGAATGTACGACAATTGCATAGCTTTACTACCAAACGGGGGCCAAGCAACGTTGGCTGAGATTGTGACGAGTGTGTTACTGACCGTTGAACCTGACCTGGGTCATGCCAGCGGAGGAAGAGGTATTTGGAATCAGTATCACGTGTCGCATCCGAGCGGAACTATGCTTGTTTGTGCGCATGTATGATAAGATGACACTCAACCATCCGAGGCGGATGGTTTTTTTATGCCATTCGTCCGGTGAGATGGGATGGGTATACGGCTTCTTCTGTTTGTCTGAATCGACTCAGGCAGGCGAGAGAAGCCGTTTTTTTTCCAGTAGAAGGAGGTAATCAATGATTGTTCAGCTGAATGGGAAAAAAGTAGAGTTGGCGGAAGAGATCACGACAGTGCGGGCTTTGCTCGCTTCTTATTCCCTGCAAGAGAAGATTGTTGTCGTTGAGCGAAATGGTGACATTATCGATCGCTCAGCGTACGAGCAAACACCGATTGCAGACGGAGATCGCATAGAAATCGTTCATTTTGTCGGAGGAGGATGATCATCATGATGGATACATTGAAAATTGGATCGTACGAGTTTCGCTCCCGCTTGCTTCTGGGGACTGGTAAATTCGCTGACTTGGATACACAAGGGAAAGCGGTAGAGGTGTCGGAAGCAGAAATTTTGACCTTTGCGATTCGTCGCTTGAATTTGGAAAATCCGCAAGAACCGAACTTTTTGGAACAACTTGATTTGAAAAAATTCACCCTGCTACCAAATACAGCAGGTGCCTATACAGCAGAAGAAGCAGTGCGCATTGCCCGTTTGGCTAAAGCATCTGGGCTGTGTGACATGATCAAGGTCGAGGTTATTGGAGACCCGAAAACACTTCTCCCTGACCCGATTGGCACACTCGAGGCTTCGAAAATCTTGGTGGAAGAAGGCTTTATCGTGCTGACCTACACCAATGACGACCCGATTCTTGCCAGACGACTGCAAGAGGTTGGCGTACATGCGGTTATGCCAGGAGCGTCGCCGATTGGTTCCGGACAAGGGATTGTCAACGAAAACAACCTCCGTTTTATCATTGAGGATGCCAAAGTACCGATTATCGTAGATGCAGGAATTGGTTCGCCGGCAGATTGCGCGAAAGCGATGGAGCTGGGTGCTGATGGTGTCTTGTTGAATACAGCCGTCGCTCTCGCTGACAATCCAGTTCTGATGGCAGAAGCGATGAAGCTCGGCGTGGAAGCAGGTCGCAAAGGCTTCTTGGCAGGTCGTATCGCGAAAAAGCGTTACGCGTCCGCGAGCAGCCCGGTCGAAGGGATGATTGAGTAGCGTGGATCGACTGACAGAAGCGGTAGAATCGATCGCCAGCCGCAAAGAAGAGCTGTTCGCTTTATTGGCAGAGCTCGTTTCTCATCCGACTGTGAGTCCTCCCGCGCGAAACAGTGATGCCGCACAAGGAGCAATCGCCGACAGGCTGCAAGCGATGGGATTCGAGGTAGATCGCTGGACGGTATATCCAGGAGACGACAATATTGTCGGTCGGTTATCAGGGAGTGCCTCAACCTACGCAAACAGTTTGATTGTCAACGGGCATATCGACGTGGCTGAAGTCGGTGATGACATCGGGTGGACCTATCCACCTTTTGCTTTGACACACGGCAAGGATGGGCGCCTGTACGGCCGTGGAGTTGCGGATATGAAAGGCGGACTCGCAGCGAGCTTGTTTGCGATCCAAATGCTGCGCGAACACGGAATCGAGCTTCAAGGCGATCTGCTCTTTCAATCCGTCATCGGAGAAGAAGCGGGTGAAGCGGGGACATTGGTCGCTATCGAGCGTGGCTATCAGGCTGACTACGCCGTTGTAGTGGACACGAGCAATCTGCAAATGCAAGGACAGGGCGGGGTCATTACAGGCTGGATCACGATTGAGAGTCCGACGACGCTGCATGACGGAATGCGTGCACAGACGATTCATGCAGGTGGACGCGTCCGGGGAGCTTCTGCCATTGAAAAAATGACGAAGGTGATCACCGCACTACAGGAGCTGGAGCGGGACTGGGCTGTCATGAAGTCCTATCCCGGCTTCCCGCCTGGCAGCAATACGATCAATCCTGCAGTCATCGAGGGTGGCCGGCACGCTGCGTTCATCGCAGACCGTTGCGCCCTATGGATTACTGTTCATTTTTATCCGAACGAATCCTACGAAGAGATTATTCGAGAGATCGAGGATCACGTCGGGCGCACAGCAGCAGCTGATCTTTGGCTGAGAGACAATTCTCCAACATTCCGCTGGGGTGGACGTTCGATGATTGAGGAGCGCGGTGAAATCTTCCCTTCACTGGAGTTGGATACGAAGCATCCGGGGTTGGTAACGCTGCAATCCGCATATGAAAGTCACATGCATCAAACACCTATTGTTAACATGTCGCCTACGGTGACCGATGCAGGCTGGTTTGCGCATGCAGGCATTCCAGCTGTCCTATTCGGGCCTGGTGAGCTCACGCATGCTCATGCCGTCGATGAATCAATTGATCCTGACCAGCTTGTTCATTTTGCCCAGATCATGGCCCGCTTTATTGCCACCTGGTGCAATACCCCAAAGGAAGCGAAGGAGTGAGTATCGCATGACAACCTTTACTGATCGTTTGAGAAAAAGTGTAGCCCCGATCTGGGAGCGTGTTCATCAACATCCTTTCGTCACGGGACTTGGAGATGGCAGCCTGCCTGTTGGTGCATTCAAATATTACATGAAACAAGACTACATCTACCTGATTGATTACGCGAAAATGTTCGCGATTGCGAGTGTGAAGGCGTACGATCTGGAAACAAGCGCCAGATTCGCTGCTTTGCAAGAATCGACGCTAAACACAGAGATGGAGCTGCATCGCCAATATGCTGAGCGCTTTGGTATCTCTCGCGAGGAGCTGGAAGTGACAGAGCCTTCGTTTGTGATGTTGGGATACACCAGCTACATGCTGCGTGTTGCTCATCAAGGGTCGTTGGGGGAATTGGTGAGTGCACTACTCCCATGCACATGGAGCTATTGGGAAATCGGCAAGCGGTTGGCACAAGTAGAAGGGGCACTGGATCACGAACTGTACGGCGAATGGGTACGTATGTACAGCTCCGATGAATTTGGGCAGTTGGCGATCTGGCTGATTGATATCATGAATCAATTGGCAGAAGGTAAGAGTGAGCAAGAGCTGGCCAAACTGGAAGAGTATTTTGTCAACACCTCCAAAATGGAGTACATGTTCTGGGACATGTCCTACAGAGAGGAAATGTGGCCGTGGGAGAACAACTAGCTTTCGCCGACGTCAGCTTTTCGTATGGCGACAGGCAAATTCTCGATCATTTTGATCTGCGTGTGGAAAAAGGGGAATTCGTCAGCTTGATCGGTCCGAGCGGGATCGGGAAAAGCACGTTGTTTCAGCTCATCGCAGGTCTTCTTGAGCCGGGACGAGGCGAAATCAGGCTCGGCAGTGTACCGGTAGCAAATCGTTTGGGGCAGGTCGGCTATATGCCCCAACGCGATTTGCTCATGCCATGGCGTACGATTGTCGAAAATGCAGCTTTGCCGCTGGAAATCAAAGGTATGACGAAAAAAGAAGCGCATGAGCGTGTCAGACAGCAATTGCCAAGGTATGGGCTTCAGGACTGGGCTGACAGCTATCCAGCCCAGCTTTCTGGTGGGATGCGTCAGCGGGTTTCTTTTTTACGGGCTTTGTTTTCAGGCGCAGAGATGATGCTGTTGGATGAGCCGTTTAGTGCATTGGATGGAATTACGAGAATGGACATGCAAGAGTGGCTGATGGAAAAGTGGCAGGAAACAGGCAGTACGATGCTGATGATTTCACATGACATCGACGAAGCCATTTTACTTGCTGATCGTATTATCGTGCTTGCAGGTAGTCCGATCACCAAGCCGATCGAATTAACCGTTCCGGTGAGCAGACCGCGAACGGCGAGCAGCCGCAACCAAGCCGAATTTTTGGCATTGCGTGAACAGATTTGGGAACGGCTTCGACAGGATCGCCAAGCAACAATGAAGCCGTTGAGGAGAGAAGCATGATGGGCAGAGGCATTTGGTTTGGTATCTCCATCGCCATTTTTCTTCTGGTGTGGGAAGCTGGATGTCGCTTCCTCGGGGTGCAGCCATTCATTTTACCACCGCCTAGCGCTGTGATTGTGTCTTTGTGGGATTTACGCGCCTCTCTAATAGGTGTACATCTTTGGGCGACGTTAAAAGAAGTGTTACTGGGGCTATCGATCTCGATTGTATTTGGAATCTCCCTTGCATTTGCGATGATTCGCAGTCGAATTGTGGAGCGCTTGGTCTATCCGTATATCGTCATCTCTCAAACGATCCCCATTATCGCGCTATCACCCGTTTTCATTCTGTGGTTCGGGTATGATTTATCTGGAAAAATCGCGGTTACGATTCTGTTTACTTTCTTTCCGATTGTCGTCAACGCGTATGATGGACTTCGCTCGACGGACAAGGAAATGCTTCAGCTGTTAAAAACCATGGGGGCAACAAACGGACAAATTTTCACCAAGCTGCAACTCCCGTCGAGTTTACCTCATTTCTTCAGTGGTCTCAAAGTGGCAGCTACCTACAGTGTGGCCGGAGCGACCATTGGGGAATGGCTGGGAGCGAGCGAAGGACTCGGGTACTTTGGCAGACGGGCATCCGGCAATTTTCAGGCACCCGCGTTGTTTGCCTCGGTCCTGTTGCTCTCGATTCTCGGTATGCTGCTGTTTTGGTTGGCTGGACGAATCGAACGTCATTTTTCCCCGCATATGAAAATCAAAGGAGAACAACAATGAAACCTTTCAACAAATGGACGAAAGCATTCATGGCACTTACATTGGCAACAGGTCTTGCTGCTTGCGGCAATCAGGCGAGCTCGGATGCTGGTCAGACGCAAGCCCCTGCTGATAAAGGAGCGGAGCCTACTGAGCTGACGATTGCGCTCGATTGGTATCCGAATGCCGTTCATTCCTTCTTGTATGCAGCAGAGGAGCAAGGCTATTTCAAAGACGAGAATCTCAAGGTGACCATGCAAATGCCTTCGGACAGCAATGATCCGTTGAAGATGGCGGCTGCGGGCAAAGTAGATTTGGCAATCAGCTATCAACCACAGCTTATTCAAGCTCGTGCAGAAGGAGTTCCTGTCGTATCTGTAGGTGCACTCGTTCGTCATCCGTTAAACGTGATCATGACGCGCCAAGACAGTGGAATCGATACTCCGCAAAAGTTGGCTGGAAAAAATATTGGTTATCCGTCCCTTCCACTTGATGAATCGATTGTACGTCAAGTTGTGAAGCATGGTGGTGGCGATGATTCCGGACTGACCTTCACGGATATCGGCTTTGACATCGTCCCGGCGTTGACGGCCAAAAAGGTCGATGCCGTAGTAGGTGGCTATATCAACCACGAACAACTGATTTTGGAGAAGCACGGCATTCCAGTCAATGCGTTCAAGCCTTTTGAGTTTGGTGTTCCAGACTATTATGAGCTCGTATTGGCAACAAGTGACGAGACTTTGGGCAAAAAGCAGAAAGCTGTGGAAGGTTTCCTGCGTGCGATTGGCAAGGGTCAGGACTATGTGAAAAATAATAAGGAAAAGGTACTCGATCTGTTACTTGCCAAACAGGCTGCCGATTTCCCGCTGGAAAAAGACATTGAGACCAAGAGCTTGGATATCCTGATTCCGTTGATGGATGCGGGGGAAAAGCCTTTTGCATACCAGACGGCCGAATCTTGGCAAACACTGATTGATTGGATGAAAAAAGAGAAGCTGATAACAGCTGACATCAAAGCAGAAGAGATCATGCGCGATCTCGTGAAGTAACCAGTCAAAAAGCACCCCTTTGCACGCTTTTGAGAGTCTACTCTCGATTAGCCAGACAGAGGAGGTGCTTTCTCTATGATGTCTTCCTTTTAGGAGGAGAGGGGGAAACAAAGTTCTGCTGTCATCCCTTTTCCTGTATCGCTTGTTAACAGCAGGTGTCCATGATGAGCGGCAGCAATACGTGCAACCATGGGCAACCCGAGACCATGACCATTTTGTAAGGGAGATTTTCTTTTCGACGAATAAGGCAATTCCACCAAGTCAGGCAGCATGCTTGGCTCAATGCCTTTTCCGTCATCAGTGATAATCAAAAGAGCATTGCGCTGGTTGGGTGACAGGGCCGTTTGCACGTGGATGTGACAGCCTGATGGGTTATGCACGATGCTGTTATGGATCAGATTCGTGATGGCGCGGACGAGAAGTTTTTCATCACCCATTACGAAGCATTGCTCAGTCGTGACATCCAGCTCAATGGTAAACGCCTCTGCCAAATCATTGTTTAAAAAGTCAGTGACAATTTGCCGCGCAAGTGTCGATAGCCGAATCGGTTTGGTATGAATAGGCTGCATTTCGTATTCCAGCATGGAAACGAGATTCAAGTCGCTGACCAAAGAACGGAGCTTTTCCCCTTGCTTTCGAATAATGCTTGCTTTTTGCTGCTGCTCGTAAGGCACCGCGTCGCTCTCTTCCAGTTCACTGGCATACCCGAGCACCATTGATAGTGGCGTGCGTATATCGTGGGAGATTCCAGCGATCCAATTCGAGCGTGCTTCGTCTCTGGCTTTTAACAAAGCGTTCTTCTCTTGCAGAAGCGACGATGCATGATTGATGCTTCGCGCAATCCCGCTGAACATTCCTTTTGCCTCGACATGTGTATGCTGATCTTCTGACAGAGTATGAATCCCGCTAATCAGTGGGCGGATTGCCCGAATGAGTCGAGAGCCGATGAACAGAGAGAGAAGAGCGGCGAGCAGGATATTTCCGAAAAGCAAAGCCACTAATCGATACGGCAAATCGCTTAACCAACTGATCGGAAAATGAAACTGGTACTTGGCGAGACTGTCCCTCGGGTAGCCCACGACGACCAGCCCCAACTCATGCTCCCAAACAAAAACAGGATAGTCCTGTAAGTAATTTCGCGAGAACTGCGCCACTTCTGCCAGAGAATAAGTGCGGGGCAATTCGTTCGGTATGACATAGTCCCAAATGACCTTCCCATCGCTTCCAATCAACATCGCCCAAGCCTGGCTTTTTTGCAACCATTCTTGTGCATTTGGTCCCAATGTATAGTGGGAACCGTTCTTGTGGAGACCCTCTGCGACAGCTTGTGTGACGTGAATGGGAGGAGAGCCCTCGTTCATCCCTTTGAAAACAAATGTGCCGAGAATGATGTAATTGACGATGAGCAAAAAGACGGCGATCAGGATAGAAGCACCTGTATAACGACGTAAAATTCGTGCGGCTCCATCCATCTACAACTCTTCCTTTACGAGTAATTTGTATCCGAGTCCTCTTACCGTGAGCAAATATTCAGGAGTGGACGGGCATGGCTCGATCTTTTCGCGAATGCGCCTCATATGAACCATCAGGGTGTTTTCATACCCGTAGTAATCGTCCCCCCATACGGATTGGCACAGGGCATCGCTCGTGACGATTCGTCCTCGATTTTCATAGAGTTTTCGCAAGAGCGCGTGTTCCTTGGCAGTCAGGGCATGTTCGTGGTGATCTCTCGTCACGATTGCTGCCTCCAAATCGATCGTACTGTCACCAAGCTGGAAAACGGGCAGACGATCGATTTGGGGCGGGGCGTAAACACGTCGTAAAATGACCAGGAGACGAAGAACGAGCTCGCGCGGTAAAAATGGTTTCACAATATAGTCGTCAGCGCCCAGGCCAAGTCCGAGCAATCGATCTTCATCTTCCCCTCTCGCTGACAGGAAAATGACAGGGATTTGCGAGAAACGACGGATCGAAGTCAATAGTCCAAATCCATCGCCATCAGGCAGCATGACATCCAGGATTGCGATATCTGGCTTGTCCGAAGCGCATATCACTAACGCCTCTTTACAACTACCCGCATGAAAAATTCGAGAGAATCCTTCCTTACGTAAAAATCCATCGATCATGTTTCTGATTTCCAGCTCATCTTCCACGATGAGCACTTTTTTCTGTTTCCACTCTTCCATATTGAATCACCCGTATTCATTATACTCGCTCGATTTGTGTGTTCTACCCACTCGGAGTCGATTTAAGGTTGTTGTAAGATTCTTGTCAGCTTTTCGACGGGTTGGGACTCTATGATTTCGTAGGAGAGACCAAAAGATAGGAGCGAGAAGAGATGAATACGGTGATTCGAACGGAAAACCTTTCCAAAAACTATGGAGGAGCCTATTGCGTCCAGCGGGTGAATCTTGCGGTAGGAGAAGGGGAGGTCTATGGCTTCCTCGGACCAAATGGTGCAGGAAAATCGACAACTCTGAAAATGCTGCTAGGATTAGTCAAGCCGACTGAAGGGAGTGTATCTGTATTCGGGAAGGATTTTAGCAGGAATCGACTTGAGATACTGAGTCAGACGGGTTCCTTGATCGAGGCTCCTTCCTATTACGGCCATCTTACCGGTCTGGAAAATATGCGCGTCATGCAGCGGTTGCGAGATGTCCCGGACAAACAAGTAGAGAAGGCCTTGCAAATCGTCCGTTTGGAAAAACAACAGAACAAAAAGGTAGACCAGTATTCGCTAGGGATGAAGCAGCGTCTGGGAATTGCCATGGCTTTGCTGCATTTTCCTAAGCTCGTCATCCTCGACGAACCGACAAACGGTCTGGACCCTGCGGGAATCGGTGAAATTCGGGAATTGATTCAATCATTGCCACACCAGTATGGAATGACGGTCTTGCTCTCCAGCCATCTGCTCTCAGAAATTGAGCAAGTGGCCACGTCCATTGGCATTATCCACGGGGGGAAACTCTTGTTTCAAGGGAGTATGGACCAACTGCAACGGAATAGTCGGCCTCGTGTTTGGTTGAAAACGCAGGACAATGACAAAGCGAGAAGAGTTCTTCAAGATCGGGAGCTTTCTCCAAGTCTCCAAGATGGCTTCCTTGTGATGGAAGAGATGGGGGATAGAGAGGTAGCGGAGACAAACCGGGCGCTGATGATGGCGGGCATTGATGTTTATCGCATTGAAGTGCACAAACAAAGCTTGGAGAGTATTTTCCTTTCCCTTACAGGCAAGGAGGGAAGTTTGTAATGCGGATGCTTTGGCTGGAGTTTTATAAAATTCGACATAAGCGTTTGTTTCTCATGCTCGCCATTCTTTTGAGTATCGAACTGGCATGGGGGTTTATGGCTGTCAGTATCTCCATGACAAAAAATCCGGATGCGCAGACGTGGAGCGCCATACTGGTCACGATTACAGCTATGAACGGATTGTTTTTGCCGATCGGTTCGGCTGTCATTGTTTCACGGATTTGTGATATGGAACACAAAGGGCGTACATGGAAGCTGCTGATGGCTGCTTCTGTCAGTAGGAAAGCTGTTTATGCGGCAAAATTCGTCTCTGCGGCTGTTTTGATGGGGGGTGCCGTCATTCTACAAGCTTTGGCGATCGTGGCCTTTGGCATTGGCTTTGGTTTAGCCGAGCCAGTCCCGATTGGCCTATTCCTCCGCTTTGTAGTAGGAACCACGGTGACAAACCTCGTGGTGATTGCACTGCAACAATGGGTCTCTCTCGCCATCAAAAATCAGGCATTCAGCCTATGCCTCGGTATGATCGGGGGATTCATTGGCATGACAGCGAGCTTGTTTCCGCCACAAGTCGGACGCCTTTTCATCTGGTCGTACTATGTAGACTTTTCGCCCGTTACGTATCAGTACGTGAACGAAACGATGCGGTTTACTACACGAGAAATCGGTCTTTCTTTACCGATCATCGTCGTATTCATGGGCATCGCATTTTACCTTGCTGGGAGCATTCACGTATCCCGGCAAGACGTATAGGGAGGACCTTGTATGCTAATCAGATGTTTGGGAGCAGAATGGGTAAAGCTTCGACGCTCGCGTATATGGCTCGTTTTGCTTGTGCTTCCTGTTTTCAGTACGCTGATCGGTTTTGCCAACTACTGGATGAACCAAGCGATCCTGCAAAATGGCTGGTACAGCCTATGGACGCAGGTGAGCTTGTTCTACGGAGAATTTTTCTTGCCCATTCTCATCGCGATCTGCTGTTCGTTTGCGTGCAGATTGGAGCATGTAAACCGAAACTGGAATGTCATCCTGACAGCGCCTGTATCGACTCCAACGATTTTTTTCGCGAAGCTGGTGGTGGTTGGCGTTCTTCTTTTTGGTGTGCAGCTTTTCTTCTTCGTGCTGTATATTTGCGCGGGTTTCATCGCTGGACTACATGCACATTTTTCGTTTCCTTTGGAAGTGTTCGGATGGATCCTGCGAGGCTGGCTGGCTTCGCTCACCATTATTTCCTTCCAGCTATGGCTTTCTACGCGGATACAGAGCTTTGCTGTACCTGTCGGCATTAGTGTTTGCTCTGTTTTTGTAGGGTTGGGCTTGTATGTGTCTGGGCTCGGGATGTTCTTTCCCCAGTCACTTTTGACGATTGGCATGGGCGTGCTCAGTCAAGAAAGTTTGTCACTAGGAGAGCTGGGGGCGTTTGTGGTCATGTGTGTACTGTTCGTGACGAGCGGGTGTGCACTGGGGATTCGTCGTCTTACGATAGAAGGTCTTTAATAATTTTTCGCCATATTAACGGTTTCCCTTTCCTGTCAAACAACCTTATAATAGAAGGTGAATGATCGAATGAGGAGAAGTTTCCATGGACGATAAACACATAAACAAGACGAATAGCAAATGGGTGATCTGGGGGTTTATTCTCAGTGTACTCGCTTGTGCTGTGTCTATGGTGATTTTTATCTACGTGATGCGCAACTGACAGCACATGATGGAAGCGTCAAAAAACCGCTCGTTTCATAGAGCGGTTTTTTGCTGTAGTGTTAGCGGGATATCGCTGTTATTTTTCGGACAGCTTCTTCTTGTGATAGCCGGTTCAGCTCGGTAAAGCCAAGGTTGGAAAGAGCAATTGTTTTTCCTTGATAGATTGGATAAATGCCTTGCCAGAGACCTGCCGTACTGTACAGCTGTGATCCGCTCACTTTTCGTAAAAACAATAAATAATTCCCTTCCGCCAGCGGCCCAGGATATTGCAGGTTGAGCGGACTGGAGGCATCAGGAAGCGGCTCTACGCCAGTGCTAACCACTGTTAATAGTCTGGTTGCTGTGCCTTTTACGGTCTTTTTTACCTGAAGTCTTTGTGTGTAGTTCATAATCTTGCCTTGGGCAAGGGTGCGTCCCGTGGGATACGACCGATGGGTACCGTCTACCCGCCCGATGACGATCAAGTCGCACTTTTTGACGAGCTCCCCAAGGGAAGAAAAGGAGGCGGGATCTACTTGTACCCGCCCGATGTCCGTTTGGGCATGGACAGGGAATGAAAAGCTGCAGAGAAGTGACAGACAAAGCAGCAATTGATAGAACATGAAACCATTTCCTCCAAACAAAAGAAGTCTTGAAGGTAGTATGAACGGAATGGGTATCGTTCATTCCTGTGTGTTTTTAGTATAATGGTAATATTCCGAATAAATAGAATACGTGCTATCATGGGGGCGTACTGTGATTTGTTGGTTGAAATCGCCCAGACTATGACAAGGAGGTTATCATGAATCATTTATTTGCTTTTCGACGTGTCGGTACGTGGTTTTTCGTGTTGGCTCTTTTGTTGCAGGTAGCAGCTTCGCCTGCGCTAGCCAAGGAAGAGGCCACTTCTTCTAGTCCTCTTGCACTCCACATAGAAAAATTCCTCGCCGATTTGAAAAACGATGAGAATAGCAAGGGGATGTACGCTGGAATTGCGGTCTACGATCTAACCGACAAAAAGTACGTATATAAGCACAATGCCGAACGTAATTTTATCCCGGCTTCCAACATGAAGCTGTTTACGACCATTGCGGGTCTGGATAAGCTGGGGCCGGATTATCAATGGAAGACCGAGGTGTTTGTTTCAGGAAAGGTAAATAACGGAGGTATTTTGCAAGGTGATCTGATTTTAAAAGGCTATGGGGACCCTAGCCTGACCCCGGACGATTTGCAGCAAATGGTAAAAGCCATCAAAGATTTGGGGATCAAACGAATCAATGGAAACCTCCTTCTCGATGATAGCTATTTCGATGAGACCAGACTGGGCACGAGCTGGATGTGGGATGACGAACCGTATGGGTACAGCGCTCAGATAAGTGGATTAGCCATAAATAAAAACGTTACGACCCTAACCGCAACCCCTGGAAAAACGGTGAACGATGCCCCCGTCCTGACGATGAACCCAGCTACCACATACATAACAGTCACAAACCAGTTGAAAACGACAGCGGGCAAGGAGAGCAACGTGCTTGTCGAGCGTCCGCGCGGAAAAAATGAAATCATCGTATCCGGTACGATCGGGGTGCAAGCAGCTCCTTATGATGAAGATGTCACGATGGAAGACCCGGCTTTTTATGCAGGCGATCTATGGAAGGATCAGTTGCAAAAACAAGGGATAGCCTTACATCCGAAGGCGGAAGTGAAGAAAACCGTGCTGCAAAGCGGAGTGCCTCTCTATACCCACTTGTCCAAACCATTAGGTGAGATCACGGTGGAGCTCAACAAGGATAGTGACAACTTCTATGCGGAGATGCTTTTAAAGACGCTGGGGGTCACCCAGAAAAGCGAGGGCAGCTTTGAAGCAGGCAGTGAAGCGGTAGCAGACGTGATGAAGCGCGCTGGCATTGAGTCAGGCTTCCGTCAGGTCGATGGCTCGGGGTTATCGAGATTTAATATGATCACTCCAGAGCAGATGATCGAAGCGCTTATCTTTTTACAGGGGCAAGAATATCGAACGGAACTGGAAAAATCACTCCCAATCGCAGGAGTAGACGGTACCTTGAAAAACCGCATGAAAGGAACCAGTGCAGAAAAGAATTTGTTTGCTAAGACAGGTTCGCTAAGCGGAGTCAATACCATGTCGGGTTATGTAACAGCAAGGAATGGTCATAAGCTGGCCTTTTCGATTTTAATCAACGGCATCTATAAATCGAAGTATGCGAGGGAGCTACAGGATCGAATCGGAATTTTATTAACAACCTACCCAGATATCGCAGCACCGGAAGGATTCAGCCTTCCAGAGAAAAAGTCGTACCCACTCTCTGTTTTGATCGATCCTATCCTTGATACGCCGGAAGCAGCAGGGGTAACGGCTGGAATCATCATCAAATCGTTGGATACAACAGGCGACCCTGTTTTATACGAGAGGGATGCAGACACACTGCTTACCCCTGCTTCGAATTTGAAGCTGTTGACGACCGCAACAGCGTTGAACCAGCTTGGCTCGGATTACGTATTTAAAACAGAAGTGTATGGAGATGCCCCGATCACCGCTTCCGGTATACAACAGGGCAATCTGTATGTGAAAGGATACGGTGACCCTACCTTGCATACGGAGAATGCACTCCAGGTGCAGGAAGGTGTGTCGATTGAAAAAATAGCAGGGTGGCTCAAGCAACAAGGAATCACGCGTATCAACGGGAACCTCGTGATGGATGACAGCTACTTTGATCAACAACGGCTTGGCCTCGGCTGGGCATGGGATGACGAGAGCTACTATTACAACCCGACCATAGGTGCTCTCGCATTAAACCGAGGGACGGTCATGATCGAATTCAAGCCCGCTAACGATGCTGGCAAGCCAGTGGACATCAATGTGCTACCCAAAACAGCGTATGTGCAGGTGATCAATGAAGCCAAGACCGTACAAAAAGGGGAAGAAAATACGTTTGCGATCCTGCGTGACCGTGGAGCAAATACCATCAGACTGTCAGGGAACCTCCCGCTTGATCACGAAGGGGATTACGAGCGCGTACCTGTGGAGGAGCCAGCCAAGTACGTGGGGACCGTACTGAGGGAAACGTTGCAGCAGCAAGGAATTGCGTTTGCTCCAAAAAGCGAAGTGCTGATCCAGCCAGTTCCTCCAGCAGCTGTGAAATGGACACAATTTGAGTCATTGCCGCTCAAGGACATCGTTCAGTACCTCAACAAGCGAAGTGACAATTACTACGCAGAAATGCTCCTCAAGACGCTCGGAGCGGCAAAGAAAGGCAAAGGGAGCGCAGCCAGTGGTGCAGAGGTCGTTCAGGAAGCCGTAGCTTCACTTGGCGGGAATACGACCTTCGACATGATGGATGGATCTGGTTTGACCCGCTACAATCTAATTTCTGCTCGGCAGATCGCATCTGTGCTTGAAGGGATGACCAAAGAATCAACATTTGCCGCTTATGATGAATCTTTACCCATAGCGGGAATAGATGGTACACTGAAAAACCGCTTGAAGGACACACCTGCCGCAAATAATCTTCATGCGAAGACAGGTTCGATGACGGGTGTGAACACACTGTCAGGCTATATCACGACAAAAGGCGGGGAGAAGCTCATCGTTTCGATTCTATTTAATGGCTATGTAGAGGATGAAGAGCTGTTTACCAAGATGCAGGATCAGATTATTACGATACTAGCCAGTTACGAATAGATATACGAAAAAGGAGTGCCAATTACTGGGTGCTCCTTTTTCTGTTGGTATCGTCTCCTGAACTGGGTCAATGCCTGTAGCGGTCAATCAACGCGCGACATATCTATATTCAGATTAGGAAGCAGGCGAAGTATAGAACAGCGGTGAAGGAGGGGAAAAAGAAAAGATGCACCCTGCACTCTTTCATTGGAAGCGTTTGGAGCAAGTCGTAACAGAAGTGCTTGTACAGGCAGGTGCCAGACATGAGCATGCAAGGCTTGTCGCAGAATCCCTCATCCATGCTGATTTGCGCGGCATCGAATCCCATGGTTTGGCGAGGCTGCCGATCTATATCCAACGAATCGAAGCAGGCTTGATCGAATTGAATGATGAACCTGTGGTATGGAAACAGGAGGGAGCAACAGCACTGGTAGACGGCAAAAACCATTTGGGTGCGGTAGTCGGGGTTGCGGCATTGGAGGAAGCGATTAAATTGTCGCGGCAGATGGGAATCGGCCTAGTTGGTGTTCGTCATTCCAACCACTTTGGCTCCTGCTCGTACTATGCAGAACGAGCGATCACTGAAGGAAAGATACTCATTGTTCTTTCCAACGCCCCCGAAGCCATGGCGCCAACAGGGGGGATTCGCCCTTTTTTCGGAACAAATCCGATTGCGGCGGGAATACCTGCAGGAGAAGAGCCATCCTTTTTGCTAGATATGGCTACAAGTGTTGCTGCCAGGGGAAAAATCGCCTTAGCCGTTAAAAAAGGAGAATCCATTCCTGCAGATTGGGCCATCGATGCCAATGGGAAGGAAACGACTGATCCCACAAAAGCCCTGCTAGGCTCACTTTTGCCGATCGGGGGAGCAAAGGGATACGGATTGGCGATGTTCATCGATATCTTGTGTGGGCTGCTAACGGGTGCAGCAACGGGACCACATGTAAAAAGCCTATATGACAATTGGAACGATCCACAAAATGTAGGACATCTATTCTTGACAGTGAATATTGAACGATTTATGTCACTCCCCGATTTTTGTGCCAATATGGATGCCTACATTCGTGAGGTGAAAAGTGTACCTAGGAAAGAAGGTATCACGGAAATTTTCATTCCTGGGGAGATCGAGAGCCGAAAAAAGCAAGAACGCATGGAAAACGGTATTCCTCTCGATCCAAATCTGACAAAAGAACTGAGCCAATTATGCCGCACCTATGGAGTCGATTTGCAGGCAGCGTGTTATCTCCCCTAACCAGATTTCCTTTCGCAGGTGGTTTCATGGACAATCCATCCCACATAGACTAATGTCATCGGTTTGGAAAGGAGTGAACCGTCTATGCAACGACACATGTGCAAAGGCAAAATTCACAGGGCGACAGTTACGCAGGCCGAACTGGATTACGTGGGGAGTATCACAATTGACGTTGCTCTCATGGATGCGGCAGATATCAAGCCTTATGAAATCGTGCAAGTAACCAGTTTGCGTAATGCCACGCGCTGGAAAACATACGCGTTACCCGGAGCATCGGGAAGCGGAGTCATCTGTTTGAACGGTCCACCTGCCCACTTATTCTCGCCGGGAGATCTCGTCATCATTTTGAGTATGGGCATGTACGATGAAACCGAGATGGAACAGCTCGTTCCCAAGGTCGTGTTTGTGGACGAACAGAATCGCATCACGAAAATAGAGGAGCATCATCTGATAAAGAATGGAGAGACACTGCCATAAAACCGCCAAACGTAGGAAAATGGGGCAAGCATAAGCACATGGTCAAAGACGAACTTTTGCTGGAGTATTTGCCCAAAACCCGCGTGTACTCTCCTGAAGAGCTTTGGGAGTATGCAGAAGCGTTTACACACGTGATGCTGAAGCCTTCGGGAGGCGGCGGTGGGGCAGGGATTATTCAAGTAACGGCGCGAGGAGAAGAGAAGTATTTGGTCCATAGTGGGAGTCGTAAGCGTCTCGTGGAGGGGAAGGAGGCTACGATCCGATACGTGGAGTCGTTGTTTCGACCTAAAACATACCTGCTCCAGCCACGTATCCCACTCGGGAAAATCAAGGGCAAGCCTTTTGATGTGCGTGTCATGATCCAGCGCAGGAGCAATAAGGAGCCTTGGGTGATAACGGGGTGGTGTGCAAAGCTTGCAGGTCCGGGCTTTATCGTGACAAATGTGGCTCGCAGCCGTGGAAAAGTTTTGCCCATCCAGACTGCAATCAAGCTGTCGAATATAAAAGCGGGCCCGCATCTCTTGCGTGATATCCGCATGATAGCATCGGCAGTAGCTAATCGATTGGGAAGAGTCTATCCGACACTCCGGGAGATCGGTTTGGACTTAGGGATTGATGTGGATGGCAAACCGTGGATTATTGAGGCCAACTTCCGACCTTCTCTTGCTCTTTTTCAAAAGCTGGAGGATAAGACCTTTTACAAACGAATTGTTTCCATGCGAAAACGATAAGAGGAAAACCACTTGTCGATGTTGTTCAAACGGTGAGAGATGGACAGGTGGTTTTCTCTGTTTTTTTACAACGAATGGTAGTGAGAAAAATCTTTCAATTACAACTATGGCGTTGCTACTAGCGAAGAAACGCAAAAATTGATAGAATGCCTCTCAATAAGGTGGGAGGTAATATACACGTCGATGATAACCTTGTCTAAGAAAGAAATGCTGCTGGTCAGTTTTATGCTGTTTTCAATGTTTTTTGGTGCAGGAAACCTTATTTTTCCACCCTATCTGGGTCAAGAGGCTGGTTCCCTTGTTTGGCTATCGATTGCAGGCTTTGTATTATCTGCTGTTGGTCTTCCCATTCTTGGTGTGATTGCCATCGCAAAGGCAGGGAGCTTTTACCAATTGGCAAGTCGTGTTCATCCAAGCTTTGCTCTTATTTTTCCTATTTTGATTTATGTGTCGATTGGACCCGCACTTGCTATCCCGCGTGCAGGTAGTCTCGCGTACGAGATGGGAATGGCGCCATTTTTGCCGGGACAAGCAGCTGATTCCCCCTGGAGTCTTTTCCTCTATACACTCGTATTTTTTGGCATTGTCTTTTGGTTCAGTCTGACTCCTTCCAAATTGATTGATCGCTTTGGGAAAATACTGACGCCTACACTGTTGACTATGATTGCATTGATCTACGTGAAGAGCTTATTCACACCACTTGGTCCTACGGGGGTACCAGCAGGAAAATATGCCACCAATCCAGTTGTGCAAGGTTTTCTGGACGGGTATTTAACGATGGATGCTTTGGCTGCACTCGTTTTTGGTATCGTGATCGCCAATACACTGCGTAGCAAGGGAATTGAGGACAAAAAGCAACTGTCTGCGAATATGATCAAGGCAGGCATTGGAGCAGGTATGTTGCTGACATTCATCTATGTCATTTTGGGATTGCTTGGTTCATCCGGTGCGTCTTTAGGACGGCCAGAGAATGGCGGGCTGCTCCTGACAGCAATCATGAGGCAGCTATTTGGGACAAGCGGTACGCTGATTCTTGGTGTCATCTTCACTGTAGCCTGTCTTTGTGTATCCATCGGACTCGTAACTTCTTGCAGTCAATACTTTCATGGACGATTCAAAAGCTTATCCTACAGAGCATGGGCGATTATTCTCTGTGTCCTGAGCATGGGTGTCGCAAACTTGGGTCTATCGGAGATTTTAAGTGTATCTGTCCCGATCTTGGGGGCCATTTACCCGATTGCTATCGTACTCATTTTGTTGGCGTTGCTTGAGCGCTGGATATCTGCACATTCGTCTGTGTATATGACGACAGTCGCCGTTGTGACGGTTTTTGGTGTCGTGGATTTGATGAATCTTACGTTTTTTCATCAGAGCTGGAACGATATCTTGGGTGTCCTTCCGTTTTATAAGGAAGGGGCGGGTTGGATCATGCCAGCAATATTTGCTGGTTTTGTCGGGGTTTTGCTCGACTTTCGGAAAAGGACAGACCGCACAGGAACAGGAACAACAACCACCCCATCCAAATAAGGCAGGACGAAAGAGAGGGCTTCGTTTTTGCGAAGCTCTTTTTGGTGTGGAAGAAGCATTTTGTTACTTTTTTCAAGATTCATTCGTATTAAAAGTGTTAAATCTTGGGGGTTGTTGAGGAGGTTCATTGACGTGAAAGTAGCACCTGTTGCAGAAGGTGAGCGAATCCGACAGCTAGATGGGATTCGAGGCTTTGCCCTCTTGGGGATCTTGCTAGTGAATATGCCGTCATTTTTGTTTCCCATCATGTTCTTACCAGATGCAGGGATGGTCAATACCCATTCGGAAATAGATGCTTGGATACGGCTTTTGTTTAACATGTTTGTACAAGCGAAGTTTTACACCATTTTTTCGTTTTTGTTTGGGGTAGGTTTTTTTCTGTTTATGCATCGCGCCGAGAGCAAGCAGTTGCCTTATCGGAGCCTATTTACTCGCAGATTAGCAGTTCTGCTGATTTTCGGTATGGCCCATCTCGTTTTCCTCTGGTATGGAGACATTCTTCATACGTACGCCCTAGCTGGTTTTCTCCTGTTGCTGTTTTACCACAGGCAAGAAAAGACAATCAAAAGATGGGCGTGGACGCTCTTGATTGGTATGCAGACCCTGTCTGCTCTTATTCTGACTGTTCCCGAGGACCTGGGTTCTATGCCAGATCAGTCATCGCTCATTCAAAAGGCAATCAATACGTATACGAATGGGTCGATTATCGAGAGGTTGCAATTCCGTCTTGGTTACGAAATTCCGGTAGTTCTTCCCTTTGAGTTTTTTGTCATCCTATCGGTACTTCCTCTCTTTTTATTCGGATTCTTGGCAGCCAAGCGAGGAGTATTTGCTAGGACGGAAGAATTTATTCCAGCCATTCGCCGCGTATGGTGGCTGGCGCTGAGCTTGAGTGTTGTGCTTGTACCGATGATTCCGCTTGTTCAATTTGGCTTCGTAAAATTCCCTGCCTCGATCTCGGTCGCCGTTCAGACTTTTGTCACCTGGAGCGGTCTTAGTCTGTGCGCTTTTTACATCACGTCACTGCTGCTTCTTTATCGGAAAGAGAGCGGACAGCGCATACTAAAGCATTTGGAACCGGTCGGCAGAATGGCATTAAGCAACTATTTGAGCCAAACCATCATCGTCATATTGGTTGTACGTGTTGGACATTTATATGGAACGTCTGGGTTGGCGCTCGGATTGGTGCTGAGCTTGGTGATCTTCTTTGCGCAAATCTTGGCTAGTCGCTGGTGGCTCGCCAACTATCAGTTTGGTCCGGCAGAATGGCTTTGGCGCTGTTTGACATACGGCAAATTTGTACCAATGAAACGAAAAGGAGGGCTTCTCTCGAAAACGTCCAGTTAAGGTGGACGTTTTTTTGTTCCTTCAGCGTGAGGGTAGAGCATCGGATAAAAGTGGAAGGGTTGGGGCAAAATTTTCCTATCTCACAAGCCGGGTAACAAGCAGCAGCGCTCTGAAAAGTAGGAAGGAGAAAGAGGATGGCTGGCAACTGGATTCCGTTTTTGATCGGCTCCTTTGTAGGATCGATGGTAGCACTCATCGTGGTGGGACTGCTTTTGATCTGTCTTTTTCGTCCTCTTACACAGTGGCTACTCGCCAAGTTCATGAAGCGCCTTATGTCAGACCGCTATCCGGAAAATATTTTCGAGATGGTCTCTGCAATGACCAAAGTCAGTCCACGCTATGTTCTGGAGAACAGTTTGCGAGCAGCTACTGGACAAGCCATCGAACGTCCTTTCGGAAGTCCACGTAAGTTCTTGAACTTCGATAGCTTGATATTTTCTCCTGCACAGCTGGCCAAGATGCCTGCGAGTGAGGATATAGAAGTGGATATGCAAATCACGATTGGACCCATGGCAAAAAAGCCGTTAACCTTGGACATTCCGATCATGGCAGGGGCGATGGGATACGGTATCGGTGTAAGTGAGGATGTGAAAATCGCGATTGCAAAAGGAACGGCCGCCGTGGGGAGTTTGACGAATACGGGTGAAGGTCCGTTACTGCCGGAAGAAAGGAAATTCGCCAAACATCTGATTCTCCAATACAACTCGGGAAAGTGGGCAAAGGAGCCGGAAATTTTGCGACAGGCGGACGCCATCGAAATCCATTTTGGACAGGGGGCGACTGCAGCTTCCGCGAGCTTTATCCCCGCTGAATATATTCAGGGAAAAGCTGCTGAAATCATGGGGGTTCAGGACGAAGAAATGATCGTCATTCCTTCGCGGCATCCGGAAGTACAGAAGCCGGAAGATCTCAAGCAGCTCGTAGACAAGCTGCGTACCATAACAGACGGCGTCCCGATTGGCGTCAAAATCTGCGCCAGTGCCATTCTTGAAAAAGACCTGGAGATTGTCATCCAAGCCGGTGTAGATTTTATCAGTATTGATGGCGGACAAGCGGGGACAAAAGGAGGACCTCCAATTCTGGAGGATGATTTCGGTTTGCCAACGATTTATGCCCTGACCCGCGCCGTGCGCTATTTGGAGAAAAAAGGTGTGAAAGAACGAATTACCTTATTGTCTGGGGGCGGATATAATACTCCGGGTGAGTGCTTGAAAGCGATTGCTTTGGGAGCAGACGGCATCTTTATGGGGACGGCTCTTTTGTGGGCGATGACTCATGATCAGGTGACAAAAGCAATACCATGGGAACCACCGACAGAGCTGATCACCTATCCAGGGAGCTTGAAAAACAAATTCGACCCCGATTCAGCCGCGAAATACTTGACTAACTTTTTTCTTTCGTTTGTGGATGAGATGGAAATTGCCATTCTCGCGCTGGGGAAAACGTCTCTTTGTGAAGTGACCGCTGCGGATCTCGTCTCACTCGATGAGATGACGAGCAAAGTGACGAAAGTACCCCTTGCCTATCATTCATCCTCTTCCAGTTAAAATCGCTTGATCGACGTACGAATGGGAGGGATTCGTATCGAACAGAGGATCATCCAAATCAAGTCACCTGCCCAGTATAACGGATGGACCATGACACAGACGTGGGAGCATCTTCTTTTTTTACATTGGGCAATTTCCCCGGCGTCTATCAAAGCGCTGATTCCAGCAGGGCTTGAGCTCGATACTTACGATGGCAAGGCATGGATTAGTATTATCCCGTTTTTGCTGAGTGGCGTGCGTCTGCGGCGGATGCCCTCTGTACCATTCACGACGACTTTCCCTGAAATAAATGTGCGGACGTATGTGAAGGCGAAAGGGAAGACGGGCGTGTACTTTCTTTCGCTGGATACGTCGAATCCCCTCGTGATCAAGATTGCGAAATTTTGGTACAGACTGCCGTATTATCGGGCCCAAATGGCTTTTCATCGCCAAGCGGATCGGATTGATTTCACCTCTCGACGCCTATCTGGTCTATCTCAGACTCCTTCGTTCAAAGGCAGCTACCAGCCTCTCAGTGACAAATTTTTCGCCAAAGAGGGAACGCTGGTGCATTGGCTGACAGAGCGATACACGCTCTTTTGCAGGTGTGACAGAACGAAGCAATTGATGTTTGCGGATGTAGTACACGAGCCGTGGCAGCTACAGGAGACAGCCTTTCATATTCGTGAAAACGTGATGACCGAAAATCTGTCGATCTCACTCACGGATACTCCGCATCTAGCATTGTATGCACGTGGGGTACAAAGCCTGATTTGGCCGATTCGCAGCCTAGCGGATTTATCTTCAGATCAAGGTGGATAGTGGTGACTGATACTACTCCTAAGGGTATCAGTCTTTTTCGATTTGAGACTTGTCAGACTGACTTTTGGTCGGTAAGATGGGAGGTAGCACTTTTTTTCGTAAAATAGGAAGGATCTGGTATTTGGTTATGGCTCGAAAAGAACGAATTGGTGAGTTGGATCTGATCCGGGCCTTTGCATTCTTGGCTGTGGTTTATCAGCATGTCATTGGTGTATACATCCGTGAGCCGGGATTGACAGAGCAGGTGTCGATCATCTACGGAATGTTGTTTCATTTGCTAAAATTCGCGGTTCCAGCATTCATTTTCATCACGGGTCTTGTATTGTTTTACAACTACTCCGAAAAAGTGAACTATATTTCTTTCACGCGTAAACGGATATCCGAAATTATGGTTCCGTATGGAGTGTGGTCGGTGGTTTATCTTTACTTGATGGAGAAGCCCCTGGGTGATGGAGCAGCGTTCATTTGGAATGTAAGCAAAAACTTCCTGACAGGGACATCCTCGTATCATCTGTGGTTCGTCGTGATGATTTTTCAGTTCTATCTTTTGTATCCGTTTTGGCAAAGAGTATTTGAACTTTTCCGCAGATTCGTGACAAGCCGCTTCCGTCTAGTTCTCGCTCTTGGTGTCACCGGATTGATCTATGGGGGCCTCATGTGGTTTTCAGCGCGGTACATCCCGGCGCACGGCTTCCGATTCGATATGAATTGGCTTGATACGTATTTCATCAAATACCGAGATCGAAATGCGTTCTATTATTTCTATTACTTTTTGTTCGGTGGCTTGGTCGCCTTCACGTTGCCTGCATTTCGTGCCATGCTGAAAAGATACTGGCAATGGATCATCATTTCGGTTGGTGTCCTGTACGCAGTCATTGGGTATGAGCTTTTCCGTGATTCAGGGCAAGGCCAGATCAATTTAAACGTAGCGACATCCTTGAAGCCGTCCATGTTCCTCTATACGATGGCTTGCTTACTGGCTGTGTACGCGCTCTGCCTATGGATGAGCAAGAAGCAGTCCAAATGGACACATTGGCTAGGACTCCTTGGGAAATATTCGTATGGAGCTTATTTGATTCATGCGCTGATCTTAACGTACTTGATGAAGCTTTTGCGCGAGCTCCAGCTTTTTCACACGGGCGTGTGGGGGAGTGTGGTCGCATTCGTCTTGTGCACGATTCTTTCTTTTGCCCTATCATATGGGCTGGGAAAACTGCCGTTTGGTTCCTGGCTAGTGGGAGCAGCCGAGAAAAAGACAAAAAAGGTTCCGTCCTCTCAAAAAGAATGGCAAAACGCAGGATAATCGCAGGCAGTTTGGCCAGATGCAGAGAATGGTAGGAGGTTGAAGGGGGAAGCGGGTTGTCATGCTGTTCGCTTACTTACAGTTAGCCATGGCTATGGCCTTGGTTGGAAGCAACATCTCCATCGGGAAAGAAATTGTTTCCCATGTTCCCGTGTTTTTGTTTTCGGAGCTGCGCTTTTTGCTTGCGATCGTCATCCTATTGCCGTTGCTCGCTATGCGTGGAGAATGGAAAACGTCTTGGAGCCGTGAGGAAGGCAAGGTGCTATTCTGGCAGTCGTTTTTCGGCGTGTTTCTGTTTAGTATTTGCATGCTGTACGGCGTTCAGTGGACGACTGCTACTGCCGCCGGTATCATTACGAGTACAGTACCTGCCTGCATCGCTTTGTTTTCGTTCTGGATTCTCAAGGAAAAATTACACGCCAACAGCTTAGTGGCAATCGGTCTTTCAGTCGGCGGCATCGGCTTCATTACGTTCACAGGTAGCGGAGTGGAGCAAAACTGGGTAAGCATGCTTGGCAATTTGTTCGTATTTTTTGCAGTCGTCAGCGAAGCGCTTTTCACGATTTTCGCCAAAAGACTGTCTGGGAAAATTACGCCTTTTCAAATGACGGCTGCGATTAATGTCATCAGCTTTGTCTTGTTTCTTCCGTTTGCGATCTGGGAAAGCTTGCGATTTAATTGGAGTGCCGTACCTGCAAATGTCTGGTGGCTTCTCGTGTACTATGCGGTTACGGCCAGTGTCTTATCCTTCTTTCTCTGGTACAAAGGGGTGGAGAAGGTGGAGGCATCCAAAGCGGGCTTGTTCACCGGAATGATGCCGATAAGTGCTGCTCTCGTGGCTGTCTTTTTCTTGAATGAAGCATTTACTTGGTTGCATGGGGTGGGGATGATCCTGGTGCTTGCCTCCATTTTTATCGGTACACAGCAGCCTCGTCGTATACGTTCGATGGAAAGTGAATGGAAATAGTTTGATGGAAAGGTCTCGGAAACCCTCGCATTTATATTTCGTGGGTATCCGGGTCTTTTTTTATAAAGGAAAACGAAAGCGCCCTGACACGAGGTCAAGACGCTTTTGCAATAGAGCTTGTTATTTGGTCAATGCATTTTCCAAATCTTTCACACCGCTGTAGACTAATTCGAACAAGTCCGCTATGTTTTCTTCTTCAATGCAAGAGAAGGCAATGCGCAAATCGGTTCGACCGAGAGCGATTGTACCCACGCCATACTGTTCCAGCAAGTGCTGGCGTAATGTTTCTGCTTCGACAGTCTTTAGCTTGAGGCACATGAAGTAGCCAGAGTTGAATGGATAGTAGGTCCACACGTCATCGTATTTACCGCTGTCGAGCACTTCCTTGGTGCGGTTGGCGCGGCCTTTCATGATATCGAATTTCTCTTGCTTCTGTGCTTTGTACTCCGGTGCTGTGATTGCTTGCAGGACGAACGTTTGGGAAGGATGTGATCCGCTGGAAAGAGTCGCGCGGATGATTCCCATTGTCTTCTGCTCCAAAGCGCTGAGCAAGTCGCTGGACGGGGATGCATACGTAATGAAGCCAACGCGGAAGCCCCATACGTAATCCTCTTTGGTAGCACCATCTACTTTTACAGGCAGAATGCGAGGGTGAACATCGCACAGGCCAGCGAAGAGAGATTCGTGCATCGAATCTTCGAAGAACAAGCCGAAGTACGCGTCATCTGTCACTGCAACAATGTTGATTCCAGCCTCTGCGCCTTCTTTGAGTGCAGCGATGATTTGTTTTCCTTCCTCTGGGCCTGGTGTATAGCCTGTTGGGTTATTCGGGAAGTTGAGTACGACGATGGCTTTGCCTTTGTCTTTTTGTGCGAGAATGGCATCGCGCAAAGCAGCAGCATTAAATTTCATCTCGTCGTTATATAATGGGTAATAGACCATTTCCGCACCACGGCGGATCGAAAAAGTAAGCTCGTAGTTTTCCCAGTTTTTGTCTGGGATGATGACACTGTCGCCGCTGTCAGCGAACAAATCCGACACGATGCTCAGGCCATGCGTCAAAGCGTTTGTAACGATAGGATTACTGAACGTATGATTAGCCAGTGAAGGCTGTTCCTCGATCATTTTTTTGCGCCATGCTGCACGCAGCTCAGGCTTTCCTGCTGGGGGCGCATATTCGTAAATGTCTTTTGGCTGGTAAGCAGACAGGTTATCTTGGATGACCTTAAGGTGCATCGGTTGACCGTTTTCCAGTGCAATCCCGATGGTTGCGTTGTACTTTTTCGCTTTTGCTTTCGCTTCTGCCGATTGGCTGAGAATCCCCTCTTTTGGGAAATAGATCAGCTTGGCGATATCGGACAGCATTTCATACACGTGCGGGTTTTCTCGTTGGATGGTTTCGTTCAGCGTTGATGCCAATGAATGCATGGTAGCCTCCCTTTTCATATACAAACATCTATCTTTACCAATAAAGATAGCGTATCTACATGCATTTGTCACCCTTGCCTAAGAGGATATTTCAGATTTTGCGAGGTTCTTTTTGACAGCGAGGACCTGATTTGCTACCTTGAAATCGAAAACTGAGTAATGCGGGAGGGAGAAGGAAATGGCTGAACGCAGGATCGTTCGCCTGGGGGACCCTATCTTGCGTGAAACTTCAAAAAGAGTACGATCCATTACTCCGCAGGTTGAAAAGATATTGGATGATATGGCCCAAACCATTTACGCTGCGAAAGGTCGAGCAGGCTTGTCTGCGATCCAGATTGGTATCCCGAAGCGTTTGGTTGTCATGGATTGCGGCAGCGGCTTGATTGAACTAATCAATCCGGTGTTGATGGAAAAATCAGGTGAGCAGGTAGGGCAGGAAGCTTGTCTTTCGATCCCAGGTGTTTTCGGAATCGTTCGTCGGGCGAATTATGTCAAAGTCCAGACGCTGAACCGTCAAGGAGAAACAAAGACAATCGAAGCTGAAGATTTCCTTGCTCGGTGTATTCAGCACGAGATGGACCATTTGGAAGGAATATTGTTTATTGATCATACGGAAGAGCTCTACTCGGCAAAAACAGGAAAGAAACTGAATCGCAAGGATTTGCACCGGATACAAGATAAAAATAGAAAAAATGGTGGAAATAAACGAAGCATAAACAGCAAGGAGATTGACTCATGAAACGTTGGAATATTATGGTGACAGGCTTCGGAACAGTAGGACAGCAGGTAGCCAGACTGCTGGAACAGCGACGGGAGCGGTACCGCGAGCTATATGAAGCGGATGTCAGACTCGTGGGAATCGTTCGTTCATCCTCCGGCCTCTATGATGAGAACGGAATCGATTCAGGGAAATGGGAAGACTATGCTCATACAAAACAAGCAGGGAACGCTTCTTGGAACGCGCTGGAATTTATCAAATCAGTTCAAGCAGACGTACTCATCGAGGCAGGTCCATCTGAAAAAGAGGGGGGACCTGGTCTGACTTATATTCGGTATGCATTGGAGAATGCCATGCATGCGATTGCGATTTCAAAAGGTGCGCTTGTTGTTGATTATGCTGGTTTGGCCGCTCTTGCCAAAAAACATGGTACCGCGTTGAAAATTAGTGGAGCAACAGCAGCAGCTCTGCCGACGATCGATCTTTTGCAGTATAACTTGGCAGGCTGTGAAGTAAAACGAGTCGAAGGTATTTTTACGGGAACGACGAACTTCGTGCTCACAAAAATGATGGAAGAGGGGCTCACCTGTACAGAAGCAGTCGAGCTCGCTCAGAAGATGGGGATTGCCGAACCGGACCCCTCTTACGATATCGATGGTTGGGATACAGCTTCGAAGCTCACGATCCTGGCAAACGCAGCTTTTGGCGGGCAAGTAAATCTAACCGATATCGCACGCACAAGTATTCGCGAAATAACCTCGTTACAAATCGAGACGTGGAAAAAGCATGCGAAGATTCCCAAGCTGATCGGAACGATCCAAAAGGAAGCGAATGGTACGGTTTCTGTAGCAGTTGAACTGTGTGCGGTGGATTTTACCCATCCGTTTGCATCCGTATCAGGTACGACAAAAGCCATCCGGGTAGAAACCGATGTCATGGGGGATTTATTGGTCGTTGGAGGAAAATCAGATCCTGTCGCGGCAGCAGCGGCTGCCTTAAAAGACCTTGAACATATTATTAGCAGATAGGTTCATTTGCATGTGCTTCCAGTGTTCCTTAGGAATGAGTCGTTTAGAACCGCGTGCATACTAGGGATGCACCACCAAAAACGGTGAGGGGGCCATACGGATGAAGCAATCGTCTGATGTCAATGCCGAGCTGCAGCAAGTATCTGCTTACCCAACCAAGCAAGAAATGAATCAAAAGAACGTTGCTTTGCTAGATGAGCAGGAAAGCTGCTGTACCCCCAAAAAACAGGCTTCTGAAACACAGCCGGAATAATGCCTACACGAAAAAGCCGGGTCTCGATTAAGAGACACCGGCTTTTCGTTTCGTGCAAAGCGTGTTACCCGATAAATTCTTGTACCCAGTAGCCATTTGTGAAGCCTACACCAATTTTTGTGAAGTCAGGGTTCATAATGTTTTGGCGATGGCCTTCACTGTTCATCCATTGTTGCATGACTTCTTGTGGACTCTGTTGACCCATGGCGATATTCTCACCTGCAGTCGAGTATTGAATGCCATACTGCTTCATCATGTCAAATGGGGAACCGTACGTTGGGCTGTTGTGGTCAAAATAGTTGTTAGCAGACATATCTTGTGCTTTTGCCAAAGCTACTTTGGACAGTGTTGCATCCATTTGAACAGGCTTGAGACCTGCTTTTGCACGTTCTTGGTTTACCAAATCCGCGACTTGTTTCGCAAAATCACCCGTCTTAGCTTGATCCGCTTGATTTACTGGAGCGGCAGGCTCAGTGACATTATTGGTAGGTTGTGCTGGTGCTGTTTGTACTGGTTGTGCTGGTGTTTGTTGTACTGGAGCTTGTTGTACGGGTGCTTGTTGGAAAGATCCTGGTTGATACGGGCATGGTTGTTGTACAGGTGTAGCTTGTCCTTGCTTAACAGGTTGCATCAGCTGTACTGCTTGTGGCTGGCCAGGAACAAAGCCTTGCTTTTGGAAAAAGTTAAGGAACTGTTGAGCATTTGGTGCTTTTTGGAATTGTCCCATATTTTGACCCACATTGAATTGGAATTGTCCGTTCTTCAATGGGCAGTTAGATGCTGCGGAAGCAGAAGAAGCAAACCCTGTCAAAGCCAAGCCCAGACCAAGAGTCATCGCGATTGTAACAGAACCAAAACGTTTCATAAAACAAATCTCTCCTTTTTTTTGCCTACGAGGTTAGTTGTCGGATTCGGATTGAGGAAACAACCCTACGCCAGTTCGGCGATTCACCCCAATGTGGAATAGGTCATCCACAAAAAAGTCCCCCGCACTTCCTTTTCAAGGAGGAAGTCTCGGCTTATTTCGTTTGGCATGAACAACGATATCAGACAATCCCAATCGAAATAAAGGAGTAATATATGGCAAATAGCTAGAATCGTTGATAAATTAGGCTCATTTCGGTTCGTTTGATTGTTCCTTCCAGGCAGTTAAGCCGCCTTCCAATGCATTTGCATGGAAACCATGCTCACGAAGGAGAGCCGCAGCTTTTTGAGCTTTGTTACCTGTTGTACATAAGGTAACGATCTGGACATTTTGCGCGAGTTTTTCGGTTTCTTCATCAAGTGGCTTGTCCTGTTCTTTCATAAGAAGATAGGGGACGTTTTGCGTCGATGCGTTTTCGTGAACGAGGCTGCCGGAAACAAATTTCTCGGCGTCGCGTACGTCCAATAAAAGTACGGGCACTTTCTTTTCAAGCATTTCGGATAATTGAATGGTTGTCAAAATATGATTTTGCAATGTAATCCCTCCCAATCCTATTGTATCAGAGTCCCGCTTCGTCCAGAATAAGGGTGAACGGTTGCTTTTTTTGGACAACCATGGTAGAATGAGGTTGCTACTTGAAAAATTGATACCTAATCATTCATCGAGGTGTTTGTATGCTGATGGATAACATTTTTGAATCCCCGATTCACACTGGCGCGGTCTTCGGAGCCGCAAGGATGGAAGAGAGGAAGGGCTTTCATTGTTTTAGGTTTTCAAAAGGTTTAGTTTTTTATTTTGCAGTTCCGTCCTATGACATTCGCATATTTGCTGAATAAGTAAAATTCACATATCATGAAGGCGTATCATCGCACATGATCTGGTATTTCTTCATGATATGTGAGCTTTATTTGCTTCGGTAAATATGACTAGCATATTCAAATTGAATTTTTGGAGGTTTTTTTAGATGCAAACGAACGGAACAGTAAAATGGTTTAACGCAGAAAAAGGTTTCGGTTTCATTCAAGTAGAAGGCGGAGACGATGTATTCGTACACTTCAGCGCAATCCAAGGTGACGGTTTCAAAACTTTGGACGAAGGTCAAAAAGTTCAATTCAACATCGTTCAAGGCAACCGTGGCCCACAAGCTGAGAACGTAGTAAAACTGTAAGTCTCCTTTTCAAAGAAACTGTCCTTTCGAGGGCAGTTTCTTTTTTTGTCGTGGTCGTAGAAGCAAAAAGGCGTTGGGATCGTCCCAAGCGCCTTTTCCTGCATACGAATGGATAAAAAAGGAACTATGGCGTCCCACCATAATTCCTCATTTTCTTCCTGCAAGATAGTTAAATACAAGTTTCGATTTCGACAGTTTGGAATTGACTGTCAAGAACGGTAAGACCAACAACTTGACCGCCGCCGATAGTAGTACGGCCATAAGTGGTGAGAAGGACATTTCTGTTGTTTTCTGCTACGGTAAGGCGGACTTCATAGTGGAAAGAAGCGGGGATCAGCGCATTGAAAGCAGTGCGAGTATTCGCAGGGATAAATTGCGTGATGTCAAGCAAGGTGCTAACTGGATTCGTTTGCGTAACTGCGTTACCCCAGTTTAATACTTGCACACGTACTTCAACCGGTTCTGTGTTCAGATTTACCAGGTCGAGGTGAGCGGTGAGAGCACGGGCGAGGTTGTTTTGCAAAATACCGGTCGTTCTCACAGTATTTCTTCTTGGGCGTTTGTGATTTCTTTTTTCCGAATTACCTTGATCGTCGTCGTATTCGATTTCAGTCATCCATGTTCACTCCATTCTTGTGTAATCTAGTGGGACAATAATACGATATTGTTTCTTGTCTTAATTTGTAACGGCGAACGTAAGGGGACGAGTACCTATTTTTGATAGAGGATGGTGGAGGGGTTGGGAGATAGAACTGTATGCAAACAACTAGACTATACAGCTCGATTTGATTGGGGATACGAAGGGGTAGAACAGGTCGGGGCAGCATCGGATATGATCGTCATTATCGATGTGCTCTCCTTCAGCACGTGTGTCGATATCGTAACGGGACGAGGAGGTATCGTCTATCCTTATCAGGTAAAGGATGAGTCAACCGTAGCATTCGCCAAACAAAAAGCAGCCCTGCTCGCTGGAAAACGCGGAGAACCAATCTCCCTTTCGCCCGCCTGTCTGAAAACGGTTCCAATGCGAAGTAGAATCGTATTACCCTCGCCAAACGGATCGACCTGTACCGTGTTGGCGAAGAAAACAGGTGCGAAGGTAATCGCTGCGTGCTTGCGAAACGCGCCATCTGTGGCCAGATACATACAGCAGCAGAATGGAACCGTAACCGTCATTGCTTGCGGTGAACGGTGGGGAAATGGAGCATTGCGTCCTGCTATTGAAGATATGATTGCGGCAGGTGCGCTGCTTCATGAATTGGAGGGGCATCGATTGTCACCAGAGGCCGAAATAGCAGTGGCAGCCTTTCGAGCGACCCAAGATCATCTTCCTGCTTACTTGAAGACATGCGCTTCTGGCCAAGAACTGATCAGTATGGGGTACCCGGAAGATGTCGAACTTGCAGCGCAGTGGAATCAGAGTGGCGCAGTTCCAGTGCTTAACGATGATTTTGCGTACGTAGCAATTTAGTCTTTTCGCATAAAGAACCCCTCATTCGGTAACCATGGTTATGAACTACACATGAGAAAAACTGGACAGGGAGGATTCATATGGATGAAAAGAACAAGTCCATCAACCAGGCAGAAGATAATATCCTGACGAATCGTCAAGGCCATCCGATTACAGACAACCAGAACTTGCGGACAGTTGGAAATCGCGGGCCAACCGTTCTGGAGAATTACGATTTTCTTGAAAAAATTACGCATTTTGATCGGGAGAAAACACCTGAACGTGTTGTGCATAGTCGAGGTGCAGGAGCACATGGCTATTTCGAAGCGTATGGAACCGTTGGTGATGAGTCGATTTCTACGTACACGAGGGCAAAGCTGTTCTCGGAGCGTGGGAAAAAAACGCCTGTGTTTGTGCGGTTTTCTACGGTTAATCATGGGACACATTCGCCCGAAACATTGCGCGATCCACGTGGGTTCGCGGTGAAGTTTTATACGGAGGACGGGAACTGGGATCTGGTAGGCAATAACCTCAAAGTTTTTTTCATTCGGGATGCCATGAAGTTTCCTGATCTTGTCCATGCGTTCAAGCCTGATCCTGTCACAAACATTCAAGACGTGGAACGGATCTTTGACTTCATCTCGAACACGCCTGAGGCCATGCATATGATTACGTTTTTGTTCTCCCCGTGGGGAATACCAGCGAACTATCGACAAATGCAAGGCTCTGGCGTAAACACGTACAAGTGGGTAAACCATGAAGGAAAAGCGGTCCTGGTCAAATACCATTGGCAGCCGTTAGCACAAGGAATTAAGAATTTGACACAAAAACAGGCGGAAGAGATCCAAGGGAAAAACTTCAATCATGCCACGCAGGATTTGTATGAAGCGATTGAGCGGGGAGAATATCCGGAGTGGGAAATGTGCGTCCAAATCATGAGTGATGACGATCATCCCGAACTCGAGTTTGATCCGCTTGATCCAACGAAAATATGGCCTGAAGATCAGTTTCCGTTTCTTCCGGTAGGCAAAATGGTATTGAACAAAAACCCGGATAACTATTTTGCTGAAGTCGAGCAAGTAGCATTTGGGACAGGTGTTTTAGTGGATGGACTTGATTTCTCTGATGACAAGCTACTGCAAGGAAGGACCTTTTCCTACTCCGATACGCAACGGTATCGGGTTGGCGCCAACTATTTGCAGCTTCCGGTCAACGCTCCCAAAAAGCATGTCGCTACCAATCAGGAAGGCGGTCAAATGCTGTATCGAGTTGATCGGACCCAGCGGCATATTAACTATGAGCCATCAACGATTGGCGGATTGCAGGAAGCGAAGCAAGCAGCTCCTGATCATCAGCCAGAAGTGGAAGGGAAGGTCGTTCGTCAAAAAATTGATCGCACCAACGATTTCAAACAGGCGGGAGAACGATATCGCCTCTTGGAAGACTGGGAAAGAGAAGACCTCATTGCCAATCTGACGGATGCACTCCTCTCCTGTGATCCTCGCATTCAAGAAAAAATGCTTGGTTACTTCTCCCAATGTGACGAAGAGTACGGTCAGCGTTTGAAAGCTGGAGTTGCACAGGGCAATGGCGGAAATCGCAAAGAGATGGGCGGACCGATGGGGGCAACAAATCCTGGAGCGGCTGTCAAGGAAGCTGAACAGAAGTCTCGCCCGTCCAAGCCGTACTGATGACCCGAGTGAAAAACAAGACTGAATAAACAGCGGAGCTTTGCCGAATCTATGGTAAAGCTCATTTTTGTATCCGGTTTCAATTCTACAGAAGTAGCGATCACGAAGCCGGCGATCGACAGTAACGCAATTCGAGTTGCCAACGTCTTACATTTGTTTACATTTGACGATGGCGAGGAGACTCGTGATGGTACAAAGAGAGAAATGGGTAGCAGTGTTGAGCTATACCGCGGTACTGTCCCTATTGACGACAGGGGGCGTCGTTGCTGCATCCCCTGCGAAGGCAGCTTCCCAAAAGGTTGAAGCAACGGTTAGCACGACGGGCAATACCGAGGTGAAGCTTCAGGCTTGCAGTCAAGATGATGCAAAAGCAGATCTATCGAACACAACGATGAAGTCCTGGAAACCATTGGGGAATAAGCCGGTACTGGAAGGGATTACTGCCATTGCAACAGGCGTCATTTTTGATGAAGCAGGCTATGGGTGGAGGCCAGGCATATCTTACGCCTTCACCGAGGATGGGCAAGTGTGGAAATGGGGCTTTCAATCTGACAAGAAGTATGAACCGCACAAGCTAGCCGGGATCAAGGATGCCAAGCAAGTCATGACGGATTATGTCCTCACGAGCGCTGGTGAAGTATGGCAGGTTGATGAGAAGAAAGCACCAGAAAAACTGGCCGGTTTGGATAAAATCAAGAACATTCAGCAGCTCGATCTTCATGAAGGCGTACTTTTTTTACTGAAAGAAGACGGTACTGTACTGGAATGGGAAAAAGGAGCGAAAGCAGCGGAAAAGGTGACGAAGCTCTCGAATATCCGTGACATGTATAGCTCTGCCTTTTCCTTGTTTCTAGTAGATGACCGAGGGAAACTGCTTTATCTTGGTGGCAAATCCGGAGAGCTGAACACTGAAAATCTACAGGTAATGGATATCCCAGGGAAAGTCAAACAGGTAGCCGTCGATTACACGGATCGCGCCCTGATCCAAACAGATAAGGGCGAAGTGTACAGCTACAATACAAAAGAAAATGAAAAAGTAGTGCGTGCTGCTCATGCAGATGGTGCCATGCGGATGGCAGTTGGCGGAGAAGGAATGTACCTAATCGTAAAAGCGGACGGAACTGTTTGGGGCTGGGGACATAATACACTTGGAATGCTCGGTGCGAATCAGGAAAATGAGCTCGAGGAGCCAGTTAAAATAGTAGGTCTTTCTGATATTACGGACGTAAAAGCGGGCACCGACCATGTGATTGCTCTCGATAAAAAAGGAAACGTCTATTCATTTGGTAGCAATATGACAGGACAGCTGGGGCGAATCCCTGTTACCTTTGACACTTGGACGGAATTGGGCGAATTACGTGATGTAAAACAGGTAGTAACTGAGCTGGATCGACCGTACTTCGTTCGGAAGGATGGTTCTGTATGGGGTATTGGCGCGGATCGAGTGCCATATGAAGTAAAAGGACCTACGAAAGTAAAAACAATGGATAGCATCCTGGATTCTCCGGTTACCTTGAATGAGAACGGACAAATCCAGTTGTGGACCAGTGAATTTAGCAGCTGTCAAACATTGGCGTTGCCTTCTCGCATTAAGGATTTTGTTGGTGGGGAGGAGCATCTCTTGTTGCGTACGGAGGATGACCAATTCCTGACTGTGGAATTCAGCTTTGATTCTGCCGAACGCGGAGGGGTATATGTCATCACGAACCTACGCCCACAAAAAGTGGTAACCCTCCAAATAGATTCAAAAATGGCTGCGGATGTGACCAAGCTTTATGCTAATCTTTATACGTTTTTTGCTGTGACGAAAAATGGTCAGGTATTGTACGCAGAACGGAAGAATGATGAACCGTTCACTTCATTTGCAACAATAGCTGGTTTGGAAGGAATTCGTGAGCTTGCGCCTGAATATTTTGTCCGTTATACAAAGGATACCGCATCAGTTTGGGCAATCAATGATGCAGGCAAGGTTCAGGAAATTCAGGTTTACCCTGAGAGTGAAGGAAAGGACGCTGGAGCTATCAAAGTGAAGCTGGAACCCAAAACGGAAGAAGGCATTGCTATGATGAGCGGACGTTTGCGGATTACCAAGGATGGGCAAATCTTCGAACACGAATGGGAACCGCTTCAAAAGCAAAAAGTGGCGGCTTCTGTTAGACTGATTTCTTCTTCGTACGACTATGCGATCGAAGGGCCAGGCTCGCATTATCATGTGCTGGTCACTGAAGCTGATAAGATCGTATTGATTGGCGATAATCCATACGGAAAAGGTGAGCTTCACCCAGATAGGGTCAGACAATAAAAGAAGAAAAGTAACGGCACAGTGGGAATATTCTTTTTCTACTGTGCTTTTCATTTTTCCGTTTTTAGAAGTTGTGGAAAAAGATGGTTGACAGTTTAGATTTACAATTGTAATATTTTCATAGAAGTTGAATTTACACTTGTAAATCTAAGAGGTGATGTATGGATGAACAACATTCCGAAAATATCGGAGGCCGAGTGGGAAATCATGAAGGTGATCTGGCGAGATCATCCAGCGACAGCGGAGCAAATCATTGAGCGTTTACCAGCTGATATCGAATGGACGGAGCAAACGGTACGCACGTTTTTGAACAGGCTGCTTAAAAAGAAGGCAATCAGCTATGAAAAGTTGGGCCGCAGCTACCGATATTTCCCACTCGTCCAGGAAGATGAATGCAAACGAGCGGAAAGCGAATCCTTTTTGAAACGAGTATTTAACGGGGCAGTAGGCACGATGATGACCAATTTTCTCGAAGATGTGCAGCTATCTAACGAAGAAATCGATAAGCTGCAAAAAATACTGACGGAAAAACAAAAGAAAAAGCAGTGATGAGGGACCAATAAATGGATATTCTAGGGAATGTTTTTTTGTGGATGTGCTACACCTCGTTGGGAGCAAGCCTAGTAGCTATTTTGTTGGTAGCCATGAAAAAAGGGGTTCACAAAGCGATCAGCTGGCGTATGCACCATTTGTTATGGTTCATCGTTTTAGCCCGATTAATGATTCCCGTGCTACCGGAGAGTTCATTTAGCCTCTTCACTTGGATATCCTGGGCGAGTACGAGCATGTCCGTCGAACAGCCGCTTTCTTTCTCCGCAGAACCACTACTACAGACAAACATACAATCGCCTGCCGTCATCTCAGATCTCTCACATGAATCAGAACACAATGAGAATACCCCAATACAAACCGAAGTTGTCAAGGATGAGGGGATAACTGAAAGATCCTCACATCCAGCTTACATCCAAATCATGGCAGTTGCATGGCTTATCGGCGTAGTCATTTTGCTAGCAAGACTATTCATTTACCTGTATAACATGCACACCAAAGAACGCTTTTTGATGCGGGTGACAGATGATAGAGTAACGACCATCATGAATGCGTGCAGAGAGAAGTTCGGTGTGAAAAGGCCAATGCCCGTATACACAGGAACACTGGCAAAGGGGCCGCTAATCTCGGGGATCTTATCACCATGGGTTTATTGTCCGCGGGATGTATACCAATCGTTGTCAGATGCCGAGCTGTATCACGTTTTTGCACATGAGCTCGCTCATCACAAGCGCAAAGATTTGCTGTGGAGCTTCCTCGGCTCCCTGGCACTCGTCATCCATTGGATGAATCCGCTTGTCTGGCTATGGATTCGAAAAATGAAGGCTGATATGGAACTTGCCTGTGATGAATATGTTTTGGAGATTCTGGGGGAAAAAGAAGCGATTCCCTATGGCATGACACTCCTTTCATTTGCGAGACAAATCTCAGAGAAAAGACCCATGTCGTATCCGCTCTATTTTCACCATTCTCACCATATCAATCAAATGAAAAGGAGAATTCAAATGATTTCCACGTTCAAAAAAGGCTCCGCAAGGTTATCTGCTGTAGCCATTGCATGCGGGCTCGTTATTAGTGCAGTCACACTTACAAACGCAGCAGAGCCGTCAACACTTCGAATGCCAGTAAAACAGGATGAAAAATTGCGCCCCTTGTTTGAGGAAACACCCGCCAAGGAGACGAATCGGCTGGAAAAAGCTGAAAAACTTACTGGTTTTCCTTTCAAAATTCCGTCTTACTTGCCACCAGAATTTACCTATCAAAACAGCCTTATCTATCACTTCGAGGAATCTGAACCTTCGGATAACGGCGTGATCCATTATTTCCGAGGTCCCGACACCAGGTTCAAACTAGTAACGAGTACAGTCGAAAGCACCCAGGAATCTTTACAAGTGAGAACGGAAGACGGTAGTATCATCTCCATACTCTCAGCAGAAGAAGACCTATCTGCGAATGGAAAAACCGTAAAAGTTATCAAAAGAAAGACAACTTATGATAAAGATTCGGTTGGTCAAGACTTACTTTATTTCTGGAGTGATGAAGGTCTCTATTACAAAATCGAAGTAGATAGCCCCTTAGAAAATGAGGAGATCGTAAAAGTCATTGAATCGTTTCAAACTCCAAATGAAGAACTGAGAAAAAGGTACGTCAATTACGACTTATTGAATTACAACATCCTTGATTTAGAAGATGTGGAGTATTTCTCAGGAGTAATCGGCTTTGCACCAGCCTTTCCGTTGGAGCTGCCTGGAGGATACAAGGCAACAAATGCATATGTTAACAAGAAGCTCAATTTTAGTTATCCTGAAAACGAAGAGGATAAACAAAAGCGCACCATCCATCTCACGTTTGAAAATACTGAAAAACCAAAAACGTTCGTATTGTTTGCCCAAATCAAGGACAAATCCATTGTGGAAAACATGAGAAAAACAAACAAGATCCCTTTTGAGAGAATAGACGGGGTAAAATTTGAAGTTCCAGTCACCTCTTTGAACATCGGTGGCCAAGAAGTATTCCGCACAGTGCCGTATAAAATCGATGATACACTGAGTAGCGCAACGGATAAGGACAACCTCACTTATTTTTGGTTAAAAGGAGATATCTGCTATAAAGTAACGTTCAAAGAAGTGGAAGAAGAAGCACAACAGCAAATGGTAGCAGCTCTGGTAAAGGAAAAAGCGATCGATTTGAAAAAGTAACGGGAACATTTAGAGTCTGTACATAAAGCGTGCAGACTCTTTCCTTTTTCCTAAAGAGTAGTATTCAGCATCAGCATTGCCATGGATCAAATGTAAAGCATTTCTAACAGTAGATGGAATCATTTTGTAATTATTGATACAATGATGAGAGTCCCTTCGGGGGCTATTTTTTTAAGGAGGGTTTATCTGATGAAGAACATTACGTTCATCAAACATGTTTATGAAAAGCAACTGGGGGGTGAAATCTACTATGAACCCTAGTATTTTGAATGGCACCAGAAATCATCTAATCAACCAGCTAGTCTTTTTTGACGAGCGGTATTCACTCTTTTATGATCAATATGTACGCAATTATGGGAAAGAAAAGCAAGCCATCGATGAGATTGTCGATCGTTACAAGCAAACACTTGAGAGCCTTTTGGCTAAAGAAGACAGTGCACTCTTTCAATCGCTTAAAGCAATTACATTATTAGGCAGCAGCGTTAAAGTGCTATTTGAAGAAGATCAATTTGAGGAGTCATTTACTGTGGTGTATCCCACAGACATTGACCCGGATAACAACAGAATTTCATTCTTATCGCCCATAGGCAGGCAACTGCTGCTAGCGGCTCCACACGATTCTGTTGTGTTGGAAAGTCCGGTTGGCAGACAACAGGTGAAGGTTCGGGAGATAAGCTTTACATATATGGGGGGATTCTCGTCACCTTAGGAACCTCTCCATCCCAAGGATCACATGAGAAGGCACTAACACGAGGTTAGTGTCTTTTTTTATCCATTTTAGTAAAATACAAGAAAAGTAAGCTAAGGGTACAGGGGGAAAGACAATGCAAATCATGGCCTGTCCAACATGTGGGCAAGATGTGCAATGGGATATGAATCTCCTGCAAAAGCTGGGGGAGCGGTGGGTGATGGCTTGTGAAAAATGCGGTGATCCGTTTTTTAGCGTATCAGAGGAAGAAAAGGAAATGATTCTTGAAGGTATACGATTGACGGAAGCGTATGTACTGGACATCATCCATGCTTATGACAGTGAGGATGTAAAGAATCTCCCTTCCAGGGTTGGGTTCGAGAAACATGGGAAAATGGGTCTCTAGACACTAGTAATTTGTTGGTGTCTTTTTTTATTTATTCAGGTAAAATTTAGTCGGATGATATTTCTGAAAAATAGAATGAAAAGAAGGGATTTCATGATTGTTTTTGGAATGATAATTTGCATTTGGTTGTTATCTCTCTGGCTGCTGCCGATCCTACAACCTTATGTGGAAACTTTTCTGCTCTCCACTTATGGGGACAGATATAAAACCTACATTCCTTATGAAATGACAGCCTTACATTATGTGGTATATGCCATGGCACTTGGTTTCATCCTTGGACTCCCACTTGAAATCAAATACAAAAGGGCAAAATCAAAATGGCTCAAGAAACTCAAGTTTCATGAAAGCCTTGAGTCCGATAATATCCTGCTTATCCTTTCCCTTGCGCGTGATCAGCAGGGCTATGTGACAGCTGCGGATATCGCGTCCCAATCTACTCTTACGATAGAAAAAGCCCAGAATATTTTAAGTAAGCTTCAAAAAGACGGTTTCGCTGACCTAAGTGTAACCGAAAAGGGTGACATTCTCTATTATTTCGAGGGCTTTAGTGAAGGTGAGGTATGAGCGGCGAATGAAAAAATTTTTAGATCTCTTGGTGTTTCTTACTCAAATTATTTTCTTTCTTCTCATGCTTGCTTTGTTTGCTGGTTATTTTGTCGCTGGGGTTATCTATCAAATCTTAGATAACGCAATCTTCTTAGCAATCTTGATGAGTCTCATTTCCATTGGTTACGCGCTCTTTTACATGGAAGGAAAAAGGCTGTCAAAAAAGCAAATGCAACGAACACAGCAAGCTGTTGCCATGAAAGTCGCCAATCGTAATCATGGAGTCGTCTCTATTGCATCGTTTGCTCTGGAATCGCAGTTGCCGCTATCGCAGTGTGAGCAAATTCTAAAAGAGATGGAACGACTAAAGATTCTGAGGGCGTCCTCCTTACCTGGCAAGATGGCGGTCTATCAGTTGGATGATCACGTATACAGACAAATGCCTTATGAAAGTAACGACAACAAGGAGGCTGATGATCAGGAAACACAAAATGATTATGACGATGACGACGATTATGACTACGATGACGATGACGACAATTATGACGATGACGACGATGATGAAACACAAGAGCTGGAACGAACGCAGCGTAAACGTAAAAAAAGAATTGTTGGTGGTGTATCCCTTACCGTTATCGGCACATTGGTTATGATCTCCGAAGAACAGATCTTACAAAACCTGAGTGAGTATCTCTATGCTACAATTACTGCACTTATCTTTCTTGTTTTAATCGGACGTTACCTATTATCCTCCCATCGAAAAGAGGATCAACGACATTCGGAACACAATGTTTTGGCATATGTCATCGATAATGAAGGGGAACTCAATCAGAAAGAAATTCCTTATTATACACGGGAAAGCTATCAATCGATCGAACCCATGATCGATAGATGGCACAAAAGAAACTACTGCTCGATTACGTATCAAGAAGATGGTGGAATCCTCTATCTCTTTCCGAATTATACGGATGAGTCGAAAGTGTACGATTATGACGAAGAGTATGAACCGATCCCTGCATGGATCGATAAAAGGACGAAATTTCTGCTGTTTAGCTGTTTAGCATTTGTCTTCAGCTATGTAGGCGGCTATGCCCTTGTACATTGGAACAGCCTTATCTTCATTCTCGCTTGTACCATTATAGGAGGAGTCTACGGTTATTTTGCCTTCTCAAAAGAACGGGAGCTAGAGAGAATCGAGCGAATCGCACTGCAAGTAGCTACAAAGAAAGGCGGTACTTTAGCTGTTTACGAGTTGGCTTATAATGCCAGGATCACCATGGATGAGGCAGCAACGTTTTTAGAAAAATGGGAGCAAACGGACATGGCGAGAAAAGTGTATTCGGAGGAAGACGCGCCAGTTTACGTGGTGAGTGGTGTCGTTACCAAAGAACAAAGACTACAGTCGGAGCATGTTTGAATACACTTCCATAATCTGCACATACTACCATTCACGAAAAACAATCACAACCAGAGGTGAAAAGCATGGCACGTTCGAATTCCTTGGTGAATGGACAAGCTCGTGCAGCATTAGATCAATTAAAGTACGAGATCGCTGCTGAATTTGGGGTTGAGTTGGGCGCAGATACGTCGGCACGCCAAAATGGCTCTGTCGGCGGAGAGATGACGAAGCGTTTAGTACAATACGCGGAACAGCAAATAGGAAAATAGTCAGACACGAGAGACGATGAGAAAGTTTTCATCGTCTTTGTTGTGTTGGTTGAAGTGGTTCTGGGTGCCCGAGCAAAAATCCTTGACCAACAGGTACCCCAAGTGCCAAAGCGACAGCTAAGTCCTCCGGCTCCTCGATTCCTTCCAGTACAAGCTGCGTATGATCTTGGCAGTATTGGATGAAAAGAGAGACGAGCTTTTGCTTATTCGGTATGGAGGACAATTGCTTGCCAAAATACCTGTCGAGCTTCACGATATCTGGTTCATACTCCACGATCTTTTTTAAAGAAGCGGCACCCGAGCCGACATCATCTAATGCGATCAGGAATCCATGCTGACGCAGCTCACGTATTTTTTGCCCCAACAATCTTATCTCCCACATCTTGTCTTCTTCATTGGCCTCGTTGATTTCCAAGACAATCCGACGGCTCCACAATCTAAACAAGCCCTCGGTAATAAACGATAGGAAGGCCGGGTTCAACAACGTAGAAGGAAACACATTGATGAACAAGAGCGGGACATGATCGTGAAAAGTTACTCTCGTAAAGTAAGATTCCATTGCTTTTTTCATCGACAGCGTATCCAATTCAAATAAGCAATCTTCCGCACGAGCCTTTCGAAAAAGAGCTTCTGGTGTGCGGTGTGTAGCTGAGCGAAGAAGTGCTTCATACCCGAAAAATTGTCCTGTTGTCAAATGCACGAGGGGCTGAAAAACGGGATATGGAGCTTCTTTTTCCAATACGACGTTCATGGAATCATATTCCTTCCTGCACCAAAAATTTGACTGTACGAAAAATTGTTTCCTTTAGGAAACATGAGTTTTCGATATTTTACAACAGAGCGGTTTGGTTTGCAATGAAAGTTTCCCACGTAATTATTTTTTGCATTAGGGAAACAAATTTGTGTATGTACAAAATATTTTTTGTCTTGTAAACTAGGCTTGTAACCGATAATCAAGAATGGAGGAGAGGGGAAATGAAAGCCTTTACGTTACCGGAACTGCCATATCGCTATGATGAGCTGGAACCTTACCTGGATGCGAGAACGATGGAAATTCATCACGGAAAGCATCATGCTACGTATATAGCCAACTTAAACAAGGCCTTAGAAAACTACGCGCAGTTCAGGAATGCTACGGTCGAAGAATTAATCAGCAACTTGGAGGATATCCCTGAAGACATTCGCATGACAGTTCGAAATCATGGAGGCGGGCATTATGGTCACAGCTTGTATTGGTCGATCATGAGTCCGACTGGCGGCGGGAAACCAACAGGGGATATTGCGAAAGGGATCGACAACTATTTCGGAAGTTTTGAGGAAATGAAGGATGAATTGACAAAAGCGGCTGTCAGTCGTTTCGGATCAGGATGGGGATGGCTCGTAGTCAACGGAGACAAGTTGGAAGTGATGAGCACGCCCAATCAGGATACTCCTTTTATGGAGAAGAAAACACCCATATTGGTCGTAGATGTGTGGGAACATGCTTATTATTTGCAGTACCAAAATAAACGCCCTGATTTTGTCTCGTCGTGGTGGAATGTGGTCAATTGGGAGGAAGTTAATCGTTTGTATAACGAAGCCTTCCGCTAAGGCAGGTCCATAATGAACAGACATGCAGTCTATTTTCAAGAACAGGAAAAACGTCGAGAAATTTTGGTGTTGCTTAAGAAGCGTCGTTCGGTCGATGTCCAGGAACTGTCAAAGCATCTCGGCATAACGAAAGTCGCGGTGCGTAAGCATTTAGATGTTTTGCATAGAGAGCGGTATATCGAGTCTCGAATCGTTCGTAAGCGAACTGGCAGACCAGCCTATGTGTATCATCTGACGAATACTGCAGAACATTTATTTCCGCGTCACTACAGCGATTTGGCTACAGAGATGGTGGCGGGCATTCAGGATTTGTATGGGGAAGCTTTTGTCGATCAACTATTTGAGAAGCGGATGGCAGGGATGTTACAAAACTATCGGGAGGTAATGAGAGGACAAGGTTTTGACCAGCGAGTGAAAACATTGGCGAGCATACAAAATGAAGAAGGATACATGCCTCATTTGGAAAAAATCAGGGATGGTTTGTACACGCTTGAAGAAGCAAATTGTCCTCTCTTACAAGTAGCCATTCGCTTTCGTCAAGCATGTCAATGCGAGCTCTCCTTGTTTGAGTCGCTAGTAGACGCGCATGTAGAGCGTACTTCGTGTATGACAGAAGGACAAGTGAAATGCCGTTACCTGATAAAAGAAAAGCTCAGTAATGAAGAATCGTAGTGAGCAAGACATCCGTTACAAAGGCGGATGTCTTTTTGTTGTAAGCAAGGGGATGGTCGGTTAATGATTCGTAATTTTGGCAAGGTGGGGCAACTGTTGTATCTGGTTATTCGGGATTGAGTTTGCCATGGGAAGACGAATTGTTTACCGAAAGGGCAAGTGTCTATACAACCAGACGGGCGATCACGTATGGATAAAGGGAGGGGTATTTTGAGGGAAAGGAGTGAGGACATGCCGATCGACAAGAAAAATCCTAAGAGTAGAAGGCCGATTCTTAACCATCGAGGCTCCTTGAAAAAGTCGAGAGCATCACTTCCGCTCCTCTTTGTCGCACCGAAGGAACAGATGCGGCCTCTGGAAGGTGCCATGGATAAGCAGAAAGTGTTTCGCTCCAAAAAACCTAAGCGCAAACGAAAGCATGCGCCTCCACCTCCGGTCAATCAAACAGCTACCGAACAAGTCTCCCCGCATCCCGTTACCACCACCACCCCTATGGAGGCCAAGGATCTTCCGCAAGAAAACAACAAGGCTCAACAAGAACTGATTCAAGCAAAAGTAGTCTACGTGGAACGTACGGGTCAATCGTTCATGCAGGTTGCTTTCCTAGAAGAAATTTGGGACGTAGAGTGGACCCATTCCTTCCGCGTTCCCTGGAAGCTTGAATGGAAAGAGGTGGAATGCCAAAGTAAGATTGATGTCCAGCACGTTCGCCACGATGATAGTAAAAAGATTGTCTGGCTGTCAGGTGAGTTGGAAATCAAAGGTTTGGGGGTCACTGTTCATTCGGGAAAATTAGAGCATGAAACGATTCGCCTTCCATTTAACTCGACAGTATTACGACCATCCTTACCGCAAGCAAATGTAGGAACAAGCGCACATGTACTCACAGCACCAGCTTGTCCGACGAATAGATGGGTAGAGACGGGAGAATGGCAAATCACAGTTGTGGCAGATCCGCTAACCCATCCGCAATCAGAATGGAAGGAGTTCAGCGGCTTGGCAACCATTAGCGGTCGTGTATGGTGGTATCGAAAGCAGCTGGTTCCCGTTCCGCCTCCATACATAGCGAAAAAGGTAAACAGTCTTTTCTAGAAAAAAGGGCAGATAACGCTTGGCATCAGCCAAATCCATCTAGAATCTAGTCCATATAATATAAAGAGAGTAAGTTGGTGATAAAGGAGTGAGTAAAAATGGGTATACATGGCGATGGCTGTAAATGTGGCCAAACTGAAGTTACGCAAAATAGCTGCACGGTGGATAATGCCCGTGTGTTCGGAATGGCTTCAACCGAAACCATTTTTCCTAAAACGATTAAAGTACCCGTAACGTTGGCAGAAACGGCTGTTGTCGTATGTGTGGAGGCTAATGTCCATTTGGAGAGGCCTGCACTTGAGATCATTCGGGTATTGAAAAGTGTCATTCTGGAGCAATGTGAGCTGGTTCCTACATTCAACCCGTTGTCAGCAAAGTTGTTCGTCAGTGGTTTTATTCGCAAAAACATCGAGTACACCACAGTTGATCAAGTAACAGGAACTGCTGTATGCGGTGATGTGCGACATACAACGGCGCTGATACCATTCGATTTCTGTACGGATCTGACCTTTCCGGCTACAGGACCGACTTTGCAACTGGCACCAGATTTCGAGTCACACGGAGAATATTTGAATAAATCAGGGCATGCGGCAAAGATTAACGTAGGTTTGTTCGGTAACCGAAAAGTTTACAACGAAAGACCGTATTGTGAATTGGTATTCACGGAATTCACCGAATTAGACATCGGTTTGGAAAATAAGCGGTGCAAAGACACAACCAAAACATTCTCGACCGTCCGTGAAAAAATCGTACTGCGTCTTGGTATAAAAGTTTTGCAGGATCAACAAGTTCCTATTCCAACACCACCACCGACACATCCTCCAAAACCGACATTTCCGCCACCTTGCAAACCGATATGTCCACCTAAGAAAAAATGGTAGTACAGCTGTAGGAAAAGAAACATAGAAGCAGGGCAGATGAGACTTCCGGTAGCGTTATTACTTGCTGACTGGTAGTCTCATTTTATTTAGGCAAGCGATGCTTTTCGTCAAAAGTAGTTCAAAAATCAACGAAAATACAAGAACCGATTCGTAATCAAACTGGATATGGATACCCTGGCCTTTTGGCATATAATTGGGATAGCACTTTCATACGAGGAGGACCTTTGCTGCGTGAAAATAAGCGAATTATCACAATTAACCAATGTTAGTACCCGGTCAATCCGCCATTATGAAGAAAAGGGATTGCTACAGGCAGAACGACTGGAAAATGATTATCGTTATTTCAATGAATCGGCAGTTAACCGTGTCAAGATGATTCAACTGTACTTGAAGCTGGGCTTAACAGCAGATGAAATCAGAATGGTGTTCCGAGGGGAAGTGGCATCTCCCGACGATTACGAATATTGCGAGGAAATGCTGGCGATTTACGAACAAAAGCTCAGCAAGGTGAACGAACAGATGGAGGCACTCCACGAGTGGAAAAAAACGCTGGAGAGGCAAATATCCATTACACGTGGAAAAAAGGTTACGAACTAGTACATAGTCACGGCCCCGAAGCGATCAGCTGCTCCGGGGCCGTCTTTTTACAAGGAATGCAAGTTTTGCCCGATGCCACCATCCACAGTTAGCCTAGCACCAGTCGTAAAAGTGGCGTCAAAAGCGAGGAAAAGCACCGCTTTCGCCACTTCTTCTGATGAACCATGACGTTTCATGGGTGTAATCTCGTCGCCAAGCTCCTGGAAGGTAACGCGTTCTTCATCCGTGAAACCGGCAACTCCCATGGAGGGTGTATCAATGAAACCGGGACTCACGACATTGACACGAATCCCCTTGTCTAGCAACTCCACCGCAAATCCAGAGGCCAAGGAACGCAATGCCGCTTTGGATGCACTATATACGCTCATGCCAGGGTAGCCGCCTTCATCTGCTACAGAAGATGTAAATACGATCGAACCGCCTTCATGAATAAGTGGCGCCAATCGCTGAACGGTGAAAAATGCCCCTTTCGTATTTACCTCAAAAATCCGATCGTAGGTCTCTTCAGTGACTTCCAAAAACGGTTCCAGAATGGAAGTGCCTGCATTTACATGGAGAAAATCGATCTTGCCAAAATGCTTTTCAACATACTCTCCGAATGCTTGCACATCCTTCATACTCGATACATCAGACACCACAACGTGTGCCCGTTCTCCCAGCTCACGTTTTGCTTCTTCCACATTTTTCGGATTGCGACCAGAGACGATGACCTCGGCGCCGCCTGCAAGCAAAGCTTTTGCCACAGCCAAGCCCATACCATGTGTACCCCCAGTTACGACTGCTTTTTTCCCTGTATAGTTGTTGTTCATTTTTGTTCCTCCTTGAGTGGATGAGTTATCTTTCTGCATGTAGTCTAAACGTTCACGCTAATGTGAAGGTCAAGGGTATAGATTTCATCCTTTCACTTCTCCAAAAATTTAGGTAGGCGGTATGCCGAAAGAAAAAACTATTGTAAAATTTTTGAAAAAGAGCGTGTGGAATGTTAAAACAAAAGCAGATTATCGAAGCCGTTCAAGAAGCTTGTGAGCAAGATGAACAAGTTACATCATGCATGATGTATGGCTCCTTTACGAAGGGCGAGGGAGATCAGTACTCAGATGTTGAGTTTTATACTTTTATTGAAGATTCTTCTTTCGAGACTTTTTCATCCAAACAAAGGGTTGCCAAAGTCGCTCCTTACGATTTGATGTTTTTCAATGAATACGGAACCGAAGTCGTGATTTTTTCTAATTTGATCCGAGGCGAGTTTCATTTCTTGCCCGCCTCTAAACTCGAAATCATAAAAAGCTTCAAGCCTACGGGAGTTTTCCCAGATCCAGACGCTTACTCCTTTGGATTAGCTTCAAGAGTTGCTGTCCTTAGAGGAATAAATCATACAAAATCGGGTTCGGTGTCGAATGGGTTGGTTATTATTGGTATAATGAAGGGCATTGAAGCCTTGTGGGGCTGAATCGAACATGAATGGGAAGTGACAGTATTGCATGATCAATCCAGAGGAATATCCTCATAACAAAGAGAGTCTTCGTTACTTACTTGAACGATCAAGAACGAGAACACTTTCCCATGAAGAAGTCGCAAATTGGTGTTTTCTATTTTGGTCAAGATGGAGATCGGATGAAGACGATTTATTTACAAAAACAGATGAGAGGACAATTGATATCGTGATGGAGATTGGAGAATTTTGGGTAGAGAAGCCACAGTATGGAGTCCAATTGATCATTTTCGAGGACGAGCTGATAGATATGTGGATTGGTAGATTACAATAATCGGCTAGAAAAGCACGATAGATTTGGAGGGGAATATTTGGATACTCAACTAACGCTAAATTTTTTATCTGCGTATGTCCACCAACATAAGTACTATTTGGATGTGTGGCGTACAAAAGGGTTCTCATGGAATTGGGGAGCTGCGATTTTTGGAGAAGCATGGTTTGCCTTCCGAAAGATGTATCTGTTTGCAACTATTATTTATTCTGTGAATCTATGCGTAGGCTTACTATTGGGTTTAGTTGGACTTGATGATGCTACTTTTAATGAAATATACATTGTCTTCGCGATTATTCAACGAGTGCTTTTCGCATTAACTGCCAACTTTTTGTACTATGTTTCGGCTGTGAAGACAATTAAAAAAGCTCATAGTAAACATACAGCGCTTGATCTAGAAGAGACAAAGAAGCTGGGTGGAACTAGTGTCCGGGCCGTTTTTGTGGTGGTGCTGGTAAACTTTTGTTTTAGTCTGCTGGATCGATTCTTAGCATAGCGAAAAAGTTTCCTCAGTAGAGGAGGGAAATAGCATGGGAGAAGCATATAAGCTGCTTTCAAGGTTTATATATTTGCGAGAAATGCAATTACCTGCTAAATGCCACCTATTTACATATGGAGTCAGATTCCGATACATATAAGAACAGCTATGATTGTCCCGGATGTATAGAGAAAATGCCGTCTAAGCCTGTCGATGAGGAGCTTGATCAAGGTCTGGCGTTAGCTTGTCCCGAGTGTGGCAAGGAAAAGCTGTCCGTAAAGTGTTTTTTGCATTGGGATTAGAAAAGACTGGGCGAGTATTTAGGTGGGTTATTTACAATATATAGGAAATTAAAGGAGAATCTAACATGAACATTTGGCCTAGGCCTTTCTTGGAGCCAGAAGTATTAAAACAGCGTCTGCTTATCCTGAGCGCACTGGATATCGTATTGTGTGAAGAGGAATGGCTGCGCCGATATCAGTTCGATCCGCAATGGGATGAAAACACGACATTCGCGAGCATGAACAACGGATCGGGCGACGATCTTTACATCCTCTTCACCCCCGAGGGCGTTATTGTAAAAGGATTCGATCATGAATCGGAAATGAGTCCACATGCTAGGGAAGAATACGAGGTTTGGCCTGGTATCTATGAGCAAGTCCCTCCCGCATTGCTTCATCGACTCGATGACGAAGCGTTGACCAAGGAGGAAGTTACATTTTGCCTTTGGCGAGAATCTGCTGATCACGTATGGAAAACGGGAGACGTACATAATCCGCAAGGGGTGGATGACGGATCAGATTTTTTGCTTGGGATGATATATGATAATCCAGAAGACTATGTAGAGTGGGCAGAGGACTATTACGAGGTGCAGGTCCCACTTGATGTAATTAGTTATGTATTTACGAATACTTCCATCACCAAAGAAATGATGATGGAGCTGAATCCAGAAGTTGATCTGGAAATGGCGATGAAGGAGCTTCAAGCGATCGGTTTTACAGTTGCGTAAAGTACGCCATGACTCACAAAAATAAAATAGAAAGAAGATGACGATATGCCAAAAGGTATGTATTCTCAAGGGGTTGCCGTTCTGTTGTCAACAGCGGTTCCCATTCACAAAATAGCAGACAGGCTCAAGGATCAATTCGAAATTGCGAATATCATAGAAACGTTCGACCAATGGGTGTTCAGCGGCCCTAGCTTGCTTATTCCGTACCGTCCGGAAGTAAACGGATATATCCAGGTCGATGTCGTCGATAAGCCTTGGCCGGATAGTATGGGAGATCCGGCAGAAGATACGATGCTGTTTGGCGCTTGGTCGATGGGCTTTTTCGGACCGTTTACATTCTCGAATAACCTGGAGCGGGCAGCTCAGCAGTCGTGGGGATTTCCCGAAGGGCGGCAAGCCGCAACCGAGCACGTAGCGTTTATCCGAATCCGCTCTTCTTTCGTGTTGGGGGAGTCGGACGATCAGGCTCCAGTACTGCCTGAGGATTATGAGTCGCTCCCGGAGTTGATGACTGTCACCGCCATTGCAGAGTCGCTGTTGAAAATGCCAGAAGCCCTTTGCTTTTTCAATCCAAATGGAGAGTGCCTCGCGTCTGCCGAGCTGATGGAAGAGCTCAATCAACGCTATGAGCAAATCCAGCTTCTTCCGCTGGAGCTATGGTCCAATGTCCGGTTGTTCAATCTTCCAGAGGGATGGCTCCTGATGGATACTGTCGGCATGCAGCAGTTGGATGTGATCGATCATGAGGCGGTATTTAATGGGGATGCCTACGATCCGAATGAGGTCGCGAGTTTTCTACGTAATATATCGAACTATGTATACGAGAATGGTCCTGTTATCAATGACGGCGATACTACCGATGGGCCGGGTGAAGAAATTTGGAAGTGTGCCTTGTTGGAGGAAGGGTTGGCAAGTCCTCCGCGTGATGTGCTTCGCTGGTATCCGTTGGATGGAAGGGAAAAGCCTACGGGATTGGAATAATTGCTTGATCACTCGGGAGACCAGAGGAACTTGATAGGAAAAAGCACGACCATACCCCGGTTTAGCAGGGCGTTGTCGTGCTTTTATACGTTAGTTTGAGTATTTGAGAGAAGCCAGGCTCACTGTACCTACTTATTTGATAATCTCCTCGTAGATCAGTTTGCCGTCATGCGTATACACGCCGATCTTATTAGTCCCTGAGATGGTGTACTCGATGGCGACTGTCTCATTCGTAGGGGTGATCAGCAATTGATGTGGAAAGTTGAAGCTTTGATTGTTAGCTGTGTTCGCAATGATCTGAGTATCGGTATGGAACAACTGTCCCGTCTGCTTGAGCTCTTTCATTTGTTCTGGCTTATTTAGTACATATTGTTGGGGTGAGACGACTTTATCTGCCGCATTTATTTTGGTAAAGGTATATTGCTTGTTGGTTTTCGTCACAGCAAGAAAGTGACCATCGGACGTTGGGTGGATAAACGCATACTTTTTGGAAACAATGAGTCCCTTTTTATTCATTAGCACATAAAATTCTTCGTTCCCCAGCTTGCCTGAGACAATAAATGCTCCACTGTGCATATTCGATTCGACTTTATAGTTACGGGAAGGCTTCAGCATAATTTTGCCTTCATTGCTGATAAAATGCGTCTGGCCATTTATTTTCACACGATGCCAGCCTTCACCATATCCGAAATATTCATCAAAAAATGGCTTGCTCAGTATTTTTCCATGAATATTTCTCATGCCCATCTTGTAGTATTCGCCTCCTTTTGCGTCTTTTACCGTTTCACCATAGGGCAAGTAATATGGATCAAACGTTTTCGTAGTCGGTTCGGCTAAGTAGGCTGGATGATCCGAGTCAGAAAACTTCTTGGTAAATTTCCCTGTTTTGGCATTGTACAGATACGGCAGGTTTCCCGGATAGTCCGTGCCAATAAACCATTCTCCATGTATCTGCTCGAAAGGAACATCGCAACAGGTACCCATCAGTGAAACGTTGCCCTGCTTATCGTAGACCAAATATTCCACATGCTTAAAAAAGCTACTATTGTAAAAATAACCGTACCCATTTCGGAGCGGGTACACTTCACTTTTATAAACGAGGTAATTGCTTTTTATTATTTTTCCAGACGGTGAAACCAAAGACATGGTGTAAGGCTTTGGAGGTGAATCGTGCTTATAAAGAGGTTGCTTTGTGAAAAGAAAGAATGGCTCTGTCAAATGAGACGGTATTTGCAGGTTTTGATACACCACTGGTAATTGCGGTTCGCTTGATGGGTCTTGCTGCTCTTCGGCCTTGATTGGCGAAGTAGAGAAGAAGGTGAGTAACAGAACGAGCATGGTTTTTAATAGGGTAGAAAATTTCACGATAGGAATTCCTTTCTAGTAGGTTGATGAGTTGGGCCTTAATCTATGACGGTTCAGTGGTTACAAATGTTACCATGTGTTTGTAAAAAAAAGAAAGAGTTACAATCCATCAGTAGTATGTATTACGAAAAACAAATCAGCGAGAATGCTAATTCCGTATTTTATAACGAATCACCACGTGTTTGTTCGGGTTTAAAGTGGTCTCTTTGCTGCTTGTTAAAAAAATTACGGGGGTAATACTTTTGTGCGGGCCCTTCGATCACCTTAAATCCGAACATTATCTTCATTGAAGAGGGTTTGAAAATGTCTAATGATCATCCAATCAAAACCGCTTTCTGATTACATTCCCTGGAAGCGAAATCCGACAGAGCGTAGACAACCCCAAATACCCAAACAACGGATACAAAAACATGAGCAACTGACTATATCCAATCAGGCACAATACGAAAGCAGTAGAAAACAAATACAAGTAAAGCCGCGTTTCCGGAACGTCCAATAATTCACGCAGCTGCTGACCAATCCCGAACACGTTGGAAATCAGCGTGGTAAAAATCTCGGAATAGAGAACGAAAACAAAGAACAACTGGAGCCACTCGTTCCATTGCTCCGTTACAAAAAGAATCGGGATATTCATGAGACGGACATCGTCCCAGTTGGCCAACATGGCAGTATGGACGACGAGGAGCATAAATCCAAGCACGACTCCGCCAATGACGGCTGCCCGTAACAAAACTACCTTGTCGCGGATCGCATAGCCGATCGGGATGAGAACGGATTGGGCCATGGCTAGATTAAAGGACACGTATAAGACTGTTTTCCATAAGAAGGAGTAATTAGTTGGGGTCGAGAGCGGCATGGGAGATTCTGCGGTGCCATCCAGCAAAATGAGCAAAGCGAACAATACCATGGACGGAACGACGATCGCATTTACGACGAGTAACTGCTCCAACCCTTTTCGCAGAAGCAACAGGGCGAATAGAACGGTGGCGGTGGTCCCGACCAAATACGGAATGTCGAACTGCTCCTCCAAGACCGACCCCGCTCCTGCCAACATGACAGTCGTGACCCCAAAAAGGGTGAGAAAGACCAAAATATTCATCGTACGACCGATCATCGGTCCAAACAGTTTTTGATTAAAGGATTCATAGGAGGGTGTGCGCAAATGATGAGCGATTAGCATCATCTTGTAGCCCAGCCAAACAAAAAGAGAGGTGGCGAGCAGGATGCCGATTGTTCCGGCATGGCCGTAGGCGGTGAAAAACGCGAGGATTTCTTGACCGCTCGCAAACCCGGCGCCTACGACGGTTCCAATGTACGTTGCTGCGACCTGGATACTTTTTCCCCACAACTTCATACTGGTTTTTTCCTTTCCCATCCAAATAGAGGCTAGTACAAGTGTATGAGTCTCGGTGAAAAACAGAATGAGAAAACGCGTCTATCTGATCAAACACCCCATGAAAAAAGCGAATGGCTTGTGACCATTCGCTTTTTCGTATAGATACCGACATTTTACAAAAGAAACATCGCCGCGATTGTCGTGACCAAAAGCCCAATCGCCACGGGATACAAATTTCGTCTCGCCAGCTCAAAAGGGTCTACTCCACAAATGGCTGCAGCAGGAATCAATGCCCAAGGAATGATCGTTCCACCACCGACCCAGATAGCGGCAATTTGACCGAGTGCAGTTAACATTGCGGCACCGGCACCGAGAGCAGTTGCGAATAGTTGAGCCAAAGAGCCAGCCAGTGTAATTCCGGAGAAGCCTGAGCCATCCAGCCCTGTAATGACACCTACTGCGGATACAGTGAGAGCAGCTACTTCCTTGCTAATGGGAATCGTCTGTGCAAGCGCCACGCCGAGGTCATTCACGATTCCGTGTGAACCCTGCGGCAGGACCTCCCCAAACACCTTGATAAACCCACTGTCCCCCATATAAAAGAAAGCAGCAATCGGGATGACCGGACCAAATACTTTAAAACCGAACTGAAAGCCTTGAATGAGATGTGTGGTTACCTGCTCGAGACCACTTTTCTTGTGCGCGAGCATCGTTGCGAGGACGAGGATGAGCAAGGCAGTTCCACCCACAAGCGCCGTTGCATCACCACCGTGTAAATCAAAAGCAAACATGGCCACGACATCGAGAACAAATAATACCGGTACGAGTCCAGCCAACGTAAGCCGCACGCCATCTGACAAAGGGACTCGTGCGGAAGTAAAAACAGCATCGGGCACGACAGTCTCTTTGGGAGACGCAAGCACGCCGAGCTTCATGTCTTTTTTCAAATACCAGAATGCGATTGCAGTAGTCACGACGCCCATAATAATCACAAGAGGGACACTGGCCGAAATCACGTCCGTAACAGGAATTCCTGCGGCTTTGGCGGTTAAAGTGGGGGCGCCTTGAATAATATAATCACCGGACAGTGCAATTCCATGTCCAAACAAGTTCATCGAAACGGCGACACCCATCGCCGGCAGGCCAGCGCGCAATGCGACGGGCAGCATGACAGCACCGATCAGTGCGACAGCTGGAGAAGGCCAGAAAAACCAGGAAATGACCATCATGACGATCCCGATGACCCAATAAGCCAATGTTGGATTTCGAACCAAATGGGTCATCGGCCGAATCATCGTTTCATTTACGCCTGTATCGGTCAAAACGTGACTCATCGCAACGATGATACAGATGACTAAAATCGTCGGTAATAGCTCAGTAATCGCATAGATGAAGCTGCCGAATATTCCACCGACGGCTGTTGTCACAGAGCCTGTCGCGACGAAGCCGATGATCGCTATACCTACGATACTAATCAGACTCGTATCTTTTCGCAAAACCATTACGAGAATAATGCCGATCACGAACAAGACATACACACCATGTATCCACAAAAGCTCGATTCCCATGTCGCACCCTCCTTCTTCGTTACTCCGATGGAAGTACCTTGTTGTCACAACATATGCGAAAAATAGGCCATGGGTGAACGCACATCACAGAGCAGACGAGTGAACCAACTGGAAACTGGCATTTTTGTCCACGATATGCCACTATTAATGAATGACGTACATTTGGGTTCCAAGCAAGAGAGGGGGATCGGCACATCGACGTTCGTAATCAGTCCGTCGTGCAGCCAACTACGATGAATTCGACTACACCCATCCAACGTAAAATGGACCAGGCAATTGAGCTTTTGGAGCGCCGTTTCCTGGAAAGAAGTGAACTGATTCGCCTTTTAATGATGGGCATCATGAGCGGGGAAAATGCTTTGTTAATCGGTCCGCCGGGAACAGCGAAGTCTCAGTTGGCACGATCAGTCTCTCAGCTTTTTGGATCGGAACATTGGTTCGAGTATTTGCTTACCCGTTTTACGACTCCTGATGAGATATTCGGTCCAGTCTCCCTTCAGCAATTGAAACTGGATCAATACGTACGAAAAACAGCTGGCTATTTACCCAACGCTCAGTTTGCGTTTTTAGACGAAATTTTCAAAGCGAACAGCGCGATTCTGAATGCGCTGCTTTCTATATTGAACGAACGATTTTATTTCAATGGCAGAGAAAAAGAGGAGGTTCCGTTGCAGTTTTTAATCGCTGCATCGAATGAGCTTCCGGATGACGATGATCAATTGACTGCTCTTTATGACCGCTTCCTGCTCCGTTATGAGGTTCACTATTTGAAGCAGGCGTCCAGCTATGAGCGCATGTTTTCTTTGCCAACGACGCCTCTTCCCGTTGTGTTCTCACTGTATGACGTGAAGGATATTCAAGTAGCAACGAAGCAAGTGGTCATTCCAGACACCATCATTTATTTTCTGTACCGCCTCAAACAAGACTTGGAAGCAAAAGAGTATGTGCTCTCCGACCGTCGTTGGAGCAAAATCGCAAATGTATGGCGCACTTCCGCTGCCTTGCATGGACGTGAGCAAGTGACGATCTGGGACACGGTTTTCACTCCGCATATGCTGTGGAATGTCCCTGAGGATTTACCTGTTATGCAGGAAGCGTTTGAACAACAATTTACGGAAATGCTGAAGAATGATATGGAAAATGAATTACCACTCCAACGCTTCGGACAAATTGCAGATAAATGGAAGGAAAAAGAATCAGAGCTGCATGCTTTCCAGTTTAAAAAAGAAGTGGGCGCAAAGCTGGGCAAGGAAGCGATGGAGCGCAATGTCCGGTTGTTGGAGGAGAGTCGCGAAGAAGTAGAAGAGACGGCACGAGACTTGCGTAATCGTCTTATTCAGTGGGAGAAGCGGGAGCACGATCTGCATGCCTATGTCCTGGAAAAAAACCGCTTGATTCCCCATGCAGAAAAATACGCAGTCAAATATTCGTACCTGCGAATTGAAGGCGAACGGATTTTACAACAACTCCAGCGCACGTATCGGACGATTTTTGACAAGGAAATCCCCGGGGCGGATTATGATTTTACGTTGTAGGGGGTAGCTCGTATGATCATTCGCGCTAGTGGTGTTGATCGTTATGTATTTGAAACATACCTCGCCTCTTCGCGCACGGCTCAGGAATGGGTTCATGAAGCGCAGGCACGAGCAGCATGGTTTGATTTGGATCTCTTGGCTGACTTTTTCCTCGTCTTTTATTTGGAAAAGCCGGAGATCGATCTGACGCAAGAATCCACTCCTTTTCATCATTGGATGATCCGTACGCTCATGAAGCAGTATTTTACACGCATGATTCATCCGCGGACAGTCGGGCAGGAAAGTGCGTCGTTCAAAACCGCAATCAAGGCCTTGCTGTGGCTGACAGAGACGTTTTCCGAGGAAGTGAAGCAGCGGGAGAAGGATCAACGGCCCTCTCCGCTCTTAACTGGCTTGAAAGACCAGCAAGGCCAGGAGGGAAGTCAACAAGCACAGCTTTCCGAGCTACTGACAGAAAAACAAAAGGCCAAGCTCGAGTTAGTCGGTTATACCCTTCAACAGGGGAAGCGCGTCGTGGAGGATAAGCAGGAAGCCATGGACACCAAACCGTTAGTGCGGGCAGAGGTACTGTCCTTGCAAAATCGGATTACCGAGCTGCAAGAAGAAATGAAAGTACAGTTCACGAAACGGACTAAGCTTCTGCAAAAGGTGAAAAAATTGGAGGGGGAGCTTGTCCAACGCGAAAAGCAGCTAGATCGATTGCAAAAGCAAGAGAAGGAAGCGATCGCAGCTTTTGAAAAAGAGCTGGGACACTGGCTGGAGCAATCGTTAAAGGCGACGCTATCCACTGAAGAACTCGATACACTTTTTGTCGAAGAGGTATTTACGGCCAGTCAGCGTTTTGCCAACCGAAGCTGGGGGCATGAGTTAGGAAAGCTACGTAGGCAAAGCTTTGAGCAGTATTTGAAATGGATTGAGAAATTGAAGCGCCATCCGGATCTGGTCGCTTTTCTAAACGAGGTAGGCAGGAAAGTCCATCGTTTTCGTGTAAAGCGCAAAGAAATTCGTTCCAGACATTTTCCAGAGGAATACTATGATTTGCGACAATCGGGCGATATTGCACACATGCTGCCTGGTGAAGCTGTGCTTCTCGCTGATCCGGACTTTGAGAATTACTTCATGCTCAAATGGCTGGAGCAAAAGCTCATGACCTACGATACCTCGGGATGGGTAGAAGAGCCGCCAAAGGGTCCGGTGATCTGCATGCTGGACACATCCCATTCGATGCGCGGAAGTAAGCTGCGGCTTGCGCAAATTTTCATCATGACGTTTGCTGCCCTCTCGATGCTGGAAAAGCGCGATTTTATCCTCCTCTTGTTCGGGGCAAAAGGAGAGATTAAGGAGCAACCGCTCTATCACAAGAAACCAGATTGGCCTGCCTTTTACGGCCTGGCGCAAATGGCGTTTGGCGGTGGGACTCACTTTGACGCTCCGATGAAGCGAGCCATCGAGCTGGTTGAGAAGGAACAGGCGTGGCGTGGAGCAGATTTTGTCATGGTAACGGATGGAATTGGGGGAATTTCTCCTTATGTCCAAGAAAAACTCATCTCTTTGGGCCAGCATAAACAAGTTCGCTTGCACAGCTTGATTGTGGGTTCTGCGAGGCAGCATCTCGTACAAGCGTATGATTTGTTGGGCGTTTCTCATCGCGTCAAATTTGCGACGAGCTGGGAAGCGGATGGGGAGGAGAATACAGGGCTGCTCCTAGATGTTTTTCAAACAGCCAAATAAGTTGTTCAACGTACTTCCAAATCTCGTCTCCTTTCGTGGGACGGGATTTTTTTATTTCGCTTAAGAAAAATTTTAACTCTTACCCACTTTTTTCTTTAATTGTTTCGCCTATGCTGAGCGTAGCCAATAAAATAGCAGAAGGAGGATACTATGGAGAAACTGATTAAGCTGGCCAAGCTTATACGGGGAGCCAATGTATTATTTTCAAATATTGCACGAAAAGAGCTAAAAACAAATGAAATCAATTGGCAACAAGTATTGATTCTCGAAATTCTTGAAAACGGGCCAAGAACAATGGGGGACCTTAGTAAGGCTGTTGATTTGTCAAACAGTACAACTTCAGGCTTAATTAGTAGGCTGGAGGAGGAAAATTTGGTACGAAGGTACCGAGACCAAATGGATCGCCGGATTGTATGGGTTTCACTGACGGAGCGATTATGCAGTGCATAAAGAAATCGGCTGAAAAAAAGGGGTAGTCCGCTTCTTCTCAGCCGATGCTCATGACCCCAATTAGCCAACTCTCGCGGCCATCGTACGTCCGAATTCAAGCTCGTCGAATTTGTTCTGAACGACTTGACGATCGTATTCCCATAGGGCATCCTCCAGCGCATACTCCACCGGAACATCCCGAATAATCGTAGCCAGCTTCCTGCTCAAGTATACCTGATCACGATTTTCTTCCAGCTTGCTGCGCATTTTAGGCGTACAGCTTGCCAGATTTACATATAGGTTGTCCAGATCACCATGCTCGGTAATCAATTTTGTCGCTGTTTTCTCACCAATTCCTGGGCAGCCTGGAATACAGTCAGAGGCATCTCCCATTAAAGCTTTGACATCCACGACCTGTTCAGGTGTAATTCCACGCAATGCCAAGAGACTCGCAGGATTATAATGCTCGTGTTTACCGCCATTTTTCAGGATTTTTACACTCACTCGCTCAGATATGAGCTGCAAGCTATCGTAATCACCTGTCGCAATGATGACCTCGTGTCCTTCTTCGGAAAGACGTGTAGAGAGCGTGCCCAATACATCATCGCCTTCAAAGCCAGGGCAACCCAAGTTCGGAACCGAGAATGCATCCGTTACTTCTTTTACCAAATCGAATTGTGGAATGAGCTCATCCGGTGCCGCTTGGCGATTTGATTTATAGCCGTCATACCATTGACTGCGCACCAAAGACTCGCGCGAAGCGACATCCCAGCCCACTACGAGATGAGAAGGACGTGTCAACTCTGCGTAATCGAGCATCATTTTTGTAAATCCGTAAACCGCATTTGTGTACACACCTGTTGAAGTCTGGCGATAGGCTCCACCCCAAGCAGAACCATAAAAGGCGCGAAATAAAAAGCTCATGCCATCGATGAGCAGTACTTTTCCAGAATCACTCACAAAACCTTGCCCCTCTCACTACCAAACTATACGCACCATTATAGCATAAAGGAGCGAGACAACCTTGTCAGATTTTACAACAGAAATATCGGGAGAAAACGTGTATGTACTTTTCTTGCGGTGGGATGATAGTACCACAAGAGGTCAACAACCACCTCTTGAAAATCAACTTCCGGTCTCAAGGAGAGAAGCAATAAGCTGACGGTTCAAATCCGTCCCGGGAGAAAAAACCGCGTCGGGAGGAATCAATCATGGCTAACAACAACTCTGGCAGCAACAACCTGGTAGTTCCTCAAGCGAACCAAGCTTTGGATCAACTGAAGTATGAGATTGCATCTGAATTCGGTGTAAATCTCGGACCAGACACTACTTCTCGCCAAAACGGTTCTGTTGGTGGAGAAATTACTAAGCGTCTGGTGAGCTTCGCAGAGCAACAATTGGCAGGTCGTCAAGTCTAACGTTCAGACAAGTAAATAGCTGGATGAAGAGAGGTCCCTTTTTAGGGGCCTTTCTATGTTTGCCATGAATAGCCCTTTTCTTTCCTGTGTGGTGCAAACACACAAGCACAATCGCGGACTAGTCATATGGTGTAACGAACAGTTAACTATCCTCGTTTGTCCAGTGGAAAGGAGCGACGTCCGGCTATGAAGAAAAAAGAAGTCAAGCAGCTTTTAAAAAAGCATCCCGAATTTGAAGCATGGGTCCTCGAAGATTCCATGCGGATTAGAGCGGTTAAAAGCAACCCCGGCATGGCGGAAGAATTGTTTAAAAGATGGAACGAACGCAAAAAAGGGTTACTTGATTTTGAAGGCATCTCACAAAAAACCAAACGTGCAAGCGAAATGCTGACAGGCGTGCAATCCATCATGGAAATGATGTCGGATTATTCGAAGAAACAGTAAATTACATTTGGAATGATTGGAGAAGGCTAGCTCATTAGCCTTCTTTTTCTTTTTCCTTTCAGGGTGTGTTTTGTTATACTAGAAAATGGGAGGGAGCGTGTCTATGTTCAAATCAATGGTTAGTCTCATGTTGGCCACAGCATTGACGCTCGTCCCTGGGACAAGCATATTCAGCCAGACAGTAGAAGGAGTTTACGCCCAAACGACGAAACAACAACCAGCGATTAGCGTAACGCCAGCCAAAACATATCCTGGGGACGTTATTTTTGTACGCAGTAAAGAGCCACAAACCGTAACGGTATTCTCTCAGAACTATCAATTGCAAAAGACACAGGATGAGTATGCCCGGTTTATCCCGATTCCTTTTAACACGAAAGCAGGGACCTATAAAGTTACATCTGCAGACAAAAAACTTTCCGTAACGGTGACAATCGCACCGAAAAAATTTGAAGTAGACAAGCTTACGGTAAGTAAACAGCTCAACAACATGCGACAGGATACAAAACGAATCAATGCTGATCAAAAAAAGATCAATGCAGCTAGATCAAACTCGCGAGCGATTCCGTATTTCTCGGAGCCGTTTCAACAGCCAGCAGTCGGAAAATTAACGACTCCATTTGGCTACCAGCGCGTAGTAAATGGTGTACCAGCCAACAGACATGCGGCGATTGACATCGCGAACAAAACAGGTACGCCAATTGGGGCGAGCAACCACGGGAAAGTGGTTCTGGCCGACTCTTTATACTTAACAGGCAATACCATCATCATCGATCACGGATTAAATATTTTTTCCATCTATGCTCACTTGTCCAAGCTAGATGTAAAGACAGGGCAAGAAGTGAAACAGGGACAGGTGATTGGACAAATGGGTAGCACCGGTTTTTCTACAGGTCCTCACCTTCATTACGGCATGTTAGTAGGTAATACGTATGTAAATCCACAGCCGTTTTTTGATGCATCACCTTTCCTCTGGAAGTAATTTGGAGGTGTCTTCATGAGAGTCACAAATGTGCCAAGCAAAGTACTCAACAACATGGTTCATTTCTTGGCGCCGTATGAACAGGCAGTTGAAGAGCTAAAGTTAAAACTAAAAGGAATTAAATACGGCTTTCAAAAAAGCGGCCGTTATTCTCCTATTGAATTCGTTGTCGGACGAGTGAAAAAAGTCGACAGTTTAGTAAAGAAGGCAAATGAAAAAGGAATCGACTTTTTGGGAGATCATTGGCAAAGTGACGTCGCTAGGGAAGTCCAGGATATAGCGGGCCTTCGAGTCGTATGCCGCTATGTAGACGACGTGCGCGAGGTGCTGCAGTTGTTGCAGGAGCGGGAGGATATTGTCATTCACGATGTCAAAGACTATATAGCAGCTCCGAAGGAATCCGGCTACAGAAGTATTCACATGATCGTTTCGTATACGGTCTACCACGGCAGCGAAAAGAGAACACTCTTTTGTGAGATCCAAATCCGTACATTGGGAATGAACTTTTGGGCGACAAATGAACATGAACTGCGCTACAAATATGCGGGCAACATTCCGGCAGACGTGTTGCAGCAGCTTCATGAAGCGTCTGTAATCACGCATCAGCTCGATGTGTTGATGAACAATTTGCGCCAAGAAATTCTCACACCGGCAGAAGTTGATACAACACTGGAAGAAAAACTGGAAGAAATATTTTCTTTGTACGTCAAGCAGGATTTGGATTCCGCCGCAGCCTTGTACAGGGAACATGTCAGTGGTTTCGAAGAGGCTTTTGCGGACAATCCTAAGTTTAAAATGATTCACGATTTGTTGGGAATACGGTTGAAATAACGTCTCTAGTTGTCTACAGACCAAATGTAACCTGAAAAAACGCGACAAAGTAGGAAAGGATATAGACTAACATGCGCTTTTTACTAACGAACCTACTCGTTGTGGTGATGGTTTTGTTCAACCTAGGCATGCCTTCCGCTTTTGCCGAGGAGTCATCAAGCCTGGAGCCTAACACTCTCATTGGACAATCAGCCATTCTGATTGATGCTACAACGGGACAAGTCTTGTTTGAAAAGAACCCTCATGAGAAGCTGTACCCTGCTAGTATTACGAAAATCGCAACAGGTATTTACGCGATAGAAAAAGGGGATCTGGATGACACTGTCACCGTCTCAAAAAAAGCACGCCGTGAAGAAGGAACACGTGTTTATTTAGAAGAGGGAGAAAAGATTTCCCTCCGCAATTTGTTGTACGGACTGCTCATGAATTCGGGCAACGACGCTGGTACAGCGATTGCGGAGCATATGAGCCAGACGACAGAGCGTTTTGCAGTGGATTTGAACGCCTATTTGAAAGAAAAAGTAGGGGTCACCGAAACGAATTTTGCCAATCCACACGGACTACATGACCCGAATCATTACACGACTGCCGCTGACATGGCCAAAATATCGCGGTACGCGATGAAAAACCCCGTTTTTAGGGAAATTGTCGGTACCAAGCGGCTGCCGTGGCATGGACAAACGTGGGAAACAGTACTAGTGAATCATAACAAGCTCCTGCGCGAATACGAAGGGGCGACTGGCATCAAAAACGGGTTTACAGATCAGGCGATGCATACGCTGGTTGGCTCTGCCAAGCGTGGAGAAACAGAACTCATCGCTGTCACAATGAAGGCCTCTACTAGTGCAAATGCATACAAAGATATAAAAAAGCTACTGGACTTTGGCTTTCAAGGTTTTGAGACCAAATCTGTTGCCAAAAAAGGAGATTCTTTTTCAGAAGTAGCTGTTCCTGGCAATACCTCGGTTGTGACTTTTACAGCCAAGGAAGATTTGTATGCGACGGTTCCCAAAGGGGTGGAGCCTTTGGTAGAGTTAAAAGCAAATGGGAGCCTGTCTGTCCAGGCTGGCAAGCTAGCCATCTCTTATCCGTTGCTTCGTCACGATCCGCCCGCTCCAGCTCCTGCTACTATGTTCGGGGATTCAGAAAGTGGCAACCCACATCCACTGGCGCGCTATAGCGTATTAATCGTCTGGTTAGGAATGAACCTTTTCTTAATCGCGTATACGTTTTCACGTGCTCAGAGGAATAAACGAATTCGCGAGCGCAGTCTGCAACGGCGGTTCTACTAATATAAAAATGAGAATCCAAACAGGACGTAGCACTATGCGCGTCCTGTTTTTTAGTTAGGTCAACTGTGGGGGATAGATGCCGTGTCCAATTGTGGAAAATGAGCGTACATTAGAGAAAGAACTTTTCTCTGGTGAGGGGGAGTGAGATGGACAACCGAATCTATGATCGCCCTGCCGTGTCCGTCATCATCCCAATGAGTGACAACACCAGGAATATGAAGAAACTACTCTCTGTTGTTAAAAGAATAGATCCACACACGGAAGTAATCGTCGTGTGCAACGGAGTGAGCTCCCAAGAAGCTAATCTGTCCAATGAATGGGGAGTACTAGTCCTTTCAACCGGTCTGGAAGTTGACAGTCATGAGGCAAGAGCGGTCGGCTCTGCTCACGCGAGGGGAGACGTTGTCCTTTTTATCGACGAGCGCCTCGCCATGCCTCTCTTATACGTGAAGAAATATGTCACGCTGGTCAAAAAGGGATGGGATGTCATTATCACGACATGCTCCGACCACTGGGGATCCAAAAGAGGAGAACGTTCAGCACACAGTGCCTATTGCCTGTTGAACCATCTTCTTGGTCAAAAAAGCATGGGGTCCGCTTCCTTTGAAAATATTCCCTTTGCTTTGAGCAGAAATGCTCTCGAGGCCATTGGTTTCAAGACTTTATGCAATCCGGCGGTTGCTATGGTTCATGCGTCTGTCTTGGGGCTCAAAATGACGACAATCGCCCCGCTTGCTGCGAAAAAGCAACCAATTGGCACTCGTGATAACGTGCAAAAAGACATCCGCGCGATTTATCGGGAGCATGCGAAGGCAATCCAGCTACTAACGGGTGGAACGAAGCAGCGCCGCGCAGAGCAGGATGGTCAACGACACCGCGACTTGGTGCATGCATCGGACGTTTTGCATCTGCGCTCGGTCATTCATCTAGAATCGCGCGTTAAGGAGGGCGGTGGACGGGGTGGCAAACGCAAAGCGAAATATGCGCGATCCCACAAAAAAACGCAGAGAAGAGCACATTAATAGCAAAGAAAAAGGCCAGAATGGATATCGATTAAGTGTCATCCTCTCTGTTCACCACGAGCGGACAATCCTAAAAGTACTCAAACAAATTGAGAAGCTTCGGCCCATGGAAATCGTACTCGTTGTGGAAGGCTGCCCGGATCAATCGGTGAAAAAGCTCGCTTATTCCTCCTGTCCACTCACCGCTCTTGTGTACCCGTTTTCTTTGGGGGATGATGTATGGAGAGCTATTGGTGCCAGGGAGGCCACAGGAGATGTGTGGTTGTTTCTCGATGCAGATCAAGTTGTAGCTGCAAATGATATGCAGTCCTTTGTCAGAACGTGTTACCGAGGAGCAGACATCACGTTGAGAAGGTGCATGACACCCCTTCGACAATCAATTATGGAAGCGGATACCATTTTGCTAGCGAAGACATTTCTCAATTCCTTGGTTTCACGTCATGAACTAAGAACGTCCTCGATGTACGATTTACCTTTTGCTATGACACGCCAAGCTGCCGCTACCATCGGCGTTCAACATTTGGCTGTACCTGCCGTTGCGCACGCTATTGCACTACACAAACAATTGCGTGTCAAGTCATCTCCTTACAATGCATCAGCAAAGCTTACGAGAAAAAGAGCGACACCAAGCAAGAATAAATCTAGCGTTAACCAGACGATCTTGGGAGATCATCTAGAAGCAATGGATTACGTAATGCCCCTCAAATGAATGTAACCGTTGTCGAGGCGATGCCAACTGTGGGTATCGCTTATTCGTTATTTTCAAAAGTCGCGCGCAAACGCGCCATCAAAAGCCGCTGGAATCATTTGATCTCTTGACTTTGCATTGTTCGGTTTTTGTAGTACGATAGGCAAGTAGGTCATTTTTTCTTGATAAAGGAGCAAACAGATTATGAGTATCCATATTGGAGCACAGCAAGGTCAAATTGCTGAAACCATCCTGCTACCGGGAGATCCGCTACGGGCCAAATACATTGCTGAAACTTTCCTCGAAGGAGCAGAGTGCTACAACAACGTGCGTGGCATGCTCGGCTTCACAGGTACATACAAAGGTAAGCGCGTTTCTGTACAAGGAACGGGCATGGGAGTTCCTTCTATCTCGATCTACGTCAATGAGCTCATGCAATCGTATGGCGTTCAAAACCTGATCCGCGTAGGCACATGCGGCGCGATTCAGGAAGACATCAAAGTTCGTGACGTGATTATCGCCATGAGCGCATCCTCCGAATCCCAAACGAATCGTCTCTTGTTCAACCAGATTGATTTTGCTCCTACTGCTAACTTTGAATTGTTGCACAAAGCATATCAAGTAGCGACTGAGCGCAATCTGCCTGTCAAGGTAGGGAATATCTTTACGAGCGACAGCTTCTATCGCGAGAGCTTGGATTTGTACAAAAAATTGGCATCCTACCAAGTGCTTGCTATTGAAATGGAATCTTCTGCGCTGTACACATTGGCTGCAAAATACAAACGCAACGCATTGTCTATCCTTACCGTGAGTGATCACATTCTTACCGGTGAAGAAACTTCCGCTGACGAACGCCAATCGACTTTCAATGAAATGATTGAAGTGGCGCTGGACGCAGCTCTGATCAAGTAAATTAGCATGCAGACGACATCCCACTGGCAAACTATCGTCAGTGGGATTTTATGTAGAGAATGGAAAAAGGGGATGGAATCATGAAACATAACTGCCCTGCCTTTTTTGAAACGGCATTTGACGAAGGGTATACGCAAGAGCAGGAAGGCTATTCATACAGGTTGTTCCGTGAAGATATGGGCAAGCTTCAGATAAAAACCGGAAAAATCGTGGCGAACGATCCGTTTGTCATGTTTGAGACTGAACCGTTTCAGGAGGTTTTCCCAAAAGGGAGCTTTTCCGTACAGCTTGCTATTGCGCAAGTTCAATCCCTGTCAAACGATGAGCAAACGGATGACGCTCTGGAGCCAGATGAACGGGTAGCATTGGCACGGATTGTCTTCTCAGATAAATCTGTCGTGTCTTGGAAAATGGCTGTTTGGCCGGAGTCAGATGTGTCACAGCTTGGCGAAGGTGAATTTTTTGGCTACGGTGTGGATGCGGGGACAGGCTCGTTCATGGATGCAGAGGCTTGCGCGCTTTTGGAACGAGAAATGGAGAAGGACGAGATGTTTTATGAGACATTGACAAAGAAAATGGATCAAACGTATAAACACACGCGGAGTTGGGGGCTAATAGATTTGGCGGAAGGCTCTAATGTGGCTATGTTTTCAACAGGTTGGGGAGACGGCAGCTACGCGAGCTATATCGGTTATGATACGGAAGGACAGATCGCACGTTTGGTAACAGATTTTTACTTGTTGGATTGGATGAGAACTGCTGAAGAATAGAAGTCGGGGTAAACGGGGAAGGAAGAGAGAAGAAAAGCTTATAGACGCCAACGTAGAGTGCCTCCAGTGGCACTCTTTTTATTGGTTATTTTTTCTTATTTCGTTCGAGGTATTGCGCCAGGTTATTCAACGTATTTTCGTACGATCTTTTTTTCGGTGTAGGGGCGATCGTTTTAGATTTTGGAATTACTTTGGTCATTTGGGGACCTCCGGGCATTTTTAGTTATAGTGATCTTAATTATAATATAAATGAATTTACAATAAATGTAAATAGAATTTTTTATTTAAAGTGAATTTTTTTATTTTAGTGAAATTTAAGTGCTTTATGTAGATTGTTGATAAATGTCTGTGTGGTCTTTTAGATAATAGATGGTTCAGGCAGTAATTTTGTTACTGCTTGTTAATATCTTATGGTGAAACTGATAGACATACTGGTAGAGTTTCTGATTGCTAATTAGATTTTTAAAAAAGCAAGTTTCGGTACATGCATATATTTGCACGATCTTTTCATTAGATCCTTGTACGAACGAGTTTGTGACACAAAACTGATAAACAGGTGAGTACCCCTCTCAGAAATTACGCATTTCATTTTGAGTCCGATAATATATATTATGTAAACTGATAAAAAGAGCAAAAGCAGGTGAGACATTAGCGATGGTGTCTGTTAACAAAAACAAAGCTACATAATTGACATTAACAACATGGCAACATTGTATTTCAGACCAAAAACATAGCAACATAACCACCAAATGCTAAACAATTGATCATTTATTGTTACTTGTTTATATCAAAGCGTGATTAAGGTATTCCAGCTAGTGCTATATAATAAAGTTAACTCGATTGAAAACATGTTTAATTATGCTTATTTCTCAAGCAGCTCCGATTATATGCATATAATATACATATCGAATGGATTGAATCAAAAGTAAGGAACAATTTGTCGTTTTTCAATTTCAGTTCATAAAACAGCCATTTCATGAACTGAAAATACATATTCGTCGTGCACTTTTATTTTTGCTCTCTTACTACCTACTCATCCAGCTTTGCTCAAAGGCATAACATGCAAGTTGAACTCTGCTTTCCAAATGTAGCTTTTTGAATATCCACTAGAATCAAATCAGGCATCCACCGTTCGCTAAGAAAAGTCGCCTCTTCGCCGCTGCTCGCCTCCGCATCCACTTCAAAGATCGGGTCGCTTTACGGAATGTTGACATTTACATTGTCTCCTTTAAAATCGTGACCCTCGTTTCTCCATCTTTTCGTTCGTCGTTTAGGTTCCAGGACATATTGTTAGCGCGATCCCGCATCATCTTAAGTCCATATTTGGTTGCCAACGCATGTACACGTAAACAGGGGAAGTACCAGCGTCGCTGTCACCAGGGGCAAAATAGATGGATAAATATGTTAAATAACAGTACTATATTTTTCCTGTCGGATTGTTTACGTCAAAGGCCAGAGACAGAGCTAGGCTGCCGACATTGATCGGCAGCCTAGTCTTAGTTGGAGATTGAACTGTCGTATTCAATTAATTGAACGTTCAAGAAAATAATGGCCGATTCTGATCCAAGCCCACTTTTTTACCTCCTGGAATCGGCAACTCTTTTCACTCGCTCATACGTAAGAACCAACTGTATCAAATGTTTTTGATTCAACAAGTCTATTACCTTGGAATTGGTCCAATCCATTTCTGTACCTGCTGTCGAACAAATGTTTCGTTGCATTTTCTAACCAGCGTGCTTGTTCAACATGGCATCTAGACCCCTGCGGACTTTCCGACAATTTTGGCCAAAATCCCATGCCACTCCCTTACACCTTCAAGATCTTTCACTGAACGAGGCATTTTTCATAAGTCGAGTAAAAATGCTCATGATTATACCTGTTTTGCTTCACAATTATGACGCCTCCTGCATGAGTGCATATTCCATTACAATAATTCGATATACCCTTCTGTTCCATGCACCCGAATTCGTTGGCCATCTTTTATCCTTTTGGTCGCATTCTCCACTCCCACAACGGCTGGCAAGCCATATTCACGTGCGATAACGGCTCCATGGGTCATCAGTCCGCCCACCTCCGTAACCAAGCCTTTTATGGATAAAAACAATGGAGTCCAGCTAGGGTCGGTAAAGGCGGTGACTAGAATATCGCCATCTTCCAGATCAGCCTCTACCATATTCAGGATCACACGTGCCCGCCCCTCTACAACGCCCGAAGAGACAGCGAGGCCTACAATGGCTGCGGCGGGGATATTTTCCCGTTTATACTGACCCGTAATTATTTCGCCATCAGACGTGATCACACGCGGTGGGGTTAGTTTTTCATATGATTTATACTCAGCCTTCCGATTGCTGATGATCTGGTAGTCTAATTTATTTGTGCGAACAACTTCCTGAAGTTCTTCAAAAGCGAGATAGTAAATATCTTCTTTTTCATAAAGAACGTTGGCTTGTACGAGTTGTTCCGCTTCCTTTAGTAAAGCCTGTTTATAAATGAAGTAGCGACTAACAATGTCGTATTTCGGATACTCACGATAACCGAGGAAATTCCGGATCAGGTCAATTATTTGTTTTGTCTCTTCGGCTTTTTGTTCACCACCCGGTAATTGTTTCAATCGGGCTAATAAGTCCTGTTCTTTTTTCAAAGCTTCCTGTCGCCCTTGCTCAAATTTTCGTTTGCTAGCACCAGGCTCAAGGTTTTTGATGTTACTGAGAATCATAGGTACCAGTATACTTGGTTTTTCACTCCAGCGTGTTCTTGTAATATCGATCTCCCCGGCACATCGCATTCCATATTTGTCGAGATAAGCAGCAATAGCATCACGTACCTGCTGCCCACCTTCGAATTGAACCAGTTCATCCAAAAAATTATCATCCATTACCTGTTGTAGATACTCAATTATTTCCGGATAGGGACGAATTACATCTGCAACATCCAGTAGCTCCATCCCCATTTCAGAAGTGACGTTGTTAGGTACAGATAGGGAAAGTGTGTCTGCTACGTTTTTTTCACCTAACCAGTCATTCATTTTTTCATTGATCCATGCAGAAGCATGCATTGCGGCCATAATCACATTCAAATTTTTCAGATCTGACGCACGCTGCCTCCGTTGCTTCATATCTTCCAGGATACAAGCAAATACATCCAATCCTGATTTCGTTTGGAGGTTCTGTTTTAACGCTGATAGCGATGTCTCACTGCTCTTAATCAAATTAGCAACAATTGCCGGATCGTTTCCTGCTTCTGCCAGAATATCCGCAGCCGACATACCTATATGGCTTTTTATGGGGCCCGGTTCGCTCTGGTCATTCGGGTCCAACTTTATAAAATCCCCCCGCTCTATGATGGTAATAAGCGCGTCTTTTATGAGTGGATCGGAGTGTCCTAAAACACCCAATAGATTTTGCCTGCCAGTTGTCGAAGCCAAGCCCTTCGTGATATCCACAAACAGCCTTCCGCCAGCTGTTTTAAACATGGGGCTGGCACCTGTTAACACCCAAACGGATATCCCAAGCGGTTTAAAAGGATCCGTCATCATTTGCTGATGGCCGACAGACACATACACGTGATTCTCTTGGTCATTCGCTTCAGGAATGGGATATAACGTGGTGATCGGCCGGCTCTGGACAATATAAAAGGTATCATCAGCCAAGCACCATTCGATGTCTTGGGGGCAGCCAAAATGTTCTTCAATCCGTCTTCCGATGCGTTCCAGTTGTAAAATTTGTTGATCTGTTAGGGCTTGCGTCTTTTGCTGTTCAGGATTGAGCTGCCGGGTCTCTGTCCCGCCTTCTTGCCGTCCATAGATTGCTATTTTCTTGGCTGCAATCCTCTTGTCGACGATTTGCTCATTCCGCACATGATAAACATCAGCAGAAACCAAGCCGGAGACCAACGCTTCTCCGAGTCCAAAACTGGCATCGATTGAAAGCAGCTTTCGGTTTCCTGTCATTGGATGAGCGGTAAATAAAATCCCTGAAGCCTGTGGGAAGACCATCCTTTGAACAATAACGGATAAATATACTTGACTGTGGTCAAATCCATTTTGCATGCGGTAGATGACCGCGCGATCCGTAAATAAGGAAGCCCAACATTTGCTGATATGGTGCAAGATGGCATCGATGCCGATGATGTTTAAATAGGTGTCTTGTTGACCGGCAAAAGAGGCATGCGGCAAATCCTCAGCAGTCGCGCTGGAGCGCACAGCATACGCATGTTCCTCGCCAAACCGGGAGAGATAGCGAGTAACAGCTTCTACTACATCGGAAGGGATTTCTACTTCCAAAATGATCTGCCGGATCTTCCTGCTGATTTCTCCAATTTGGTCTCGATCATCTACTTTTAGCATGGTTAGGCGATCCAATAAAGTATGATATGCTTCGTTTTGTTCGATGGCTTTTTGATACCCCACGGTTGTAACACAATATCCCTCGGGTACTTGTATTCCTTCAATTTTTGATAATTCCCCTAAATTCAACCCTTTTGCGCCAACGAGTAAAAGCTGCGTTTTTTCCATTTCCTGAAAGCCGAGAACGAAAGTACTCATTCAATATCTCCCCTAACCATTCATTTGACAAGAGCTTACCAGTGCGATAATTGGCCAGTGATGCTGTAACGATGGAGGGATTATCACGACGATTGTACGGGATGATGCAACAGTTGAAAGTGTCGTTATGAGCGATGTTTTTTTAAAGCTCGCTGAAGTCCAGACCATCCTCCTTAAAGTCGAAGCGTCCGAAATAAGGAGGCGGGGGCAGACGGTTCATACTTTTTCCATTGCTACGTCAGCAGCTTGTGGCCGTGCTCCAGTTCGGCTATTCTCGCCATCAGCTTGTTCCGGACCTGTTCCAGCCGCTCCTGTTCCTCCCGTCAATCCTTCGCTTCCATCTGCCTTGAACACACTCCTTTTTCCGTTTTTTGGGGATAAAAAAGAGCATTGACAAATCAAAGTTCAAGATGTAAAATTAAATTAGGGATAATATTTACTATAATACATATTTAATTTGTTAATGACGCTATCGATTATATCATAGTGTCAATTCGTGTTCAATTTATTTTTTTGTTACCGTTCGGCTGCGCTGAACACTGGCCCGGATTGTGGACAGTTTCAACAAAACATCGCGGAGGTAAGCTGCCAGGAGATGACCCTTTTTTCATCAGGGTCATCTTTTATTTGTCCACTGGCGCTCTGAATTGTAATGGGTTACGTGGAAGCAGCATTTCAGGCACACGGACATCCGCTTGTCTTTCATGTCCGTGTGCCTGATGCCATTTATTTTTCATATGCATCGGGATATACCAGCTTGGCGAGATATTCCAAATGTCTGATCAATTTTCAAACCTGGCGAAGTGAGCAGAATTTGACTGGTAACCAGAGCGTCTTTCAAATTCGCATGAAAACGAGGTCAGCGCAAACGTAATCTTGCTTTTCATTTGCATTCCTACCTTCATTCAGCTTTTTGGATGAAAGGACTAGCTCCATGCTCGTCAAAGCGAATATCGTATTCCATGAATTTTGCCGTATCTGCTGCTACTTTCGTTCCGAGCAATCGACTTACCATATGAAAGGCCATATGGATGCCCGCAGAAATGCCTCCGGAAGTGACGATCCGATCCTCATCGACAAATTTGACACCTTCGACGACAGTTACTTTGGGGTATTCGCTTCTCATGCTATCCAGGCTTGCCCAATGCGTTGTCGCCCGTTTACAATCAAGCAATCCGGCCTCGGCCAGTAGCAAAGCACCTGTACAAACGGATGTCATCCATTGAACCTCTTCAGAGTGCATACGGATCCAATCGAGCAATACTTTGTTGTGGATCTCTCGCCTGGTTCCTGCTCCTCCCGGAATAACTAGCAAATCATACGAAGGAGCGGTATGTATGCTATAGTCGGGTATTACCTTTAAACCGTTTCTCGCTGTGATAAAATGACCTGATTCCGTAATCGTGGTTACTTGGAAAGGCTTACATTCATTCGTTTGACCGCGATTCAGCGCCGTCACGGAAAACACTTCAAACGGACCCGCAAAGTCAAGCACTTCAACGTCGTCAAACAACAAGATACGATCTTCCAAGGTTGCATAAATACCCCTCCTATCATCGTTCATGCTTTGGCATGGATTTGCGGCAAACCATCATCTGCAAATGCAATTGAAAAACAATTTCTATGCCCACATTATATAGAGCGGCCTAGGAAGGTAGAATGACTCACAAGAGCTATTGATGTGGCTATTATGTGAAGTTTTGTTGTCTGGTTTCGCATCACATGAAAGGCATACAAGCATGAACAAAAAAACCAGCCAAATATAAATTTGAGCTGGTTTCGATTTGTTCCTATTTAATTAAGCCTTTGGAACGAGCTTTCGTGAGATATGATGGGAACTCGGCAAGAGAACGTTTGAACAACTCCTCGTCTGAGATCCGATCAAGATCGGTGCAAGTAAAGAAGTTTGCGTTATCGATAAATCGTCCCTGAAGGTTATCGAGCTTATTCAAAAATTGAAATTTTTCATTTCCGATCCCAACGAATTGCCAAAAAATGCCCAATTTAGATGCTTCCCGAATGACTAATTCCGTCTCATCCTTATCGCCATTATCCCCATCTGTAAGAAAGTAAACGTATACTGGTTCACTGTTCTGGTAATGCGCTTTATACGCATTCTGGTCAATTGAAAACTTTTGCCCACCAAATAGCTTTCCGAAGAACCCTCCACCGGAGGAACCCTCAAAAGCTTGCGGGTAATACTTTTTCGTAATGCGTTTCATTACCCCCGCGTAATTTGTATAACCCTCAAGCTGATATTTCTTGACAATGTGATCATTTACGTAGTTGAAGAAATCCCTTTCAGACAGTTCTCCTACTTCGTAATCATTTTTGCCAAACAGAAAGATGTCAATCGAGCGATTATCATCAAACTTCACACCAAGCGCAAGCAAACGCTCAACAGCTCGTTGGACTACTCCATTTTTGTATAGAGCATGCATCGAACCAGAAATATCAATAGCTAGTGCGACCCGAGCTGTTTGACCATTCAACCCGACTTTAGTAATGGCTTCATCAGCCTTTTTCTTCAGACTAATAAAGTTCTCTTCTGCTTTCTTTTTCAAATCAATAGACACCAAGATCACTTCCTTTTAATTATGTACACACTTTTGGTTGATTCATAGAAATATGTAGAATCTATTAAACAAATTGTACCATAAAATGCTAAAATCAAGTATATATAGGGAACCGAACCCATCGTTCCTCCCCTATTAATGGCTCTCTTATTTGAGAATTTTTTGTCGAAAGTCGAAATAGACATCTTTACATATTTTTTTGTCATGTTATATATGGGGTACAAGGTTTCCGACAAACAAGTAAGAAAGAGAGGATAAATGATGAAAAAAAGAGTTAGATACAGAAAAAGATATGCATTCCTTGGTGCTATAACGGGATACTTCTTAGCTTTACTTGCATCCACAATACTTCCGACTTTTATCATGTTAGCCATACCGTTGCTAACAGCAGCCATAGGGTTTGTCTTAGGTGAAAAGAAAGAGCAGCGATTCAGTGGGATTACGGTACCAGAACCGGACCAGAGAATTACTTCTACTGAAACGGGGAGTGAACAAACGAAAAAGGAACTGGAATCTACCTATTCATCAGAAATACGAGAGTATCTACAAGTTATTAAGGAAATTGTGATTAACGAAAATGAAAAGCGCAACCTCGATGATGAAATATCCGAAAAGACAATAAACCTTTGTTCTAAGATCGATACTCTCCTCCCCTACATAGAAACGCTCGGTAGTGCGCAAACGAAGCATGATATTAAAATGCTCGTCATGAAAGACTTGAATAGTGTCATCAACCCCTTCTTGAGGCTGAGTGTTGAAAACAAGCTGAAGAATAGACGTAAATTATTAGACGGTCTCCGTGACATCAACCTAAAGCTGAAAGTGATCTCTACATCTATTGAACAACACGACATCTATGAGTTGGAGAGAAAGCTTACTCTTATCACCGAAAAATATAATGCCAAAGAAATTTACTAATCACCTTTAAGGAGCGTGTTATAGCAATGACGACACAGGCTATCCAATTAGTTAAACAAGAAGACATCATCAAGATCCAATCGGAAGCAGAAAATGTGGTGCGCCAGCTGCAAACGGATAATCAAAGCCAGATGGATTCAATTTTGGAGCAGCTGGGTAATTTGGGCGAAAGCACCCAACGAAATGCCGCTGAATCTCTCGAAATTCTAAAACGACCTGTGAAAGATCTGATGGAAGGGAAAAACAATGATATTCCCAATACGCTCTTAAAGCTTCGTTCTTGCACAGAAGAATTGAATCCGAATAAAATCTTTCAAAGCGGTGGGATCAGCAATCTCTTCAACAGAATCTTAGGGAAAAACCCTATTTCCCAATATATTCGAAAATATGAATCCGTTCGTACGCAAATTGATAACATCATTGCCTCCTTGCTTAATGGCAGTGACAAGTTAAAAGAAGATGTCATTAACCTGAAATACATTAAGAAAAAATCCGGTGAAAATATTTATGAATTAGAGAAACGGATTTACTTCGGTAACAAGTTGCTTGAAATGCTTGAAGTTGAAAGCAATAAGCCTGAAAATCAACTCCGCAAACCCGAATTTGAAAAAGCAATGGTCAAAGTCGTAACAAGAGTAAAAAATATGAGTCAAATGATCAACATTTTACAACAATCCATCGCTTCTGTTGATGTTATTGCGGACAATAACGAAAAGTTAGATGAAGCTGTCTTTAACGCGATTACGATGACGCAAAATGTTGTTACAGTGTCCGCTGCCATTCAGTTGGCCTTGAATAATCAGAAGAAGGTAATCGAAGCTGTACAAAATACCAATCAGGCCATTGAGGATATGCTGGTAGCCAATGCTCAAAGCTTAAAACAGAATACACAAGAAATCACCTCGATGCTGGAGCAACCAAGTATCGCAATCAATAAACTGCAGCAGGCATTTAATGATGTGTATAGCGCAATCCAAATTACCGAAGATTCAAATCGAAGAATTATCGATTCTAGCAAAAACTTCATCCAAGAGATGGATAAGCTCAACGCAGACATGAGAGTAAAACTCGGTATGGCAGATGCAAATCAACTTTCTGCACCAGGCAATCAGCAAACCTCACTTCTACAGTAACTAAAAAAAGAGGAAACCAAGTGATCTTTGCTTGGTTTCCTCTTGTCTTTCCTTGGCGACCTGACGTTGCTAGGTAAGCAGTGTTAAGCGCATAGCATAGAATAATCCTCCCAACTACGTTAATCCAATCTTGTCTTAGTTGTTTTCAAGCGGTTTCTATGTTTTAAGAAAAACTGCTTCTTCTTGTTTTGATTACTCTGTTTGGAGGGATCAGACCTCAATTGATTAGTGTCATCCTCGACGGGAACCAATAGCGAATCCATGAACTCTTTGGTCAGGATATACGGTTCATAGGCAAGCGGAACTTTTGTTACCTTGCTCGTCAATTCATCAAGGGCTGCAAGATCATCAAGGCCAACTTGATGAATAGATGTTTTTCCCAATGCAAGAATCGCGACTTTCATTTCTTCCACAAAAGACGTAAGAAAGTTCTCTAAATACTTTGCTGCTTCTTGCTCATCAAATTGAGCAGTTAAACTTCCCGGATAAAAAACAAGTTGAGTAGGAGGTTCCCAAGGAATTGCTTTTGTTACCTGATCATGCGTCATCGCCCAAAGGAGTGCCGTCCCCATGTAGACACCATCAACGCCCAACGCAAATGCTTTCAAGCAATCAGATGGCGTGAAGTATCCTCCTCCGCTTAACAGGGTGATTTTTTCCTTCACACCGCGTTTTTGTAAGTAATGTACGGCACGTGAAACGGCATAAATGGTGGGAATTCCAAAATCGTCCTCCAGGATGGGAGGTCCGCCCTTAGATCCTGCCTGTCCGCCATCGATGCTCACAAAATCAACCCCTGCAAAAATGGCGACTTCTAAATCGGCTTCAATCTTTGCGCTTGCACATATTTTAACTCCAATGGGGATTCCACCAGTAAGGGCGCGCAGATGATCAACTACTTTGCGAAGATCTTGCGGTTTATTGATATCCTTATGCCTGGAAGGAATCACGACATAATCATCATTCTCCACTTTCATGATTTTTCTGGCTCTTCCCTGAACATACTCCGAAGGGATAAAACTCCCCGCACCAGCAATAGCCCCTTGCCCGATATGGATTTCGATTGCATCGGCCTGTTTGAGAATTTCTGGCTCTTTTGACCACTTACCGCTGTGGTATTGAATAATTAGATGTTTGGCGTTTTGTCTCTCTTCGGGTAAAAACCCCCCTTCACCCGTATTCGTTAATGTGCCGACTGCAGCAGTTCCTTTTGCAATCGCTATCTTTGTTTTCTCTGACACACCAATCCCATATCCCATTCCTCCTGCCATAATGGGTATTTCCAGCGACAAAGGTCTTTTTGCCTGAGGTCCGATGGTAATCCGCATATCTATATCTACATCTTCAGGGGTGACTAACGTGGCCAGTTGTGCCGGTGAAAAGATAAGTCCGTCGTAAGTAAGAAATTTACGCGGACTCCCAAACGGTCTTTCAATGACTGCCCCTTCTGAAGCTCGCAAGCTATTTTCAATCAAAATTCTTGGTGGCAGGCGAGTCAAAGCCGTTATCATTTCCCAAATGTTTTCGGGATACCGTTCATTCATTAGCCGCTTCGTGAACCGGCCAATGATCCATTGCAGCAACGACCTGGAATAAATAAACGCTAAAATTCCTGAAAATAGAATGGCTGTCATTGTACCCGTAAATGATCCGATGTCAAAAGACATCCATTTACTTCCCATTATACGTCTCCCCTTCGATACTGTTAGCAGTAGCGTACATGTAGATAAGAATGATCCATGCGCAGGTTAGCGATAGTAGCCGGATTTTCAAGAATTTTGTGTTTTACCATCGTTTGGCTAACAGCAGTCTCGTATTCTTTTTTTCCTGCCCGTAGTATAAGCCAGTTAGACAAGTTTATTCTCAAAAAAACGTCGTTGAGCAGTACATCCTGAGACAAACAGATGCTCCGGTGCGAGGCTATCGGCGAAAAATGCAAAAGAAGCTGTCGCGATGCGACAAGCTCCTAGAAATCCATTTGATTAAAATTTGAATGATCGAAGACAACGCTTTGGCCAGCAAGTAAAACCGGTGCCGTGTCACCTCGAAGTAACACTGCCGTTCAATATTCAGACTAATGCTGTATAGCTCTTCTCTGTATTTTTTGATTTCGAAATCCGGAATCTGCCAATTCTAGTACAAACTCTAATGTCTTAAATGGGAGAGGAGTTTGGGACTAATGTGGTCGACCGACCGCCGTCATGCAGTGAAACACCACGCGCTGGGAGCTGTGCGCGGTGCGCGGTGCGAAAAAAATAACCTAGGTTTGTCGCTGTTTGATTAGAAGTAGTCATTGTATAATTCTTGCTGCTGTTCCTCTGCAATGGTCTGTAAGTCATATGCGTTAATTCGAAACAACTGATAATCGCCAATTTCCGCTTTTTTTGCGGCAAGCTTACTTAAAAATTTCGGGGAGCCTTCGTTTTCTTCATCGTAAACTAACAAGATACCATCTGAATTCGATAGCAAAAATTTGTCTTTCTCTCCAAGCTGCCAAACTCCTTGGTAAGGTGTTTGATAGACACTATTGATATAATCGGCTTGCGTCACAATATTTCGGTAGTAATCCTGGGTTTCTTCTTTCCACTTTTCCTCTTGATTCAAAAATGGAGTAATTACCGCCAGTTTTAGATGTGGATACTCCTTTTTTAATTCCAGAACAGTTTCGGCTGCCCACATTTCTACCCCGAGCTGACCTGATATGATGACCCATTCCAACTCTTCCTCAAGGAATCTTACGAGCTCCCGCTCCAGTGCTTTCTTTATAATTGCTAATCCTGGATTTTTTTCATTAAATATTCCAAGCTCGTGAGCCTTGTATCCTGAGACAAATAACCGTTTTAACATGATACCACCTCATGTCGCTGATCCTTTTTATCATCAAATTAAAATTTGAATATCAATTATAACAAGATCTGTCTGTTCTCGATATACCTAATTCCATTAGTAGGATCGAGGCAATATATGAGTCTGATTGAATAATAAAAGGGACCATCTGGCCCCCTTCCCTCTAATTCTTTCTCAGCTTTTGGCTTTATCTTCATTATTTCTTCTACATCTTCTTTGCTGATGCTCTTCGGTGAGCTGATGCTCTTCGGTGACATGACAAGAATGTCTGACCATTCTTTAAACCTATCAATATGTTTTGGAGGAACACCGAGTAGATTGGATTGTAAGAATCGATTTCTTTCGCTCCACCTTTCATTAGACCAAAAGGTATAAATACTGAGTCACTCGATCCATTCATTGAATATTGTCCTCCTTATTATCTGCCATAAAAATGAACCCCCTAAAGTTCATCGGTAAAACCACGGGGGGGTTTCCAATGTCTAGTGTAAGGGGTGCGCTTTAAAGTGGATACGAGCCGATCTGATAAAAAGTACTAGTTGAATAGACCGTTCTAAACGGCAAAAATCACCGAATGGTTGCCGCGGTAAGTCCGATGAATCGAATCATTGGTGGGCAGCCCCTACTATGAACCATTCGAGAGCTTCTGAAAATTCATGAGGAAGCTCTGACACCAGGAGGAAGGTACACATCTCGGTTACGATCCGTTCTCTGTTTTGCCCGTATTTCTCAGCGAGCAGAGCTAGCTGCTCCCAATCACTGAGCTCCTTTTGAAAGGCAGCTCGATCCAATGGGCGGCCGTGCGATTCCACGAAAAGGATTGCTTCAGACTGGTACGCTTGCTTCAACACGTGCAGAAAACGGGAGGCTGTATAACTGCGCGGTCCGCCATAAACAGAGGGCCCCAAGGCATCTCCCAAGAACAGAGTTTGATCCTCTTTTACGTACACATAGCACGAATCTTCCGAATGATCCCCTCCGACAAGGTTCACCTGACATGTCACGCCACCAAGGTCGATCGTAATCGATTCATCGAATAGGATATCCGGCTCGACTATTCGGATCAAGTCCCGGTTCTTACCGTACTCTTTTTTGATGTTCGCCATCGTGCTGGCATTGATGATCTTCTCCGTACAGAGCTGTTCCATGACTTCATCCGACCAATTCAGCCCCATCAGCTTGCTCAATGAATGTACGGTTTTTGTCTGCGCGATGGTAGGTAGATCCCATTCTGACATTCCGAATGTATGATCCCAGTGCCAATGAGTCAGTATGAGCAGATCTGGAAGACGAACGCCTAGCCTTTGCAACTCCTGACGAAATAACGCGGCATGCGCCGGTGAATTTCCCGCGTCAATCAAGAGAGTTTTTCTTGCCCCTGTAATGGCTGCTAGGATGGGGCGATCCGTGTCATGACTTGCATGCATAATTAAGATATGCTCGGTAATCTGTTCAATCGTGGACATTTCCTTCTCCCCTTTCCATATACGCCGATGTAATTTTCTCTCTACAGAATAGTAGAGTAATATTTTCCATGTTATCACACAACACTTCCCCCTCGCTCAAACAAAAACGCCCGTGTTACCAGGCGTTTTTGTACATACTCCGAGAATTCCCGTATGTTAGTTGTCTCACGTTTATGCGAATCACGAATCCAAGAGAAGTTGACGAGTGGAAAGACAGACGTAAACCTAACTAAGAGGGGTATCCTAGGAGAAATTCAATTTCTAACTCTAAGTTGAAATAAGCACAATAAAGCCTAATTACCGTGGGGTAATTAGGCTTTACAATTATCGCAAGTTCTAGTTGCGGACATATGCCTCAAGCAAGGCAATCATTTCTGGATCTGCCCTTCTTCTAGCTTCCTCCAACGGAGTCATAAAAGTGTTTGGATAATCTGGGTGGTAAGGAGTCGAAAGATTGGGATTTGCTCCATGATCCAATAACAACTTCGCGATGTCTACTCTATCATCCTGTACTGCATGCATTAGTGGTGATCGATAGTTCTGATAATTTAAATCAGGCTCAGCACCATACTTTAGTAACTCGGCAATCATATTATAATTCTCAATTGCCCAGGTGATTGCTGAGTAATTTCCATCCAGGAGATTAGGATTTGCTCCATGTTCAAGGAGGAGTTTAGCCATTTCCAAATGGCCTCTCATAGCTGCGGCATGAATGGGACGACTCTTGTTTCCTACCTTCACTTCTATGTATGCATTTGGGTCCATTCCAGCTTTCAAATATAACTTCATCATGTCTATTTTATTTTCCAATGCTAGATCATTAAAAATTAAGGCGTTAAATTGCTTCCTAGAATCGGCTATTTCTTGTCTTGCCTTCCTTGCTTCTTCTGAAACCAGTTGATCATCTGCAATGGCAACTATCTTATCTCCCTTTGTAAGTCTAATTACTTGATCATAATCGAGATTCATCGATACTTCAGATTGATTAGATTTATCTTTTCCGGACTTTGCCACTTGATTAGATACTTCATCTTTAGCTTTACTTAAGCTTGGCGTTCCGTCTTGATTTCGAACGTCAAGGTTTGGATGGCTTTCCTTTTTCAGATTAGGTGCTTTATCCGCTGCGGTTTTTTGGTCCTGAGCGTTCGAATTTGAATTTGATGATAACGACTTACTCCCAGTCATGCTCTGTAAAACAATCACCCAAATGGATAAGCAAATTACTACAACTGATCCTAAAAGTAAACTTCGTTTCAATTTAATTGACATGTTTTCTGCCCTCCCGATAAAATAGCAGGTAGATTATACCATAACCATTATAGATTGACCCACAACGTTAATATGGATTTATCACTGGTTTGGCTTGCTCTTACTGATGATGGCGCATTTATAAGAGAAAAGGCCCCACTTGAGAGAAGAGCTCCCAGGCAAGGCCTTTTCGTCCGTTTAGAGTTTTCGAGTGAAGAAAGATAATTAAGCGAGCTTGGCGCGATAGTCATCTATGATTCGATGCTCCATTTTTTCCTGTAGCTGGTCGGTCATTTCCTGGCATATCTGGTTGTATTCCCAATCCGATATCTGAAAAGCAGGAGGAGCATCTTTATGAAGTAGCATGGCGATCCGCATATGAGTCGCAGGGTGTGTCGTGTCCATGCTTTGTTGATTTCTTTCCAGAATGCGAACTATGCGCATTTTTTCCTTTCCAGGCAGCTTTGAAAAAGCCACATGCAAGTGCTGACCCAGTGTCATACTTTGCTTCTGCAAGGAATGTCTCGCGATCAGTGGCTCCACCACATCGTTCATGTGGATGATCTGCAACAGGGAAATAAGATGCTGACTGCCTGCAAGCTGAGCCGCCATACGATCCGCCTCATATTCAGCACGTTGACTCTGATTCCAATAAAGATGAATGAGAACAGCCAGCAAATGATAGGGAATCCAAAGTAGAAGCCGCATGATCCCTCTGCTGAGCGTGGCGATGAAAGAAAAATGGTATTCATCATCGTCGTCTTTGATTGGGTCAAGCAAATCGCACCAATTGAGGAGAATACGCTGTGCATGCGATACCAGAGCGCTCCGCCTAATGTCATTGTTTCGGCAATGAGCCAGCTCATGGGCAAGCAGTGCGGTCAACTCTCCCGATGTGCACGCAAACAATAGCGGATAACCGATGACAACTACCCTCGCTCTGCGCCATCCATATTCAGTGGTGTACGCCTCATAGTAAGGAGAGAGCGCGAACTGTATTCCTTTTCTGACCCCCATCTTTTGCGCCACGATTTCAAATATCTTCATGGTGGTTGGGTGTTCATCCGCATTCAAAAGAATGGCCATTTTCGGAAACGGATGGGGTCGAGGCCGTGACAACCATGCGAACAGGAGGATTAGCAGACAGATTATGAAGATAAAAGGGCTGCGATACCAGGCGAAAAGTCCGTACAAAGAAAAGAGAAAGCCTGCAACGGAACATCCGATAACGACTAGTGAGTACGCAGATGCCACTCTCTCGCTCACCCCCTGTTTGGTTACGAGCTCGGTGCCACCCTGTAGCTCTTTGAACAAGGCTTGGCCGTATGTATCACGCATTTTTCTCTCAAGGCGCTCCCAAGCGTTACCTTGGCGCTCTTTCAATGGGACGGCTAGATTCCAGTCACAATGTTCACACCAAAACGGATATCCTTCGTTTGCCTCGATTTGTGCTCCACAAGAAGGACAAGGTTTCACTTAATCATTCTCCCCTCTGCGCTTGTTTCGTTCACAAGGCGCTGTCTGACAGCATTCTACCACGAGTAACCGTTCCTGATAAGACGGTTTGGGAATAATTTGGATTTGATTGGGCATTTTTCCCGATATAATCCATCTGGCAATTGGAATAAGGTATTTTGTGATTGTTGGGAAACTATGTAGACTAGAAAATAATGCTTTAGACTTTGTCATTACGCAAACGGGCAGTTCAGAACAATAAACCCAAAAAGGGGAATTGAATATTTTACCGAATATTGAACATTTAGAGGGAATCTACTTAAAAGGGGTATTTTATTGAAGAACTATAAAATTAAGAGAGCAACCTTAGAAGATATGGAAACACTCAGCAACCTTTTGCAATTCTATATTTACGATTTCTCTGAGTTTATGGATCTACAGATTGAAGATAACGGGAAATTTGGTGAATATCCGTTAAACGAATACTGGACAGATTGCTCTAGGTTTCCCTATTTAATATCGCTACATGAGAAAATTGCTGGTTTCGTCTAGGTCAAATTGATTGATAGAGATGAAAATAACTCATACTTTTCGATTGTTGAGTTTTTTATTATGAAAAGATTTCGGAGAACAGGGTTAGGTAAACAAGTCGCTAAAGATATATTTGATATGCATAAGGGAACATGGGAAGTGTACCAAATAGATAGTAACGAGCCTGCACAACATTTTTGAAAAAAACAATTGAGGAATACACTGGAGGCAAATTTACTGAGCGAATAGAAATTGGAAGAAAGACACAAGTGTTTGTTAGTCGTTAGTCAGTGAGGAAAGATTAGCCATGTATTGCTTCATTTTAACGTTGAGTCTAAAACTAATTTTTAAAAATCTCGTGATATTGAAGACCGGAACTCCTTGTAGCATTAGGGGTTTCGGTCTAATGCTTTATTTAAACTGAACAGTCGGTGGAATTTTAATAAAGAGGATGCTGTTACGAAACTGTTTATCAGTTTTGTTGTATCCAAATTTTCTCCGATGAATTCCAGAGAAATACGGTATCCCTTCTGTTTTAGTTGATTACCTACCGTTACACCAATTCTCTATAATCACCTGTTCCAAATCGCTTAGCAGCACACTTAAATATCGGATTCAGTTCCGAAAATTGTTGAAGCTAGCATAAATAAAATGGAGGCTAAGCAGTTCAAGCTGCTTAGCCTCATAAAACGAGAATATTGAAAGACCTGCTAGTTTTTATCGATAATATTGCCTTTTGTCCTTTTCTTTTACGGATACTCTTAGTTTCCAAAGTTCTTGAGCCAATTGAAAAGCTTCTTTATCATTTCCTTTTTCAATGGCTATTTCCCTTGCTTTTAATAGAGCATTCGCAGCAGGAGATAGGTCAGGAGAATCCACAACCCATATTTTAAAATCATGTTGAAATGGGTCCGTGTCGCTCCAAGCATAATCATGCTTTCTAAATGCAGCACCTACTGTGTTTTTCGTAAGCTCTTGCTTAGAACGAAATAGTTCCTTCTCATCATGACCTAAAAACACCAACTGCTTTTTATCCATAAATACAAGGGAGATATCCTTCTTTTTAAAAAGAATTTCATCATCTCGAAGTTTACATGTAACTTTATCATCGTAGACAGACGTTTCTAAGCTTTCATGGAATGAGAGTAGAGTCAAGGCAATACCCGCAATCAGACCAAGGATCATCGTAACAATGCCTACCCATGCTCCATTATAGGAGGCAATTAGTTGTAAGGGTCCCTGGAAGGGTATCCACGGCAAAGAGCTGCCCCATTTAGCAATACTCGGAAGAAACCAGCCGAACACTAAACCGATAAGCGGGAAACCAAGCCACAAGATAACCTTATCCGTTTTTGAAAAATGTAATAATGTATGATTCTCGCTCATTTACAGTCTCCTTTTTTAGATAATACACTTGTAACGGTTTCTCTCCATACAGCTGATACATCTAGTTGAATGCCGATCAGCGGATAGTTTGATAAGTTATCGAGTGTTAACGCTAATACACATGCTTTTTCACGTAGTCCTTTTGAATCAGTGTGACCAAATTCTTCACCTTTTTGTAGTAATCGAAAAAAACCGTCAATAAAGCCTTCCTGAATGGCCTTCATTTTTAATCGGTACTCTTTATTATGGGAAGATTCTCGGTTTCCATATAAAAGAAACTCATTTAATACCTGTACAACAAGCATTTGTGCATCTGTAGGCTCTTCACCTAACAATTGCAAGCCGTCACGAACCATCTTCTCTACAAAATTCTTTTTTGTATACTCATGAATCTGAAAGTATTGTTCAAAACTATATCCATCTAAAATCCATGCGAATACAGCGTCTATTAGTTCCTCTTTCGAAGCGTAATAATAATAGATGGATGGCTTCTGTATGCCTACAGACTGAGCAATCATGGAAAGGGAAGCTTTTTCAATTCCATACTGCCCGATCAACCATGTAGTCGTTTCAAGAATTTTTTGTCGTGTTGCTTCGCTTTTATTCATTTTTTCACCATTTTCTACCTATCGTTAGTTAGATAATAGCGCCTACTTCCGCTGACTGTCAAGATGATTCATCAGGGGATTCGCTTCCCAACATAAAAAGGAGCCGAGAGAATACGGGATAACCCCGTGCATTCTTCTCGGCTCCTCGCCTTGTTGCCTATCTCGTTTTTACCACAAACTCAATGCTTCCGAGGCCACCCCATTTGGCGACTACCACGTCCCCTTCCCGTAGCTGGTGGGAACCGGTAATGCCCCCGGACAATATCAAATCTCCCTTGTGCAGCTTGCGTCTTTCGCGAGCAAGCATGTTCGCCAGCATCGCGACCGCGTGGGCCGGATGACCGAGAACCGCCGCACCAGCGCCCAAGTCTTTGAGCTCGCCATTGATCGAAAGAGTAACGCCAACCAAATCGAGTTCAAGATCATCAGGCTTTCTCCAGGTCGATCCGATAAACACACGTGAAGATGAAGTATTGTCGGCAATGACATCCGGCAAGGAAAACTGGAACTGCGCATACCTGCTGTCGATAATCTCTAGTGCGGGAACCACATAATCAGTGGCTGCCAGGACATGACCCTCCGTGATACCTGGTCCTTCCAAATCCTCACGCAAAACAAAGGCGATTTCCGCTTCCACTTTGGGATGAATCAATTCATTGATCGGCAGAATGCCGTCCTCGATATTCATATAATCAAAAATGTAGCCACGAATCGGTTCGTGCACATTCATCTGCTTCATTTTTGCCTGACTGGTCAAACCCATTTTAGAGGCAAAGATTCGATGTCCCTGCACAAGCTTGAGGGAGACCAACTCATCTTGAATTCGATATCCATCTTCCACGGTCAGCTCAGGGTATTCAGCCGTCAGTTTCACGACCACCTCCCTATTTAACTCCGCATCCACCAGCTTCTGAGCCAACCTTTTGTACAATAGTTCCGATTGCACGCTGATCACCCCCTATCTGATTTTGGTAGAGCTGTACCGTTGGGCGATTTCCGCTGCGACATCCACGATCATGTCTTCTTGTCCGCCCACGACCTTTCGTCGTCCCAGCTCGATTAAAATATCTCGGGAGTCGATGCCGAATTTCCTGGCTGCACGCTCGGCATGAAGCCGAAAGCTGGAATAGACACCGGCGTATCCGAGAATCAGGGCGTCTCTGGTAATCTCCTGTGGTACTTGAAGAATCGGCGAAACGATATTCTCTGCCAGGTCCATCATTTTGTACAGATCGACGCCTGTCTGAATGCCCATACGATCCAATACAGCAAGAAGAACCTCGGTTTGTGTATTGCCCGCACCTGCCCCCAAGCATCGAACACTGCCGTCAATCCAGGTGGCACCCTCTTGAATGGCAACGAGTGTATTGGCCATGGCTAAAGACAAATTGTTGTGTGCGTGGAAGCCAACGGGAACATGCAAACATTGCTTCAATGCCCGGACTCGTCCCCCTGCTTGATCAGGTAGCAGAGCGCCAGCTGAATCGACGATGTACACGACATCGGCACCATAGCTTTGCATGAGTCTAGCTTGCTCCGCCAGTTTTTCCGGAGCAGCCATATGCGCCATCATCAAAAAGCCAGCTGTCGTCAAGCCAAGCTCTTTCGCTTGATAAATATGCTGTGCGGAAACGTCCGCTTCGGTTGCATGTGTGGCGATCCGTGCCATGCCTACCCCTAGCCCTGCAGCCGTCTTCAAATCTTTGATCGTGCCGATTCCCGGCAGCAGGAGCACGCCCACTTTCGCTTGTTTACAAACGGAAACGGCAGCCTCGATTAGCTCCAGTTCAGGGGTCCTAGATAGTCCATACTGCAGGGACGATCCGGCCAATCCATCTCCATGGGAGACTTCAATATACGGTACGTTCGCTTCATCTAATGCACGGGCCACCTCGAGTACTTGCTCCACGGTAAACTGGTGATTGATCGCATGGCTTCCATCTCGAAGAGCTACCTCAGTGATCACAATATCACGAGTCATTTGCGGTCCCTCCTTTCATTCATGGCTATAGCTACATACTCGTGCCGATGCCAACAACATGCTTGGCAAACTCCTCTGCTACCTTCACCGCTGTCGCCGTCATGATATCCAGATTGCCTGAATAAGTAGGGAGGTAGTCACCCGCGCCTTCCACTTCCAAAAAAACAGTGATTTTGTTTTCATCAAAAATCGGCTCTGAGCGCAGGCGGTAACCAGGAACATATGATTGAATATAGGCAACGGTCTGGTGAATAGCCTTCACGATCGCCTGCCGGTCCGCACCTTCGTCCACTACGGCATAGACCGTATCCCTCATCAGGATCGGCGGTTCCGCCGGATTCAGGATGATGATCGCCTTGCCTTTCTTCGCTCCGCCGATCGCTTCGATACCTTGTGCGGTCGTCTCCGTAAATTCATCGATGTTGGAACGTGTGCCAGGTCCCGCGCTTTTACTGGAAATAGTGGCCACGATCTCTGCATAACTGACTGGACTCACACTCCCTATCGCATGAACGATCGGAATCGTAGCCTGGCCGCCGCATGTGATCAGATTGATGTTCGTTTCATTCAAATGCGCACCGAGATTCACAGATGGTACTACGTAGGGCCCCACAGCAGCAGGCGTCAGATCGATGGCGAACTTCCCTGCCTCCCAGAGCGCCTTGGCATGCCGAATATGTGCTTTGGCTGACGTAGCGTCAAAGACGATATCTGCAAGATCCGCACCGCTTTCTATAAACGGTTGTAATCCGCCGTCGAATACGTAGTATCCAGCTGCCTTAGCTCTACGCAGACCATCCGAATCAGGATCGATTCCAATCATGGACGTCAGTTCAAGAAGTGGCGACCTTCCCAGCTTGATCATTAGGTCTGTTCCGATGTTACCCGACCCGAGTATGGCTACTTTTACTTTCCTCATACAGGCACTCCTTTCCTAATTTTTTACTTGCCAAACCTGACTCCTACGGAACCAAGTCCAGCAATCCGTGTATGAAATACATCGCCAGGCTTAGCTTCAACCGCAGCCGATAACGCACCGGACAAAATGATTTCTCCTGCTTTAAGTGTAATCCCTAATTCGTGCAGCTTGTTCGCTAACCACGCCACACAGGATGCGGGATTGCCCAATGCGGCGGCACCCACGCCGGTATTGACCAGCTCCTGATTTTTATAAAACGCCATCCCTACCAGAGGAAGATCCAAATCTTGCGGTTTCACGGGATGTCCACCCAGCACGTAGAAGCCCGACGATGCATTGTCCGCAATGGTGTCTTCGAGTTTGATTTGCCAGTTGGCTATACGGCTGTCCACGATTTCCAAGGCGGGGATTACATATTCTGTTGCCATCAAAACGTCATAGATGGTTACATGTGGTCCTTCCAGATCGCGCTTCAGCAGGAAGGCGATTTCTGCTTCTACCTTTGGCGAAAGGACATGCTCGAAAGGCAGTTCTCCGTTGTTTTCCACGACCATGTCGTCCAATAGATGTCCATAGTCTGGCTGTTCCACCCCAAGCAGTATCTGCATGGCACGAGAGGTCAGGCCGACTTTCTTCCCTGTAATCCTCGCGCCTTCTTTCACTTTTCGCTCAATCGTCTTCAATTGAACGTGATATGCCTCTATTTCGGTGATTGTCGGATCCAGTAAAGTGAGTGGCGCGACTCCCACGCCTTCACGACTCGCCGCCGCTAAATGATCGGCGAATCGCGTGATTTTTTCTATGTCCACACGGCTCCCTCCCTGATTTGCTGTCCTTCTCGCTATAATTTTAGGGTGACGGTCTTGACCTCAGAATAGAATTCGAAGCTGTGACGCCCACCTTCACGGCCAATCCCGCTGTCCTTGGCACCGCCAAACGGAGTACGCAAATCACGCACATACCAGCAATTGATCCATATAAGACCTGACTGTACTTGATCAGCTACGCGATGCGCGCGCCGCAGGTCGTTGGTCCAAACCACACCTGCCAGGCCGTAAGCTGAATCATTGGCGATCCGAATAGCGTCCTCTTCTGTACGAAATGGAATGATTACGATGACCGGACCGAAAATCTCTTCCTGCGCCACCCTCATTTTGTTGTCTACATCATAAAGAACGGTTGGCTCTAGGAAATTGCCGTCACCCAGCGCGCTGAGCCGTTTTCCGCCGTGACCGAGCTTGGCTCCTTCTTCCAGTCCGATCTGGATGTAGTGCTCCACCGTCTCCAAGTGACTGCGGGAAACCAACGCTCCCATATCTGTCTCTGGTTCCAGAGGATTTCCGACCTTAATTCTTTGAACGGCCGATACAAATTTGTCCAGAAACTCATCATATATGCTTTGTTGCACCAACAAACGCGAACCTGCCAGACAAATCTCACCCTGGTTGCGGAATATCGCCTCGACCGATCCTTTTACCGCTTCATCAAGATCGGCATCCTCAAATACGATATTGGCTGATTTGCCTCCCAATTCGAGCGATACGGGAATCAGATGCGAAGCGGCATTCCTCATAACGGTCTTGCCGGTGCTAGATTCTCCCACAAAAGAGATCCGGCGTACATGGGGATGCGTCGTCATCGCCGTCCCGACAGTCCCGCCCGGACCAGTGAGGATATTGAGCACGCCAGGAGGCAGACCTGCTTCATTGGCAATTTCTCCGAACATCACCGCCGAGAGAGGCGTGTACGAGGCTGGCTTTACAACGACGGTATTTCCTGCCGCTAAAGCCGCAGATGCTTTCCAGGTCATCTGCATGAAGGGCAAATTCCATGGAATGATCAGACTTGTCACACCTGCCGGAGCATATTTGGCGTAGGACATAAAATGGCGCATTTCATAATGCTCATGGACCATGTATTTGGCCATTTCGGCAAAAAATCGCAAATTTGCCGCCGCCCTTGGAATATCGAAGCCCCGACTTTCTTTGATTGGTTTGCCGACATCGAGCGTTTCCACCAAAGCGAGTTCGTCCACACGCTCCATCACCAGGTCAGCCATTTTGCAGAGAATCTTGGCGCGCTCATCTACAGGCATCTCACTCCAAACGCCTGACTCAAACGTACGCTGCGCCACGTCGATCGCCCTTTTTACATCCTGCTCACTTGCATTGGCCACAGAAGCCAGCTTGAGATTTGTCGCTGGGTTGATTGTATCGAAGGTTTCACCGGAAACAGCGTCCACGTAATCGCCGTCTATGAATAGCTTGGCGTCTTTTCGTACCTGGTTTTCCTTGGCGGTCTGACTCATGGGAATCCTCCTAATTCTCGATTTCCAAGATCATCTCTACTTCTACGGCGTTATTTAGCGGGAGCTGGGCCATCCCTACAGCGGACCGACCATGCCTGCCTTTGTCGCCGAATAGTTCTACCAACAAATCGGATGCCCCATTCATGACTGTAGGCTGATCGATGAAAGCTGGATCGCTGTTAACGAATCCGAGTATTTTGACCACTCGTTTGACTCTTCCCAGCTCCCCTAGCTCATGCTTGGCAACAGCCAGCAGATTGAGCATACACTGTCTGGCAGCTAGGTAGCCTTCCTCTATCGTGACATCCTGTCCCAGCTTCCCTCGATATTCGTTTGTCCCTTGGCCTGCCAGAAAGAGGAGATTGCCCGCTTGGACACAACCGACATAATTACCGGCCGACTGTCTCGGTTCGGGCAAAGCAAGGCCCATAGCCTGTAGACGTTGCTCCGGCGTTTCAGTCTGATGCTTCACAGTCCGTTCATCTCCTTTATGTTCAGGAAGCGAAGCGCGTTGTCACCCAGCAACGCCCGTTTCTGTCCATCCGTCAGCTCCAATGTATGATCGATGACTTCCCCGGGAGGTGTTTCACGAAGCAGGAAGGGATAATCCGATCCCATCATGATTTTATCTTCGCCAAAGCGCTTCATCATGTAATGGATGTTCAGTGGGTCGTACGTCAAGGAATCAAAGTAAAATTGTTTCGCGTACACACTGGGTGGTTGTTCGGTCAGACGCAGATGCGGCCATACCTTCCAGCCTTGGTCCAGCCTGGGTAGAATATAAGGAAAAGAGCCACCGCCATGGGCAAAGCAGATTTTCAGGCGCGGAAACCTCTCGATCACGCCTCCCAGGATAAGACTTGCTGCGGCAAGCGCTGTCTCGCTTGGCATCCCGACGGTGTACATCAGGTTGTGCCGCGGCATCCGTTCTCTCCCCAGCGTCTCCCATGGATGTACGAAGAGCGGCACATCCCATGTCTGACACCTCTCAAAAAAAGGAATCAGTCCCGGGTCGTCCAGATTGTTGCCATTTATGTTGGTACCGATTTCAATCCCTCTCAGGCCGAGCTCGTGCATGCAGCGATCCATTTCCCGAATGGCTGCCTCGGTGTCTTGCATGGGAACAGTACCCAATCCGATGAAATGCTTCGGATGCTGGTTGACCGTCTCTGCGATAAAATCGTTTTGAATCCGCGCCATCACTTCGGCTTCGGCTGCCTTGGCCCAGTAAGAAAACGTAACCGGAATGGGTGACAACACCTGCCTATCCACGCCTTCCTGCTGCATGTCATGAATCCGTTTTTGGGGATCCCACACCTGATCCGTCACTTCGCGAAAGACTTTTCCCCCGACCATGATAGTTGCCCCGCATGTGCAAGTGCGGTGCAGAACTGGCCAGCGCTCTCCATGAAATCGTTCAGTCAGGTTGGGAATATCCTCTGGAATAATATGGGTATGGAAGTCTACTCGCATTTCCACTCACTCGCTTCCGGAGGCATGACGTGCCCGCATTTTTGGCATGTACGCAGCTCCAGATTGCTGTTGAAGCCTTCGATTGCCTCTTTTACTTGCACCTCTATGTTAGTCAGTTGAATCCGTACGCGATGCATTTCGTGGTCGCAGTTTTCGCAGAACCAAGCAAAGTCCTCCAGTTCTCCCTCATTTCTGTTACGTTCTATCACGAGGCCGATCGTATCCGCTATCCGGTGTGGGGAATGCGGGACATTCGCAGGAAGAAGGAACATTTCGCCTTCTTTTACTGTGATGATCTCGCGCTTTCCATCCTGATTGATGATCTCGACAAAGCAATCGCCCTTGAGCTGGTAAAAGACTTCTTCGGATGGATCAATGTGAAAATCCCGCCGCTTATTCGGTCCTCCCACTACCATGACCATTAGTTCTGCATCTTTCCAAATCACTTTGTTATTCACTGGTGGCTTGAGCTGATCGATGTGATCCTCGATAAACTTCCACAAATGGATAGGTGCCCATGTACGCATGCTCTATTCCCTCCCTGTTTTTACTTTGTTTAAAGAACCTGCTTCGTCTGCGATGCTGTTTTGGTAGCAAAAACGCTGAGTGCATCATCCACCATCGTGCATGCATGAGACTTCTTATAGTTGTTGTAAAAAATCGCCAATTTCCGCACCGGATCACCCGTATAGTACCGTTCGTATTGCAACAAACGCTGTCCGAAGGCTTCCCCGCACAGGTCCCAAGCGAGTTTAAACAGGCGAACCCGATCTGTACCAGAGATACCCTTTCGTCCCGCATAAAACTTTTCCATATCCTCCGCCAGCTCGGGATGCTCCATGTCAGAGTCAGTCGGGGACATGAGAAATCCGCCAGCTCCAATAATCTGGATGACTTCGATCGCTCGCGGGTACAGCTTCGGAAGCAGTCCGCGAATGGTTTCGAGCTGTACGTAACCTGGCATGAGCTCGCCAGACGGCAAGGTCTCGTAGTCCTGCTCGGCTGTTCTCAGGAGCGCTCTAACCGATTCCAACGATTGTGCCAGTTCTCCGAGATGGTTTTGGACATTCGGATAGACGTCGACCCCGATGGAGTCTGCCAGCCGCATGGCAACTTCTGTGGCAAATTGGAGCTTCAACAGTCCTCTCACCCCTGTCTGGTGCGCCGGCTGCTGTCCAATGCCTGTCTTTGGATAAAGCAGGTTGGCCGCTTCTACATTGTTGTAAAGGAATAAGCGATCCCAAGGTACGAGTACGTCATGAAAGACAAGAAGAGCATCCATTTCTTCGAAGCGTGATGCCAAAGGATGGTCATAAACGGAACGAATTCCATCCTGCATGGGCTCTCTACAAATGATGCGCAAGCCCGGCGTGTCAATCGGAATGGCAAATGCCAAGGCGTAACGCTCATCTCCAGGCTGGAACCCAGGGAATGAATAAATGATGACTTCATCCGTGATCGGCGCCAGTGTCGCGAGCATTTTTGCTCCTTTGACAATCAACCCTTCCGGTGTCTCCTCTACTGCTCCCAAATGAGTGTACACATCGGTTTGCTCGTGCGAGGACTTGCTACGGTCATTTTGCGGATTGATAATGGCATGTGTTAAAAATAGGTCTTGGTCGCGCACATACTTGTAATAATTTTTCGCGTTTTCCGCCCACTGCGGATTGTACCTTTCCAAGAAAGACGCATTGCTGTAAAGTGACGTCAAGACGACATTGAGAAAATCGGGCGTTCTTCCCATCAAGCCAAAAGTGGCTTCCGCATAGGTTTCGTACAAGACTCGTTTCGCATGCAATTCCTCAGGGGTCTTTGCAACGAGAAAGGCGTTGTTCACTCGCTCACCTGTCTCCTGACAAATATGCGTAATCTTGTCCTGGTACTTCTCGTCATGCTGTATGTCATACAATTTGGCTATTTCCTGAATCGGCTGTCGAAAAACAGCTTCCTCACATACGTTTGTTACCAATCTGCCTTGTAGCCAAATCTCCGGTTGCCGTGATCCCAAGCCCCGGATGTATTGGTCACCTGTACGGATTCCCACCCAAATTCCTCCTTGTAGATTTTTGTTGGTAGAGCCGTTTTTGTTCTTAAACCGCATTATAATGTCTGTCTCTTCTGAAAAATGTAACCCACTTAACATCACGACAGAAAAATGTAAAACACTGCTCACCTGATTCATGGGTAACTGAGGATGTGTAAACGAATTAACATCATTTCTGTTTTTCTTTCGAATGCACGTCATTTTCACGTTGAAATATTGGTAAGGAGCTTTTTATTTTCATATAATCAAGAGGGGTAAGTTCAGAAAATTGAGACTTAATATTAGTTGATGGGAAGAGCCTGATCATTGATGAGGAAAGGAGCGGTGATGATGGTATCCTCTTTTGAGACGGATTTGAAATGGGAAACCCTTTTAGAATACGGCACCCGCCAATTTGTGAAAGGAAAAACAGCTATCTATAAGCAGGAGACGATCGGAGAAGGCTTTTATTATCTTCATAAGGGACTAGTGAAGATTGTGACCTCTACCTTCAAGGGGAAAGATCGTCTGGTGAACATCGTTGTCCCTGGTCAAATCATGGGACTCCAAACGCTGGATCAACAACCTCATTTCACCACGGCTATCGCTGTCAAGAATGCAGTCGTCTACCATTTCTCCTGTTTGCAATTCCTCGAAATGCTGAAGGCACGCCCCGAACTCTTGTCTCTTTTCACCCAAACAATCAATCAAAAAATGCGGATTCTTCTAACCTCCATTAACATGAAGGCGCTGAATTCAGAAGAGCAAATCGCTCGTCTCCTCCTCAACATTTGCGAAGACTTTAAAAACCACGAGGTTCCCCTCACTCAACAAGAGTTGGCTGAATGTGCTGGCCTCACCCGTATTACCGTCTACAAAATCCTGAAGGCATGGAAGGAACAGGGCATCATTGAAATCAAAAACCGATCCTTTGTCGTTAAACGCCCAGATATGCTAAAGCCTCCACAATTCACGACACACACCGCTCGCACAGTGTAAGCAAAAGCAAATCAATGTGAAAGGTGGTCACAATGGCCTGTCTTCGCTATCAGTGGACCCCGTACCTTATGTATGGCAAGAAGATCGAAATGGGAAAACACACAACGATCTACCATCAAGGCGATGTGGGGACTGGATTTTATTATCTAGACAAAGGGAGCGTAAAGATCACTCTTTTATCTGAGAACGGGCATGAGCGGTCTATCGATTACATTCCCACAGGTGGGTTGTTTGGGGAGCACGGCGCTTACAACGGCTCATACCTGACATCAGCCATAACGACCTCTCCTTCCGTCATTCACTTTTTCTCTGACGACGACTTATCGCGCATATGTCAAGACCACCCACAGTCGGCAGTGATCTTCACCCATTCACAAATCGATAAGCTCCGTCTCCTGGCTGAAATCATCGCGTTCACTGACAGTCCAATTGAGCTTGCGATGGCGAATTATCTGCTCAAGCTGGTAGCTGTGCACGGAAGTAATCATATCCCTATTGATCAGATGTCTTTTGCACGCTATATTGATACGTCTCGCATGACAGTGAACAAGACTTTGCAGAAATGGCGTCAGCAAGGCTTGATTGAGCTTTCTGGACGTAGTGTCATCCGAGTTGTGAATATGGAGGGATTGCGTCGGGTTTATTCTCGCAACCAATGTAAATAGGGCGAAGCCTCCTCAGGCTCGCCCCATCTGCATTCCATATAACCTTTGAAACTTTTGGTACAGCCCTACTCGGTTCCGCTTAGAGCAGATGCATCTTTGCTTCTGCCTCGTCCCACGGTACTGAGTAGCCTGCCCCCTTGGCGCAAAAGATCGAAGAGGATGTATAAACAGGATCTGCGTCCTTTTCATAGCTTTTCCTTTCAATCACTTCCTCCGCGTTATGGCAGCGATCGTATCCGCCAAATACACAGCGGATGCTACCGCGTCCATGCGTAAAAGAAGCGAATTCGGTGCTGTAATTCATGAAGGTTGCTACGGGTACCCTTCCTGTAATGACCGCATGCGTGTCCGACATCTGCGGTGGTTCGAACGAACCGGAGGCGCGCTGAACATCCGAAAGTACCCTCCCCATCTCGTTCATTCCCACCTTTATTTTGAAGTCATAATAAGGTTCTAACAGCATATTCTCCGCTTTCTCCAGCCCCTGACGCAGCGCGCGGAAGGTGGCCTCACGAAAGTCACCCCCATGCGTATGTTCGTTATGCGCACGACCCCTTAGGAGCGTAATTTTCATGTCGGTGACCGGCATGCCTGTCAATAGCCCATGATGCTCCCGTTCGTAGAGATGAGACTGAACCAGATTCTGATAGTTAAAACTCAGTTCATCAGGATGACATATACTAGTGAAGTGGAGCCCGCTGCCTCGCTCTCCTGGTTCAAGCAGGAGGTGCACTTCCGCGTAATGCCTGAGTGGCTCGAAATGTCCATATCCTGTCACAGCAGACTGTATCGTTTCTTTATACAAGATTTCCGGTTGACCGAAAGAGACATCGAAACCGAAGCGCTCTTTTACAACCTGCTCCAGCACTTCTAATTGGATCAGACCCATGACGCGAATGTGAATCTCTTGCAAACTCTCTTCCCAAACCACATTCAAAGACGGGTCCTCCGCATTTAGAATGCGAAACGCACCTAGCACTTGCTGCACGTGAAGCAAACCGTCAAACTGTACTTTCGACTGTAGCGTCGGCTCGGTCTCATAAGCAAAATTGTCTGAGTAGAGCCCCACCCCTTGACCAGCTTTGGCCTCGGACAAGCCGACGACCGCGAACAAATCGCCAGCAGTTACTTGTTCAAGCGAGTGCGATTTCCTACCCGTAAACAATAAGATTTGTGTAATCTTCTCTTCGTATCGAAGTCCACCGCTCTCATAGCTGAGCAGCTCCCGTACCTTCAGGTTGCCACTCAGCGCTTTGACGAACGTTAGTCTCAATCCGTTTGTTGCGTGTCGAATTTTATAAATGCGCCCCCCGAATGGAGCTGTCTCGTCGTAGGACGCGGTCGTCAACAAGGACAGTTGATTCAGGAATTCTAAAACGCCATCATCTTGTAGTGCCGAGCCGTAAGCGCAGGGAAAAAGACGTCCTTCCCGTATCATTTCCTGCAAGGCCCCCAGCCAAAAAGCTTGATCCTCTCTTTCCTCTATGAACGCTTCCAGCAATGAGTCGTTCCGCTCCGTCATCATCTCTCGCAGCCCCTCAGCGACGATACCGTTGGCGAAGCTGTTCTTGATGGAACAGACATCCCCTGTCAACTGACTGCGTATTTCCTCTTCCGTCCTGCTGGCATCCGCGCCGATTCGATCTGTTTTATTGATAAAGAAAAATGTCGGTATCCGATGTTTGCGCAACAACTGCCAAACTGTCTCGGTATGACCCTGAACACCTTCTACCGCACTGACAATCACGATAGCGTAATCCATTACCCCGATCGCCCGCTCCATCTCAGAAGAAAAATCGACGTGTCCTGGTGTGTCGATTAAATAATAAACGTCACCCTGATGGTGCATAACCGCCTGATCGGCGAACACGGTAATGCCTCTTCTTCTCTCGATATCGTGGCTGTCCAAAAAGGCATCTTGATGATCCACCCGGCCCCGCGTCCGGATGCTGTTCGTATGGTATAGCAACTGTTCGGCGAAAGTAGTCTTGCCCGCATCCACATGGGCAAACAAGCCGATCGTTAGACGCTTCATGTTATCCCTCTTCCATAGCTACTCGACTGCATTTTTCTTTTCTCATTAAAACATAAGAATGGAGCAGAAGAATAGTTTCTCACATTTTCATTTCCTGCAGGCTCGTATCAGTTGCCAAGCTTCCCCCATTTGCATCCTTTATACCATGCAGAGAGAAGCGAGGTGATAAATATGACTGACGTAGTAGTGATCCTTTTCAGACGTACCGTAGTGCATGGCGTACGGAGGCGAATTATTCGCGACGTTAGCATCATTGGAAGTGCCGCACCATGCAACCGATTTTTAATGATTGGTAGACGTGTGGGTCCAGCTGCACGTTGTCTTTTGAATAACGGGTTCCAACGTGTGTTATCAAGAGATAATGTATTGGTGTTTATCCGTGTAAGATAAGTGGGTCCGTATGAAAACGGTAGCGAATCGGTTACCGTTTTCGATGCATCCGACTCCTCCCCTTCTAAAAACAAGTGCTTGCTTCTCGTTTTCTTAAGAAGCAAGCACTTGATTACTCATTCTTTATGCTGGATGATTTGACCTGTAAGAGCATCGATGCTGTCTTCCTGCTTGTTCATTTCGCTCTGCTATGTAGGCAAGGACGGGAAGTTCAGCTTTTTGCCATCTAAATTCCTTCATGCCTTCACGCATGCGGTCAGAGAAGCTCTGTTCCGAAAAAGCTGCTCCGGCAGGATCGAAACCGCCGATGCTCTTCAAAAGAGCAACAGCCTCGTCTTTGTTTTTAGCCATTAATTTTTGATTGCCAGGGGTTAGCGGGATGGCGGGGGACAACTGACCTGATAAAGGTTGAAATTGTGCACTCCTCGTTTCCAGCGAAGTACCCGTCTGGGCATCCATATAACCGGACCACATGGCTTGATAGGTTAAAACGGGATCGTTACCTGCTGGCCCCAGACGATATACGAGCTTCATCATGCTAGTCAAGGCTTTTTCCGCTTGTTCTAACGAAATAGCCTTCGTTGGTTCGGGGAACTTAGAGACGTCGACAAGGTAGGAGCTATTTTCGTCTTTGTTTAAGCTGACAATTTGCCCCTGTGCGTTCACATCAACAAATACATTCTGGTTTAGATAAGGACGCTATTAATCACTCTTCTAAATACCACCTCATCCGCTTCTCCTATCCAAATAGATGGTCAACTGCGGCGCGGATCTGTCAGCTTTATTTGTTCGTGTGACTACGACCACACCGCTTTTTTCATTGATAGCCATCGTTTGATTGGGCAATTCTTTCATATAGGGAAGTGCCTTGGATAATTTATCTATGGTCTTGTTAATATTGTCTATTTTGTTGGATCAACAGCTTTTGTTTTTCCTTCCGCGAAACCCGGTTCAGCCATCCACGCTGGTGTTGTCGCTACTACAGACGCAGCGATTAATGACAGGATAGCTCGATTCATCATTCTCACCTTCTTCCCCCCTGGAAATGATTTCATTTACGTTATTCGTTTGAAATTCCAAATGCTTACAGTTCGATTCGAATATAACGATGATAAGTCAGAGAAGGACCCACCCTGTCAAAATCAGGATGAGTCCTTTTATAGTTAAGGGTACTCGCGGCAAGTTATTTAACTAACGGGCAGTTATTTTTCAATAGCTCTTGTTTTTATGCTTCAGACAATGGTAAAATATAACAGGAACATTAGTTCGTATTTTGTGTATATTCCTACAGATAGGGGGAATAGGCGTGGTTGAAATACCGCCATTATGGCAAGAAGCAAATCGTAACTTTATTGTGATAAGCAACTTCGCCATCCATCAGCATGTGCAAGCTTCTCCCGTTTGTTTCGTTAAGGAGTCGACGCGTACATGATCCAATTGACGAACCGCCAAGCACGGCAATTTCTGTTAATGAAACACGGGCTGTTGGGCGAATATCAATTTACCGGAAAGCAGGGCGTAATGGATTTTGTGCGGCAGGTCGGCTGTATTCAATTTGATCCCATCGATGTTTGCGGAAAAAACGCCGAACTGGTTCTGCAGTCGCGAATTAAAGGATTTACCAAGAATATGCTCGACGAGTTGCTGTATCAAGATAGATTCCTGATCGATTATCCCGACAAGAATTTGGCTATTATCCCTATCGAGGACTGGCCGTATTTTGAGCGATACAGGCAAGCCGCCCGACAACATGCCAAGCGCTATCCCGAAATGGAGGTTTTGACAGCGCAAGTACGGACTCATATCCAAAATCACGGTACGCTAAGTTCGGATGAACTGAAATTGGATGGAGATTTCACTTGGCAATCGGCCATCCACTGGAGCGGCGGAAACAATATATCGCGATCGGTGCTAGAGCAGATGTACTCGACAGGCGAGTTGATTATCCATCATAAAAAAGGAACGCGTAAATATTACGATATCGCCGAGAAGTACATACAGCCAAACCTGCTAAATGCGCCGGAGCCGCTGGAGGACGAGCTTGAGCATCACAAGTGGCGGGTACTGCGTCGAATCGGTGCTGTTGGCCTTTTATGGAATCGCGCATCCGATGCCTGGCTAAATATATGGGGATTGAAATCAGAGCAGCGCAACGAGGTTTTCCGCCAACTGTTACACGAAGATCGCATTGTTGCTGTTACCGTAGAACAAATGAAGGATACGCTATACTGTCGCACGGAGGATTTGCCGCTTATTGAAGCCGTCCTGCAAAATCCAGCGCCGAAATTACGCTGCGAGCTGATTGCTCCGCTGGACAATTTGATATGGGACAGAAAGCTGATCAACAAATTGTTTGGCTTCGATTATACTTGGGAAATTTACACGCCTGCAATCAAACGGAAATTCGGCTATTATGTGCTGCCTCTATTGTATGGAGAGAGCTTCATCGGACGAGCCGAGGTAATCGTGGAACGAAAAGCCGGGACGCTCGTTGTTAAAAACATCTGGTACGAGAACAACATAAAGCCAACAAAGCAACTGCGAACAGCTTTGAACAATTGTTTTCGAAATTTTGCATTATTCAACGGATGCGAGACGATTTCGACAACGTTAATTTGAATAACAAGCAAAACACCAGCGGTAGTCTAAGACTTTATTTCCAAGGTCTTAAACTACCGCGTTAGATCAACAACTCGAGTCTAAAACACTATTTTCACCAGACATTTACTTTATCACTTCGTCAAACACAGATTCTATTTGATCCACGTCTTTCGACACCGCGAATAAAATAAACGGCCCACTCGTCTTCAAAACATGTTTTTCGATGAGAAAATACTCCTCTGGGCGATAGTCTTTCAATTTGATTGTTTGGGCCTCGATCCGTTGTTGTATTTTCTCTATTACATGTTCGGTATCGCTCGCATCTTTGACTTTGACAACAGCCAGTTCATCCGCTTTTACATTGGATGAAGCCGTGTACAGAATGAAATCCTCCACCTTGTCTGCCTCGATCTGATACAACTTTTGCAGTTTTGTCAGATCCCCTTGCTTCATATTCTGTAAGCTTACCGTTTGTTGAATTCTTTCTCCCACTTCGGCGGCCGAAAGTTCTTCGGAAGTCTCGCCATCACTGGAGCATCCTGTCAACATTCCCATTCCGATTGCAAACATAAGTAGTACAAACAAAAATCGCTTCATTCCATTCACTCCATGATGTTTAGAATAGAGGTGTCTTCAAAAAACGTTTTGACATTGTAAAGGAATAGCATGTCGTGAAACTGCCGATCTTGGATGAACTTTGCTACGGATTCCTCATAATATCGAAGGTCTACGACATCAATCTCCGCGAAGTGTTCGACCAAAAAGGGAATCAGGCTATTGGCGTACGAATCTTTCACTACTAGCAGCTTCTTCCCGTCCGGATGGTCCGTAGTGATTCGGACCAGGGCATGGTTGCCGTTCAGGAATACTGCATACTTATCCTTTTTGGACAGATTATCCATCTGGTACAAGGAATCAGCAGTACGTCCTTCGTCCACGTAGTCCACCTTCTTTTTGCGTTCCTCAATTGGCAGATAGAGATCGATACGATCGGGCTGTAGATGACGAAAGCCGCTTTTCGAATAGAGTGATCCGTAGAATGCATCGGTCACCTCCCGAATGTTGAACGCAGCTTCTTCTTTTGGAACAATCCCCATCTGCTTGAACAACACCCGATATGCATAAAAAGCGCCCTTGCTTGACCAATGATGATCTGTTTTATAAAAAATGGCATCTTCGCGTCCTGCATACAGTGCGGGATAGACATCAACGAAGCGAATATCAGATGGAAGCGATTGCCGAACTCGATTGACCGCAGCATGCTCGTCGCCCATTGGTGCGTAGTCGGGCAGTTTATCCTGAAGCAACGCGGCGGTTGGTACCAGCATGATGTACTTGCGAAGGTCAGGCGTTGTCTGGTGAATCGACCGAATGGCCTGAACTCTGTCTTTCACCTCGGCATCCAGCGGCGATGAGAAATGTTGAATCAGGTACCCATCCCTGCCCAGATAAACGCCGTTGCTGTCCTTTTTGCCCATAACCCGATCCACATCCGTTTTTAACCCGATCCAAACGTCCCGGAAAGCAAATTGATCGGTAATATAAGCCTCGTAATCAGAAGTGAACTTCCCCGCCAGCAGTGATCGCAGTGAAAATGGCGGCTTCTTTTCTAGCACCCTGTTTTCCGACTCCGAGAACGCCTGATCAGGAGTCAGTATGTTCAAAACAGCCACCACGAGGATAAACAGCAAGAACAACAAGCCCGTCACGGCACGTGTCCGTTTGTCATAGATGGTCAAGTCCGCTCCCTCCTCTCAAAACCGAAAATATAAGAATGGATTGTAATCCTCAAAGACCAAATAAGCGGACGACAAAACCAAGCTAATGATAGAAAATGCTAGTGCTGCAATCATGCCAACCGAATTCCATCGCGCCTTCATCTGCTCCAATCCTTTCCGAGGCAGCGGTGTCGCGCACAAGGCCAACAGAACGAGCAATCCCCCATACGTCGTCAGGTCGTAGAGCGCCTGGCCATCCACCCATTCGTGAGCTCCGAAACCAAACATTGCACGGATGAACATCCACGCGGAAGGTAAATGTTCGAATTCAAAAAAGACCCACCCGACGACGACAATCAGCAGCGTGTAAAGATGTCCTGCCCAGTTGGGCCAATGCTTCAGCCATTTCAGCAAAAACAGCTTCTCAAACACAACGAAACAGCCGAAATACAAGCCCCATACGATAAAGTTCCAGCTCGCCCCATGCCACAGTCCCGTTAAGACCCATAACAATTTCCTCTTGTTCCGGCGTGTAGCGTATAGCGTTTGTCAGGAAATTCACGATCACCTGCTCGATTCGATGCTGATTGGCGATGACTTCAACTGGGGCTAAGCGGTGGTGCAATTGTAACTGCTTGCAGGCTATATCTGGTGCCAACTTTACGCAGATTTTCTCCAGTAGCACATCAATTCGGAACGAATCCATCTGCATTCTATACGTACCGGATTCATATTTTGCCAATTCTAGCATATCCGCAACCAGCAGGTTCATCTTCTGCACTTCATCTTCCATCGCAGCAAAATAGTAGTCTCGCTTCGGGCTGTCCGCCTTATCCTTCAAAATGTACAGGCAGCTTTCCATGATGCTGAGCGGAGTTTTCAGCTCATGCGACACGCCCGCTATAAATTCTTTACGCGTTTGCTCCAGCTGCTTTTCTTTCTCAATATCCTGCTCCAGCCGGACAATGTGGGCATGCAGCATATCTGAAAGCCGATTAATATTCCGTGATAGGCTACCGATCTCATCCTCTGTCTTGATCGGAATTTTTTCAGAGAAGTCCAGCTTAGCCATTTTTTGCGTCATGTCGTCCATGCGTAGCAAAGGAGCTGCTATTCTGCGGGAGTAATAGAAGGAGGCGAGCAGAACGAGCAGCAAGGTACCTGCAATGATGTAGCCGTAATAACTTCGCATGATCTCCGCCGCTTCGTTTACGGGCTGCAGCGATGTCATGGCAAATAGATAGGCGGGTTTCCCTGTTTGATCGGTCACACGCTCAACGAATATTTTGTAATCGATATTGTTCTCTTGGTAGTCTGTTATGGTGCTTGTTTGCTCCACAACATCTCCGTATAGAAGATCCGCTTGAAAAGCTTTCACCCGTTCAAGAAATAAGCGGTTCATATAGTGGGATACATCTGCGCCTTGCGGTATTCGGACCTGTGTGATGGTTCCGCGAAACAAAACGCTGGGATACCGCTCATGGTATTCGGTGGGACTCTTGAATCTCGGGACGACCTCATACTCTTTTTTGACGAGTTTCTGATTCTCCAGTTGATCTTCCTCTCTGAGATTGGAGACACTCCTCCCGATCCGTTGCGCAAACCATTGATTATCGACTATGATCCCTTCCATGGCAATCTGTTGACCCGCTTTCACATAAGGATCGATGAAGGGGGTATCCGTGCTTATATCCTCCACATCCATGACCGTGTATAACGGAACGACAAGCGACTTGCCAGAAAGAGCAGGGATGATGTCTGAGTCCTCCAGACGGACCTCCATCTGGAAATCGTCCGTGTATTTCAACTGGCCTCTATCATCCAATCGAGCGAACCAGGCATTCGTCTTTTGATAAAACTCCTGTTCCTTCCCGACTTCATCCTGGGAAGCCCCGTCATGAGTCAACTCGTTTTGCCGATAGGATTGAAGGGCTTCCTTCACCTTTTCTACCTTTTGATGCACATAATACTGCTCAAAAAAAACGGTTTGTCCGATAAAAATGCTCGCGATCACAGACAGGCATAATCCCGTCGTGAGCAGAAACAGCTTGCGTACAATGCTTGTTCTCATGGCCGGTCCTCGAATTTATAACCGGAACGAACAACTGTGACGATATGCTTCGCATGCTTTCCCAGCTTGGAACGCAAATTCCGAACATGGCTGCTGAGCGTACGATCCTCGCCGACAAAGTCGTAACCCCAGATTTTTGTAATGAGCTGTTCTCTGGTGAGGATGATGCCTTTGTTTTTCATCAAGTAGGCCAAAATTTCGTATTCTGTGTGCGTAAGGCTATAGTTCTTCCCCTCAATCGAAACGGTTCGGGATGGCAACTGGATCGTAATCCCGCCGCCCGACAACATATCCGCCGGATGGTGCATTTGTCGGTTTTCCAGCAACCGTTTGGAGCGTGCCAACAGGATGGGAGGACTGCACGGTTTCACCACATAATCGTCCGCCCCGAGCTCGAACCCAAGCAATGTGTCATCCTCATCCGAACGAGCTGTTAGCATCAGAATGGGGACGTTGGAAACTTTGCGAATGCGCCTGCATACCGACCACCCGTCCAATTCTGGCAGCATAACGTCCAGAATGATCAAATGCACTTCATGCTCTTGAAATAACGTCAGAGCCTGACTCCCGTTCTCCGCTTCCAGTACTTCGTATCCCTCGTCCATCAAGTATTCCTTCATAATCTCTCGCAATACCTGCTGGTCTTCCACAATCAGTATCGTTTTCGCCATGCTAATGACCTCTCGCCCTCTATCTCTCCAAAAGATATTTTTTAGAATGTTATCATGACTTCGCGGTCGTCACAATATGGCGGTACTGCCAAGGTCGTTGAGGACGCTCTGCAGACTGTTTATTGCACTATCGATACCCGTTAGGTTAAAAAAGGGAATTGTGAAGTAAGCATACGGGTCCTCAACGGACGGAATTGGAAACTAAACTGGATCTGTCGGCGCAAAACGGTATTGGCTTGCTTGTTCGTAGGCGTAAGCGAGACGGAAAAGCAAGGGCTCGCTGTAGGCGGTTCCGACGAAAGTGATTCCCTGCGGCCCTTTGGTCGTATAGCCGCCTTCGGCGATGATGCCTGTCTCTGCGTATCCGCCGGGCACAGTAATGGCAGGATACCCCGCACGCGCTGACAAATCAATCCCTTCCTCGTTGCCTAGGAACAGCAGCGCGTCCAGCCGATGTTCGCGTATCACGTGGTCGATGCCTTGGTCACGGGATAACTCATGGTTAAGGCGCAGACTCTCGGTGTACACCTGTTCAGACAATGTGCCACTTGTTCCATTCGACCAGATCAGCGTGTCTTGCCCATATTTAAGCGCGACGTCGCGATTCTCTTCGTTATAGGCTATGAGTTCATCTAACGACCGAACGAATGCGCCGGGGCCAGCTTTAGCGAGATAGTCGTTCAGTCCTTTTTTGAATTCAAACCGCATCACGTCCCAGTCCCACTTCGCTCTCTCGCATGGCAACGATACCGGGTCTACGACGATCGCCCCGCGTTCCTTGCACAAGGTGATCGCCCGCTCAATAATCTCCACCCTGGCTTTGTCCAATCCTTGATAATAATATCGTGGAACGCCAATTCTCGCGCCTTGCAAACCATTCGCGTCCAAGAAAGGCGTATAATCCGTATACGCGATTCGCCTATTCTCTAGCATAGCCGCATCTTCCAGATCTACCGCCGTCATGGCCCCGAGTAAGATCGCGGCGTCCCTGACCGTACGCGTCATCGGACCGGCCGAATCTTGGCTATGTGTAATCGGGATGATTCCTGTACGACTGACGAGCCCGATAGTCGGTTTTATACCGACGATGCCGTTTTGCGAGGACGGACTGATGATCGAACCCGAAGTTTCTGTGCCAATGGCAGCGGCACACAGATTCGCGGCTACCGCCGCGCCTGATCCCGAACTCGAACCACCTACGAACAACTCGCCGGGCCCATAAGGATTAAGCGTCAGGCCGCCCCTGGAGCTATACCCCGCCCACATCGTGCCCGACATGAAGTTAGCCCATTCCGTCATGTTTGCCTTACCGAGGAATACACATCCCGCAGCCCTTAATTGCGCGGCCACGGCCGAATCCTTTGGAGCGAAATGTTCAGTAAGAGCGACTGAACCGGCACTAGTATGCATGCGGTCACCTGTATCAATATTGTCTTTGAGCAAGATCGGGATGCCGTGAAGCGGTCCACGCGCCCCGTGTTCTCGTCGCTCCGAGTCAAGTCTCTCCGCGACCGTTATCGCGTCTGGGTTGACTTCCAGCACCGCTTTCAGCTTCGGGTTGAGCCGTTCGATTCGTTCCAAATACCAGCTAACGCAAGCTGCTGACGATAACTCGCCTGATTCCATCGCCAACTGCAACGAATCGATGTCTGCCTCTATTAAACTATCATTTAGTGTTCTTGCCATTCAGAGAGACTCTCCTTTTTGCAATGTTCTGCTTATAATGATAACAAAATGAAAAAGGCAATGACCAGATATAGAACAATTAGCGCAAAGGAAGACTCGCACAACAAAAGCCAAATCTTGTCGTCTAACAAGATTTGGCTCGTTTCTACTATTATTCTGCTAACAACATTCTTTTCTGCCCCATGAGCTGGACAGTTCATCTCATCGCTTATTTTTCAATTTTGTAATAGCGATCCCCGGTCTTCGGATTGAAGTATACACGACGTTTTTCCTGCGTTACCGGATCGATCGTCACTTCATTCGTCGGCTCAAATCCAGGCGGGACAACTTCGCCATGGTCTTGGTGCAGTCGCTTGTCCTTGATTTTCGAGATGATTAACAAAATGATGAGAAGCAAGACCTGAAAAACGATGTAGGAAATGATATAAATCATTCATTACACCTTTTCAATGACAACTGCTGTACCGTATGCGACAACTTCCCCCATATTTCCCATATTTCCAGAGTCGTAACGACACATGACCACAGCGTTAGCTCCCATGGCAGTTGCGTTTTTTATCATGCGGTCAAGGGCCTGCTTGCGTGCGTCCTCCAGGAGCACCGTGTACTCCTTGATTTCTCCGCCAACGACTGAACGAAGACCTGCCATGATGTCTCCCCCAATTCCGCGTGCTCGAACGATTAAGCCGAATGTTGTTCCTTTCACTTCAACAACACGATATCCTGGAATGTTTTCTGTTGTTACAACGATCATTTGCTTCTCCTACTTTCTATCGTTTTATTTTTCAAGATCACATGTAGTACGATGTCAGCGCTAAAATGACTGATGATCGCAGCTTCTAAACCGTATTGCCAATATAGGAAGCCAAACAAGATGCCCAAGATACCGTTTAGCAACAACGTCCATACAGTGACCACGTTACCTTTTCCGTACGTCATGTAATTGGTTGGAAGATGGGATACCGCGAAAACAATAGCGGCCACACAGATGCCCAGCCAATAGGAACTTCCCAGCCATCCCATCTTCTGTGCCAAAAAGACGACAACAGTCATAACCCCTAGACGCATGAGCACTTCTTCGCAAACCCCTCCGTAAAAAGACGAGAGAAAGCCGAAGAATCTTGATGAAATCGGTTCTTTACCCATTATTGTGGTCATGTGTTGTTGAAAGAAAGAACGGTCCAACCATTTTACCAAGAGGCCTATCGCGATACCTGAACCAATTGATACAGTCCAAAACGACCAGATGGAAAAAGGCAGCTCCGCTCTGGACACCCAGTGATCGAGAATCCAGAGTCGAAGACCAGTGGAAGGCATGAGCCATAGACCTATCGCAGTCGCCAGAGCCAAAAATACACAACTCTGAATGATCATAATCGCAACCATGACAGAAACAGGTGGGACTTTGTTAGTAGAATAGATGGCGGCTTGTAGCTGTACTTGTTGGCGAATCACGTTGGATTGAATAGGTATCGTGCATAGAGCGCACAGTACACTAACCAACCAGATCAGCCAAAAATGTTCCATTTCTACGCCTCCTCTTTAGATTTCTGATCGCTCTAAAAAGTACCAGCCCATAAAGAAAAACACGATGTTGAGTGTAAAGACACCTGCGAGGCCCGGTAACCCTGTGATGAAAGCTTGGGCCAGCGTTGAGTTTTCTTGAATCACCATCATCGCCGCATTTGACAATCCACCTGGTGACACCATATCCAAAAATTTACCCAGAAATTGTGGAACAGTGAAGATCAGGATATTGAATACCAGCGAGGCTCCACCGGCACCAACAGCATTGCTAAAAAAGCTGGAGGCGCACAACGTTGTTGTGACGACAAGGAATAGATTCGGTATGTACATCAACGTACCGATCCATACATGGGTCCAATCTAGTTTTCCGAAAAGGATCTCCGTATAGTAGGCAGTTATCCCCATCCCGATTAGCATGCTTGCCATTGTTAACGTATAGTAGGTAATGGCTTTTGCGAGATAGTATTTAGCTCGACTGATGGGCTTGACGAATACCATGGATGCTACCCCAGAGGCTTTCTCTCCGGCAATGGACCCCATGACGATAAGGATTAACACAAACGTGCCGAGTGAGCTGAATTTGCTAATCGCCGTCGAGAGTACTTCCGGCGCAGACGGGGTTGGAATTTTGATGACGGCCCCTTCTGGCAGTCCAGTGGAATTGGCCAAAATATCAGGGAGCATTTTCATCGTAATCGGTTGTGTAATCATTAAGGCAATAAACACAATCGGAATGATGAGAATCTTGTAGGTTTTGACCAATTCATTAAATTCTTTTCTGATCATTGGGTGGGAAGTCATCAGTTATTCACAACCTTTAGGAAAATATCTTCGAGGGTCGATGCGGACAAGCGATAATACGCCAGTGTCCCGCCAGTTTCCAAAAGAATGTGCGGCAGGAGTGCCTTGGCTTTTTCCATGTCATTGATGAGAACTTTGTAAATACCGCCGTCTAGGTTCCATTCCCTGATCCAGGTTAGCCCGTTCAATACATCGGTTAAATCTATGTCTTGTTGATCAAGCTTGAATTCAATCAGTGGCTCCACATGGTTTGCTCGCAGCTGATCCAAACTGGATGACAGCACCACCGTACCGTCCTTGATGATCACGATTTGGTCGGCGATTCTTTCGATGTCATCCAAAATGTGAGTCGACATGAAGACAGTCATATGTTGTTTCAACTTTTCTATTAACAATAAGACGTCATATCTGCCCATGGGGTCGAGCGCCGAAACAGGCTCGTCCAAAACGAGTAGCTTGGGGTTGTGGATGAGCGCCTGGGCAATACCCAGACGCTGCTTCATCCCTCCGCTGTAACCGCTTATTGGGCGGTTCCTCGCCTCATTGATTCCGCATAATTCCAAGAGTTCATCCGTCCGCTGCGCAATTGTGCGCTTGTCCAATCCATAAAGTTTGCCCACCCAATGCATCCACTCTGTCGCTGTCATGTAGTTGTAAAAGGCTGGGATTTGTGGGCAATACCCTACTTCACTTGTGACTTTATTGCGGTCAGTTACTACGTCGTAGCCTACCACTTTCACTTTTCCTCCGGTCGGTGCAGCCAATCCGGTTAGGATGCGAATGGTTGTCGTTTTCCCGGCACCATTCCCCCCAAGAAAACCGACACAACCGATGCCATCGACGGAAAAGGTTACGTTCTTTAACGCTTTATGCTCTTTATATTCCTTTGTGAGGCCTTCACATTCGATAACTCGCAAAGAATGTCAACCCTTTCCTCGGTTCTCTTGAGCTAGTCTTTTCTGCCTACAAAGAAATACACGATCGGACCCAAGGTGTTTATAAAGATAATGCCGAGAGCCCATGGCCATTTTTTTCCACCTGCAACGCGGTATGCTTCACGTCGAGCCAAGTCGATTAATGCAATAACTGCTAGGATCAATTGAATAGCAATGATAGGTGCAAGTAGCTGAATGTCAAATGGCATGGATAAAACCTCCAATTTTTGTAGTTATTTTAAAGTTTATCACTATTTTGCTTATTTTCCCACCCGCCACCATGATAATGAGGTGACGGATGGGCATTATTTTTTTATTGCAGGGCTTGCTCCGGTAATTTTAGTTGGCCGCTTCTGATAAAGTAATCAAGAACTTTACCGAAAACTTCCTCGTCAATTTCCGGGCAATCAATGTCGTTTTGACGCAGTAAACGTGTCGTTTTATTGCCGATATAGACTACACTTCCTCTGCTTGTGTGGCCGTCTGTGAACAGATTGCCGAGCGGAGCGGCTGAGTTGGCCTCATTGCCTTTTTCTTTCGTATCCTCTTGCACCGCCTCAATCCACTCATCCATGGTGACTCGTTCCAATACAAATCCTCTGTCTTCAATCGCTGAAATCAGGTCTTCGTAATCGGTTGAGTTCGGGTTGAGCAAGTGGAAGTTTTCGCTCAAGCTCTGCTCAGTCATGGAGAGATGAACGATTCCCTTACTTGCAAAATCAACTGGCATCATGTCCAGATCGCCGCTCATGTCAGGAGCTTTGCCCAAATCTATTATCCCGGCTGCAATTCTCCACATCAGATCGTCCTTCTGGCATGCTCCTGTTTCGCTGTCCCCAGTCATCCGTCCGCAACGGTATATCGCCGCTGGAATGCCGCGTTCGCGAGCGAGATTGACGAGATGCTCGGCTACCCACTTGCTCTGTGTATAACCGGAAGTGAGGACGCGACTGTTCTCTGGCATGTCCTCTTCGCGGAAGGCCATGGATTCTTCTGTTTCTTCGGATGCAAACGTGAAAATTGTTGAGACGAAATGCACAGGCTTGGTCTTTTTGGCTACAGCGAGGCGAAGGATTTCCTCCGTCCCAAGTACGTTTGCTTTCTTTAAGGCTGCGTACGGATAGACAAAGTTAACAAGAGCACCATTGTGATAGAGCACATCCACTTTTTCAGCCAGCTCGGAGAACTGATCTTCGGACAGATTCAGTCGTGGCTTTGCCAAATCACCGATGACAGGGATGATCCGATGCGCCTGCTCCTCATTCCATAACTCGTATAGCTCTAATGTTTGGCGTAGTCGTGTCATTCCTTCCTCTTCGTCAGAAGCTCGAACGAGGCAGTAAATGTCAGCGTCTGTCATCTGTAGCAGGTCACGCAACAAGAAAGCACCAAGGAAACCAGTGGCTCCTGTCAATAATGCCGCTTGGAACTGACTTGGATCACCCACGAACGGATGTTCAGCCTGAATCGCAGGATCGAGTACGACTTCATCCTTGAGATCCTTTGCGTCGATGTCATGGGAAACAGCAGAAAGACCGTGTTTGAGAATTTCCTCGATGGTCTTGGCCATACCCGCAATGGTCGGGGTCTCGAACAGGATTCGCAGCGGTACCTCAAGCTGTAGCTCTTCGCGAACCTTGAAGATAAGCTGGGTAGCGAGTAATGAGTGACCGCCAATCTCGAAGAAGTTGTCGTATACTCCGATTTTATCCATTTCGAGTACGGAAGCCCAGTGCGTATGCAACATAATCTCGACTGGCGTTTGCGGCGCTTGGTATTCAACACCTGATTCCGAGCGGTCGTATTCCGGCTTCGGTAGCGCTTTGCGATCCAGTTTACCGTTTGGCGTCTTCGGTAAGCTCTCCATGATCATAAAGTGTTGCGGGATCATATAAGCTGGAAGCTTGTCAGTCAGGAAGTGGTTCAGGTCATGAGACGTACTTGTGTGATTCTCTTCGAACACGATGTACGCTACTAGACGTTTGTCCCCTTCTCTGTCTTCACGAGCGACTAGCACGACTTCCTTGACTTCAGGGTGGTGTCTCAGAACAGATTCGATTTCGCCCAACTCGATACGATAGCCGCGGATTTTGACCTGGTAATCAACACGTCCCATAAACTGAAGATTTCCATCTGGCAAGTAGCGTACGAGATCTCCCGTCCGGTACATTCTCTCCCCTGGCCCACGGAATGGATTCTGCACAAAGCGCTCCATGGTCAGATCGGGGCGGTGGAGATAGCCACGTGCTAAGCCCGATCCACTGAGGTACAATTCTCCCGGCACCCCTACCGGAACTGGTTTGCGATGACTATCTAATACGAAAACTTGCGTATTGAACTGCGGTCGGCCGATCAGTGGTTCGCTGACGGCTCCTTTTTTCACGATGGAGTGTGTCGAGTAAACGGTATCCTCTGTTGGTCCGTAGAGGTTAAAGACTTTTTCTACGTTTTCAAAGGCATACAATTCCTGTGCCAGCTTGTTAGAAAGTGGCTCACCGCATAGGTTCATGACGCGCACCGACGCTGGAATCCCATTCATACGCACCAGTTCCATCGCTGCTGATGGTACGGTATTGATCAGTGTTACCTGGTCGGCTGCTGGCAAGGATGGCAATTGTAATGCATTTTCCGCCATGATAACTTTGCCACCCATGGTCAGTGTTGCGAACATTTCGTAGACAGACAAGTCGAAGCAGATTGATGTGGAGAACAGTACACCACTCATCTCCTCTGGTGTGAACGTGTCGTGTGCCCACGATAGGAAGTAGCTGACACTGCGATGCTCGAGCGCTACTCCTTTTGGATTGCCTGTAGAACCGGACGTGTAGATGACATAGATCAAATTGTCGGAATTCCCAAGCTTGGTCGGGTTCTCCTCGCTTTCGTCGGCAACTGCTTCCCAATCATTGTCCAGGCAGATTACTTTGGCGTTGTGCTCAGGCAGAGTTGGCAACAGTTTTTCTTGTGTTAATAAGACCGGAACTTGTGAGTGTTCGATGATGTAGGCAATGCGATCCGCCGGGTAGCTTGGGTCGATAGGCACATAGGCCCCGCCAGCTTTCATAATGGCCAAGAGTCCAATCATCATCTCGGTTGTCCGCTGTGCGCAGACACCAACGAGTACTTCCGGTCCTACTCCTTGCTTGCGTAAATAATGAGCCAGCTTGTTCGCTTGTCTGTTCAATTCTCCGTAGGTAGTCGTTTGATCTCCTACGATGAGAGCGATGTTGTCCGGGGCTTTCGCCACCATGTCCTCAATCATTTCATAAACGCATTTTTCTTTCGGGTATGGCGCTTCCGTACGATTCCATTCGGTAATGAGTCGCTGTTCCTCTTCCTCACGCATGAGCGGTAGCAAGGTGATTGATTGATCCGGGTTGGCAGTGATTTCTTCCAGTAGCTTGTGGAAATGATCAACCATTCGAACGACCGTACTGTGATCAAACAACGCCTTGTTGTACTCCAAGGTAGCGATGAGACCGGCTGATGTCTCCACCATGGTCACCGTCAAATCGAACTTCGAGGTGACGGCCTCCGCACCCACATCAAAGCTGCTTATCTGAATATCATCAACAGGATCTACCTGCATCGGGATGTTTTGCAGAATAAACATCACCTGGAAGAGTGGCGAGTAGCTCATGCTACGCTCCAGCTGCAGCTCATCTAACAATTTTTCAAACGGTACGTCTTGGTTTGCATATGCCCCTAGAGCTGTTTCACGAACGCGTGCAAGCAATTCGCGGAAGCTTGGTTGACCCGACATATCCGTGCGTAAAACAAGCGTATTGATGAAATAACCAATCAATTGCTCCGTTTCCTGTTTGTTACGTCCCGCAATCGGTGTGCCGACGAGAATATCTTCTTGATTTGTATAGCGGTACAACAGCGTTTGGAAGGCTGCAACCAATGTCATGAAGAGTGTCGTCGTTTCTTTTCCACTCAGATTACGCAATTCTTCCAAGAGGTCGGCTCCAAACTGAACGGAGAGCTTTTCTCCTTCGTATGTCTGTACAGGTGGACGCGGTCGATCTGTTGGCAGTTGCAGTAATGGCTCGCTGCCCTTGAGTTTTTCTCTCCAATACTCGAGCTGTCCATCAAGCACCTCTCCACTTAGCCATTCACGCTGCCAGACGGCAAAATCTGCATATTGGATCGGCAATTCCGTAAATGGTGATGCCTCTCCTTGACTAAATGCTTTGTAATTGGTCATTAATTCGCTCAGCAAGATTCCCATCGACCAACCGTCTGCTGCAATGTGGTGCATCACGAACAGGAACACAAAGTCTTTTTCGTCGAGCTGAACCAGATTGGCACGGAGCAACGGACCTTTGGTTAGGTCAAATGGCTCGAGTGTGACCTCTTCAGCAAGGCGTTTGACTTCTGCTTCTCGTTTCGCTGGATCCAAAGCACGCAGATCGGTTTGGTTCATGACCCAATCGTCCTCGGGGTGAATCACTTGAATAGGACGTCCATCACGAACCTCAAAGCGAGTACGCAAGCTCTCGTGACGCTGTATGAGGGCTTTCAAGCTTTCTTCCCAAGCGATTATGCTGAGGTCTCCCTGAATCCGTAGGAAGGATGGAATATTGTTGACTGAGCTTCCTTGGGTGAACTGCTCCAGGAACCACAAACGCTGCTGGGTAAATGACAATGGGAGCGGTTCTTTGCGAGAAACTTTCACAATTGGTGGAGCCATCTTGATGGATGTTTGCTTGGTGAGCATAACCAGCTGTTCACTAAGCCCTTCGACGGTTGGGTATTCAAACAACGTACGGATTTGCAGCTCTACCCCAAAGATTTCCCGCAGGCGAGAAACGGTCTGCGTTGCCAGCAGGGAGTGTCCGCCTAACTCGAAAAAGTTGTCGTGTACGCCCACTTTCTCTATGGAAAGGATTTCAGCAAAGACGTTAGCGACCATTTCTTCTACTGGGGTACGTGGCGCGACATATACGGCTGTTAGCTGGCCCCAGTCTGGCGTAAGTAATGCTTTGCGGTCAATTTTTCCGTTGACCGTAAGGCGAATTTCCGGAAGCCACATGAAATGCGACGGGATCATGTACTCGGGAAGCTTCTCTTTGAGCCATAGCTTGATTTCGTCTATGGACGTCTCCTGCTCCAAAGCATTGGTCAGATAGGCTACCAATCGTTTGTCACCAGGTCGAGCTTCTCGCGCAACAACGACTGCTTCTTTGATACCTGCATGTTGTCTCAATGCCTCTGCAATTTCGCCTAACTCGATACGGAACCCACGGATTTTCACCTGATCATCGACACGACCGATGTAGTCCACGTTGCCATCTGGCAGGTAACGAACAAGGTCGCCTGTTCGATAGAGGCGTTCTCCCGGTTGACCGAATGGATTCGGAATAAAACGCTCTGCTGTAAGCTCTGGGCGATTCCAATATCCACGCGAAAGACTCTCGCCCCCAATGTACAGCTCTCCCGGAACACCGATAGGGACTGGCTGTAGATTTCGATCTAACACGTACAGCTTGGTGTTCGGGAATGGACGACCAATCGTTGGGGCATGGTCAGCATCCGTTAATCGAGCAATGACCGTACCAACTGTTGCTTCAGTCGGTCCGTAGCAGTTATAAAATTTCCGTCCTTTTGCATAGTGGGTAACCAGTTCACGGCTGCATGCGTCTCCACCGACCTCAAGGCAGACCAGATCCGGGTACTCTTCAACAGGTAGTGACGCGAGTACCGAAGATGCCATTGATACCTTGGTGATGCGACGTTCACGAAGGGTGCGAACGAGGTCTGGGCCTGGTACTAGCGACTCACGATCTTCGATGACTAACGTTCCCCCAGAGAGCAGGGCCTGTAAAATCTCGGAAATGGAAACGTCGAAACCAAATGACGTAAATTGCAGGACACGACTGGACTCGTTTATTTCAAAGTAATTCATGTAAGCCTGCACCATATTCATCACACTGCGATGCTCAACAGCTACCCCTTTTGGCAACCCGGTGGTACCGGATGTGTAGATAACATAAGCGAGATTGGTTGCTACGACATGGCTTTGTGCGTTTTCTACGGACATCTGCTCGTAGAACAGTTCTTCTTTATCCAAGCAGATCACTTTCGCGTTCGTTTTTGTGAATGGCTCGGCAAGTCTCGCTTGTGTCAGCACGACAGCTGCTTGTGAATCTTCCAGCATGAAGGCCATTCTTTCTTCGGGATGAGCTGGATCAACGGGTACATAGGCGGCACCCGCTTTTAACACACCAAGAATGCCAATGATCATTTCCATGGAGCGCTCCACGCAGATCGCAACCGTCGTATCAGGCTGCACGCCTTGTGCGAGAAGCAGATGCGCCAACTGGTTGGCTCTTTGGTTTAGCTCCGCATAAGTCATGGCTTGTTGTTTATACTCAAGGGCCACATTTTCAGGAGTTTTCGCGACTTGTTGTTCAAATGCCTGATGAATGCAAAGTTCGCGTGGATACTCCTTCTCCGTCCGATTCCAATCGATGAGTACCTGCTCGCGCTCGATATCGTCTATCAATGTCACGTCACCCAGATGCATCTCTGGAGACTGGCTCATCGTGACCATGAGCTGGGTGATTTGGTTCAAGACCCGGTCGATCATCGTGTCATCAAAACGGTTTTGTTCATACTTGAGCTTGATGGCCACTTGCTTGCCTGGTGCTGCGACCAAGGTAAGTGGATAATTCGTTTGTTCGACTGCGGCTACGTCGTGTATTTCCAAAGAAACACTTGGCGAAGCTGAACCGGACTCTTCTGTTTCTTGCCCTGTTGCTTGTACAGCCGGATAGTTCTCGAATACGAGTATCGATTCAAACAGCGCAGATCCACGCGGCAGTTCGCTCCATCCTTGGATGTCGAACAGCGGAGTGTATTCATATTGGCGTATCTCTAACTGTCTAATCTGCAAGTCTCTCAGCCACTCTAGCACGGTCGCGTTCGGTTGCAAGGATATCCGGACAGGTAAGGTATTGATGAAGGAGCCTACAATCGTCTCAACATGGGAGAGGTCTGCCGGGCGACCTGAACCTGTCGCACCAAAAATGACTTCCTCTTCCCCGCTGTAGCTTCCCAAAATCCAGCCCCACGCCGCTTGTACCACGGTATTGAGTGTTAACTGGTGCTCGCGTACGAATTTTTGCAAGTGCTCGCTTGTCTCTTCTGACAGGAGGACGCTCTTCTCTTCGTATTGCTTCGGCCCCGCGGTGACTACTGCTTTACTCATTCCCAAGCTGGTTGGCTCGTGGAAGCCTTTCAATTGGTCTACCCAGAATCGCTTGGCTTCCTGCATATCCTGACGTTTCAACCAAGCAATGTACTGGGAAAACGGTTGAGGATGTCCAAGCTTAACTTCTTGGCCTTCGCTGATCGCGGCATAATAGGCAAACAATTCATTCAGTACCAAAGGAACACTCCAGCCATCAAGGAGAACGTGATGGAAGCTCCAAACGAATCGATACCTTTCTTCTCCTGTTCGGAAGACAACCCATCGTGACAGAGGTACATGTGTAATATCGAAGCTTCTTCTACGGTCTTCCTCCAGAAAAGCGGTAAACATCTCATCCTGTACATCCGAATGCAGATGGCGCCAATCTTCCTGACGAAGAGATACCTTAACCTCTTTGCGGACAATTTGGTGTGCTTGATTCAACCCTTCCCAGACGAAGTGAGTTCTTAGAATGGAATGGCGGTCCATCACTTTTTGCCATGCCTGCTCGAACACCGGAACATTCAGGTTTTTGAAATCAATCGCAAATTGGACGACGTAATCCCCGCTGTCGCTTGCATACAGGGAGTGGAACAGCATCCCCTGTTGGAGCGGAGAAAGTGTATAGATATCCTCGATATGTCGGTCTGAACCGATATGTTTGTCGATGCTCTTCTGATCCAATTCAGCCAGAGGAAAATCGGATGGGGAGTAACCGCCAGCTTCCTCTGTCGTACAATGGGTAATAATCTCACGAAGCGCATCCATGAAGTCCTTCGCGACTGCTGTAATCGTGCTGTCTAGATGAATGTTCTCACTGTATCTCCAAGTCACATGTAGTTGTTCCCCTGCAACGACAGCATTTACGTCGATCAGGTGGTGTCGCCCAGCGTTTTGGCTCAGGTTGGAACCGCTGGACTCAGGTGCCCCGCCAAATAAGGAATCGCCATCGACAATCTGATCGATTTTGCCCATGTAGTTGAACAGCACTTGTGATTGGATGCGGGATAATTCATCGACAGTATTCTGATCCGCATGAAGGTAACGAAGAACGCCATAACCAAGCCCTTTGTTTGGAATCGCACGCAGTTCTTCTTTGGTCGTCAAAAGTGCTTTTCCGACAGAGAACGTTTCGTCCCATTGAAGATGCACCGGATACATGCTGGTGAACCAGCCGATGGTACGGGACAGATCGATTCTCTCTGACAATTCTTCACGGCCATGCCCTTCTACGTTGACGAAGACAGATCGATTACCCGTCCATCGAGTAAGTGACTTCGCCAAAGCGGTTAGCAGGACGTCATTGATCTGGGTGCGGTATGCCTGCGGGACGTTTTGCAGTAGTGCTTTGGTTTCTTCGTTGGTCAATGTAGCGCTGACGGACTTTGTCGTTGCTTCTGTATTTTCACCAGCCTCTGTCACGTCCACAGGTAGTTGTGCTGAATCGACAGAGGATTTGGTCATCCAGTATCTTTTTTCGTTTTCCAAAGCATCTGAATTCGCGTAGCGCTCCAGTTCTTCCGCCCATTCTTTGTAGGATGTCGTTTTCGCTGGTAGTTTCACCTCTTGCCCTGCGGCAATTTGTTGATAGGCGCTTTGCAAGTCCTCAAGAATGATGCGCCACGATACTCCGTCGATGACTAAGTGATGGGCGACGATCAACAGACGATTTGGTTGGTCTTGACCCAAATCGAAATAAACGGACTGAACCACATGCCCTTCAAACAAATTCAGACTTGCCTGCGTCTCATCTGCAATCTTTTCGATGGCCTTGAATTGCTCATCAGGTGTAAGGTGGGACAGATTTTCGATCCGGAATGGAATCGTATCACATGGCGCATCCATCTCTTGCTTCCAGCCGAGCTCTGTCTGTGTATAGCGCATGCGTAAAGCATCGTGTTGATCGAGTAAGTGTCCTACCGCCTGTTTCAGTGCCCCCTGATCAATGCCTGCCTGAATGGAGAGCAGCACGGATTGATTCCAGTGATGTCTGTTCTTCAACGGAAGCTGGAAGAACCACTTCTGAATCGGCAAGAGCGGCAATTCGCCGATAATCGGACCTTGTTCAGCAAGGATCGCTTCTTTTTCCTCTACGACCTCTGCTAATTCAGCGATGGTTTGGTACTCGAATAATTGCTTCGGAGTGAGCCTTAAACCTGATTGATTGGCACGTGACACAATCTGGATACTGAGAATCGAATCACCGCCAAGCTCGAAGAAATTATCGTGTATGCCAATTTGGTCAATACCGAGAACTTCTTTCCATATCGCGGCAAGGTGTTGCTCCTTCTCCGTAGTTGGTGAGACAAACTTTCCTTCCAACTCGGGACGATTGAAATCAGGTGCAGGCAAATTTTTACGATCTACCTTTCCGTTTGGTGTGAGCGGCAGATATGCTAACGGGATGAAAAACGCTGGAATCATGTAATCAGGCAGTACTTCCTTTAACGCTTTGCGGATGTCGCTTGTGGCAATCTCCGTGCCCTCTTCCAAAACCAGGTAGGAGGCAAGACGCTTCGTTCCTTGATGATCCGTGCAGACAGTGACCACTGCTTCTTTTACCGCAGGGTGAGCGAGAATGGCCGTTTCTACTTCGCCTAGCTCGACGCGGAATCCGCGAATACTTGTCTGCTCATCTGCACGACCAATGAACTCAATGTTGCTGTCCTCTAGGTAGCGCACCAAATCCCCTGTACGGTAGAGTCGTGCCCCTTCTATCTCACTAAAAGGATGAGTGACAAAGCGTTCTTGTGTCAGTTCGGGACGGTTCAGGTAGCCGCGCGCCAAGGAACTCCCACCAATGTATAGCTCACCAGTGACTCCTACGGGTACAGGCTGCATACGCACATCGAGAATATAGACCTGCACGTTGTCAATCGGACGACCGATGGATGGTGCAAAGCTTTGTCCTGCCCCTATTGGAACGATACCTGCTGTTGCAACGACTGCGTTTTCGGTTGGACCGTATTGGTTCACCAGGGTAAACGGCAGATTCGCACTTGGATAGTGATGGAGCTTGTCTCCTCCAGTCAGCATGTAACGAAGCTTGGTACGGCTTGGCCAATTCAGAGCCAGCAAGCTCTCTGTTAAAGGCGTCGGCAAAAAGCTGATGGTGATCTCAGAATGGATGAGCCAATCACGTAGTTTTTCTGGTATGAGGCGGATATCCTCTTCTGGCAAATAAAGTGTGGCTCCTTTTGTTAAATAAGGCCAAATTTCCCATACAGATGCGTCAAATGCCGTACCAGAGATCTGCGAGGCTCGATCTGCCGAAGTGACATGATATACACGTTGATGCCAAGAAATTAAATTGAGAAGCGCGGCGTGCTCAATCTCAACCCCTTTTGGCGTACCCGTCGAACCAGATGTATAGATGACGTAAGCAAGCTGGTTCGTCGTAGTCAAGTTTATTGGAGTCGTCGTACTTTCTTCGGCGATCGACTCCCAGTCTGCGTCCAGGCAAATCAATTGACTCGTACCCGCTGGGAGCTTTTCTGCCAGTCTGGCTTGGGTAAGTACAATCGACATACCTGCATCCTGAACCATGAAGGCGAGACGATCCTTGGGATACGCTGGGTCCATTGGTACGTAGGCACCACCAGCTTTCATGATAGCCAGTTGACCAATCAGCATCTCGATAGAACGCTCAACGCAGATCCCTACCAAATTTTCCTGACCGATTCCCTGTTTTTGCAGAAAATGTGCCAGTTGATTCGCTTTGGCATTCAATTCCGCATAGGTAATGGATTGGTCGTGTGTGAGAACAGCCGGTTGGTTGGGCATTTCATGAGCGATCTGTTCCACCAGTTCATGTACGCAACGATCCTTGGAGTAAGCAATTACAGTGTTGTTCCATTCCGTTACGACCTGCTGCTGCTCCGTTTCTCCCATCAACTGTAGAGTGGTGATCGCTTGATTCGCGTTGGCGGCAACGGCTTTGAGCAGCTGGGTAAAATGTTCGATCATTCGTTCTACTGTGTGCTGATTAAAGAGAGCGGTGTTGTACTCGAATGTTGCGGACAAACCCTCTGTCGTCTCTGCCATCGTCAAGGTGAGATCAAACTTGGTTGTCTCTACCTGTTGCTCCCCTTTTGGTGGCAAAATGCGAATTCCGTCAAGTGCTTCTACCTGAACCGGAATATTTTGCAGAACAAACATCACTTGGAACAATGGTGAGTAACTGAGACTGCGCTCTAATTGCAGCTCGTCTACGAGCTTTTCAAAGGGTAGATCTTGATGGGAATAGGCTCCCAGGGCTGTTTCCCGCACACGGCTAAGTACCTCTCTGAAGCTAGGGTCTCCTGACAAATCTGTTCGCATCGCCAATGTGTTGATGAAAAATCCAATTAACCCTTCTGTCTCCTGGTGACTGCGTCCTGCTACAGGAGTACCGACGAGGATATCGTCCTGTCCTGTATATCGATACAAAAATACTTGGAAAGCGGCGAGCAACGTCATAAACAACGTCGTACCTTCGCGTTTGCTCAAAGAAAGCAGATTCGTCATCAATTCTTTGTCATACATCAGTGTGATACTGCTTCCTTCATAGGACTGAACAGCAGGACGGGGACGATCTGTTGGCAAGGCGAGAAGCGGTTCTGCTCCACCCAGCTTTGCACGCCAGTAGGACAGTTGCTTTTCCAATACATCTCCTGTAAGCCATTCACGCTGCCATGCCGCATAATCTGCATATTGTATAGGCAGGTCGGTAAGTTGCGGAACTTCTGATTTGCTAAATGCCTGATAGCAGGTAAATAATTCGCTCAGTAAAACACCCGCTGACCAACCATCGGCGATGATATGGTGTACGTTTAGCAGGAAGATGAAATCCTGCTCTCCTGTTTGAATAATCGTCGCACGCATGAGCGGGCCTGTGACGAGGTCAAACGGCTTGTTCGCGTCTTCTTTGGTCAAGCGTTGTCCTTCTTCGTCTCGTCTATCATCTGGCAGCTCTCGTATATCCATTCTGCTCAGTTTCCAATCCATCTCTGGATGAATCACCGCAACGGCTTCCCCGTTGATGTCGGAGAACGTTGTACGCAAGCTCTCGTGACGGAAGATAATCATCTGAAAACTTTGCTCGAGCGCTTCTATGTTTAGCTCTCCATGCAAGCGAACGGCAGTTGGGATGTTATAGAGCGAACTGTTTGGCATCAAGCGGTCAAAGAACCATAAGCGCTGCTGTGCAAACGAAAGCGGCAAATGTTGATCACGTGAAACGGGTACAAGCGGAATGCTTGCGAGTCCAGATTTGTCCTCGTTCATGGATACAATCAATTCGCTGAGTCGGTTGACTGTCGAATATTCAAATAAAGCACGGAGCGGTAAATCTACGCTGAACGCTTCTTTTAAGCGGGAGATGGTTTGCGTTGCTAAAAGAGAATGGCCTCCAAGCTCAAAGAAATCGTCGTAGCTGCCGATTCGCTCTACCGAGAGAACCTGCGACCAGATGTTGGCTACCAACTCTTCTGTAGGAGTACGGGGGGCAACGTAATTACGCTGCGTGGAAAGTTGTCCCCAATCTGGTGCTGGTAGTGCTCTTCGGTCTACTTTTCCATTAACCGTGAGCGGAATCGTCTCTAGCCATACAAAGCCTGCTGGTATCATGTATTCAGGCAAGGATTCTTTCAGGAAAAGAACGAGTTCCTCCGCAGTTGGCATGTCGCCCGTTGCTACCAGATAAGCGGCCAAGCGTTTGCCTCCCGCTTTTTCTTCACGGACGATGACCACAGCTTCATGGACGGCAGGATGCTGTCTGAGCGAATTTTCGATTTCACCCAATTCAATGCGGAAACCGCGAATTTTGACTTGATCATCCATACGTCCAAGGAATTCGAGGTTGCCGTCTTCCAGATAGCGAACCAGGTCGCCCGTCCGATAGAGTAGTTCCCCTTCTTTTCCGAACGGATGAGTGATAAAACGCTCCTCTGTCTGTTCTGGACGATTCCAGTAGCCGCGAGCCAAGCCTTTTCCTCCAATATACAGTTCACCTGGTACGCCGATAGGCACGGGCTGTCTATTTGCATCCAAAACGTACATCGTCGCGTTGGCAATGGGCCGACCGATAGGCGGATTGCTCATTCCAGTCTGGCAGCGCATCATTGTGGAGCAGACGGTTGCTTCCGTTGGACCGTAGCAGTTGAAGAACTGGCGATTCGCTGCATAGCGTGCCACGAGTTCACGGCTCGGAGCTTCTCCGCCTACAATCAAGGTTCGTAGATCAGGCAGGTCAGCTTCAGGCAGTGCTGCCAGTACCGAGGAAACCATGGATACGGTGGTAATGCGATGTTCTTGCAATACTTGGATCAGTTCAGGGCCTGGTAAAAGAGACTCTCGATCTTCGATAACTAGCGTCGCACCAGCGAGTAAGGCCATCACAATCTCGGACACCGATACGTCGAAGCTAAACGAGGTAAATTGCAGCACACGACTCGTTGGCTGAATTTCAAATGAATGGATCAAGGCGTGAGCCATGTTTATCACACTGTGGTGCTCTACCATTACCCCTTTTGGCTGTCCTGTTGAACCTGACGTATAGATGACGTAGGCAAGATTATGTTCTGTGACCTTGCAAGCAACGTTGGCGATAGGTTCATTTGTTAAAGGATTGCTGTCTATACAAATGACAGTCGCCTGTGTCGCTGGCAAGATGTCCATGAGAGACTGCTGGGTCAGCAGCACATTTGTTTGCGAATCCTCGATCATATAGGCGATGCGTTCTTGCGGGTAAGCCGGGTCAATCGGTACGTAGGCAGCTCCCGCTTTTAAGACGCCGAGTATACCGATGATCATCTCAGGGGAACGATGCACGCATATGCCGACGAGTGTATCCGGTTTTACCCCTTTACTCACGAGCTGATGGGCCAGCTGGTTTGCTCGCTCATTTAGTTCCTTGTAGGTGAGGTCTACATTTTTATAGGTAACGGCAATCGCATCTGGTGATTTCTCCACTTGTTGTTCAAACGCCTGATGGACGCACAGTCCGCTCGGATATTCCTCCGCCGTCTGGTTCCACTGAACAAGAACCTGTTCACGTTCGTTTTCGCTGATCATCGAAAGGTCAGCAATCCGTTGCTTGGCGTTTTTGGCGATAGAGATCAGAAGTGAATGAAGCTGATCCAGAACTCGCTCAATTGACGATTGCTCAAACTGACTTTCATCAAATTTGACTTTGATGTCGATGGTTTTGCCTGACGCCGCAACCAAGGTAAATGGATAATTGGTTTGCTCCTCGGAATGTACATCCACGATCGAAAGCTCACTCTCTCCACCGCCGCCGCTAGCATTACCGACAGGAGTGTTTTCAAAGACGAGAATGCTCTCAAACAGAGATTGTCCACGCGGCAAGTCGCTCCAGCCTTGGATTTCCACGAGTGGGGTATATTCGTACTGGCGGAAGTCAGCTTGCTGTTGTTGCAGCGATTTGAGCCAATTGATTACGCTCTCCTCCGCTTTTACCTGCACGCGGACAGGGAGTGTATTAATAAACAGACCAATCATCGTCTCGACCCCGGGCAAATCGGCAGGACGTCCGGATACAGTGGCACCGAAAATAATGTCGTCCTGCCCACTGTAGCGATTCAACAGGAGTGCCCATGCGCCTTGCACAATCGTGTTGACCGTCAGGCGATGTTGACGAGCCAATGTCTGTAATGATTTGGAGATTTCCTCGGAAACAGTCAGATCTAGCTCCCGATAATTTTTCTGATCAAGGTACGGATTTTTATACGCTCGACCGAATGAAAGTGGTGTAGTTTCCGTAAAGCCTTGTAGATACGTGCGCCAAAACGCCTCCGCTTGCTTCAAGTCCTGCTTTTTCAGCCAGACGATGTAGTCACGGTAAGATTTAACCGGAGGAAGCTGCACAGGCTGCCCTTTGCATAGCATGTTATACGCCGCAAACACTTCCCCGAAGACTAGCGGCATACTCCATCCGTCTATCAGCACGTGGTGCAATGTCCACGAAAAATGAAAGGTATTCCTACTTAAATGGAATAGATTTAATCTCATCAACGGCGCTTCTTCGATATTGAAACCACGTTTGCGATCATCTTTGGTAAAGGTATGAAGAAACGATTCTTGTTCGGAGGAGGAAAGATGAATAATGTCATGTTCCACCAGGGAAACCTTCAGCTCTTTTAAGACAACCTGGACGTATTCTTTTACTTTACCGCCAATAAACCTGGTGCGAAAAATAGCGTGTCTGTCCACGAGGCATTGCCATGCCTGTTCGAATAACGGAATGTTCAAGGGACCTTGCAGCTTCAAGCCCATCTGTACGATATAGGCTCCGGACTCTGGCTCCAACAAGCTGTGGAAAATGAGACCTTGCTGCAAAGGAGTAACGGGATAATACGTTTCAATGTTATTCATCTTCTCCTGCCCACTCCCATAAAAAATTTGCCATAGAGGCGCCGTGGTTGACGCCCCTATGCAGTTTTGATTCATTACTTGTCTTGGATGAGATCAAGTAGGTCGGCAATCTCTTCATCATCCCAACCGAATTCGGACAGATCACTTGTTGTTGATGTTGCGGTCGTTTCCGTCTGACCTAGCTCGATCAATTGTCGTAGCGCATTTACATAGTATTCCGCTAAATCTTTGACAGTTTCTTTGCGATAAATCTCTTCACTGAAGGCGATCGTTACAATCAATTGTCCCCCAACCACAGAGCTACCGAAATCCAGTAGGTGCTGGCGTTCTGAGTTGCGATTGAAGTTGTCGCCTCTTGCTTCATTTGCAAAGCCAAACAGGGATTCTGTGTCATCAACTGACTGATCAAGCTGACCGAGATAGTTGAAGCTAATCTCCGCTTTTGGCAAAGACTTGAACGTTTCCGTCATTTCCTCATTCAGGTAACGGAGAACGCCATAGCCGATCCCCTTGTTCGGAATGCTACGCAGCTGTTCTTTGGTCGTTTGTAGCGCTTCTTTGAGCGAGGTAGTTTCCCTTGTATCCAAGAGGATGGTATACATGCTCGTGAACCACCCCAAGGTACGGGAAAGATCGACATCATCGAAAAGCTCTTCACGTCCGTGCCCTTCCAAATGGACGAGGGAGGTTTGATTTCCGGTCCAAACGAAGATCGCTTCTGCCAATGCAGTGAGCAAGACGTCATTGATCTGCGTTTGGTAGATCGAAGGCAATTCCTGTAAGAGCACTTTGGTTTCTTCCTGCGTAAGGGCAACAGAAACCATCTTGGCAGTAAGCTCTCGGTTCTTTCCGTTCTCATAATCTTTTGGCAGAGTGTTTACTTCTGTATCGAGGCTACTTAACCAATAATCGGCTTCCTCTCGCAGGCTGTCTGATTGTGCGTACTCCGTCAATTTTTCAGCCCAATACTTGTAGGAGCTGGTTTTTGGCGGTAGTTGCACCTGTTTGCCTTGTAGCAGTTGAGTGCTGGCCTTATTCAAGTCCTCCGTGATGATGCGCCAAGACACACCATCGACTGCCAAGTGGTGAATGACGATAAGCAAGCGGCCTTCCTGTTCACTGCCCAAATCGAAGTAGACGGCACGGAGCAACGGACCTTCCGAGAGATGCAGGCTTGCCTGAGCTTCCTCAGAGATTTCCCCGATTCGCTTGACTTGCTCTTCATACGGCAAATGGCCCAATTCCTCTACGGTAAATGGAATGATATCTGTCCATTCCTCGTTGATTTGCTTCCATTTTCCATCCTGATGGTAGAAACGGAGGCGGAGGGCATCATGATGTCCGAGCAAGTGATAGAAAGCTTGTCTCAAAATTTCTGGATCGATCGGTTTGACAGTTAAAAGGACAGATTGGTTCCAGTGGTTGCGGTCTGCCAATTTTTGCTCGAAGAACCAGCGTTGAATCGGCAGGAGTGGCACTTCCCCAGTGACAATGCCTTGTTCGGCGAAAATGTTAACCGACTCCCCGAGCGCTTGTGTCAACTCGGCAATCGACTGATTTTCGAACAAAAGCTTCGGTGACAAGCGAATTCCAGATTGGGCTGCGCGCGCCACGATCTGAATGCTCAGAATCGAATCACCACCGAGTTCGAAGAAGTTATCGTGAATTCCGACTTGCTCTACTCCCAGAACCTTTTTCCATATTTCTGCCAATACTCGCTCAACAAACGTCTCCGGAGCAACGAATTCTCCATTACTCACTCTGTACTCCGGTATAGGTAATGCACGACGGTCTACTTTGCCATTTGGAGTGAGTGGCAGAGCATCCATGATTACGAATGCGGACGGCACCATGTACTCCGGCAATATTTCTTTCAGGTAGCTGTCGTAGTTGCCCGCTTGGTCCTCTACCCCTTCTTCTAGCACGACATACGCGGCCAGTCGTTTCACACCTGGCATGTCTTCACGGGCAAGGACGATCGTTTCTTTGACAGAAGGGTGCGTGTACAGGGCGGTTTCAATCTCGCCCAACTCGACACGGAACCCACGGATACTCACCTGATCGTCGGCACGACCGATAAACTCGATGTTGCCGTCCGGCAGGTACCGGACAAGATCTCCTGTGCGGTACATTTTTGCCCCTCGAATGTGCGCGAACGGATTTTCGACAAAGCGTTCTTGGGTCAGATCAGGACGTTTTAGATACCCGCGAGCTAAGCTGTTCCCTGCAATGTACAGTTCGCCTGCAACACCGATCGGCACAGGTTGCAGCTTTGCATCAAGAACGTATACTTGCACATTGTCGATTGGGCGTCCGATTGTTGGGGCTGCGATCTGACCAGCTTGTACAGGAACGATGCCGGCTGTAGCTACAACGGCATTTTCCGTTGGCCCATACTGATTGACCAATGTAAATGGCAGTTGTGCCGATGGATAGTGATGCAGTTTGTCACCACCTGTTAGCATGTAGCGCAAATCTGCATCGGACGGCCATTCAATCGATAGCAAGCTCTCTGCTAATGGCGTTGGCAGGAAGCTGATTGTGATTCTTGAGTCGACGAGCCAATCACGCAGTTTTTCCGGTACCAGACGAATCTCTTCCTGTGGCAGATACAGTGTGGCTCCTGCCGTCAGATAAGGCCAGATTTCCCAGACAGCGGCATCGAATGCAGTTCCGGCGATTTGTGATGCTCTATCTTCTGGCGTGACGTTGTAAGCGTTCTGGTGCCAATTGATGAGATTCAATAGAGCGCGTTGCTCGATTTCCACTCCTTTTGGTGTTCCGGTAGAACCAGAGGTGTAAATGACATAAGCGAGATTGTTCGTTGTCGTCGTGATTTCGGGTGATTCCATGCTCTCACTGGCAATCAAATCCCAATCGATATCGAGACAAATAAACGTTGCATCACCTGTTGGCAATGCTTCCAGCAAGCGTTCTTGGGTCAAGACGATCGGCATGTTCGTGTCATCCATCATGAAGGCAAGGCGTTCCTTTGGATAAGATGGATCCATCGGAACAAACGCACCGCCTGCTTTGAGAATCCCTAATTGGCCGATCAGCATCTCGACGGAACGTTCGACACAAATACCAACGAGAGTCTCTGACGTAATCCCCTGTTGTTGTAAGTAGTTCGCCAGTTGATTCGCTTTCGAATCCAGCTCTGCGTAGGTGAGCGAGCCTTCCTTGGAAACGACTGCCAGCTGATTCGGCATTTTCCTTGTCATTTCGGCGACTAGCTCATGTACTGTCTTTTCATACGTGTAAGTTGCAGCTGTGTTGTTCCACCCAAGTATCAGCTGTTCACGTTCATCCGGACGCAGCAATGGTAGCGCCATGATCGATCGATCAGGTTGGGCGACGATTCCCTCTAGTACATGATGGAAATGATTCACCATTCGCTCCATCGTTGTTTGGTCGAACAAATCTGTATTGTAATCAAACGTAGCGATCATGCCGTTTGGCGTTTCTGCCATAGTCAAGCTGATGTCGTATTTAGACATCACTTGTTGGTTTTGGCTTTCAAACGGTGCAATCTGAATGCCCTCCAGTTCATGCGTCTGCATGTTGAAGTTTTGCAGAGCGAACATGACTTGGTAGAGTGGCGAATAGCTTAGGCTACGTTCCAACTCCAGCTCATCTATTAACTTTTCAAAGGGCAGGTCTTGATGGGTATAGGCTTCCAGTGCAGACTCGCGCACTCTTGCAAGTAGTTCACGGAAGGTTGGAGCGCCAGACATATCGGTTCTCATCGCCAACGTGTTGATGAAGAAGCCAATTAATGACTCCGTTTCTTGTCTATTGCGTCCAGCAACCGGACTACCGACGATAATGTCGTCTTGACCGCTGTAACGATGAAGCAGGATTTGGAAAGCAGCGAGCAAGGTCATAAAGAGCGTGGCGCCCTCTTGTCTGCTGAGTGCGTGTAATTTTTCCACAAGCTCCGTTGGGAAGCTCGTCGTGTGTAAGGCTCCATTATAGGTCTGAACCGGTGGACGCGGACGGTCTGTCGGTAGGGCCAATAGCGGCTCACTACCACTCAGTTTTGCTTTCCAGTATGCGAGTTGTTGCTCCAACGCCTCACCTTGTAACCATTCACGCTGCCAAGCTGCAAAGTCTGCATACTGTAGTGGCATGTCCGTGAGTTGTGGCGTCTCTTCCTTGCAAAGCGCTTCATAGATCGTAACCAGCTCTCGTATGAAAATGTTCATCGACCAGCCGTCAGATACTATATGGTGCATATTTAGCAGGAAGACAAAATTCTCTTCGCCAATCTGGATGATCGTGGCCCGCAGTAACGGTCCTGTACGTAGGTCAAATGGCTTGGCTGCCTCTTCTCTCTCCAGGCGATGTACCTGGGTGTCACGCTCTTCTTCTGGTAGCTCACGCAAATCAATCTTGCCCATGCTCCACGCGATTTCTGGATGAATGACTTGTATCGCTTCCCCGTTGATGTCAGTGAAGGTTGTTCGCAAGCTCTCGTGTCGCTCGATAATCATCTGCAGACTGCGTTCCCATGCATGAATGTTGAGGTGTCCTTGCATCCGCATGGCAGACGGGATGTTGTACAAGGCGCTGTCTGGCATTAAGCGATCCAAGAACCACAAGCGTTGCTGTGCAAAGGAGAGCGGTAGATGCTGGTCGCGAGAAACGGGTGCGAGTGGAATGCTGGCAACATTCGATTTGGCTTCCAGTAGACCTGTTAACTTTTCGCTCATTTGTGCCACGCTAGGGTTTTCGAACAAGGCACGGAGCGGTACTTCCACACCAAATGCTTCTTTTAAGCGGGAAACGGTTTGGGTAGCCAAGAGCGAATGTCCACCCAGTTGAAAGAAGTCATCGTGGATTCCTATTCCCTCAACGGAAAGAACCTGCGACCAAATATGGGCAACGATTTCCTCGGTTGGTGTACGTGGTGCCACATATTCCTTCTCTGTCTCCCCTTGTCCCCAATCCGGTACTGGAAGAGCGCGGCGATTTACTTTCCCGTTGACCGTGAGTGGAATCTCTGCCATCCATACGTAACCTGAAGGAACCATGTATTCGGGTAGGGTCTCTTTCAGGTAGTGGATAAGCTCAGCATCACCCGGTTGTTGTTCGTTTGCTGCAACGAGGTAAGCCGCCAAACGCTTGTCTCCTTCTCGATCCTCACGCGCAATAACGACGACATTCTGAACGGCTGGATGCTGTCTGAGTCTATTCTCGATTTCGCCAAGCTCGATTCGATAACCGCGAATTTTGACTTGATCGTCAATTCGTCCGAGGAATTCGAGCTGCCCGTCTTCCGTATAGCGAACCAGGTCGCCAGTCCGGTAGAGGCGTTCCCCTTCCTTGCCAAACGGATGATGGATAAAGCGTTCTTCCGTAAGCTCAGGACGATTCCAGTACCCTCTGGCTATTCCTTTTCCGCCGATGTATAGCTCTCCTGGTACACCTATTGCCACAGGTTGCAGATATGCATCCAGTACATACACTTCCACATTGGCGATAGGTCGGCCGATTGTTGGATTTTGTCCGTTATTCTCACAACGTGTGAGAGTAGCAGTGACGGTTGTTTCCGTTGGTCCGTAGCAGTTAAAGAACTGGCGTTCCGTGGCATGACGGGCAACAAGCTCACGACTTAACGCTTCTCCACCGACAATCAGCGTCTTCAGGTCTGGCAAATCCGCTTGTGGCAAGGCCGATACGACAGAGGAAGCCATTGTCACGGTCGTGATGCGCTGTTCCTGTAGGACTTGGATCAATTCCGGACCAGGTAAAAGTAATTCACGATCCTCCATGACGAGTGTGGCACCAGCCAGCAGGGTCATAGCGATCTCGGAGACTGAAACATCAAAGCTAAAGGATGTGAATTGCAAAACCCGGCTCGTCGGTTCGATTTGGAACGAATGAATCAGGGCATGGGTCAAATTGATAACGGAATGGTGCTCGACCATTACCCCTTTCGGCAATCCGGTTGATCCAGACGTATAGATGACGTAAGCGAGATGATGCTCATTGACGCTGCTAACCACGTTTGTGGTAGGCTCATCAGCCAGTTCATTGCTATCGAGGCAAATGACCTGTTTAGAAGGAACTGGTAGCATGTCTTTCAGCGATTCTTGCGTCAACAAAATGTTCGCTTGCGAATCTTCGATCATGTAGGCAATGCGATCTTGCGGATGCGCCGGATCAATAGGTACATAAGCAGCACCAGCTTTCATTACGCCGAGGAATGCGATGATCATCTCGAAAGAACGTTCGACGCAAATACCAACTAGCTTATCCGGTTGTGCACCCGATGCAATCAGCCTGTGTGCCAACTGGTTTGCACGGTTGTTCAGCTCAGCATAAGTCAGCTCCATCTTCTTGTAGACGAGTGCAATCGCATCAGGTGTCTTTTCTACTTGTCTCTCAAATGCCTGATGGATGCAAAGCTGCGCCGGATAATCCACGCGCGTGTCATTCCATTCGACTACTACCTGCTGGAGCTCGCTTTCACTAATCATCGACACCTCTGCGAGGCACTGTTCAGGTTTTGCCATCATGGATTCGAGCAAGTAAGACATCTGGTGCAGAACACGCTCAATATTTTCAGATGCGAATCGGCTCTGGTCGTATTTGATCTTGAGGATGAACTCTTTACCCGGACCGCAGACGACGGTGATTGGATAATTCGTTTGTTCCATCGTCTCCACGTCAGATAATTGCAGCTGATTCTGTTCAGCTTTTACCGATTCACCAATCGGGTAGTTCTCGAAAATGAAGATGCTCTCGAACAGGGCAGTATTACGCGCCATTTCACTCCAGCCTTGGATGTCAACCAATGGCGTGTACTCAAACTGGCGAAGCTCCACTTGATGTTCTTGAATCTCACGTAGCCATTCCCGCACCGATTTGTTCGCATCGATCCAAACCCGAATCGGCAGGGTGTTGATGAAGAGACCTACCATGCCCTCTACCGTAGGCAGATCAGCTGGACGACCGGAAACGGTTGCACCGAAGACGACATCATCCGTTGCGCTGTATCGGCTCAGGATGAGAGCCCATGCTCCTTGGACAAGCGTATTTAAGGTCAACTGATGTGTACGGACAAAGGCTTGCAAACGTGAAGTCATCTCTGCCGATAAGCGAATTTCTTTCTCTTCGTACACTTTCGGCATATGATCCCTGCCGCCTGAGTGGTTACTCATCGCTAATGGTGTCGACTCATGGAATCCTTTAAGCTGTTCGCGCCAAAAATGTTCGGCAGTACGCAAGTCTTGGCGCTGTACCCAATCAATGTACGCAGAGAATGGCTGGACGAAGCTGTACGAAACCTCTTTGCCTTCTGCTATGGACGAATAAGCACTAAACCAGTCTTTTAGTACAATCGGGACGCTCCAGCCATCAAGCAGTACGTGATGGAAGCTCCAGGTGAAGCGATAGATTCCCTCACGCAAGTGGAACAGCGTCCAACGCATGAGTGGTGGTGACGCAATCTCGAAATTTCGTCTACGGTCAGCTTCTAGATAGTTAGCCAGTTCCGTTTTTTGCTGCTCCGTTGTCAAATGACGAAGATCGACTTTTTCTACAGCTGCTTTTACTTGTTTGCGTACAATTTGATGAGCCTCTAAACCTTCCCAAACAAAGTAGGTACGTAGAATTGGATGGCGATCCACTACTTTTTGCCACGCCTGTTCAAACGCTTCGACGTGCAAGCCCTCCATCGTCATGGCGAAGTGAACAATATAGTCTCCCCCCTCCTGCTCGTACAGGGAGTGGAACAGCATGCCACCTTGCAATGGACTGAGTGGATAGACGTTTTCGATCAGGCGATCCTGTCCCAGATGCTTGTCGATAGCCCGTTGATCCATTCGCGCAAGTGGGAAGTCAGATGGCGTATAGCCGCCTGCTTCTTCAGACTGGCAGTGTGCAATGATTTCGCGCAAAGCTTCCAGATAGTTGCAAGCAAGCTCTTGAATCGTGCTTTCCTCGTGAATGTTTTCGCTATAGATCCACGTAACATGGAGTTGTTCCCCGGTTATGACACTGTTTACATCAATCAGGTGCTGGCGTATTGACTCTTTCCCCAGATTGGAGCCTCTTGATTCTTGCGCCATGCCAAATCTCGATTCGGCTTGAACCATCTGATCAAACTGTCCAAGGTAGTTGAAGCTGATTTCTGGCTTCGGCTTTTCACTTAGACGTTTTTTCAACTCCTCATCCTGACTGAGGTATTGAAGGATGCCGTAGCCGACACCTTTTGTTGGAATGCGACGAAGCTGTTCCTTGACCGCTTTCAAAGCGTCACCCCACGGCTTCGACGGATCAATTGAAAGCTGTACCGGGTACATACTCGTAAACCAGCCGACGGTACGGGATAAGTCTGCTCCTTCGATAATTTCCTCGCGTCCGTGCCCTTCCAGATGAACGGCTACCCTCTTTTCACCTGTCCAACGATTCATTGCTTTGGTTAAAGCGGTAAGCAATACATCATTGATTTGTAGACGGTAAGGCGAAAGCGTATCCTGCAACAACGCTCGAGTTTCTTCAATAGTAAGCGCAAAACTGACTTGCTTGGAGGTTGCATCTGTGTTTTGGCTTGACTCGAAAGCACGGTCAATGGGAAGTGGACTCACTTCATCACTTTGGCCCAGCCAGAAAGCTTTTTCCGGCTCGATCACTTCGGAATTCGCATAGGATTGCAATTGCTCTGCCCACGACTTGAATGAAGTCGTTTTCGCTGGGAATTGTACCGGCTCATTGTTTACCAGTTGCTCGTAAGCAGCTTGCAGATCCTCTAGCAAAATGCGCCAGGACACACCGTCAATCACCAGATGGTGGGCAACAATCAGCAGACGGCCAGGTAGGTCCGCTCCAAGATGGAAGTATACGGCTTGGAAAACGGGTCCCTCACTTACATGTAAACTTGATTGCACCTCGTTTGCGATTTGCTCCAGACGATTGGCCTGTTCTTCTTCTAGAACAGCGGACAGGTCCACGCTATGGAATGGAATGGTCTCAGGAAGTCCCTCCATATGTTGGGTCCAGCCTTGCTCCGTATGGGTATAACGCATACGTAATGCGTCATGATGCGTGAGCAGGCTCTCGATGACACGCTCTAGAACGGTCGGGTCAACGGGTTGTTGCACCGTCAAAAGCAGGGATTGGTTCCAATGATGGATCGACGGCTGTTCAGTCGTGAAGAACCACGATTGAATTGGCGTGAGCGGTACCTCTCCCGTCAAGATTCCTTGTTCTGCTTGGACTTTTCCTGTTTGTATGCCGTCAGTCGTTGTCACGACACTTGCCAGTTCCGCGATGGTTTGATTTCTCAAGAGCTGTTTCGGTGTCAAACGAATTCCAGCCTGATTGGCTCGAGAAACAATTTGGATACTCAAAATGGAGTCTCCACCAAGCTCGAAAAAGTTGTCATAGATACCAACATTGTCAATGCTTAGGACTTTTTTCCATATATCTGCAAGCGTAGCCTCAATAGCAGTTGTCGGAGCAGCAAAACTGCCTTCTGTATCATTGTGTAAGAAATCAGGTACAGGCAATGCCTGTCGGTCTACCTTACCGTTTGGCGTCAGCGGCAGGTTATCCATGACGACAAATGCAGCTGGTACCATGTACTCAGGAAGCTTTTCCTTTAGATAGCTACGGAATTCACTTGCTTGAATCTCTTGTCTCTCTCTGAGTACGACGTAGGCAGCGAGTCGTTTTACGCCCGGAATATCCTCACGTACGAGGACGATGGTTTCTTTTACCGCCGGATGTGTGTACAGAGCGGTTTCAATTTCACCCAGTTCGACCCGGAATCCTCGAATGCTCACCTGATCGTCTGCGCGACCAATGAAATCTATGCTTCCATCTGGCAGGTAACGAACCAGGTCTCCTGTTCGGTACATGCGTGCTCCCGGTTTTTGTGAGTATGGATTGGCTACGAACCGCTCTTTGGTTAGATCAGGGCGCTTCAGATAGCCCCGTGCCAAGCTGTCTCCCGCGATATAGAGCTCTCCAGGTACACCAATCGGCACAGGATTTCGCTTTTCATCCAGGACGTATACCTGCACATTGTCTATTGGACGTCCGATTGATGGTGCGAAAACATGAGCAGCTTCTGGTGGAACGGCGCCTGCTGTGGCAACAACCGCGTTTTCGGTTGGACCGTATTGGTTTACAAGAGTAAAAGGCATCGTTGCTGGTGGGTAATCGTGTAGCTTGTCGCCCCCTGTGAGCATATACCGCAGCTTCGTGTCGATAGGCCATTCCAAGGTAAGCAGCCTTTCCGCCAAAGGCGTTGGCAAAAAGCTAATCGTAATACCCGATGCAACAAGCCAATCTCTTAGTTCCTCTGGCACCAGACGAATATCTTCTGATGGGAGATAAAGTGTTGCTCCCTTTGTCAGGTATGGCCATATTTCCCAAACAGATGCATCAAAGGCTGTCCCTGCGATTTGTGAAGCTCGATCATTTGAATCTACGCTGTACGACCGCTGGTGCCAGCAAATCAGATTTAACAAGGCGGCATGTTCGATCTCTACCCCTTTTGGCGTTCCAGTAGAGCCAGACGTATAGATGACATACGCCAGATTCTCTGTTGTCATTGCCACGATCGGTTCCTCGCTGCTCTCTTCCGAAATGATAGGCCAATCACGATCCAAGCAGATGAATGATGCTGTTCCTTCTGGCAATCGCCCTAACAGTCGTTCTTGAGTTATTACAACTGGCATATTGGCATCTTTCATCATGAAAGCAAGACGCTCTTGTGGATACGCTGTGTCCATTGGGACATAAGCACCGCCAGCTTTGAGGATTCCCAGTTGGCCGATGAGCATATCGATGGAACGTTCTACGCAGATACCGACAAGTGTTTCGGAGGATACTCCCTGTTTTTGCAGGTAGTTCGCTACCTGATTCGCTTTGGCATCCAGTTCTGCATAGGTGATCTGCCCTTCTTCGGAAACAACGGCTAATTGATTTGGTAACTCTTGTGCAATTCGTGCAACAATTTCATGCACGCATGTTTCACGTTCAAAAGGTACATTTGTATCATTCCATTGGTGGAGAAGCTGCTCCCTTTCCCTATCGCTCAGGAGAGGGATGGCTGTGACTGGTTGCATCGGATTTGCCAAAATCGCCTCTAGCAATCTCGCGAAATGGTTCCCCATGCGCTCGATTGTTGCTGGATCAAAAAGATCGGTATTGTACTCGAATGTTGCGATTAGTCCATCTGGTGCCTCTACGGTGGTCAAGGTGATGTCAAACTTGGCGCTTACGCCCTCCTGACCTCTGTGGAAAGGCTCGATGCGAATCTGGGACAATTCTTGTACTTCCATCGGGATGTTTTGCAGGACAAACATCACTTGGAACAACGGTGAGTAGCTTAGACTTCGTTCCAGCTCCAGCTCATCTACCAGTTTTTCAAATGGCAGGTCTTGATGCGCATAAGCCTCCAGTGCAGTCTCTCGTACTTTTGCTAGCAAGTCTCGGAAGGTTGGTTCCCCAGACATGTCTGTACGCATTACCAAGGTGTTAATGAAGAAACCAATAAGTGATTCCAGTTCCTGTCTATTTCGTCCTGCGACCGGACTTCCGACGAGGATGTCTTTTTGACCACTGTAGCGATAGAGCAGGGTCTGAAAGGCAGCTAGCAAGGTCATGAATAAGGTTGATCCCTCTTCACGACTAAGCGCTTTTAGATCGGCAAGCAGTTTTTCCGGGAGCCTTATCGTATGCATCGCCCCTTTATGGCTCTGAACGGCAGGGCGTGGACGATCTGTCGGCAATCTCAGAAGGGGTTCTGCATCGCCTAATTGTTTTTTCCAGTACGCCAATTGTTGCTCCAATACTTCACCTTGCAACCAATTGCGTTGCCATGTGGCATAGTCTGCATATTGCAGCGGCATTTCGGCAAGCTGTGGGGTTTCTCCAGCAGTTAACGCTTCATAGATGGAGACTAACTCACCCATGAATACACTCATGGACCAGCCATCCGCAATAATGTGGTGTAAATTGAGCAAAAATACATACGCTTGTTCATCCATGCAAATCAGTTTTGCTCGCAATAACGGCCCATGATTCAGATGAAACGAATGTTCAGCATCTTCTATGGCGAGACGCAATACTTCGGCTTCTCGCTCCTCTTCGTTCCAGTCCCGTAAGTCGATTTGTTCCATGTTCCACTCAATCTGCGGGTGAATGACTTGAACGGCTTCCCCATTGCTATCGGAGAAAGTTGTACGCAAGCTCTCATGACGTTGGATGATCTGCTTCAGACTGCGTTCCCACGCCTCGACGTCCAGCTCACCCATCAGTCGAACAGCAGTTGGGATGTTGTAGACGGAACTGTCTGGCAACAGCTTGTCCAAGAACCACAAACGTTGTTGTGCAAACGAGAGCGGCAAGTGTTCCTCACGCGGCACGGGCAGGAGCGGGATGTCAGTGAGACCGGCTTCCCCTTGTAACAATGCCGTTATTTTTTCGCTAATCGCTGCCGTTGTCGGATAATCAAACAGCGTACGAAGCGGCATGTTTACGCCAAAAGCTTGACGCATACGGGAAATCGCTTGGGTAGCTAAGAGGGAATGTCCCCCTCGTGCAAAGAAATCGTCGTGAATTCCGACTTGCTCAACAGAAAGCACCTGTGTCCAAATGTTCGCCACTATTTCTTCTGTTGGTGTGCGAGGTGCGACATACTCCTGTTGTGTGGTCAAAAGTCCCCAATCCGGTGTGGGCAGTGCCCGGTGGTCTACCTTTCCGTTGACCGTAAGCGGAATCGCCTCCATCCAGACCATGCCTGCTGGAATCATGTAATCTGGCAATGTTTCTTTCAGATAGAGAGCGATCTCCTCTGTAGCTGGCTTCTCTTCACCCATTGCAATCAGATAAGCGGCCAAACGATTGTCTCGTACGGTAATGACAGCTTCCCGAATCGCATCGTGCTTTCGCAATGCGTTCTCGATTTCACCTAATTCAATGCGGAAGCCGCGAATTTTCACCTGATTATCGATACGACCGAGGAATTCAAGGTTACCGTCTTGCAGATAGCGCACCTGATCGCCTGTACGATAAAGACGTTCGCCTTCCGCTCCAAACGAATGAGTGACAAAGCGTTCCGCTGTAAGCTCTGGACGATTCCAATAACCGCGTGCCAAGCCTTTTCCACCAATGTACAGCTCACCTGGTACGCCAATAGGGACAGGCTTCAGATTGGCATCTAATACGTAGATGGTCGCGTTGGCGATAGGACGGCCAATTGGTGTGTTTGCCAGATTCGTATCCATAAGCATCAGCGTGGTGCAAACGGTTGCCTCTGTCGGACCGTAGCAATTGAAAAATTGACGATGATTTGCATAGCGAGTGATGAGCTCATAGCTTGGTGCTTCGCCACCGATCACGAGTGTCTTCAGATCAGGTAGGTCGGCGTCTGGTAATGCCGCAAGTACAGCGGGCACTGTCATCACAGTCGTGATTTGTTTTTCTTGCAAAACCGTGATGAGTTCAGGACCTGGCATGAGCATTTCCCGATCCTCAATGACTAGGGTCGCACCTGAAATCAAAGCCATGACGATCTCAGCGACAGATACGTCGAAGCTGAACGAACATAACTGCAAGACGCGGCTAGACGGCTGGACTTGGAACAACTCGATGAGGTAATGAGCCATATTCATCGCACTATGGTGTTCGACCATCACGCCTTTGGGCAACCCAGTGGAACCAGATGTGTAAATAACATAGGCAAGATTTTGTTCGGTAACCCCGCACATCACATCATGAACAGGTTCATTCTCTAGCGCATTACTATCCAGGCAAATTACCTGAGCCTTCGTTGTAAGCAATTGGTTTGCCAGAGATTGCTGGGTCAACACGATGTTAGCCTGCGAATCCTCGATCATGTAGGCAATACGCTCTAGCGGATGTGCCGGATCAATTGGAACATAGGCGGCACCTGCTTTCATCACACCGAGAATCCCGACGATCATCTCAGGAGAGCGCTCGATGCAAATCCCGACGAGTGTATCTGGTTTCACGCCTTGGGCAAGGAGATGATGCGCCAATTGGTTCGCTCGCTGATTCAGCTCGGCATACGTCATTTCCATCTCTTTGTACATGAGTCCGATCGCATCTGGCGTCTTTTGTACCTGTTGTTCAAATGCTTGATGAATGCAAAGCCCGGTTGGATAATCGACCTTCGTATCGTTCCACTCGACCAAAACCTGCTCTTGCTCGCTTTCGCTGATCATGCGCACATTAGCAAGAGGTTGATCAGGATTTGCTATCATCGATTGGAGCAGAAGAGTCATTTGCTCTAGCACTCGCTCGATCCGTACATGATCGAATCGGTTTTGATCAAAAACGATTTTGAGGACAAATTCTTTGCCAGGCCCACATACTACGGTAAGTGGATAGTTTGTTTGCTCCGCAGAGTCTACATCAGAAATTTGAATACTGCTGTCCGCTTCTTTCACAGACTCGTCGATCGGGTAGTTCTCAAAGATAAAAATACTTTCGAACAGAGAGGTGTTGCGCTCGAATTCGCTCCAGCTCTGGATGTCAACCAGCGGCGTGTACTCATATTGGCGAATCTCCAATTGCATTTCCTGCAATTCGCGCAGCCATACCCGAACGGTTTTGCTTGGATCGATTGTGATTCGAACCGGGAGCGTATTAATGAACAGACCCACCATATTTTCTACGCCAGGCAAATCGGCTGGACGTCCTGAACCAGTTGCCCCGAATACGACATCTGCTTCCCCACTGTAAGCTCCAAGGATCATGCCCCACGCACTTTGTATAAAGGTATTCAGCGTTACCTGATGCTGGCGGGCAAAGGTTTGCAGCTGTTCGGTAAACTCGGCTGAGAATCGGATAAAGCGCTCGTCGTAGGTTTTTGGTTCTCCCATGGATTGGTGAGCTTGTCCGAGATTGATTTGTGTCGGCCCGTATATCCCCTTCAAATGGTTGCGCCAGAAATGTTCCGCAACTTGCAGGTCTTGGCGCTGAATCCACGCAACATACTGGGAAAATGGCTGTACAGCCCCAAGCTGAATGTCTTTTCCATCTGCCAGCGCTAGATAAGCGGCAAACCAGTCTTTTAAGACGAGCGGCAAGCTCCAGCCGTCCAGTAATACGTGGTGGAAGCTCCAGATAAAGCGATACGCTTCGTTGCTAATCCTAAACAAATTCAAACGCATGAGAGGTGGTTCTGTAGTGGAGAAGTTCCGCTTGCGATCCTCTTCCAAAAATGCGTCTAGCGCAGCTTTCTGTTTATCCGTCGATAAATGTCGCAGATCTCTTTCATCAACTGTCACCCGTACGTGCTTGCGAACAATTTGATGCGGATTGACTACCCCATCCCAGATAAAGGAGGTACGCAGAATGGAATGACGATCGATGACTTTTTGCCATGCTTGCTGGAGTGCATCGACGTGCAAATGATGAATCGTCATGGAGAACTGAACCACATAGTCTCCGCCCTCTTGCTCGTACAGGGAATGGAAAAGCATGCCTTCCTGCAACGGCGTCAGTGGATAGATGTTCTCGATGGAACGATCTTTACCCACATACGTGTCGATTGTACGCTGATCCAAACGAGATAACGGGAAATCAGAAGGAGTATAGCCCCCAGCTTCTTCAGAGCGGCAATGTGCCATAATCTCACGTAAGGCGTCCATATAATCACGAGCAACTGCTTCCACCGTAGTTTTCTCGTGAATGTTTTCGTTGTAAAACCAAGTGACATGCAGTTGTTCTCCGGAAATGACGCTGTTTACATCGATTAAATGCCCGCGAATGGAATCAGGTGCAAGATTCGAGCCTCTCGATTCAGCAGCCATGCCAAATTTAGCATTTGACGAAACGACTTGATCAAACTGGCCGAGGTAGTTGAAGCTGATCTCTGGCTTCATTCGAGACCTCAACTGCTCTTTCCGTTCGTCATCCTGACGTAAGTAGTGCAGGATACCATAGCCAACTCCATTTTGCGGAATGACTCGAAGCTGTTCTTTGACGGCTTTCAGCAGTTCACTCCACGTTTTTGTCTGGTCAAGTGTAAGATGTACAGGATACATACTCGTAAACCAGCCAACGGTGCGGGATAAATCTGCTCCTTCCAAAATATCTTCGCGTCCATGCCCCTCGAGATGGAAAGATAACGTCTGTTTCCCTGTCCAGCGGTGCATTGCTTTTGTTAAGGCAGCGAGTAAGACATCGTTTATTTTCAAGCGGTAAGGAAAAAGTGTCTCCTGCAACAGGGCACGGGTTTCTCCTGCATCTAAAGAGAACGTTACTTGTTTGGTTGTCGCTTCCGTGTTCTGACTCGGTTCATAAAGGTGATCAATCGGGATCGGACTCGCCTCTTGATCTTGTTTGAGCCAGTACTCGTTTTCTTGCTGGATGACTTCTGAATTGGCATACGCGACTAATTGCTCAGCCCACATTTTGAACGAAGTTGTCTTTGCTGGCATTTGTACGTCATGACCACTCGCTATTTGATCATAGGTATGTTGCAAATCCTCCAGCAAAATTCGCCACGATACACCGTCAACAACTAAATGGTGAATGACGAGTAACAGTCGGCCAGCTTGCTCTTCGCCCATGTTGAAGTACACAGCCTGTACGATGGGACCTTCCGTGATATTTAGGCTCGCTTGTACTTCTTGTGAAATTTCCTCCAGCCTAGACCCCTGTTCCTGTTTAGGGAGATGTGAAAGATCCACGCTACGGAATGGAACATTCGCTTCTAGACCTTCCATCATTTGTGTCCACATGCCGTCATGGTGTGAAAAGCGCATACGCAATGCATCATGATGGGCCAGCAGGCTCTCAATTGTTTGCTCCAGGACAACAAGGTCTACTGGTTGCTGAACAGTCAGAAGTACCGACTGATTCCAGTGATGCAGCGACGGTTGATTGGAGTCAAAGAACCAATTTTGGATGGGAGTGAGCGGTACATTTCCAGTAACAGTACCCTGTTCATTTTTCCATGTTGTATCCGTTTCTTGGCTAAAATCAGTAACAACACGTAGCAATTCTGCAATAGTTTGATTCTCAAAAAGTTGCTTAGGTGTGAAGCGAATTCCGGAATGATTGGCTCTCGCAACGATCTGGATACTGAGAATGGAGTCGCCACCCAATTCGAAAAAATTGTCGTAGATGCCGATGTTCGCAACACCCAGCACACTTTTCCAGATTTCCGCCAATTTCACTTCCAGATCCGTTGCAGGTGCTACATAACCGCTATCCGCCTCATTTCGGGAATAGTCAGGGATCGGGAGTGCCCGGCGATCCACTTTACCGTTTGGTGTTAGCGGGAAGTTGTCCATATTCACAAACGCGGATGGGATCATGTACTCAGGCAACCTATCCTTGAGATAAGATCGCATCTCGATGTGAGTAACCTCTTTTTCTTCTGCAAAAACGAGGTAGGCAGCTAAGCGCTTGTCCCCAGGAGTTTCCTCTCTCACCATGAGTACGGACTCTTTTACAGCCGGGTGGCTCTGCAATACGGTCTCGATTTCGCCTAGCTCAATGCGGAAGCCGCGGATTTTTACTTGGTTGTCGATACGTCCGATAAACTCAATCGTGCCATCAGGTAGATAACGAACCAAGTCACCAGTACGGTACAGGCGTGAACCTCCTAGTGGATCAAAAGGATTCTCCACAAAACGCTCTGCGGTTAACTCCGGATTGTTCAAATAGCCTAGAGCGAGACCATCTCCGCCTATATATAATTCTCCTGCTGCACCCAGAGGGACAGGCTGTTGATGTTTGTCCAATACGTACACTGTGGTATTGCTGATCGGTCGGCCGATCGGGAAGGAGTTGACGCCTTCTGGAAGCTCCGTGACGGGATTGCAGCAAGTAAATGTCGTGTTTTCCGTCGGGCCATAGCCGTTAATCACCGTGATCCCGCCAAGTGAAAGTACCTTCCGTACATGGGATGCAGAGACAACATCCCCACCAACAAGTAGTTGGCGCACGCCATTCAAGTACTCCACCTTGTGGTCAACCATGACCGTGAACAGACCAGCCGTCAGCCAAAGTGTCGTCACCTTGTGATTCTGAATCGTCTCTCCCAGTTCATCGAGTGAAGGCTGATGTGGCGGCATCAACACCAGCTTCGCTCCGTTTAACAATGCTCCCCAAATTTCAAAGGTAGCAGCATCAAACGATACGGTAGAGGCTTGCAGGAACACGTCCTCTTCCGTAATGGTCACGTAGTTCGTGTTTTTGATCAGGCGAACAATCCCGCGATGAACGACTAGCACTCCTTTTGGTGTACCTGTCGAACCCGATGTGTAAATGACGTAAGCGAGGCTGTCGGCTGTCATATCTACTTGGGGAGCAAGCGTGCTTTCCTCCGCCCATTGTTCCGCAGCATGGTCGAGATTGAGAATGGTAAGCTCTTGACCCTGCCACTTGTCAGCCAAATGCTCCTGTGTCAATAAAATGGATATCTGGGCATCTGCCAGCATGAAAGCCAAACGTTCTTCTGGATACGCAGGATCGAGTGGCACATACGCTCCACCTGCTTTGAGAATCCCGAGCATACCCACGAGCATATCTAACGAGCGCTCTACGCAAAGCCCGACAAAAGTACCTGTTTCTACTCCTTGCTTTTGCAAGTAGTGGGCAAGCTGATTGGCTTTTTCCTCTAGCTCGGCGTAGGTCAACTGCTCTTCTCCCGCAACAACAGCGATACGATCTGGGTATTGGGCCGCTGTTTCGGCAAACAATTGTGGAACGGTTTTTTCCCGAGGGTAGTCGCTCGCGGTGTTGTTAAGCTCTACCACCTGTTTATTTCGTTCGCTCTCACTTAGAAGATCAAGTTTTTCAATCGACTCCTCTGGTTGAGAGATGATTGCCTCAAGCAGATTTTGCAAATGGCCAGTCATTCGCTCGATTGTCAATCTGTCGAACAAATCGGTGCTGTACTCAAAGGAAGCCACGAGTCCGTCTGCCTGCTCTCGCATCGTCAATGTGAGGTCAAACTTGGAGGTCGTCAAATGTCGCTCAGAATCCAATGGTGTGAGCTGAATGCCGGACGTTACTGCATCCTCCAGCGGGAAGTTTTGCAGGACAAACATGACCTGGAACAACTGTGAATAGCTGAGGCTACGCTCTAGCTGTAACTCATCGACTAATTTTTCAAAAGGTAAATCTTGATGTGCATAGGCCTCTAACGCTGTTTCGCGAACGCGTGCCAGTAATTCCGTAAAGGTTACTTCTCCTGTTACGGTGGTTCGGAGTGCCAACGTGTTGACGAAGAAGCCAATCAAATTCTCGGTTTCTTGCCGATTGCGTCCTGCTACCGGACTTCCCACCACAATGTCTTCTTGACCACTATAGCGGTATAGAAGGGTTTGGAAGGCAGCCAGCAACGTCATAAACAAGGTAGAATTGGACTCCTGGCTAAGTACTTTCAATTTGGCAAGCAAGTCCGCAGAAAAGGTCTTGGTGTAAATGGCTCCTTTATAGGATTGCACAGCAGGGCGCGAACGGTCAGTCGGCAGTGCTAGAAGCGGTTCTGCTCCACTTAGTTTTTCTTTCCAATAAGTAACCTGCTGCTCTAAGCGTTCGCCTTCCAGCCATTCACGCTGCCATGAGGCAAAATCCGCATATTGAATCGGCAGCTCTGCTAGCTCTAGTGTTTCTTGTTTACGGAAGGCTTCATAATTGGCAAGCAATTCGCGATAGAAGATGCCCATCGACCAACCATCAGAAATGATATGGTGCATGTTGATCAAGAAGACATATGCGTGATCATCTGCTTGGATCATCGTCGCACGTATCAGCGGTCCTTGTCCGAGGTTAAATGCTCGGGCCGCTTCTGCTTGGGCCAACTGCTCTATCTTTTGTTCTTTCTTTTCATCTGGTAGGTCGCGTAAGTCCAGAATGTCCATTTTCCAGTCGATCTGCGGATGAATCACTTGTATGGATTGTCCGTCTATTTCGTGGAACGTGGTACGCAAGCTTTCGTGACGCAAAATGATCGCCTGTAAACTCTTCTCCCATGCCACTACGTCGAGTTCGCCTTGCAAACGAAGGGCAGATGGGATGTTGTACATCGGACTATCTGGCATGAATTGATCAAAGAACCACAATCGCTGTTGGGCAAAAGACAACGGCAGAATGCTCTGTCTTGAAACAGGCTGAATCGATCCACCAATCGCTTCTTTCTCTCCCAAATGAAGTGCTGCTCCTTGTTCACTCCATGCTGCAATGGTTGGATGTTCAAAAATGGAGCGTACCGTTTGCTCTATTCCAAACGCCTCTCTCAGGCGTGAAATGACTCGTGTCGCCAAAAGTGAATGTCCACCCAGCTCGAAAAAGTTATCGTGAATCCCTACTTTTTCGACTCCGAGCACCTGCGACCAAATGTTGGCAATCAGCTCTTCTACCTGATTGCGCGGCTCCATGTAGCCTTTGTCGGAAGCAGGATTTGTCCATTCCGGTTCCGGTAATTGTTTGCGGTCGATTTTACCATTTGCCGTCAAAGGCATCGCATCCAAGAAAATATAAAATGATGGCCTCATGAATTCTGGCAACTTCGTTTTAGTCCATGCACGTAAATCAGAAGTTTCGAGCGTGTTATCTCCTGAAACGGTAAAATACGCCGTTATATGCTTCTCGCCCGGCTTCATCTCACGGACCATGACCACAACTTCGTTCACAGACGGATGCAAGCTGAGTGCTGCTTCCACCTCACCTAATTCGATGCGGAAGCCACGGATTTTTACTTGGTTGTCGATACGACCGATAAACGCAATCGTGCCATCAGGTAGATAACGAACCAAGTCACCAGTACGGTACAGGCGAGAACTTCCTTGTGGATCAAACGGATTCTCCACAAAACGCTCTGCGGTTAGCTCCGGATTGTTCAAATAGCCAAGAGCGAGACCATCTCCGCCTATATATAATTCACCGGCTGCACCCAGAGGGACAGGTTGTTGATGTTTGTCCAATACGTACACCGTGGTATTGCTGATCGGTCGGCCGATCGGGAAGGAGTTGACGCCTTCTGCAAGCTCCGTGACGGGATTGCAGCAAGTAAACGTCGTGTTTTCCGTCGGACCATAGCCGTTTATCACCGTGATACCGCCCAGTGAAAGTACCTTGCGTACATGGGATGCGGAGACAACATCCCCACCAACAAGTAGCTGGCGCACGCCACGCAAGTACTCCACCTTGTGATCAACCATGACAGTGAACAGGCCAGCCGTCAGCCAAAGTGTCGTCACCTTGTGATTCAGAATCGTCTCTCCCAGTTCATCGAGTGAAGGCTGATGTGGCGGCATCAACACCAGCTTCGCTCCGTTTAATAACGCCCCCCAAATTTCAAAGGTAGCAGCATCAAACGATACGGTAGAGGCTTGTAGGAACACGTCCTCTTCCGTAATGGTCACGTAGTTCGTGTTTTTGATCAGGCGAACAATCCCGCGATGAACGACTAGCACTCCTTTTGGTGTACCTGTCGAACCCGAGGTGTAAATGACGTAGGCGAGGCTGTCGGCTGTCATATCTACTTGGGGAGCAAGTGTGCTTTCTTCCGCCCATTTCTCCCCAGCATGGTCGAGGTTGAGAATGGTAAGCTCTTGTCCTTGCCACTTGTCAGCCAAATGCTCCTGAGTCAATAGAACGGAAATCTGGGCATCTGCCAGCATGAAAGCCAAACGTTCTTCTGGATACGCAGGGTCAAGTGGCACATACGCTCCACCTGCTTTGAGAATCCCGAGCATACCCACGAGCATATCTGACGAACGCTCTACGCAAAGCCCGACGAAAGTACCTGTTTCTACTCCTTGCTTTTGCAAGTAGTGGGCGAGCTGATTGGCTTTTACCTCCAGCTCGCCGTAGGTCAACTGCTCTTCTCCCGCAACGACGGCAATACGATCTGGGTATTGGGCCGCTGTTTCGGCAAACAGTTGGGGAACGGTTTTTTCCCGAGGGTAATCGCTGGTCGTATCGTTTAGCCCGACTAGTAGATGTTGTCTTTCTTCTTGACTGAGAAAAGAGATAGAGGACAGGCGTTGTTTCGGATTCTCGACGATGGTCATTAAAATGGATGCCATTTGGTCAAGTGTCCGTTCGATTGCCGCCTGCTCAAAGCGGTCAGTCCTGTATATCATTTTGATGCTAAACTGCTCGCCCGGAACCCCGACAATCGTGAGCGGGTTATCCACCTCTTGAAAGTGCTGTACATTGGAGATGGAAAAACCGAATTCCTTCTCTTCCCCTTCTCCCAACGGGTAGTTCTCAAAAACGAAAATACTTTCAAACAGTGGTAATCCACGCGGTACATCCGTCCAGCCTTGGATATCCACCAATGGTGAGTATTCATATTGTCGGACTTTTGATTGCTGATCCTGTAACGCTTTGAACCACTGATCCAACGTTTGCTCAGGCTCGACTTTCGTTTTCATCGGCAACGTGTTGATAAACATTCCAACCATCTGTTCTACACCTGGCAGGTCGCTTGGGCGCCCGGAACCGGTTACGCCGTATACCACGCTTTCTTCCCCGCTCAAACGGCTAAGGAGAATGGCCCACGCTCCCTGCACGATGGTGTTGATCGTTACCTTATACGTTCGAGCTAATTTTAAGAGAGCTTTTGAGACTTCATCAGTCAAGGTTCGAGTCGATTCATGAATTCCTTTTTCCTCTTCTGAACCTCCGAAGGGATAAGATTCAAAGGGAAGAGGTGTGGGACTCTCGACGGACGCTAGGAACTCGCGCCAGAATTTTTCAGACTCCTCGTTGTCCTGACGGCGAAGCCAAGAGATATAATCTTTGAATGGCTTTGGCTGTGGAAGTCTCAAGTCCTTGCCTTGGCAGTACGCCTCATAGAAATCGAGGACTTCCTGAAAAAGAATGGGGCTGCTCCATCCATCCAAGAGCAAATGATGAAAGGTCCAGATGAACTGGTGCACATCTTTGGCCTTTTTGATGACCGTCACTCGCATGAGGGGGGCTTCGCTCAAGTCGAAGCCCGCCTCTTTTTCTGTTTGCAAAAACGATGTCAGCATGGTTTTTTGCTCTTCATCAGTGCGATGTGACCAGTCTTCCTGGTGTATGGAAAAAGGAACACTTTCGAAGACCACCTGAAGTGGCTTCTCTACTTCCTCCCAAAGGAATCCAGTACGCAAAATGGAATGTCTTTGAACCACTTTGTTCCAGGCTTTTTCAAAGTTGACGATATCAAGCTCGCCTGTAAGAATGGCAATGTTCTGTACCATATAGGCTGAACCCTCAGAGTACAGCGAATGGAACAACATCCCTTCTTGCAGCGGGGATAAGGTGTATAGATCAGTAAAATCCCCCATTGGATTAATTCCCCTTTCTTTTCTTCAGCTTGGAGAGTACCTTGTTTAACGCCATCTGACTCAAGTCTGCATCCTCGAAGTCTTCGGCTCTATAGCTTTGTTTCTCCGCTTGTATCAGTGAACGCAGGATTTCCGTGAAATGACGAGCGAAAGTCTCGATACTCGCTTCGCTATGCAATGACTCGCTGTAGAGGAAGCTTAGGTTCAGCTTGCCTCCTGTGACTGCCCCTACCACATCAACCAGATGAGCCCTTCTGTTGTCCGGACTGATGTTGGAGCCTCTTTCTCCTTCCGCAAATCCAAACAGGGAATTTCCTTCTCCCGCCTGATTGAATTGTCCCAGATAGTTGAAGCTAATCGGTGGGTGCGGAATAGCCGCTAGCTTTTCGGACACCTTATTATCTTTCGTCAGATAGCGCAGGATGCCGTATCCAAGGCCTTTGTTCGGAATTTGTTGAAGCTTCTCTTTGACTCTTACCAGCGCATCTTCCTGAGACATGTTCTGATCCAATCGAATCAAAAGTGGATACATGGACGTAAACCAGCCGACCGTTCGGGAGAGATCGACCTCCGAGAACAATTCTTCACGACCGTGACCTTCTAGGTTGACTAGTAGGGCTTGTTCTCCCGTCCATTTGGCGTGTGCCAATGCTAACGCGGTCAATAGAACATCATTGATTTGCGCACGGTAACGGGACGGTACTTTTTGTAGCAGGGTTTCTGTCTCTTCCTCCTCCATTGCAATCGTTATCGTCCGGCAGTTCCCTTCTGTGTTCGACTCATTGTCATGGATTGGCGTTGTAGTTGACATCATCTCGTCTGCTGCAGCTACCCAGTACTCCTTTTCAGCGACAATACGTTCAGAAGATGCGTACTCAATCATTTTTTCTGCCCATGCTTTGTAGGAGGTTGTTTTTGCGGGCAAGTGAATCTCTGTTCCCTCCGCAGCCTGTCTGTATGCGGTTTGCAAGTCTTCGATCAGAACTCGCCACGATACCCCGTCTACCGCCAAATGGTGGATGACAATCAGCAAACGGCCTGGCCGATCATAACCGAGATCGAAGTACACGATCTTCATGAGCGGTCCGTTTTCTAAATCAAGGCTCGCTTGTGCTTGGTGTGAAAGTTTTGCGATTCTTCTCATGTGCTGAGCTGGCGAGACCATGCTAAGATCCTCCACCACGAGCAAAACTTCCGATTCGACTTCTGCGTGCGTCTGCCTCCACTGTCCATCTGTGTAGGTATAACGCAGGCGGAGTGCGTCGTGGTGAGCGAGCAGGTGGGTAATGGCTTGCTCCAGATGCTCTTCGTCCAATTGTTCGTTCACTTGCAAGAGCATCGATTGGTTCCAGTGATGTGGTGTTGGTTGCTCTTGCTCGAAGAACCATTTTTGGATCGGCAATAGTGGAGCTTCACCTGTTACCATGCCCTGCTCTGCATCCACTTTCGTGCTTTGGCCTGCAACCTTTGCCAACTCTGCAATCGTTTGATGGTCAAAAAGATTCTTCGGAGTCAGATGAATGCCAGCTTTGTTTGCACGTGCGACGATTTGAATACTGAGGATCGAGTCGCCCCCAAGCTCAAAAAAGTTATCTTGAATGCCGATGCGATCCATTCGCAGAACGCCGCACCATATTTCCACCAGTTTTTGTTCAATGAGGTTGGTAGCCTCTGTAAACGAATCAACATCGTGGCTGCGATCATAGACAGGAACTGGAAGTGCTTTTCTGTCTACTTTCCCATTTGGCGTAAGTGGCAATTCATCCAGCATGACGAAAGCAGATGGCACCATATAATCCGGAACATGTGCTTTGAAATGTTGGCGCAGTTCGGCTGTGTCAACCTCTTGCTCAGCTTGCTTGACCGCATAAGCGACGAGCTGTTTCTTACCCGGTTCATCTTCGCGGACAATGACGACGGATGCGGCAAGAGCAGGGTGTTTGGCTAAAACAGACTCTACCTCACTCAGCTCGATGCGGAATCCACGGACTTTTACCTGATTGTCGATTCGGCCGATGAATTCGATAAGGCCATCTGGCAGGTAACGAACCAGGTCACCCGTCCGATAGAGTCGTGCTTGCGCATCGGTTGAGAACGGGTTGGGTACAAAGCGTTCTTCCGTTAAATCAGGACGATTCAAATATCCAGTAGCCAGACCATCTCCGCCGATATACAGCTCACCTGTTACACCAATCGGGACGGGCTGCATGTTGCTGTCCAGTACGTACACAGTCGTATTTTTGATCGGACGGCCAATCGGGAATGAACTGATCGTCTCTGGTAACTCTGTGACTGGATAGCAGCAAGTGAATGTCGTGTTCTCCGTTGGACCGTACCCGTTGATAATCGTGAGTCCTTCGAGTTCCAACGCTTTTCTTACGTGAGGAACCGAGACGACATCTCCACCCACGAGCAGTTGGCGAACTCCCGTCAGGTACTCTTTGTGATGATCCACCATCAGTGTGAACAATCCCGCCGTCAGCCAAAGCGTCGTAACCTTATGAGTCTGAATGGCTTGTCCCAGCTCTTCCAGGGAAGGCAGATCAGGTGGCATCAGCACCAGCTTTGCCCCATTCAGCAAGCTACCCCAAATCTCAAAGGTCGCCGCATCGAATGATACCGTGGACGCTTGCAGGAAAACGTCCTGCTCTGTAATCGTCACGTAGTCGGTTTCTTTGACGAGACGGACAATACCTCGATGGATGACAAGCGTTCCTTTTGGCAACCCGGTAGAGCCTGAGGTATAGATCACGTAAGCGAGACTTTCCGCTGTGGTGTCAATGTCAGGTGCCTGTTCACTTTCATCGGCAATCATCGCCCAGTCGCGATCCAGACAAATGATGGTATGCTCTCCGGATGGGAGTGACGGTAGAAGCTGCTCCTGCGTAAGCAAAACAGTAACGTGCGCGTCGTCCATCATGTATGCCAGACGTTCTTTCGGATAATCCGAATCGAGCGGTACATAAGCCCCACCAGCTTTGAGAATCCCGAGCACCCCGATCAGCATTTCAAGCGAACGCTTCACGCAAATACCGACAAGTGAACCTGGGCGAACGCCTTGTTTTTGCAGGTAGTTGGCCACTTGATTGGCGCGTGATTCTAACTGGGAGTAGGTGAGGCTCTGATCTCCCGCTACTACTGCTATGCGATTTGGGTAACGCATCGCGGTCTGCTGGAACAATTGATCCACGCGTTGCTCCCGTGGGTAAGCCGTCGTGGTATCGTTCCATTCCACCAGCAGCTGCTCCCGTTCTGCCGGAGGCAAAAGCGGCAATTGGGTAATGGTCTGCTCCGGCATCTGAACGATGGCTTCGAGCAAGTGATGGAAGTGCTGCGACATACGCACAATCGTCGTTTCATCAAATAGCGCTGTATTGTACTCAAACGTCGCGATCAATCCGTCTTGTTTTTCTGCCATCGTCAACGTCAGGTCATATTTGGCGGTGACGAGGTGTTTGTCCATATCGAATTCCGATACGCGTATGCCAGCCTGTTCGTCTAAATCTAGTTGGAAGTTCTGGAGGACAAACATCACTTGGAACAGCGGCGAGTAGCTGAGACTACGCTCTAGCGCTAGTTCATCAACCAATTTTTCAAACGGTAGGTCCTGATGGGCATAGGCTTCTAGTGCTGTCTCCTTCACTCTTGCCAGCAAGTCACGGAATGTCGGTTCCCCCGACATATCCGTACGGAGCACCATTGTATTAATGAAGAATCCAATCAATTGTTCCGTCTCTGGTCGATTGCGTCCTGCGACAGGGCTTCCGACGAGGATGTCTTCCTGTCCACTGTAGCGGTAGAGCAGAGTTTGGAACGCAGCTAGTAAGGTCATGAACAGCGTCGATTCTTCTTTGCGGCTAAGTGTTTGTAATTTGTCGAGAAGTTCACCTGCGAGCGTCGTTGAGTAAATCGCTCCCTCGTACGTTTGTACAGCTGGACGTGAACGGTCTGTCGGCAAGCTGAGAAGCGGTTCAGCACCACTTAATTTTTCACTCCAGTAAGAAAGCTGTTCGTCTAATACCGAACCTTGGAGCCATTCCCGTTGCCAAACCGCGTAGTCCGCATACTGTACAGGCAAATCAACCAATGCGGGTAAGTCGTTTTGGCTAATCGCTTCATAGGAAGTGAACCATTCGCGAATGAATACGCCCATCGACCAACCGTCAGAGATGATGTGATGCATGTTCAAAAGGAAGACCGTTTCTTGCTCGCTTACACGAATCAAGGTGGTACGGAACAACGGACCTCCGCTCAGGTTAAAAGGCGTAGCTGCCTCGATTCCTGCCAAACGCTGTGTTTCTGCTTCGCACTCGTCTGCTGGTAGCTCGCACAAGTCGATTACACGTACCGACTGTTCTTGGTATGGGTGAATGATTTGTACAGCTTGCCCATCCACGTGGTCAAAGGTTGTCCGCAAGCTTTCGTGGCGCTGGATCAGTAGCTGCAAGCTCTTGTTCCAAGCCTCTATATTCAGATCCCCGTGTAATCGCATGGCTGACGGGATGTTGTACAAAGCGCTGTCTGGCATCAGACGATCCAGGAACCACAGACGTTGCTGCGCAAAGGACAATGGCAGATGACCTTCCCGTGAAACAGTTACGATCGCAGTTCCGGTTGTTTCTTGCCAAAAGCTTCCGAGTGCTTCGGACAGTTTGGCAACGGTTGGGTTTTCGAAAAGCGTACGAATCGGTACTTCTCCTGCAAACATCTCACGAAGTCGGGAAACGACCCGTGTCGCTAAGAGCGAATGTCCGCCTAACTCGAAGAAGTTGTCATGAACGCCGACTTTTTCGATGCCAAGCACTTGCGACCAGATGGTGGCGACCAGCTCCTCCGTTTGGTTGCGTGGGGCTACATACTCTTGGGTAGAAGCGATTTGGCCCCACTCCGGCTCTGGCAGTTGCTTCCGGTCGATCTTTCCGTTCGGTGTGAGCGGCATCGTGTCCAGCCAGACAAAGACGGAAGGAACCATAAATTCTGGCAATTTTGCTTTTGCCCAAACGGCTAAGTCAGTGGCCTCTTCGCTACTTTCCTCTCTTGTCGTTACATAAGCCGCCAAACGTTTGTCACCCAGCTTGTCTTCTCTTGCCATCACCACGGCTTCCTTGACTGCCAGATGGGTGCGAAGGACAGCCTCCAGCTCTCCCAACTCGATCCGATAGCCGCGAATCTTCACCTGATGGTCTATCCGTCCCAAATACTCGATTTGACCATCTGGAAGATAGCGGACCAAGTCACCGGTGCCGTACATCCGTGCTTGCGGGTCAGCGTGGAATGGATTGGACAAGAATCGTTCTGTGGTCAGTTCTGGACGATTCAGGTACCCACGAGCCAAGCCGTCACCGCCAAGATACAGTTCCCCAGGTAAGCCCAACGGGACAGGCTGCAAGTTGGCATCGAGAATATACGCTTGTGTGTTGGACAATGGCCGACCGATTGTCGGTTCTGACGCCGCTCCTTTGGTGACCTGTACATACGTAGAGTACGTAGTATCTTCAGACGGACCATAAAGATTAAAGACTTTTTCCACATGTCCCAGTGCATATAGACTTTGCGCCAATGTGTTTGGCAGTGGCTCACCAGCTAAGTTGACTACTTTTACCGTCGACGGGATCGCGTTCATCCGCACCAGTTCTTTGGCGGCAGATGGAACGGTATTGATCAATGTCACTTCGTTGGCGGCTGGCAGGCTCGGTACATGCAAGGCGTTGTCTGCCAGGATGACTTTTCCGCCGTAGCTTAAGGTCACGAATATTTCATAGACTGACAGATCGAAGCAGATAGAAGTCGACGCGAGCACCCCACACATTTCTTCAGCAGAAAAGACGGTTTTCGCCCACGCGATGAAGGCAATGACACTACTGTGCTGAATCGCTACCCCTTTAGGCAGACCTGTCGAGCCTGAGGTGTAAATGACATACGAAAGGTTCGTTGGCTCTACCAGATTAAGCAGGTTCTCTTCACTTTGCTCTGCGATAGTCTCCCAATCACGATCCAGGCAGATCACTTGTGCTGTATGTTCAGGCAGCATGGATAGCAGGCTTCCTTGGGTCAACAGAATCGCAGCTTGCGAATCCTCCAAGGTATAACCGATTCTCTCTTGTGGATACGCGGGATCAATCGGCACATACGCGCCACCAGCTTTGAGAATGCCCATCATCGCAACGATCATCTCGGTCGTACGTTCCATGAGAACAGCCACCAAGACCTCTGGACCGATTCCTTGAGAACGCAGATAGTGAGCCAACTGGTTTGCTCGGCGGTTCAGCTCCGCGTACGTCAGTCTTTCCTCTCCGACGATTAAAGCCTCTGCATCCGGTGTTGCGACTACTTGTGCTTCAAATAGCTGGTGCATCACCGCGTCACGAGCGTATTCCGTTTCCGTTGCGTTCCACTCCACTAACAGCTTGTGACGTTCCTCGTCTGTAATAAATGAAAGTGTAGTCAACGGCTGTTCCGCTTGTGCAGTTAGGGCATGTAGAACCTGAGACATCTGTTCCAATACTTTCACAATAGCTTCCGAATCAAAACGTCCTTGCTCATAGATCAATTTGAGAGCAAGTTCATCGCCAGGAGCTACCACCAATGTCAATGGGTAATTGGTTTGCTCCACTGCTTGGACTTCACTCAGCGACACGCCGGAATCTGATCCCTCACTTGTGCTATTCAGGTAGTTCTCAAAAACGAGAATACTATCGAACAACGATTGTCCATGTGAAACCTCACTCCAGCCTTGGACGTCTACAAGTGGTGTGTATTCATACTGGCGGATGTCTAATTGTGTCTTTTGCAAGTGTTGTAACCATTCCTGAATCGTTTGGCTTGGGTCAAACATGACGCGGACAGGTAGCGTATTAATAAAGAGTCCTACCATGTTTTCCACTCCTGGCAGCTCTGCTGGACGACCAGAAACTGTTGTTCCAAAGACAACATCGTCTGATCCGCTGTAACCGCTCAGGATGAGTGCCCAAGCCCCTTGCACTAGCGTATTTAGCGTCAACTGCTGCTTGCGGGCAAAAGCTTGCAGATGTTCTGTTACTTCCTTGGATAAGGAAACGGTGCGATCTCTGTAGGCTTTAGGCTGTATGGCATGACTGCCTGCTTTTCCCATAGCAAGTGGCGTTGATTCGTAGAAGCCTTTTAACTGCTCGCGCCAATAGCGCTCCGCAACTTGTTTATCTTGCTTATGGAGCCATGCGATATAACGACTGAATGGTTGGACTGCTTCTAGTTTTTCTTCTTCGCCTTTATCAATCGCTTGATAATTTGCCTGCCAATCTTGCAAGACAAGTGGCATACTCCAGCCATCTAGCAAGATATGATGGAAGCTCCATAAGAAGCGATACGTATGATCGTTTGTGGAAAACAATGTCCACCGCATTAATGGCGCCTGATTAAGCGGGAAGTTTCGCACCCGATCTTTTTCCATGTACGATTGGATTTCAGCTTCCTGCTTATCGGCATCCACATGGCGTAGGTCGATTTTTTCCACGCTTACTTTTACTTGTTTTCGAACGATTTGATGCGGTTGTTCCAAGCCTTCCCAGATAAAGGAGGTACGAAGAATCGAATGACGGTCGACGATTCTCTGCCAAGCTTGCTCGAATGCTGTCAAGCTAATATCTCGCACTGTCATGAGGAACTGTACAACATAATCGCCGCCCTCTTGTTCATACAGGGAGTGGAACAGCATCCCCTCTTGCAGTGGGGTCAGCAGGTATACATTTTCGAGCTGACGATCCGAAGCGATGTATTTGTCGATTGACTGCTGATTCAGATTAGCCAGCGGGAAGTCTGACAGTGTGTAGCCGATTTCTTCTGCCGATTGGGTGTAAGTCATAATCTCCCGCAGTGCTTCCATGTAATGATCTGCAACCGCCGCAATCGTCTGTTCGTCATGGATGTTTTCGTTGTACAACCAGGTGACGTGTAGCTGATCTCCTGTTACCGCACTAATGATATCGAGCAAGTTCTCTCGAATCGAATCAGGGGCAAGATTGGCTCCACTGCATTCAGACGCTATGCCAAATGTAGAGGAAACCGCCACCGTCTGATCAAACTGTCCGAGGTAGTTGAAGCTGATTTGCGGTTTCAGTTGGGCGTTCAGTTGATGTTGTAGCTCAAGATCATCACTTAGATAGCGCAAAATTCCATAGCCGACACCCTTATTTGGAATCTGGCGGAGCTGTTCCTTCACTGCCTTCAGCATATGCCCCCATGGTTTTTCTTGCTCGATAGAAATCTGTATCGGGTACATACTTGTGAACCAGCCAACCGTATGGGATAAATCTGCACCCTCGATAATCTCCTCGCGTCCATGTCCTTCCAGCGTAACGACCATCTTCTCTTTTCCTGTCCATCGATTCAACGCTTTTGCTAAGGAAGCAAGCAATACGTCATTGATTTGCAGACGGTAGGAAGGGAGCGTTTCGTGAAGCAAGTTGCGCGTCTCTTCGGCGGTCAGCGTCAGTGTAATCTGTTTCGTGGATGCCTCGATGTTTTGCGCTGGCTCATACGTACGGTCGACAGGAAGTGGATCTACTTCATACACTTGATTTGCCCAAAAGGCTTTTTCCTTATCAAGCGACTTAGACTTGGCATAATCGTGTAAATGTTCAGCCCATGCCTGAAACGACGTCGTTTTTGACGGGAAATGCACCTCTTGACCATTTACAGCTTGCTCATAGGCCAACTGCAAGTCTTCCAGCAAAATGCGCCAGGAGACCCCATCGACTACCAAGTGATGAATAACGAGCAGGAGTCGTCCCGCGCGTTCTTTTCCAAGATGGAAGTACACTGCTCGGAACATCGGACCTTCTGTGATGTTGAGACTTGCCTGCTTCTCACTTGCAATCTCTTCCAATCGCGCGAATTGTTCCTCTGCTGCGATGCCAGACAAATCAACCGAATGGAAAGGGGCAGGTTCGCCCAAGCCCTCGATGTGTTGTGACCATATCCCGTCGTTGTTCGTATAACGCATGCGTAAAGCATCGTGGTGTGCAATCAATTCGGCAATGGCACGCTCCAATGCGCTCGTATCAACCGGTTCCTCGACTGTCAACAAGAAGGATTGATTCCAGTGATGGATGGACGGCTGATTAGCGGCAAAGAACCACTTCTGGATTGGCGTAAGCAACACATTTCCGGTTACGAGGCCTTGTTCCGCCAGTTGAATAGCACTTTCCCCGTTTCCAGTTGTTGAAACGAGAGCTGCCAGCTCAGCGATTGTTTGGTTTTCAAAGATCTGTTTAGGTGTAAGACGAATCCCTGCTTGGTTAGCCCGAGAGACGATTTGGATACTCAGGATCGAGTCTCCTCCGAGTTCGAAGAAGTTAGCGTTGATACTGATTTCTTGGATTCTGAGAACGTCTTGCCAAATCTCAGACAGTTTGCGCTCGATCAAGGTATGTGGTGCCACGTAGTGCTCATCACTTGTGTGCGCATAGTCAGGTTTTGGCAGGGCCCGACGGTCTACTTTCCCGTTTGGCGTAAGCGGCAATTCATCCAGCATGACGAAAGCAGATGGCACCATATAATCCGGAACATGTGCTTTGAAATGTTGGCGCAGTTCGGCTGTGTCAACCTCATGCTTGGCTTGCTTGACCGCATAAGCGACGAGCTGTTTCTTGCCCGGTTCATCTTCGCGGACAATGACGACGGATGCGGCAAGAGCAGGGTGTTTGGCTAAAACGGACTCTACCTCACTCAGCTCGATGCGGAATCCGCGGACTTTTACCTGATTGTCGATTCGGCCGATGAATTCGATAAGGCCATCTGGCAGGTAACGAACCAAGTCACCCGTCCGATAAAGTCGTGCCTGCGGTTCGGTTGAGAACGGGTTAGGTACAAAGCGCTCTTCCGTCAAATCAGGGCGATTCAAATATCCATTCGCCAGACCATCTCCGCCGATGTACAGCTCACCTGTTACACCAATCGGGACGGGCTGCATTTTGCTGTCCAGTACGTATACAGTCGTATTTTTGATCGGACGGCCAATCGGGAAAGAACTGATCGTCTCTGGCAACTCTGTGACTGGATGGCAGCAGGTGAATGTCGTGTTCTCCGTTGGACCGTACCCATTGATAATCCTGAGTCCTTCGAGTTCCAACGCTTTTCTTACGTGAGGAACCGAGACGACATCTCCACCCACGAGCAGCTGGCGAACCCCTGTCAGCGATTCTTTGTGATGATCCACCATCAGTGTGAACAATCCCGCCGTCAGCCACAGCGTCGTAACCTTGTGCGTCTGAATGGCTTGTCCCAGCTCTTCCAGGGAAGGCAGATCAGGCGGCATCAGCACCAGCTTTGCCCCATTTAGCAAGCTGCCCCAAATCTCAAAGGTCGCCGCATCGAATGATACTGTCGATGCTTGCAGGAAAACGTCCTGCTCTGTGATCGTCACATAGTCGGTTTCTTTGACGAGACGGACAATGCCGCGATGGATGACAAGCGTTCCTTTTGGCAACCCGGTAGAGCCTGAGGTATAGATCACGTAAGCAAGGCTTTCCGCTGTGGTGTCAATATCAGGTGCCCGTTCACTTTCTTCGGCAATCATCGCCCAGTCGCGATCCAGACAAATGACGGTATGCTCTCCAGATGGGAGTGACGGTAGAAGCTGCTCCTGTGTGAGCAAAACAGTGACTTTAGCATCGTCCATCATGTATGCCAGACGTTTCTTCGGATAATCCGAATCGAGCGGTACATAAGCCCCACCAGCTTTGAGAATCCCGAGCACCCCGATCAGCATTTCGAGAGAACGCTTCACGCAAATACCGACAAGTGAACCTGGGCGAACGCCTTGTTTTTGCAGGTAGTTGGCCACTTGATTGGCGCGCGTCTCTAGCTGGGAGTAAGTGAGACTCTGGTCACCTGCTACCACTGCTATGCGATTCGGGTAACGCATCGCGGTCTGCTGAAACAATTGATCCACGCGTTGATCCCGTGGGTAAGGCATCTTGGTGTCGTTCCATTTCACCAGCAGCTGTTCCCGTTCTGCCTGAGGCAAAAGTGGCAATTGGGTAATAGTCTGCTTCGGCATCTGAACGATGGCTTCGAGCAAGTGATGGAAGTGCTGTGACATACGCACGATCGTCGTTTCATCAAACAGCGCTGTATTGTACTCAAACGTCGCAATCAACCCGTTTGGTCTTTCAGCCATCGTCAAAGTCAGGTCGAACTTCGCGGTGACGAGGTGTTTGTCCATATCGAATTCCGATACGCGAATGCCAGCCTTTTCGTCTAAATCTAGCTGGAAGTTCTGGAGGACAAACATCACCTGGAACAGCGGCGAGTAACTGAGACTACGCTCTAGCGCCAGTTCATCGACCAATTTTTCAAACGGTAAGTCCTGATGAGCATAGGCTTCTAGCGCTGTCTCCTTCACTTTTGCCAGCAAGTCACGGAATGTCGGTTCCCCTGACATATCTGTACGTAGCACCAATGTATTAATGAAGAAACCGATGAGTGACTCGATCTCCTCCCGATTTCGTCCTGCAACCGGGCTTCCGACGAGGATGTCTTCCTGTCCACTGTAGCGGTAGAGCAAAGTTTGGAAGGCAGCCAGCAAGGTCATGAACAGCGTCGATCCTTCTTCACGGCTGAGCATACTCAACTTTGCTAACAGTTCAGATGAAAGCGTAAAGGTATACATCGCTCCAGCATGGCTTTGAACGGATGGACGCGGACGATCTGTCGGCAAAACCAATAGTGGTTCGGCATCGACTAGCTTTTCTTTCCAGTACGCTAGCTGTCGCGTAAGCACATCTTCTTCCATCCACTTCCGTTGCCATACAGCGTAATCCGCGTACTGCAATGTCAGATCGGCTAATCCAGGTTCTTTTCCGTAAACAAATGCTTCGTACAGGGCTCTCATTTCTTTGATGAAAATACCGATTGACCAGCCATCGAAAATAATATGGTGCATGTTAAATAAGAAGACGGCCTCTTGCTGGCTCATGCGAATCAAGGTAGTACGGAACAACGGACCTTCGCTCAGGTTAAATGGCGTAGCTGCCTCGATTCCTGCCAAACGCTGTGTTTCTGCTTCGCACTCGTCTGCTGGTAGCTCCCGCAAGTCGATTACACGTAGCGGCTGTTCTTGGTAAGGGTGAATGATTTGTACAGCTTGACCATCCACATGGTCAAAGGTCGTCCGCAAACTTTCGTGACGCTGGATCAGTACCTGCAAGCTCTTGTTCCACGCCTCTATATTCAGATCTCCGTGCAATCGCATCGCGGACGGGATGTTGTACAAAGCGCTGTCTGGCATCAAGCGATCCAGGAACCACAGGCGCTGCTGCGCAAAGGACAATGGCAGATGACCTTCCCGTGAAACAGGTTCGATCGAAGCTCCTGTTGTTTCTTGCAAAAAGCTTCCGAGTGCTTCGGACAGTTTGGCAACGGTTGGGTTTTCGAAAAGCGTACGGATCGGTACTTCTCCTGCAAACATCTCACGAAGACGGGAAATGACCCGTGTCGCTAAGAGAGAATGTCCGCCTAACTCGAAGAAGTTGTCATGAACGCCGACTTTTTCGATACCGAGCACTTGGGACCAGATGGTGGCGACCAGCTCCTCCGTTTGGTTGCGTGGCGCTACATACTCTTGGGTAGAAGTGATTTGACCCCACTCCGGCTCTGGCAGTTGCTTCCGGTCGATCTTGCCGTTTGGTGTGAGCGGCATCACGTCCAGCCAGACAAAGACGGATGGAACCATAAACTCTGGCAATTTTGCTTTTGCCCAGACGGCTAAGTCACTGGTCTCTTCGCTACTTTCGTCTTTTGTCGTCACATAAGCCGCCAAACGTTTGTCACCCTGCTTGTCTTCTCTTGCCATCACCACGGCTTCCTTGACAGCCGGATGGGCGCGAAGGACAGCCTCCAACTCTCCCAACTCGATCCGATAACCACGAATCTTCACCTGATGGTCAATCCTTCCCAGATACTCGATTTGTCCATCTGGGAGATAACGGACTAAGTCACCGGTGCCGTACATCCGCGCTTGCGGGTCAGCGTGGAATGGATTTGACAAGAATCGTTCTGCTGTCAGCTCTGGGCGATTTAGGTACCCGCGAGCCAATCCGTCACCGCCAAGATACAGTTCCCCAGGTAAGCCCAACGGGACAGGCTGCAAGTTGGCATCGAGAATATACGCTTGTGTGTTGGACAATGGACGGCCAATTGTCGGTTCTGACGTCGCTCCTTTGGTGACCTGTACATACGTAGAGTACGTCGTATCTTCAGACGGACCATAAAGATTAAAGACTTTTTCCACATGGCCCAGTGCATATAGACTTTGCGCCAATGTGTTTGGCAGTGGCTCACCAGCTAAGTTGACTACTTTTACCGTCGACGGGATCGCGTTCATCCGCACCAGTTCTTTGGCGGCAGATGGGACGGTATTGATCAATGTCACTTCGTTGGCGGCTGGTAGGCTCGGCAAATGCAACGCGTTGTCAGCCAAAATGACTTTGCCTCCGTAGGCTAAGGTCACGAATATTTCATAGACTGACAAATCGAAGCAGATAGAAGTCGACGCGAGCACCCCACTCATTTCTTCAGCCGAAAAGACCGTTTTCGCCCACGCGATGAAGGCAATGACACTACTGTGCTGAATCGCTACCCCTTTAGGCAGACCTGTCGAGCCCGAGGTGTAAATGACATAGGAAAGGTTCGTTGGTAGCACCAAATTTGGCAGGTTCTCTTCGCTTTGTTTCGCGATAGCCTCCCAGTCACGATCCAGACAAATCACTTGTGCTGTCTGTTCAGGCAGCATCGCTAGCAGGCTTTCTTGGGTCAACAGGATCGCCGCTTGCGAATCCTCTAACGTATAGCCGATTCTCTCTTGTGGATACGCGGGATCAATCGGCACATACGCGCCACCAGCTTTGAGTATTCCCATCATCGCTACGATCATCTCGGTTGTACGTTCCATGAGAACAGCCACCAAGACCTCTGGACCGATCCCTTGCGCCCGCAGATAGTGAGCCAGCTGGTTTGCTCGGCGGTTCAGCTCCGCGTACGTCAGTCTTTCCTCTCCGACGATTAAAGCCTCTGCATCCGGTGTTGCGACTACTTGTGCTTCAAATAGCTGGTGCATCACCGCGTCACGAGCATATTCCGTTTCTGTTGCGTTCCACTCCACTAACAGCTTGTGACGTTCCTCGTCTGTGATGAATGAAATGGTAGAGAGATGATCCGTAGGCTGAGCCATTATGGACTCTAATACTTTGATCAATTGAGCCAATACCTTATCCATGGTGATCTGATCGAATCGATTTGTTTCATAAATCAGCTTGAGCAATAGCTCTTCGCCAGGCGCAGCCACCAATGTCAATGGATAGTTCGTCTGCTCAACTGCTTTGATTGCGCTTAGTGACATGTCTGTATTCGCATTTGTTTTTGCACCAGACATGTAGTTCTCGAAAACGAGTATGCTGTCAAACAACGCCTGTCCAAGCGGCACTTCGCTCCAGCCTTGAATGTCCACGAGCGGTGTAAACTCGTACTGACGTATCGCACTCTGCTCCTGTTGAATGCTCTGCAGCCAGTCGATCACCCTCATTTGTTCCGAGAAAAGAACGCGAACGGGCAGTGTGTTGATAAACAAACCGACCATGGAGTCCACTCCACGCAAATCTGTAGGACGTCCCAGGTTGGTTGTCCCAAATACTACTTCAGACTCACCTGCGTAACGACTTAAAATCAACGCCCACGCCCCTTGGACCAGCGTATTCATCGTCAGTTGATTCCTACGGGCAAAAGCTTGCAGACTCGCAGTTGTTTCCTTCGATAAAAGTATCATTTGATCCGCGTATTCTTTTTGTTGCACAGCTCTTCCACCCGGTTTCCCCATGCTAAGAGGAGTTTGTGTACGGAAGCCACGCAGATGTTTTCGCCAATACTGCTCCGATGCCTCAAGACTCTGCTGCTTTAACCAGGCAATATAAGTGGAAAACGGAGGAGCGACAGGCAGTTCTGCTTTGGTACCATCAACAGATGCCTGATAATAGGCCAACCAATCGTTTAGGACGATCGGAGTACTCCAACCATCCAACAACATATGGTGAAAGCTCCAAACGAGCTGACTGGTTTTCGAATCGAGACGAATTAACGACCAACGCATCAATGGCGGGTTAGCGAGATCAAAGCCTCGCTTACGATCATGTTCGAGATACGTTTGTAAATTCGGTTCTTGCTTTTCTTTCGGTAAGTGACTCCAGTCCAGATGTTCGATATGTGCTGTTACTTTTGTATGAACAATCTGATGCGGTTTATCTAATCCGCTCCATAAGAAGGAGGTTCGGAGGATGGCATGACGCTCGACAACTTTTTGCCATGCATCTGAAAACTTCGCCACATTCAAGTGATCCAAATTCACGACCAGTTGAACGACGTAGTCCCCGCCTGCTTGCTCATAAAGAGAGTGGAACAGCATCCCCTCTTGTAACGGAGTGAGTGTGTAAATGTTCTCGATCAGACGATTGTTTCCGATGAACTTATCGAGGCTTGTTTGATTCAACTCCGCCAACGCGAAATCAGAAGGTGTAAAGCCACCTGCCTCTTCAGAGCGACAATGGGCAACAATCGCTTGCAATGATTGCACATAGTCACGAGCGAGCTCTTCAATCGTTTGTTGTTCGTACATGTCGCTACTGTACGTCCAGGTCATTTCTAACTGATCTCCCGCCACCATGCTCTGGAAATCAAGTGTATGGAGTCGAGCTTCATCCTTGCTCAGATTGGACGCTGACCAGTTCGGAATGATCTGGAACAAGGAAGCATCAGCCGTTTGATCCTGATCAAATTGTCCTAAATAATTGAAGCTAATCTCTGGTTGCCGATAAGCTTGCAGGGTATTTATCGTCTGTTTATCTTTGCTTACATAACGATGAATGCCGTAGCCAATCCCTTTGTCAGGAATCGAGCGCAATTGTTCTTTGACTGATTTTATCAGGGAACCCCAAGGCGTCTGTGGCTCCATTTCCAGCAAGACCGGGTACATGCTAGTGAACCAGCCTACTGTTCGGGAAATGTCCACGCCATCGATGATCTCTTCACGCCCGTGTCCCTCAACGGAAACATAAAGTGTCTGTTGCCCCGTCCAGTTGTTATAGGCTCGGATCAAAGCACTGAGTAACACATCGTTAATCTGGGTACGGTAAGTAGCTGGTACCTCCTGCAATAAGGCACGTGTCTCGTCCACGCCCAGCTTTACCTTTACTTGAACGGCCAGACCTTCTGTGTTCTTTCCATTCGGATGGTCAACAGGCAGGTTTACGACATGACTTGTATCCAGAGTCGCCCAGTATTCGTCGACTACGCTTTGCTCTGCGTACTGTGTCAACTGTTCTGACCATCGTTTAAAAGAAGTCGTCTTCTGAGGCAAATTCAGCTGTTGCAACTCTATCAATTGTTGATAGGCCGTTTGCAAGTCTTCCAGAATAATTCGCCAGGAAACCCCATCGACTGCGAGATGATGAATCGCAATGAACAGACGCTGTTTGTCCTCGCATTGGAAGTATGCAGCACGAAGCAATGGTCCTTTTTCGATATCCAGACTTTCTTGTAGCTCGTCTGCAATGTCTTGCATTTGTTCCTCTATTTCCGTTTCAAGTACAGCGGTCGTCAAATCTACTACTTGAAATACATCCTCATCCGAAACGACATCATGATATTGCTCCCATTTCCCGTTGACGTTCCGAAAACGCAGGCGCAAGGCATCATGGTGTGCAAGAATCGCCGCAAAAGCTTTTGCTAACAAACTCGCATCCATTTCTTCACGCACAGCAAGCATGACAGATTGATTCCAGTGGTTGACATGGCAAATGTCCTGCTCAAAGAACCACGTCTGAATGGGTGTCAAAGGCAATTCGCCTGTAACAACCCCCTGCTCCCTATGCACTTGTGGTGCATCCTCAAGAACTACTACACTTGCTGCTAATTCTGCCAATGTTTGAGAGTCAAACAAGTGCTTTGGTGTAAATCGGATACCCGCCTGATTGGCACGCGCGACAATCTGAATCGTCAAGATCGAGTCGCCGCCCAGTTCGAAAAAGTTATCGTGAATCCCGATTGACTCTACACCTAGAACTCCTTGCCAGATTTCGGCCAGCTTGTATTCTATTTCCGTTTGTGGGGCAACAAAGCCGTCTTCCCATTGAGCTCGCACGGTATCGGGTAACGGCAACGCACGGCGGTCTACCTTTCCGTTAGGAGTGAGGGGCAGAGCATCGATCAGTATGATGACAGATGGCACCATGTAGTCTGGAAGTCTATCTTTCAAAGACTGACGCAATTCATTCGTCTGTACCTCATCTCCCTCATGAAGCACGGCATAAGCCACCAGTCGTTTGACACCAGGCGTCAAATCCTCCCTGACGATCACCACTGCTTCCGAAACAGCTGCATGTGCATACAAAGCCGACTCTATTTCCCCTAGCTCAACCCTGAATCCGCGAATGCTTACTTGATCATCAGCTCGTCCAATAAACTCCAAACTTCCATCTGCCAAATATCGAACCAAGTCGCCAGTGCGGTACATCCGCGCCCCTTCATCTGTAGAGAACGGATTCGGTACAAAACTGGCTTCCGTCAGGTCAGGTCGATTCAGATAGCCGCGAGCCAAGCTTTTCCCCGCGATGTAAAGCTCCCCGACAACTCCTACAGGCACAGGCTTTCTGCTTGCGTCGAGTACATAGACAGATACGTTGTCAATGGGACGTCCAATGGAAGGTGCCGCTTCTCGTTCTCCCTGCACAGGCACGATGCCAGCAGTAGCAACGACGGTATTTTCTGTTGGGCCATACTGGTTTACCAGCGTAAACGGTAGATCCGCAGACGGGTACTGGTGCAAAGTATCTCCACCCGTCAACATGTAGCGCAATGCTGATTCGGCTGGCCAATTCACCGTAAGCAGACTCTCTGCCAAAGGTGTTGGTAAAAAGCTGATCGTGATGCCAGATTCGACTATCCAATCACGCAGTTTTTCCGGTACGAGACGAATCTCTTCCTGCGGCAGGCAAATCGTAGCACCCGCCGTCAAATACGGCCAAACCTCCCATACCGAAGCATCAAAAGCTGTACCAGCTATTTGCGACGCACGGTCAGCAGCGTTTACGTTGTACGCTCGCTGATGCCAATGGATTAGATTCAAGAGTGATCGGTGCTCGATCTCGACTCCCTTTGGCGTTCCTGTTGAACCTGACGTATAGATGACATAGGCAAGCTGTTCTGCTTTCGTCGTAACCGCCGGCGCAACCGAACTCATCGTTGCCATTCCATCCCAATCTCGATCCAAGCAAAGGAACGTTGCAGCCCCTTCTGGTAACGCACTTACCAAACGCTCTTGGGTTAAGACCAAAGACATCTGAGCGTTCTTGATCATAAAAGCGAGTCGTTCTTGCGGGTAAGCAGGATCCATCGGCACATAAGCGGCACCTGCTTTGAGAATGGCGAGTTGTCCGATCAACATCTCGATGGAACGCTCCACGCAAATTCCTACCAAGTCTTCCGAGCCAATCCCTTGTTTTAACAAGAAATGAGCGAGCTGATTGGCCTTCGCATCCAGCTCTGCATAGGTGATTGCACCTTGCTCAGCTGAAACTGCAAGCTGATCAGGCAACTTTTGTGCGATTTCGGCAACAAGTTCGTGCACACAAAGATCGCGGGAATAATCAACCTCAGTATCATTCCAATCGACGAGCAGCTGATCTCGCTCCCCATCCCCTAACAGTTCAACTTCTGTTATTTTCTGCGCTGGATTGGTCGCAACAGCTTGCAAAAGATTGCGGAAATGCTCTGCCATGCGCTCAATCGTCGTACGATCAAATAGATCTGTACTGTATTCAAACACACCCTTGAGTCCGTCATCCTCGTCTTCAATCATGGTGAGTGTCAAATCAAATTTGGTCGTCTTGTTGAGACTTACTTCATTAGGTGTAATGGAGATCGTCTCGCCTTTACGTACACCCGTTGACATTCCCTGTACGGAGAAAAGTACTTGGAAAAGCGGCGAGTAGCTGAGACTGCGCTCAATTTGTAATTCGTCGACCAATTTTTCAAAAGGAATATCCTGATTGGCAAAAGCATCAAATGCCGTCTCACGAACACGTCGCAACAGTTCAACGAATGTAGGATCGTTCGACAGGTCCGTTCGAAGAACCAGCATGTTGACAAAGAATCCGATCAGGTTTTCTATTTCCTGACGATTACGTCCCGCAACAGGTGTTCCGATCAGAATATCTGTGGTATGCGTATAACGGTACATGAAGTGCTTGAATGCCGCTAAGAGCGTCATGAACAGCGTCGCGCCTTCTTGTCTTCCTAGCTCGCGTAGCTTTTGCCCTACTTCACTCGGCACGTAGAATGAATAATTGTCACCGCGATAGCTTTGCACGACTGTCCGTGGACGATCGGTCGGTAGGGGCAAAAGTGGTTCACTCTGTCCCAGCTTCTTTTTCCAATAACTGAGCTGCTGCTCCCATACATTGCCTTGCCAATTCTCTCGTTGCCAGACTGCATAATCCCGATATTGAATGGGTAAATCGGCAAGCGGTACTTCTGCTTCTTTGACGAATGCTTCATAGATGGTACTTAGCTCGTTCACCAATACATCCATGGACCAACCGTCTGAGATGATGTGATGCATATTTATCCAGAGAACGGACTCTTGTTCCTCCAGTAGGATCAACGCTGCCCGCATCAACGGCCATTGATCCAGTTGGAATGGCGTCGCGCCATCTTCTTCTACCATACTCATCCAGATAGCGTCTTTTTCCGCTGCTGGCATGTCTCGCAGGTCAGTGACAGGAAGTGGAAAATGTACCTGTGTATGAATCACTTGGACCGCTCGTCCTTCTATGTCCTTCACCGTTGTTCGAAGTGATTCATGTCGGTTGATCATTTCATTCAAAGCACGTTCCATTACATTCGTATCGACTGCTCCACGCAGACGGAATCCGACCGGAATGTTGTACATGGCGCTATTCGGGATCAGTTGATCAAGGAACCATAGACGTTGTTGGGCGAAAGACAGTGGTAACTCTTGAGTACTGTCCAAGGAAAGCGGTTTGATCGGACTTTGCTTTATCGGCTCAGCACCTTGGCGAGTGATTTGAATTCGTTCAGCCAATTCTGCTACTGTCTGATAGGTAAAAATCTCACGCATCTGAAGCTGGGTCTGAAATACCTTGGATGTACGGGACAGCAATTGTGTCGCTAAAAGCGAATGCCCGCCCAATTCGAAAAAATTATCGTGAATCCCGACTCGTGATACACCAAGGACCTCCTCCCAAATTCGGGCGAGCAATTCCTCAATCGGATTGCGCGGCGCACTGTACGCGTTGCCTGTTTGCACATCGCCATCTGGAAGCGGCAAGGCTTTGCGATCAATTTTGCCGCTCGAGGTCAGAGGGAACTCTTCCATTTGAATGAAATGAGACGGAACCATGTAATCCGGCAGCGTTTGGCGAAGCAGTGTACGTAATGAGGCAACAGTCCACATCTGATCGGCGATAATATAGGCGCATAGATACGCTTGATGGTTATGATCTGTTTGTGCCACTACCACTGCATCGCGAATCGATTCTTCTTCGATCAACCGGCTACGAATTTCGTTCAACTCGATCCGGAAGCCACGAATTTTCACTTGATGGTCAATGCGTCCGAGGTATTCAATGTTCCCATCCTTGCGATAACGAGCCAGGTCGCCTGTCCGGTACATGCGTTTGCATGCTTCAAACGGGTGGGGAACAAACTTTTCGTTCGTTAACTCTTCATTGTTTAGATAACCCCTCGCCAATCCAACTCCGGCAATGCATAATTCACCAGGAACCCCGATTGGCTGTAACTGCCCATGTTGATTGACGATATGCATTTGGTAGTTGGCCAAAGGCTTTCCAATAGGTACAGGATTTTCTATCAAGTCTGCAGTGAGTGAGTAGCAGGAAGCATAAATGGTAGCTTCTGTCGGACCATAGATGTTCTCCACTTTCACTTCTGGCAATACTTGATATACTCTTGACGCAAGATCATTCGGCATTGCTTCCCCGGCAGCCATGATGTATCGCAGTCGGTTTGCCTCTTTTCGCCCCTCGAGATACTCAACAAAAAGAATGAGCATAGATGGAACAAAATTGACGTGAGTTACGTCATAATTAACGATGTATTCCCAAATTTTGTCAGGTTCTTTCTCTGCGCCAGGTTCGAGAATCACCAGTCTGCCGTTACCGAGAATCCAACCGAAGATTTCTGCGACGGATACGTCGAAGGTATAAGTCGTTTTTAACAAATACGCATCTTTTTCTTGAAGCGGATATTGCTCTTGCAGTGCGAAGATTTGGTTCAATAGACTCGCATGCTCGATCATGACGCCTTTCGGATTGCCTGTTGAACCCGATGTATAGATGACGTATGCAAGATTACTCGTTTGGGCTACATTTGCAAGATTGCCCGGTGCTCCCTGATAAAGCTCATCCGCCTCTAGATCAAAGATCCGATCAGCGAAATCAATTGTCTCTAAAAAACGTTTTTTTGTAAGAAGCAGCATACTGCCGCTGTCCTGTAAAATGTATTCAATGCGGTCCTTCGGATGAGCCGGGTCGATTGGTAAATATGCGCCGCCTGCTTTAAAAATCGCAAGAATAGCAATGATCATCTCCGCCGAACGTTCTGTGAGCAAGCTCACAATGCTTTCCGGCCCGACCCCTTTTGCACGTAAAAATGTAGCAAGTTGATTTGCTTTTTCGTTTAGCTCACGGTACGTAAGCTTTTGCTCTCCCATGACCAGTGCAATGTGGTGTGGTTGTTTCTCTGCGCGCTCTTCAAAAATCTGGTGAATCAGATAATCAACAGGATAATGGCGATATGTATCATTAAAAGTATGGAGCTGAAGGTGCTTCTCTTCGGAATTGATTATTTCTAGATTTTTTAGAAGGATATCTGGTGTATTTGTCACTTGCCTCATGATAGTAATGAGTTGTTGATTGAGGTGTTGGAGTTGATCTTCCGTAAATACGGATGCATTGTATAAATACGTAACTGTGAGGGTATCGTCTGCGGTGACCATTATGTTTAGGTCGTAGTTGGTTTGTTCAAAGGCATGCAGCTTTGTGAGAGTGAATTCTTGGTTATATTGATTCAGACGGGTCAAAAGCTCTGCGCCCATCGGGTAGTTTTGGAACAGAATAATATGATCGATCAGTTGTTGATTTTTTTGAATGTCCGCGAGAGAAAGATAATGATATTTTTCCAGCGAGCTTGACTCTTCTTGTACTTGTTTCACCAGATCAGAAAACGTTTGATTGTCTCTCATTTGAACACGGATCGGTACGGTATTGATGAAAAGTCCAACCATCTGCTCGACGTTCGGGATATCGATTGGACGGCCAGAGACAACCGATCCGAATACAACATCATCGATATTGCTTTGGCGCTGCAACATGAGACCCCAAATTGTACGAAAGAGGTTGTTTACCGTTACTTGCAATTGTCTTGCGATATGATTCAACTCGGTCGTCAACGACTGACCAATCGTGAAGACCAGCTCTGCTTGATTGTATTTGATCCCGGTACCCTGCTTTTGAATAAATGTGCTCGGCTCATAGTCACTTAAATACCGTGACCAGTTGTCTTTTGCTTCTTCTGCATCCTGTTCGCCTAACCAGCTTATGTACTTACTGTACGGATAAACTTGGCCGAGATTTACTGGTTGCTCGTCTTTTACTTGTTGATAGATTTGGAAAAAGTCATGTAACACAATCGGAATGCACCAGCCGTCTAGCAAAATGTGATGGTGACTCCAGATCAGGGTATATGCGTCAGAAGAGGTTTGGATAAGAGTGAGGCGAATGAGCACATCTTTTGCCAAATCAAAGTTTTTCTGACGTTCCTTTTTAGCATAATCCTCCAAAAAGATGGCTTGCTCGTCTTCAGAGAGGTGTGTGATATCTATCACCTGAACGTTTGTCTTTCTTTCCTTGAGTACAATTTGTCGTGGCTTCTGAACCTTCTCAAGGATAAAGACAGTTCGGAGAATATCGTGTCGCTCGATCAGCGCGTTTAAGCTTTGTTCGAGAATAGCTGGATCGATGAATCCTCTAATGGTAAAGCGCAATTGTTCAAAATAGGACTCTGTTCCTTCGTCCAGGAGGGAATGAAATAACATTCCCTCTTGCATGGGAGATAACGGATATATATTGGCGATCTTTTTACTTGACACGTCTACTCTCCTCCTGAGGTACATTTACTTACAAATCGCCTATCAAGTCCATAATGTCATCGAGTTCTTCCAGAGAGAGCTTCTTGTCCACGAAATCACTCGGTGTTAACTCAGAATCTTTCTTTTCTATACAATGAAAAATAATAGCGTTCAAATGAAATTGATAGAGTCCCATGAGCTTGTCTATCGTCGTTTTGTGAAACTCATGGCGATTGTAATTCAAATAGATAGTCAGCTCTCCACCGATAATCTTGGCATAGATATCGAGCGGGTGCATGCGCTCGGCATGAGGGCCTAGTACTCTACCCCCTGGTAGATCCGATACCGTGAACAGATCATTGTCCAGATCAGCATCGTACTGTCCCAGATAATTGAACACAACCTCGGGTTGGCGTGTGAAATGGATGTCTCGCTTGTGCTCGGTCTCTGTGAGATGCTTTAGGATGGCATACCCGATTCCTTTATTAGGAATGGCACGCATCGTTTCTTTGACCAGCTTGATCTGCTCCCCTAATTGGCCCGATTTGGCTACAGGCAGCACGACAGGGAAAAGGGAAGTGAACCAACCTACCGTACGGGAGACATTCAAGCCTTTGACAATCTCTTCACGTCCATGTCCTTCCAAAAAGACCCTAACATCGTTTGCCCCTGTCCATTCCTGCATCGCCATTCCCAAGGCAGTCAGCAAGATCTCTTGCGTTTCCGTTTGGTAGGCGTGATTTGTATGGCGCAGTAATTGTTCCGTCTCCATTTTGGAGAAACGAACCGACGCTGTTATCGTCTCCATTTCGGTCTGATAAATGGTCTCCTGATCCTTTGGCAAGGGAGGGGACGGAATGGATTCGACTTTTTTCCAATAAGCTAGTTCATTGACAAGCTTCTTGCTATTGGCAAAGGTTTTCAGCTCTTTTGCCCATTTTTGATAAGAATGTGTTTTTTCCGGTATAGCAATTGGATTACCTGAGGCTACTTGCTGATAGGCGATTCGGAAGTCTTCCAGAAGGATTCGCCAGGAAACACCGTCAACAACCAGATGGTGAATCGCAAAAAGCAGATGGTCACCTACTCTTGTCTTGAAGAGCGCTACTTGAACCAGAGGTCCCTCTTGTAAATTCATTCTGGCTTGCAGACGGTTTGCTTCTTCTTCCACTTTGTTTCGAGCATTCAGCTCTTCTGTAAAATCAAACACATGGAATACGAACAGATTACCATCGTCACCCCGATTGAATTGGACAATTCCCTCATCCGATTCGGTAAAGCTCATGCGCAGGGCATCATGATGAAGGACTAGCGCATGGAGTGACTCCATCAGTAGTTCGCTATGAAAGCCCTCTCGGCTGAAAACCATCATTGCTTGATTCCAGTGCTGTCTGCTTGATGAAATCCGTTCAAAGAAGTAGTGCTGGATCGGTGTAAGTAAGACAGGCCCTGTAACAAGTCCCTGATCGATATGGATACTCTCGGAAATGATAAACGGTGCCATTCGTTCGATCGTTGGATATTTAAACAGATGATTGACTGCCATCATGAGATTCATCCGTTGCAGACGAGACGCGATCTGCAAACCCTTAATGGAATCCCCACCAAGCTCGAAAAAGCTGTCTTGAATCCCTACTCTCTCGATGCCAAGTACTTCTCCCCAAATTCCGGCAAGAATCTTTTCCATTTCAGTGCGCGGTGCTACATATTCCACTTCGCTTCTCACACTTCCATCCGGTTCGGGCAGGGCCTTGCGATCTAGCTTGCCGTTGGCTGTAAGGGGAAACTCCTTCATGAGAACGAAGTGAGCAGGTATCATATATTCTGGCAAATCACGGCGAAGCAAGTCGCGCAATTGACTGACTGTCCATTCCTTCGCGGAAAGCAGATAGGCGCATAAGTATGCCTGATTGTTCTGGTCCACTCGGGCCATAACCACCGCATCATCAATCGACTCTTCCTGAATCAGTTTGCTTCGAATTTCATCCAACTCGATGCGGTATCCACGAATTTTTACCTGATGGTCCATCCGTCCGAGATACTCGATGTTGCCATCCTCACGATAGCGTGCCAGGTCGCCAGTGCGATAGATACGCTTTCCAGCCTCTAATGGATGGGCAACAAACTTTTCAGCGGTCAGCTCTTCATTCTTCAAATATCCTCTCGCCAAGCTTATTCCAGCGATACAGAGTTCGCCCGGAACGCCTATTGGCTGCAACTGTCCATACTGATTGACGATGTACATTCGATAGTTGGGCAGTGGCTTTCCGATGGGGACAGGACTCTCCTGTGAGTCTTTTGCGAGCGAATAACGGGACGTATAGATGGTCGCTTCTGTTGGCCCGTAGATGTTTTCCAATTTCACCTCCGGCAGTACTTCATACACCTTTGGCACGAGATCATCTGGCATCGCTTCCCCGCAAGCAAGGATGTACCGCAATCGGTTGGCTTCGTTTCGCCCCTCCAGATATTCGACGAACGGAATCAACATGGATGGCACGAAATTGATGTGGGTGACCCCGTCTTTGACTACGGCCTTCCATATTTCTTTGGGGTTCTTTTCCGCCTCTGGCTCGAGAATGACTAACCTTCCATTCCCAGGAATCCACCCGAAAATTTCGGCAACAGAGATATCAAAAATGTAGGTCGTCTTCAGCAGGATTGCATCTTCACACGTAAGCGGATATTCATCCTGCATGGCATGGAGTACATTGAGCAGTCCCCCGTGTTCAATCATCACGCCTTTTGGCTTCCCGGTTGAGCCCGATGTGTACATGACATACACGAGGTCATCCGGCATGTTAACCAATGGTAGATTGCTTGTATCTGAGGAAAAGCTACTCTCGCTATTCAAATCCATAACATCCGCTGTAAAGCTTGCTTTTTCAACGAAACGCGACTGTGCTACCACCAGCTTGGCGCCGCTGTCTGTGAAAATGTAGGAAATTCGTTCGGTCGGACTGTTCGGATCGATCGGCAGATAGGCTCCACCTGCTTTTAACACGGCGAAAATGGCCACTATCATCTCGAAGGATCGTTCCGCTATAAGCATCACCAGATCATCTGGTTGCACCCCTTTAGTTCGGAGGGTATGTGCCAGTTGGTTGGCTCGTTCGTTCAGCTCTCGATACGTCATGCACTGTTCGCCGAGTACCAATGCGATCTTGTCCGGTGTAGCAGTCGCCCATTCTTCTAACAACTGCATGATCAATTTGCTGGGGTATGTTTTGGATGTATCGTTTACCCCTAGTAACAAATCGAGGCGTTGCTCTTGAGGCATTAGTTCAAACGCTTTAACTTGCTCCTCCAAGCCGTGAATAGCTTGCAAAAGGAGATGTTCAAACTGTGCAATCATGCGGTGGATCATGCTTTCATCAAACAACCGTGTGTTGTATTCAAAAACAATCTGCAGCTCGTTCTCCCGCTCCACTGCTTCGAGTGTCAGGTCGAACTTGCTAATCCTGTTATTGATATGACGCGTGTGATTTTCCAACCCTGTCTCCGATGCACTTTGCATCATGAACATCACATCAAACAGGGGATGACGATTCCCATCGCGTTTTGCGCCAGAGCCTTCGAGAATTTTATCAAAGGGAACGTACTGGTTTTGCAATGCAGATAAAAGTTCTTGCTTAACCTGTTGCAGGTTATATAAAAAGCTTTCTTCATGCTCAATTGAGAGTAGAAGTGGCAAGGTATTCACGAACATCCCAAGTATCTCTCGGGTATCCGGATGCTGTCTTCCATCTGTTACGGTACCTAGTATGACTTGCTTGCTGTCGTTATTCATTTTGGATAGCCAGACAGATACGATGGTGAGCATCAGCATATAGAGGGTTCCATCATGTTTGGTTGCTGTGGTCTTGAGCTTTCTCGTGAGTTCTTTGGTTGCGCGATACGTGATCGTAGCCCCATCAAATGTCAGTTGTGGTGGACGGTTTCGTGTAGGAAGCTGGACAACAGGAAGCTCGCCCTCAAGAAGGGTTTTCCAGTAAGCAGCTTGCTGTTTGTATTCCTCGCTTGAATGCCATTCATTTTGCCAGTGCGCAAACGACTTATAGGTACTCTGTAAAGGGAGAAGCTGCTGTCGTTCGAGTAAAGTCTGTAATTCCCGTAACAAAATCGACTTGGATAAGCCATCCATGAGGATGTGATGGGAGTCGAGCCAGAGAACCTGTTTGTCAGGAGTTTCAATGATTCCAGCCCGGAGCAATGGCGCTTTTGCCAAATCGAATGGCTTGATGTGCTCTGCTAGTAGGCTGTGTAGTACCTCTTCTGCACCCGTTTGACGGACAAAGGATAGTTCGGCGAACGTGACAATTCGTTTTACGATTTCGTCATAATGCATGTGATACGTGCTTCGTAATCCTTCGTGACGCATCACCAGCTCCTGCAAGGCCATCTGGATATGCTCCACATCTACGGATTGGGGAAGGTCAACCGTGAATGTCACATTGTATGCAATCGACTCTACATCCTGCTGCTGGATGATGTACATGCGTTTCTCCACCGCGGATGTCTCGTATTCCTGTTGTACGCCCAGCTCCTGCAATGGTTGTAGGTTCGTCTGCTCTTGCTCTGTGAACAAACGTTTCAATTGGCGAATCGTTGGATGCTTAAAAAGCTGGTCATATCTCAAATCGAATCCGATATTCTTGAACTGGGAAATGAGTTGCATGGCCTTGATCGAGTCCCCACCGCATTCAAGAAAATGGTCGTCGATTCCCACCTGCAAAATTCCTAGCACGCTGCTCCACACGTGAGCCAATTGTTGTTCAAGCTCATCAGTTGGCCCGACGTAATACTCCCTCAGCAGCTCCTCATCTGCCTGTACATCTGGCAGCGCCGGCTTATCTACCTTTCCATTCGTGGTGAGTGGTAGAGTCTCCATGTGAACAAAGTGCGTCGGGATCATGTAATCAGGAAGATCATTTCCGAGCCATTCCCTCAGCTCGTGAAAAGGGATTTCATCAGGAGCAACATAATAGCTAACTAAGAATTTGCGGCCATCCTCCCGTTCTTTGGCGATAACGGTTGCCATTTCGACCTTTGGATGATTCATGAGGAAAGGCTCAATTTCTCCTGGCTCGATTCGATATCCGCGAATTTTTACCAAATTGTCGAGGCGGCCCAAAAACTCGATGTTCCCGTCAGGCAACCAGCGTGCTCTATCTCCTGTGCGGTACATGCGCTCACCCGTCTGCGGATGAATGATGTATTTCTCAGCGGTCAAATCTGGTCGGTTCACATATCCTCGTCCCAACGCTTCACCGAGGATAAATACCTCGCCCGCTACCCCAATCGGCTGCAATGCCAGCTTTTCGTCCAAAATGAGGATGTAAGTATGAGCGATTGGCTTGCCAATCGGAATACTCTGGTATTGCTTGTCCACCTCAAAAGTAGTAGCAACAATCGTGCACTCTGTCGGTCCATACAAGTTGTAAAGCTTGTAAGCACCGCGCCGTTCAACCCTTTTTAGTACATCCCCGCCTGTGAGCATCACTCGAAAAGAACGATTATCCATCTGCATGAACTGTTCAGCTGCTCCTGTCGGAAAAAAGCTGATCGTAATACCTTTTTGGTTACAATAATCATTCAAGGCAATCAGATCATACTTCAGTGCAGTTGGCACGATGTGTAATAAAGCGCCCGTGAGCAGATAGGGGAATATATCCAAGGCAGATCCGTCAAATGCAAAACTGGAATAGACAAGGGCTTTGTCTTCAGGGCTTACTTCAAAGTACTGGCGATGCCATTCACAAAAGTTTACCAAGTTGCGATGCTCGATCATGACGCCTTTCGCCAAGCCTGTCGATCCCGATGTATACATGACATAAACGAGATCTGTTGATCGATTGACATGTGGTAGATTCTCTTTTCTGTCGCTGTAGCTACGAGGGTCACACACATCGATCACTTCTACTTCGCAGATGCTTTTCGCCTTCTCTATAAGCGGAGTCTGTGTCAATAAAACGGGTGCACCACTGTCGTTTAACATATAAGCAATTCGTTCATCCGGATAATCCAGATCGATTGGGAGATATGCTGCTCCGGCCTTTAGAACGGCGAGAATACTCACCAGCATATCCAGTGATCTGTCCATCATGAGCGCCACAAGATCGTCGGGCTTAATTCCTTTGGCACAAAGGCTATGGGCTAACTGATTGGCTCGCTCATTAAGCTGTTTGTATGTCAGGGACTGATCTTGATAGACAACTGCTAGACTGTCCGGTGACACTTCGACTTGTCGTTCAAACAACTGATGATAGGTTTTATCGCTCTGCTTCTCTACTTGTGTTCGTTCCCCACAAAAACGCTTTAATGCCAGCAGTTCTTTTACGGTGGTCATATTCAGGTTTTTGTAGAAATCTCGATCTTTTTTGTAGTGAATCGTTCCACCAGATGGTTGCGGAAATGGTGTGATCCGCCCACTGACAATATTTTCCCACTCTCGGATGAACAGGTCTTCAATCACTTGATTCGCTTTGTTGTAACAATCGATCAGTGTATCTTCTTCATCAAAAGATATCTCTTCCTGAACAAGAATATTGCCTGTATCGATATTCTCGTCTATGAGGTGTAGCGTAACCCCGTTTGGTGTCTCATCCCAAATACTCCAGAAAACAGGGTCTCTCCCCTTGTTCCAGGGCAAAAGGGATGTATGTAGATTGAGAATGCGCCCTTTGAAATGGGAAACGATTTCCTTACCCAGAATATAGCCGTACGCGTAACTGACAACGTAATCGATTTCTTCAAAATATTCGGTTTGTTGCTCCCATTTTTTCGTGCACACGATGACTTCGTGGTTTCTTGATTCCAAGTACTGGACAATCCTGTTTTCTTTGCTCATGAATGTTGTTAGGAATAGTATTCTCAAAAAAACATCACCAGCATTTCTCATAATTTCGTTGACAAAAAGTTGACTTCGATTGAAAATCATCCTAGATGGAAGTTATGCCACATTTTTACTTTTTGTTACATGATTTTACATATAACTCAAAAATATGGTTTTCTGCAAGTAGTTGTATGTAAATTTTTTTATTTTTTTGTGCTCAACAATTAGAGGAAATAACGCAAAAAGGCGCTACTCTGCTAGTTTTGAGCGATGAAAGGAGGAAAGTTTACCACTGGTAAAAACTAACAATTCCTGACAACTCCCGTTTTCAACGCTACACTTCGTTCAACATGACATTTTACTCTGAAATGAAATTGCCTCTGTGTCTCCATCTTCAGTTGCTTCTACCCATTTTTGTCATTCACACATCATTTTTACAGTTTTTTAATGTTCTGAATTGGATAAAAAGGGTACGATATGAGAGTTGCACATGCAATTGGAGTCACAGAGAAATCTTAGCAAAGGGGATTTTTTTATGGAGCCTGCAATCGTCATTAAGGATCTCAAAAAATCATTTGGAGACAAAAAAGTTCTCGATGGCATTTCCCTCTCGATTCCCAAAGGTACAATTTTTGGTCTACTTGGACCTAATGGAGCTGGAAAAACAACCTCCCTTCGAATCCTGTCCTGCCTTATTGAGCCTACGTCAGGAGAGGTCACCATTCTCGGTCACCAAATCAGCAAAAATAAAGAAGAGATTCGCAAAAAAATTGGTTGCGTAACAGAATCTCCCGGGGTGTATGACAAGCTTTCTCTGTTGGACAACCTGGAATTCTTCGCCTCCTGCTACCAGATGCCCAAAGCGAAGCGGGCTTCACGCATCGAGTATTTGCTGCGCCAGTTCGATTTGTGGGACAGAAGAAACGATCCTGCTGGCAGATTGTCAAAAGGAATGAAACAAAAACTTTCGATTGTTTGCGCGATTTTACACGATCCAGAGGTGCTTTTCTTAGACGAGGTCACAGCCAATCTCGACCCTGTCAGCACTCGGAAGCTGAAAGACCTGATTCGCGAGTGGGCTGCGTCTGGAAAGACGATCATCTTTTGCTCACATATCCTGGCAGAAATTGATGAGTTATGTCATGAATTCGCCATCATTAAGGGTCAAGTAATTCGTTTAACGACCCCACAGAAGTTCCGCGAAGAGTGGACCACCTACAATGTGCTACTTGACGTAGGAGCGGATACGCATAAGTCGGAACAGATTATTAAAGCCGCCGAGGAAGTAGAGACGTATAAGCGCACCGAAGACCAGTTCCACCTGAGGGTAGCCAATCCGAAGGACTCGAACCCACAGCTGATCAAAAAGCTGGTCGCAGCGGATATTACGGTCAATTACATAGCACCCATCTCCGTGTCACTGGAGGACTCCTATCTCAGCTTGTTGAACCAAGAAAAGGAGGCGATCTAGGATGCCGGGATTTGTTATTATCCGGGAATGGAAGGAGCTTTTCGCAGCACGTTCCGTATTGATTACGAATCTTGCTGCACCATTCGTTATATTGGTTGTCGCTCTGATCACCACAGTATTTGCCCAAAACGGTAAGATGGAGTTCATCCTTAACCTGATGAAATTGACCAACCCCCTCCTTAACATGGCAGGTGAAGATGGTCATATTGCCATTGCCCGCTTCTATTTCCTCTTGTTCCTGATCGTACCGGCGATGATCCCCTTAACATTTGCCACGACGAGCATCATCATGGAAAAAATGACAGGAACATTGGAAAGCGTACTGGTCACCCCGATTTCCACCAAGGAGTTTTTGCTGGGTAAGGTCCTAGCTTACTCCTTGCCTTCCATCGCTCTGACCTGGGTGGTCCAGCTAATCTTTCTAGGGTTCATCTTTGCAACCTTTGACAATGCCAGCGAGTATTTTTCCATCGTATTTATTCTCGCGATGCTCCTGCTGGTTCCATTTATTTCGATCATCAGTGTATCCATGAGCGTCATTGTTTCCTCCAAGGTTGACAACGTCGCAGCAGCCCAACAATTTGGTGCCATACTGGTGCTGCCAATCATCGGACTTGCTGTCAGTCAGGTCATCTTTCTTTCCATGATGAGCAATCCGGTAATCTATCTGGGAATGGTTACGCTTTGTGCGGTGGTTGCCCTGATCTTGTTCCAGACAAGTATTAAAGTGTTTGATCGCGAGCATATCATCAGCAAGTGGAAATAACCGAAAGTATGAAAAATAACCACCTTATGAAATCGTTGTAGTTACACGATTCCATAAGGTGGTTTTACTATTGGGGTATTGTTTTTAGCTAATAATCGTTTTAAGAGTTTGGGTCATCGTGTGCCAGTCTTCTTCTTGCATGATCGTATCTAGAGGTCTCTTCAATTCTATGAGTACATCCTCTACATAATGCTCACGTCTCATCCCCACCAGGACGCTGTGTACCTCTGGAGTGGCGCGCATCGTTCTAATGGCTGCTTGGCTGAGGTTATCTGTTGTCATCAAATGCGGCTTCACCCTCGTCAGCTCTTTCGAGATATCCAGTGAACGCTGGTAGTCTTTGGGGGCATAGTAGCTCTTCAAGGCTTCTGCTGTCTCCATGAGAGCTGCCTTGTAGGTATCCAGCCATTGCTGTGTCTGGTCGTCCAAGCCATCATGTTTTTTAATCGTATTACGAATATCTTCAATGACCGGCTCAAACAAGAAGTTTCTCACATTTTGCACATTTGTGGCAGAATATAGCTTTTTCCAGTATTTGCGGAGTGTAGCACCAGATGATATTTTTTTCTTCAGCTCTTTTACATCTTCTTTCTCCATTTTCAATAATGGCAAGACGCGATAGACGATCTGATCCTCTACATCATCTACACGATTCAGACAATCCTTGATTCGACGAGTAGCTTCTTTTTCATCAATGACCGAGCTCAGATCTAGTTGGATGTTCGTCAGGCGGAAGATTTTATCCTTCGCTGTCACATCTAACGTCCGGTTGGTCATGACACCAAGTCCCTTTTCCTTGGCAAATAACAAGGCACTCTTGCCTTGCGCATGACTTTTTTCCAGTATGGCACCAGATTCGTACATGTTCATTGGAAACTGGATGACGCGAAAATGGTGATTTGGTGTAATCTTTTCTGCAATGTCCCAAAGGGTATCTAGCGCAACAAAATCAAATTCCTTGACATTGCTGCCAAACGAATTGGCACTGACACCATAGCATTGAATCCGACCTGATTCGACTTCTTTCTCCAGATGTCGAAAAGCCTTCTCCATTCGCTCTAATAATTCATCATACGCTTCCTGTTGCTTGATCTTTTTCATTTTGGCCCATAGCAAATACCACTCTGGATTGTGCAGCATGTAGCAATCAATCGTGTCCACCTGCAAGCGCTGCAGGCTACGTGTCAGCTGGTCTTGAAGGTACTCTGGGTGGATACATATCGACATTCCTTCGTGTACCGTCGTGAAGTCTTGATAAGGTTTTCCTTCCGCTGTCCTCTTCGTCGTCTCCTCGGAATCTTCGCCTTGGACGATACCGGCCTTCGACACGATTACAAGCTCTTCCCGCTTTATTTTTTCTTCACTTATCAGCTGCTTCAGCACATGACCGATGACTTTCTCCGCGCTACCATTTGTATACATACTACTCGTGTCAATCAAGTTAATTCCTTCGAGCAGCGCTTTACGGAGTGCCTGCTGGTACTGCTCATCCTGTTCATCAATCCGGTACGTTCCGAATCCAACCTGACTGATCCACACATCGAAGCTGCCAAATTGCTTATAGAAAAGATGGGGATTGGCCTGTGCTAGGCGCTGTGTCCCCTCTCGTGTTGCTTTTCCTGTCATCATCCAATCCCCCTATACCCGGCAAGATAATTTTGAAGAGTTGACCCGACAATAGAAATGACTTGGTCCTGTTGAGAATGGATGAAAAAATGGTCGCCTTCCAGTATGTGCGTTTGAAAAGAAGCGTTGGTATGTTCTCTCCAGGCTTCGAGATGTGTTATGGAAAAATCCGGGTCCTGCCAACCGCCAATGGCCGTCACTCCGGACTCCAGCGGTTCCCCGTCTTGATAGCGATATGTCTCGCATATCGAGAAATCGGCCCGAAGCGTAGGGAGAAGCATATTCAGAATCTCCTTGTCCTCAAAAATTTCCTTTGGCGTGCCATTCATTGTTCGTACGCCCTCCAGAAACTCTTGATCCGGGAGATGATGAATGGCTTCACCCGGATCTGGCAGATGCGGGGCATGGTATCCGGATGCAAACAAGTGTTGCGGCTTGAGGTTGTAATGTTTGCGTAAATATCTGGCCAGCTCAAAGCTAACCAGCGTTCCCATGCTATGTCCAAAAAATGCAAACGGTCGATTTAGATACGGAAGAAGCGCTTCTGCCAAATCACGAATCATTACAGACAAATCCGTGTAGCAAGGCTCTAAAAAGCGATTACTTCTGCCGGGAAGCTGCACAGGACAAACGCCAATTTGAACGGGCAGCTTTTTTTGCCAATCCCGATAAATACCAGCGTGACCACCAGCATAGTGAAAGCAAAATAATAGCACTTCTGCCTCTGCTGTCATTTTTGCAGAGAGTAGCCATCGGTTCTGGGAAACGTTCATCTTTTGCATAGGTATCCTCCTCGTTATTCCTTAGGGAACAATGCGAATTTTTGCCTGATCTTTTAATTGGGATTGTCCCTTGATCACTACCTTGTCTCCTGGTTTCACTCCGGAACCGATAAGCGTCTTCTCCGTTCCTTTCGAAGCAATCGAGATTTCCTTCTCAGCTACTCTCTCGCCATTCACAACGTAGGCTACTGATTTCCCATTTCGCTCAAGGATGGCATCAGTCGGTATGAGAATTCCTGCTTGTCCGTGGCTGGAAGAGACTTCTGCCTTCATTCCGGGAAGTAGCGTACCTTTTGGATTTGGCACTTCTATTTCCACGGGAAAAAGCTTAGATTGGTCAGCAGCCTTTAGTCCCACGTAGGTAATGCTGCCGTTCACCTTGATATTTTGAGAGGGAACCTGCAAATTTAGTTGTGTTCCTTTTTTGAAGCTAGCCAACGATTTTTCGGACACATTCACCTTCACAATCATCGGGTCAAGGTTAATGACTGTTGCAACAGGCTTTTGCGGATTGATCGTATCGCCTTCTTGGACTTGGATATCGGTGACAATGCCGTCAATTGTTGATTTGATGAGCGTGTTTTCCAACGCATTCCTGGAAATGTCCACTTCAACCTGTCCCTGTTGCACACTTGCTTGCGTGACTCGTCCATTTTTATCGGCTGTATTCACTTGCGATCTGGCATTAATTAAAGCAGTTTGCGCCTGATCCAGCTGGCTTTGATACTGGTTTTTTGCTTGCAGATACGCGTTTTCTGCATTCTCAAGCTCACCTTTGGACAAAGCTTTCTCTTCAAACAGCTTTTTCGAGCGGTTGTAATTTGCCTGCGCCAGCGTCAAGCCTTGTTCCATCGTTCGCTTGACACTCGCAAAGGTTTGCTCTGCCTGCTTCAGTTGGCTGTTTGCCAATTCGCCAGACGTCCCCATTTTGTTGGAATGCTCTAGATTTGCCTTGGCGACTGCTAATGCCGCCTCCGCTTGGCGCAGTTTCAATTGCGCTTCGGTTTGATCCAGCTTTCCGATGACTTGTCCTTTTTTTACGGTGTCCCCTTTTTTCACCAGGATTTGTGAGACGGTTCCGGTAGTTTTGCCGTAAATACTCACATCCGTGTTGGCGAATACCTCCGCCAGCAATCTGCCGGAGTCTTTGAGTTCTCCTTCTATGACTTCCTCCACTTGAACATCAACGGAATTCTCCACTTTAATGGTTTCAACCTCAGTACTCGACTGCCTTTCGTTTGATGTTCTTCCTTCTTTCGAATTGGTATTGTCTACGGATTGTGAACTGCATCCCGAGATGATGGTCAAGCCTAAAAGACATGCCACGCCTGAGCTGATTAGCTTCGTCTTCTTCATTGTTCGTAAACTCCTCCCTCTGCCTTACCCAGACTTTTTCATATCGCGTAAACTTCTCAGCACGGAAATAAACATATCCTCACTTGGCTCGATCTCCGCTTCTTTGGTATCAGGGGCAAAAAACTCTTTTTTGATCCGATACAGTAATTCATACCCGATAGGAACCACGAATAAGGTCAGGATCGTCGAAGTAACGAGTCCGCCAATGACTACAATCGCCAAGCTTTTGGTCATCAAGGCTCCTTCAGAAAAGCCGAGGTAAAGTGGCAAGAGTGCGCTGACTGTCGCAACAGCCGTCATAATAATCGGGCGTACGCGGGTAACGCCAGCTTCGACAACTGCCTCACGCATAGAAGTCCCTTCCAGTCTTCTCTGCTGAATATTGTCCACATACACGATTGCATTCGTAACAACGATTCCGACCAGCATCAAAAAGCCGATAAGTGCCGTTATATCGAGAACGGTATCCGAAATGAACAGGCCAAATAATCCGCCGATCACAGCAAGTGGCAAGGACAGTAGAATCGCGAGTGGAGCTGTAGCGTTGCCAAACGTGATGAGCATGACGATGTAGACGATAAAAATCGCTGCACCAATGGCTAAAAGCATATCTTTAAAGCTTTTTTCCATGTCGCTTGAGACGCCTTCAGATGACAGTGTAACTCCGGGGGGCAATTTTTCTGCTTGCAACATCGCGAACAGGAAATTACTCGCTCCTCCTTTGTTGTCACTCGTGATATCTGCTGTAATTTGTACGAATTGTTTTTCGTCCTTGCGCATGATTTGTGATTGAACTTTTTCTTGGTCAATCTCGGCAAAGTCCACCAAACGTACCTGTTGCTTGCTTGGCGTTTGAATGTAAATATTGTTCAGTTCCTCTAACGATTTCGCATGGTTTTCACCGAGACCAAAGAAGAGACTATAGTCTTTGTCGTCGACTTTGATCTTGCCAATTCGGGTATCCGAGACCAGGAGGTTGACCTCTTGAGCCACCTGTACAGGGGAAACTCCCAGTTCCGAGGCTTTGTCTCTATCGACTTTGATGACAACTTCATTTTTGAAATCGTTCAGATTGTCCTTCACGTTGGTCAACAGGGGACTTACTTTCAAGTTTGATTTGACAATTTCGCTTGCCTCTTTCAAGCGAACCAAATCTGGTCCATACAGGATCACCTTAAACTTGTTGGTATCGCTGCTACCAGGTTTCGTCAAGGCCATCTCAGATCCTAGTGGAATCATCGGTTTGACGATTCCCTCAAATTTCTTGATGGTTTGGTCGAGATTCACATCTTGCCCTATTTTGATTAGCAAGAGGGCTTGGTTCGATTGGCGTATTTCCGCCTCATTTTCAGAGCCAAGATTGATTTCTATGTACTCTACTTCAGGCTGCTCCATCAATTTACTTTCGACCTGGGCAACCGTTTGATCGAGTCCATCTAGTTGTGTACCTTTTGGCATCGTTACTTGTGCGAATATGTACTTCGCTTCCGGATCAGGAAACAATCCGTATTTCATGTATGGGAGTAGCGCTAGACTTGCGACAAATAGAACGAGTGACAGAAATCCGACAGCGGGCTTGCGGTTGAGTGACCATTGAAGTAACTTCCTGTACGTGTCAGACCCTTTCCCTTGTTCATGTTCCTTGATATTGTGGTCTTTTAAGATCATCAGCTTGGCTAACAGTGGAACAATCGTCACGGCTACTAATAGTGAGGCAAACAGCGAGCATACAACCGTTAGAGCAAATGGGCGGAATACTTCTCCGATCATCCCTCCAACAAACACAATAGGTAAAAATACGGCGGTTGTCGTAAAAGTCGATGAAGTAATGGCATGTAGCATTTCGTGGGTGGCCATTTGAATCAAGTTTTCCTTGCGTTCTTTGTTCAATTGCAAATGGCGGAAAATATTCTCGATGACGACGATACTGTCATCCACAACTCGTCCTACAGCCACTGCCATCCCAAATAGTGTGATCATATTGAGTGTGATCCCCATCCAGGACATGAAGATCAGACTTACTAGGATGGATGTTGGGATAGAGACGAGGACGATGAGGGTTGCTTTTACATGACGCAAAAAGAACAAAATGACTACAGAAGCCATAATAGCTCCAAGCAAGCCTTCTTTGAGCATGCCATTAATCGAATTCTTGATATCGACAGAAGTGTCATAAATCGTGGTAAAGGTTAAGTCCGGGTACTCTTCTTTCAAAAGGGATAATTTTGCATTAATAGCATCACCGGTTTCTACCGCATTGGCGTCACGTGTTTTGTAAATATTGATGTTAATTCCATTCTTGCCGTTATAGCGGCTGATCGAATTAACGACTTCATCAAAATTGACTTCAGCGATATCGCCAAGCCTGACGTAGGTAAGCCCATTTGTGGGGTCACTCGGGAGGAAAATCTTCGTGTTTCGAATATCATCCACATTGAGGTAACGGCTTACCACGCGAATGATGCGCTCTTCCCCATCCTCGGTGATCGAACCGATTGGAAGGGCTACGTGATTGTCAAGTAAAAGCTGTTTCAGCTGCAATGGAGAGATTCCGTAGTAGTTTAGCGCATCTACCTTTGGCAGGATTTTCATTTCTTTGAATTGCCCGCCTATTGTTGATACTTTATCAACACTTTCAATACCTTCTAACTCTTTGAGCACTGTTTCTTTTACGTCGTTGTCAAAATGATCGACTCCACTCTCCTTATCCTGTCCTGTCACAAACAGATAATAGACGGGTTGATTGCTGAAGCCCTGAATCATTACTTGAGGTCTGTTTACTTTGCTGGGAAGCGCAATACTGGAGATTTTTCTTTCCAGCTCGTCCCTGACTGCTTGTACATCTGAACCCGTCTCCAAGTAGACCTGTAGCGTGGAACTATTGTTGCTTGAGTAAGACTCCACTGCCTTAACGCCTGTTACATGCCCAACTTCACGTTCCAATGGCTTCGTTACATCATCGAGAACATCTTCTGGAGATGCATCCGGATAAGTAGTATTGACTAGAAGCACTGGGAAAGTGATATCCGGCATGTTCTCTACCTTGAGAGACATGGCGGCAATGATTCCACTAACTACGATAAGCAGGCTCATAATAATAATAGCTGTGGAGTTTCTGAGAGAAAAATTCGTTAGAAAACGCAAGGCATGCCCCCCTCATTCCTAATAAATTCCATTCTCTATATTACCCCTCATTTTTTCCGTATTCAATAAATTTCCATAAAAATTAAAATTTGTTTTCTGTGACGCTTTTTTACCAAACAGAAAGAAGACCAAAAACCATCTTGCGACGGAGTTTTTGATCTACTTTCTTGAATAACGTCTCGAAATGTAAAGAAATTGTATGTTTTTTACACATACGAAATCGTGTGGGAAGCGGTCTTATTTGATGAAACCGTGAAGGATGATATCCCCTATCGCGTGCGCAATCATTGCATACTCCAGACCGCGCTTCCAGTAGAGGTAACCGAATAAGATTCCTGCCACCCCGTTAAGGGCAAGTGTGCGAATGAACAACAGCGGGGTAATCTCACCAAAATAGACATTTGCCGCTGGGAGATGACCAAGCCCAAATATAAGGGCCGCCCCAATGATCCCTGTCCAGTACATCCAGGGCTTAGGAGACGAGTTACGTCCGAATAGCTTGCTACAAATCCACACGATCATGGTCATCATGAACAAGCGAACCATGACTTCCTCGTATACGCCGCCTTGAATGGATGTCAGGATCCCTGCCCAAACCGATACTTCTACGTTTTGGGCTTTTTCCGCCAAGATTGGCAGTAATGGTTGGAAAACGGCGAATTCCAGTAGGAGGAGAAGACCTGTTGCTGCCAATCCAAAGATGACTGCTTGAATGATTCCCTTTTTGTTAAAGGACTCTCCGCCCGTTTTATATAACCACTTCCGAAGGACAGGGGCATCCAGCCCAACCTTGGTTGCGAAGGTCAATCCAATCCATGAAAACAGAAACGCCATGATGGTCCCCTGCAATACAAAAATTGTCATTGCCACCGGCACCGGGATAGGTACCATGGCTAATGCATCCCCGCCAATTGCTAGCAAATAAGGAATAGCTGCGATAAAACCGATAGCGCTCACCAACGACAATAGAAATGCTATTTTCAAGTTTTTCATTTTACTTTCCCCTTCCTGTTTTTTTGTAATAGTAGCGGCTGCTTCCAATCGAAATCAGAATGGTCACCAACACAATGATCAGCATGAGGCTGTAATGGATGGTTGTTGGTAAGAATGACGTGAGCATGATGAGGATTCCTCCGATGAAGAACACACGGGAACTCAACAGGTGGGTATTTTTCCAGACCTCTTCACTAGCGAGTGACCATGGCGTGCGTATCCCAATCAGATAGTTATGTCGAAACCTAGGCATGAAATTCCCTATCGTTACAAAGAGAATTCCCAAAATAAGGGTTACGAATATTCCAATATTTAACATATATCCATATCCATATGCGATGATTACGCTATGGATGACGAGAAGTACGATCATTAATGTATGCAAGATTGTATCGTGACTGCTTTGGAACTTTTTATAATACTGTTTTTGACTGCGAACAGCCACGAAAAGAAACAGCATCACAACCGGAATAAAGGTTACACCCACAAGCTTAGGCGCAAAACCATTCGGTTCGCCATTTGGTCCCCAATGAATGACCATCTGATCTGGCATGGAGGGATAACAAATTACGCCTAAGACAACACTGATGAAAAAAAACAAGATAGACAAATTGGATTTATTCATGTGATTCCCTCACTTTCTAATGAAATTGGATAAACCATTTTAATAAGTCTTGAAAAACAGTCGTATTCAGTGAGTAGTAGATGTTTTGCCCTTTTCGTTCGTCGTAAACCATTTGTGCCTGTTTCAACAAACTGAGGTGGTGGGAGATGCTGGGCTTTGTCATTTGAAAATGGTCAGCTATTTCTCCAGCCGTCATATCTTTCTCCCTCAACAGGTCAAGAATTTTTCTTCTTGTGGGATCAGAGAGTGCCTTAAATGCATAATTCATGGACATAATCAATCGATCCTACTTTCATACATCGTTTTTAGATATTTAGAAATTTATCTAAATATTGAATTGAAGAATGCCTTGTGCCAACTCGTAAGGCACTACTGGATCGTTTATCTGTATATCAATACTACCACAAACACTATTTTTTTCCAACTATTACATACAATTCATCCCAACTAAGCATTCAAAATGTCATCAGTCTGCCACTTCTTTGGTTGGGGTTAACTATTTGCTTCCCTTGCAAATCTCAAAGTGTGTACAATGTCGAGTGACATAAGCATTTTCTGGCAGACGCAGTCAGTATCCTTGGTTATATCACTCGACAAGAATCAAAAAGCAATCTATGAGCACATCTTATCAATTACGATTGGATACGTGAATATCTAAATGTATGCCAAATTTCATTATCATCCTTAATGGTTAGATAGATTTGCCCTGCTCCATAATCCCCCATGGCTACGTACTCTTTTCCAGGAGTATATTCGCCTACATAATTACCATAATAATCGCTGTCAAATGTTAATCTTCTTCCTGATATTTCAAAGGTTACGGATGACTCTGTCGCTTCTATACATTTGACATTTACTTTATCTACTCCTGGCTGTTGATAAGTTTGATCATTTTGAGTTTGCACTGAGCTCTGCTGTCTGACCACTTCTAAATCCTTTTTTAATCCACCATTCTTTTTTGTACATGCTGACATGGCCGCTTGTACCTCCGCCAGATGTCGTTCTAATCTGGCAATATGTCTCAGCAATTCGTAATTGTTGTAGTGTCTACCTTCTCCCGCTGAAATTGGATAATAACCCTCTTGTGGATACCACCCGTACATAAATTCCCTCCTCCATTGGCTTTCACACACTTTACGTTATGGATTTTCCGCCTATTTCGTTCGCCTATTTTCCCATAAATTAGGTTTGTGCTGACTCCTCTAAATGAAATAGCGGCCACCTAAGACCTGAAAATAAAGTCTTAGATTGACCGCTGTTTCTATCACTTATCAAATTCCACTCCATATTTATTGAAGATGGCCGTGTATTTATTTTCGAATATGGTCCATCGTTTTTCTGTTCCGTACTTTTCCTGCAAAGCCTTCCAATAATGTTTAGCCGCTGCTACATCATTTGATTGTAAAAGCAGATGAAAGCTCTCTTCGCTCAGATGTAAAAATGGCCCTGAAGTGTAATAATCCACAATGGATCTGGCACTGGTCATCGTATCATAGAAATGAATCACCTCTTCTAATCCACTTAGAATTGTTTTTCTTACATCATCCATATTCGTATCCGGAGTGATTGAAAATCGATCTGGTACAGATTCAACAATCTCCCCCATTCTTGCTCTGAAGTGACACTCCGCTTCTAAAGGTGCTGTTAGAATCTCTCTCGATTGTATTTGTGCCAACTCCGCTGCATAAATACCACAGTTCACATAAAACATTACATGGTCCGCTGCATTGCCAGCAGATTTTTGGAAGTTGAACATGTAGATGAGGCTTTCGGTTTTCTTAGTGAAATTCAAACCCTTCTTTGCGAATCCACGCTTAGAAAGGAACGGCTTAACGTCCTGTTTCATCATATCGGTAAAGAGCTGCTGCAACATGATCCCTCCTAGAAGATTTTTTTGGTATGTCGTACATCCGCCAAAAATCACAAGCTCTTACGCCAGGCCAAGCTAGGTCGAGCAGAAAAGCGACAGCAGCTCCCGCAGTGTACCGCACAAGGTCCGCCGTTAAAAATCCCTTTCCTAATACCAACGCCCCAAGAGTTGTCTTCCGAAGGGAATTGATCCAGTCGGCCTGATACAATTGGCTGGCCTCGATCGCAAAGCAAAACGCGAGGCTGCACCACAGCGAGAAAGAAATCTTTTTGTGAGCATAACAAGTGCGAAAGCCGAAGTAGATCATGCAAGCCCATAATGCATCGCCAAAATGCTCCGCTACAAAGACAGGCAACACATCGGCGAACGCTCTGGACCCTAAGCCCAAAGCCATAACAACAAAAACGGCCGCGATATAGGCGCCCCTGTCTCTCCATCGACACGCGGAGCGCTTGTTACAAGTGCTCATAGGTATCATACGGTAGTCCTTCCATTCGGCTTTGTGCATACATAATTAAAATTTCATGAAAGTAATCGTAAATCTTGTAAAGCTGTCTTTTTCACTCTCCACTTTCATCAAGGCATGATGTGCTTCGATAATGGCTTTGACTAGCGCCAATCCAATTCCAGTCGAATCCTGCTTTCTAGAACCTGTTGCTTTGTAGAATCGATCAAAAATATGCGATAATTCTTCAGGTGCGATTCCTTCGCCAAAGTCTTGAATCACCAACTCTGTATAGATCGGCGTATCTTTTACTTGAATCATGATTGTACTGCTGGGTTTGGAATGCTCGATCGCATTCTTCAGCAGGTTCAACAATGCTTCCTGCATCCATAGTTTATCGTGGGCGACGACGATTTCCTTCGGCGCATCCCAGTCAATCGCTATATGCTTATCACTGATCATGCTTGTCAAACGATCTAAAACTTCATCAATCGTATCCACCAAATTGGCTGGCTCTCTATCAAATGAAATAGCGTTGGCGTCAATTTTCGCTACTTTTAATAAATTTTGTATTAAGACATTCATTCTGGAGATTTGAACTTCATTATTTTGCAGGAGTTGAACTTGCTGCTGACGAGAAAGTTCTGCATTCAACAACATTTCATTGTAGATGGATATCGTTGAAAGAGGCGTTTTTAATTGATGGGAGATATCTTGCAGCATTTGTGCTAAAAACTCTTTCTCTTCCAAAAGATCCTGCATGCTTTTTCGAATAATATTTTTCATGGAACGGAAGGATGCCGCTAGTTTAGCGAGATCCCCTTCCTTATTTTCATTGATGACTACCGAGTAGTCCCCATCGATTATTTTTTTTGCTGAAGAAGTAAGTTGTCTAATTTTATGGAAGACCATCTTGTATTGCATATAGCTTGCTCCAAGCAACATCAAACTGAAACAAATCAATCCCCAATAAATCCATTGATTATGGCTGGAAATATGTTTATTTAAAAGGGGAAAAAGCTCTGATCCCAAATCTTCATATAGTCCGTACTGTCTAAAGAGCTCTCTTCCTTTTTCCTGGTACACACTTGAATTAGATGCGTGACTTGTTAAGACTTTCATAATTTCCGCTTCATTCTCGGGATTTTGTTCAACCAATCTAGCCGTAATTTCACCCCAGGTTGCAATGGAGTCGCTTTTCAAAGCATCATAAAATAGTTGATGGGCAATAAACTGGTAAATGGTAAATAGTGATAACAGAACGGCAAGTATCGTCATGTACCCTTTCAATTCGGTATTCTTCATCATCTTACTCTCTACTCACATCCTTATTCCACCGATAACCTAATCCTCTTTGGGTAACGATAAACTGTGGATTTTTGGGGTCATCTTCCACTTTATCTCGTAGACGCTTAATGTAGACAGATAGCGTGTTTACATCAAAAAAAGCATCTTCTCCTTCCGATACTTTCATCAGGAGATCATCTCTTTTTAGTGCTTTATGGGCGTTCATCATGAAAGTTAGCAGAAGCTTGTATTCAAGATTGGTTAATGGAATGCTTTCCTGATTTTTGTAAGCCTTGACTAGATTCGTATCTATTTTTATATTTTCAGATGCTAAGGTGATGGAGGAAGCTTCCAACCTCCCGCGTTTGCGTAACTGTACTTTCACTCGAGATATGAATTCTTTGACTCGGAAAGGTTTCGTTATATAATCGTCCCCGCCAATATCCAGGCCCATTACTACATTTGCTTCTTCATCCAAGGCCGTTAAGAAAATAATAACCGCTGAATCGTTTTGCTCTTTAAAATGCAGACATAAATCATAGCCGTTTCCATCTGGAAGACCGACATCCAGGATAGCCAAATCAAAAGGTTGCTGATTAAACTGGTGTTTCGCTTCTTTTATACTAGAGGCTCTGACCACCTCATAGCCTTCATTCCGCAAGGAGAATTCGATGGCCAGACCAAGCGCCTCATCATCTTCCACAAGCAATATTTTATGCAAGGTTGTCATCTCCTCATTTTCATTCCAGTGTTCAGCCATTGACCAAACCGAAAAGCCCGACTATAAAATAGTCAGGCCCATTTTATCATTGTTCCCTGATAACATCGATAAGATTATCTTTTTGAATTTTTCTCAGTGGTAATAGAACAGATAAAAAGCTGATGAGCAAAGCTGAAACAAACGTAATGAGACAAGCTTCGTAGGGGATCGTCCATTCGACCTTCAAGACACCGGAAGCCGCCAAATAGATAATATAAGAAAGTATACAACCGAAAAAGATCCCTTGTAAACTTCCAGAAACACCGTAAATCAGCGCTTCATAGATGATCATTTTTTTCAAATTCCTTTGTGACATGCCTATGGATTTTAACGCAGCCAGTTCTTTTCGTCTGATGATGATGCTGATCGTAATCGTATTAAGGATATTGAGACTGCCAATTAACGAAATGACAGTGATAAAACTGTATGCCAGCACTTTTATCTCGAGCTCCGAATCTTTCATTACTTTATTCTCTTCGATGCGATTCCCGATGGTAATGTCGTGTTTTTTTCCAATAGACTCCTCGATGTGAGCAACAGTTGTAAGAGATTGAGTTTTATCCTTCAAATCGATTTCAAAACGGCTGCCCTGTTCTTTCACTCCGGATATATTTTCAACCGACTTCAATAGCTCCAAAATTTGCTGTCTTTCTGCTGAAAAATCATCATGAACTGGTTGCAGAGTGATGGAAAGATCTGATTTCCTCGATGATAAATCTTTCACATATTGGTGTGCAAGTGCGATATCCATCATAGACGAGAAAGTAATAAACAATACACTGGATATAATGATGGATAGGATCGTAATGGTATAACGATTTTTATTTCTTTTGACATTTTTCAAAGCCAGGCTCAAGGGGAAAGATAACGGCTTTTTCAACACGTTATTCTTGTGTTTTTTGAACACCTCTTTTTTAATGGACAACCTGCTGCTGATGGCCAGCAGTGGGGATATTCTGCCCGCAAAAAAAGCCGGGTAATAACTGGATGCTAATACAGCCGTCAGCGTAATGATCGAACTGATGAATAAAATCCACCAATCGATATGAAAGAACGAAGCACCTGCACTATCTTCTAAAATGAGCGGGAAAATGGATTGGAGAGCAGCGACCGCCAATATGCTACATACAAGTCCAATCGGTATAGCGATGACAGCCAGCACAGCAGCTTCTCTCATCACGATTTGTCTAATTTGCTTTCGCGTAGCGCCGATGCTTCGGAGCAAGCCGAACTGCTTCATTCGCTCTACGACGCTGATTTGAAAAGCGTTGTAAATCACCACAACGCTCGCGATCACAACAATACTGACGGCGATGACGAGTACGGCCAAAATCGATTGATTCGATTCTGGTTTCAAAACTGTGATCAATCGCTCATTGATCACAAGATTCTCGTCTTCCGTAAGTGATTTCATCTCCTCTACAACCTCTTTAACGTCCGCATTCTCGTTGATTTCGGCTAGGATCATACCCTCTCCCATAGCAAAATCATGCTTATAGGTTAGGAAACGACCAACTTTATTTTCCTGAGTGGATGCGCGATTATCCAGTAAACCAACCAGTTGATAGGTTTGACCATCAAGTGCAAATGAGTCGCCGATCTGAAGATCCTTTTTCAAGTAAGGAAGCGTCCATGATTCGACTGCTGCTTCATGCTCATTGGCTGGTAATCTGCCATCAACGAAACTGTAGGTTAAAAACTCCAAGGCGCGATGATCAGCGAAATTCTTTTGAACAGAAACCTCTCCAACCGGAACGATGCCGCCCTGAGACATCAAACCAAACGAAGCAATTTGAGGATTATATTTGATTTTGTTCAATAGTGCTTCATCGTAATTGGAAATACCGAGATGAAAAGAAAACCCGCTTAACTTCTTGATCCTCTCAATTTGTGATAGTTGTGATCCTTTCATATAAAGGCCGACTGTGGAAATTAACGCTACAGAAAGTATGATTCCGATCAAAGTCAAAATCGTTCGTTTCATATTTCCCTTTAAATACTTGCTGCTTAATTGTTTATAGCTGCTGATCAAAATCATTCTCCTCCAGTCTTTTGGCTAATTCGCAGCAAGCCGTTGATCTGAAATGATCGTACCGTCTTCTATCGTGATGATCCGGTCAGAAGCCGAAGCAATTGCAAGATCGTGCGTAATCAAGACAATGGTTTGATTGTATTTCCTGGCAGTCAATCGTAATAGATCCATGACTTCCTTCGTATTTCGCGTATCGAGATTACCTGTGGGTTCATCCGCTAAAATCAAGTGCGGACGATTCATTAAGGCCCTACCGATAGAGACTCGTTGCTGTTGACCCCCCGATAATTCGGAAGGCAAGTGGTCTTTTCGTTCATGGAGACCCAGGATTTCAATCAGTTCATCTAAATACGTCATATCTATCGGTTCATCATCCAATAACATGGGCAACGCGATATTTTCCTGGACATTCAATACCGGGATCAAATTAAAAAACTGAAAAATAAACCCGACTTTTCTTCTTCTGAATATGGAAAGTTCATCATCTGTATAATCGTAAATATTATGATCCCCAATGAATACTTGTCCTGAAGTTGGACGATCCAACCCGCCTAAAATATGCAGCAGTGTACTTTTCCCAGAGCCGGAAACACCAACGATGGAAACAAACTCTCCTTGCTCAATAGAAAGGTGAATCCCTTTTAACGCATCTACCTTGCTATTTCCTTCCCCATAACTTTTTACTACGTTTTCCATTCGTACAATTTCCATACAGTTCACCCTCCCATCACTCAAACTCAATCTTGTACGTCTACAAAGTTTACTTTGTCTTCACTATTTGCGTACACCTTCTCGATTTCTTGTAGGACTTGATTCACCTTATCTTTCTTCTTATAATCGAAGCTGCGATTTTCAAACTGGATCAAGGAGAGCGTTGACTCTGCTTCGGTTAATTGGTTGTAGGTCTTGTCGTCAACGATAACAAGATCTGCTTGTGGGATATACCCGATCCACATCTGATGCTTCACATACTCTACAGGTACCATCTGACCGTTCAAATCGATTTGGTTATTCTTCATTTCATAATCACTTGAAGAGTAAAACAGATTTTGACCATTCGATAATTCTTTTATGCTAGTAACAGGGTCTGTAAGAATGGATGAACTGTTTGGGTCTTGTCTGGCTCTGAGAATCCCCTTTTTGATGAATTGCTCAGCTGTGGATCGAGTAACAACCGAATATTTGATTTCTCTTGTATCAAATTCTTGACCTGCTTCTTTTTGATCTTCCTCTGCCAATTTCGTCATTTTTGTCGTTGTAACCAATTTCATTTTGTAGTCAATCGTCTGTTTGGTGTTATCTGTATACAACTCTTTGACCTGATACGCATCCTTTTCTGTACCAATAACAAGAACGCCATCGACCGCTTGCGATGGACCTTCTACAAAGCGGTTTACTCCGAATCCAATCCCTGCAAAGATGACAATAACCAACAAGAAACCTATTACTTTTTTCATCTTAATTGCTCCCTTATAAACGATTTATGTCTGGATTATAGACGAGACTTTCCTGTAATTGAATGACTCTCGTCTAACGATTTTGACCTTCTTTCTTACAATTTAGTAAGAATGGAGATGATGGCATGCTTATTCGACACAGGAAATAAAAAGGCTGTCCCGCAGTCATTATTCATGACTTTTGGGAAAGCCCTCTCTACATTTTTAGATTATGCTTCCTTACGTTCGTTTTTACGATCACGGCAAAGCTTTCTTCATCAATTCGTTAAAAACCAATTGGATAGTTGTACCTTCACCGAGCTTACTTTCTATTCTTATTTCAGCGTCATGAATGTTAGCTATCTCCTTACATAAGGAAAGCCCGAGCCCGAGGCCTCCTCCATTCACTCTCGATCTCGATTTGTCGGACATAAAGAATGGCTCAAACACTTTTGTTATGTCGTCATCAGGAATACCAATCCCTGTATCTTTCACTTCAAGAATAATTCTTGACTCCGTATCTCTGTATGAGCTTAGCAGTATTTTATCGTTGTTCTTCGATGCTTTAATCGCATTGTCTATCAGGTTTGCAAGCAAAATTTTCATCAAATCCTTATCCATGAAAACACTCAGATTCTCCGTCGATATTTCCAGATCGATATTCTTTATGTTCAGCTTTGGAATAAAGGAATGTTTGATTTCCACAAAAAGTTCGTCAAGTTTTCCCTTTTTTAACTCAAAATCTTCTTTTCGCAAAACAATGAGCTCCATCAGCTTAAATGTCAGTTTCTCTAGCCGCTTTCCTTCTTCATAGATAAAGCTTAATGAGTTGATATACGTCTCTTCATCATATTTATTCGTTCGTAAATAATCCGCATAGCCTATGATCGAAGTTAAAGGAGTCCGAAGTTCATGTACCAGGTTATCGATAAACCTTTGCTTGTCTTCTGAAGATCTTTTAAGCTGGTTTACTTTATCTTCTACATCAACGGCCATCAAATTGAAATTTTCCGCTAACAACCCGATTTCATCTTTCGATTTGACCATAACTCTTTCGCTGAAATTCCCGCCTGCAATTATTCTTGTTGACTGGATTAGTTTATTAATCGGTTTTACGATAAACATGCTCATGATGATGGTAACAATGACCAAAATGGCTGAAACAAGAGCATTTAACTTGATTAAAAGGCTTAATAAGTCTTCTCTATTTTCATAGACACTCGAAATATCTTTCACGTAAGAAAGCTTATAGTGGTTATTTTCCAAATAAATATTCTTAGCGATAAATAAGTACGTCTTTTCCCCTAGGTCCCGAATGATGTAATTTACTTTATCGGTTGGGATGTTTAATTCTTCTCGATTCGTAAGAGTTATCTTGTTATTTTTAAAATGACTAAAAATAACTTTGTTTTTTTCATCTATTACATCCAAATATACATCCTGTTCCCCAAAGTTGTCCAAGTACGTACGAATCATGGAATCTATGTTTGGTTTGCCAACTCCTTCTGCATCTGGGGATGAAGATTTTTGAACTTTAAGTAGATAGAGATTTGATTCTAAAGAGTTAGCAAATCGATCCTGTTCACTTATCCCGGAACGGATCTCCATATTAAGATTGAGTTCAAAGCTGCTATTAATCAGGTAAATGGAAGCTGGTACAAAAAAGATTTCAAATATGATTAATGTACATAAAAATATCCTCTGCCAAAATTTCATTTATTCCTCCAGCCTATATCCCAATTTAAATACTGTTTTAATTTCATCTTTCCATCCCAGCTTTTTTCTTAGCTTTTGTATATGGTTGTCAATCGTCCGAGTCTCGCCAACGTAGTCATAGCCCCAAATTTTTTCTATGATTTTTTCTCTCGTTAATACGATGTTTTTATTTTGCACTAAAAACACCAATAATTCGAACTCCTTCAAGGTAAGCTCAATCATTTCACCGTTCTTTTTCACCTTCATTTCTTGCAAGTATACTTCTGTGTCTTTAAAATTTATGATGTTGCTTTTTTTATTGTAATGCCTTAATACATTTTCAATCCTGGCCAGCAATTCAATTCCTTCAAAGGGTTTCGTCATATAGTCATCTACGCCCGCTTTTAATCCATACACCTTATCTGTGACTGAACTTTTCGCAGTTAAAAAAATGACAGGTATCCCTAAAGGTTTGATTTTTTCGAATAACGTAAATCCATCCACTTTCGGAAGCATGACATCCAAAAGTATGAGATCAAAATGATCGCTTTCAATTACACTCAGGGCTTCCTCTCCATCAAAAACGACTGTACTCTTATAATTTGCCGTATTTAAATTCAATTTTATTAAATTTGCTACGGCAATATCATCTTCAACCACTAAAATTTTTATCATACCGTTTTTACCTCGTTCCTTTTGTAACGGTTAGATGGAGTAAGTACCATTTCGGGCACTTACTCCATCTAATCAGTCCTACATTTTTTAATTCACTTTCAGGACTCTGAAATTCTCACGGTAGTCTTTTGCTACGGAAGGTAGAGTGATTAGTCTATCATAATTAATCTCATAACTGGATACGGAATAATTTTTCAGACTAATTGTCATTTTTACATCCCTTCCATCTTCCAGAGCGCAAAGAACACGTATGGTTCCGGAACTAGCACTCTTACTTACCTTCATCGTATTTTCCTTCACTTTTTTCTGTTGTTTACCAAAAAAGTTGATAACCGCAGATTTAACCTTCGCATCATTGATTGTTGTCTCTGCGCTTCGATCTTCATCAGTGAAAGCAGTTAAAGAAACAATTTCACCTGTTCGTTCATTTATGACAATGTTATTCGAAGCGCCCATTGGCTGGTTTAAGTCTTCAGCACGAACAAACTGTACCATGATAACATTTGCCGTATCTTTTTTGGCGTTTTCTTTTAATACAGCTGCATCTTCTTTTGAAACCAAACCCATAAAGTACTTAAAGTCTTCTTGGTTGTTGGTTCGATTTACACGCGCCTTACCAAAAGATTTCGCGTCAAGCCCCCTATAGTCTTTTAGAGCTTTAGTTGCCATTTTTACTGCTTCTTCATCACTAATCTTTCTATTTGCTACTTTGGCTCCAGTGGTTTGATTTGTGCCATTTTCTGCTTTGCTTGCCACTGTTACGACGTTGTTTTTAGTAGAAGGAACCGCATTTTCGCTTGCAAATACAGCTGCTGTAGAACCGCCTACAATGGATAGAGCCATTGACAAAACGAGAATATTTTTTTTGTTCATATGTAATGCCTCCTAAAACTTTTTTGATAAGAGGAGTAAGTACCATTTCGGGCACTTACTCCATCTTATCCGTCCTACAATATCTTCATTTACTTAAAGCGCTCTGAAATTCTCACTGTGGTCTTTTTCTTCAGAAGGTAGCGGGAGTAGTCTGTCATAATTAATCTCATAACTAGATACGGAATAATTCTTCAGACTAATGGTCATCTCTGCATCTCTTCCATCTTCCAGGTTGCAAAGAACACGTATGGTTCCGGAACTAGCAGTCTTACTAACCTTCATCGTATTTTCCTTCACATTTTTCTGTTGTTGATCAAAAAAGCTGATAACCGCAGATTTCACTTTCGCATCATCGATTGTTGTCTCTGAGCTTCTATTTTCATCGGTGAAAGCAGTTAGAGAAACAATTTCACCTGTTTTTTCATTTATGACAATGCGATTAGAAGCGGCCATTGGTTGGTTTAAGTCTTCAGCACGAACAAACTGTACCACGATAACATCAGCCGTATCTTTTTTCGCGTTTTCTTTTAATACAGCTGCATCTTCTTTTGAATATAAATCCATAAAGAACTTAAAGTCTTCTTGGTTGTTCGTTCGATTTACATGCGCCTCACCAAAAGATTTCGCGTCAAGCCCCATATAGTCTTTTAGAGCTTTCGTTGCCATTTTTACCGCTTCTTCATCGCTAATCTTTCCATTTGCTACTTTGACTACATCATTTGTAGTAGTTTGATTTGTGCCATTTCCTTCTTTGCTTGCCAACGTTACGACTTTGTTTTTCGTAGAATGAATTGCGTTATCGCTTGCAAATACCGCTGCTGTAGCACCGCCTACAATTGTTAGTGCCATTGACAAAACGAGAATATTTTTTTTGTTCATGGTAATGCCTCCTGAAATTTTTTGTTTTTGGTTTGGGTACGAAACCCTTGTTACAGTTCATAGAATATAGCGTTCATATGTTAAAAGTATCTTTCAGTTGTCTCCAAGTTGTAAATTCGTTACCGATTCGCTTTCTACTATTACTATAGAAAATATAAAGCAAAGAACAGTATCCAACAACAAATACTGTTCTTTGCTTTATTTTTCAAATTATGCTTATTTAAGATCGAAACGATCTGCATTCATTACCTTCACCCATGCAGCAATGAAGTCACGTACAAACTTTTCTTTGTTATCGTCTTGCGCATAAACCTCTGCAATGGCACGCAGAACAGAGTTTGAACCGAACACGAGGTCAACAGCAGTTGCTGTACGCACGACTTCCCCCGTTTTGGGATCACGTCCTTCAAATACGCCTCCGTCTACTGGCTTCCACTGTATGCCCATATCTAGCAAGTTAACGAAGAAGTCGTTCGTGAGTGTACCTACGCGATCCGTGAATACACCGTGTTGTGTGCCACCGTGGTTTGTCCCGATAACACGCATACCGCCAACGAGTGCAGTCATTTCTGGAGCAGTAAGGTTTAGTAGCTGTGCCTTGTCTATCAGGAGCTCCGCAGGACTGACGCGATATTGCTTCTTCTGATAATTCCGGAAACCATCAGCGATTGGTTCGAGCACAGCAAAGCTTTCTGCATCGGTTTGCTCTTGTGTCGCATCGCCACGTCCAGGAGCAAAAGGAACCGTTACATCAAAGCCAGCAGCTTGTGCAGCTTTTTCTACTGCCGCACTACCGCCGAGTACAATCAAATCGGCCATGCTGACTTTTTTACCAAAGTCCTCTTGAATGACTCCCATGATCGTAAGCACCTTTTCAAGTTTTTTCGGCTCATTCACTTCCCAATCCTTCTGTGGAGCAAGACGGATGCGAGCACCATTCGCGCCACCACGCATATCCGAGCCTCGGAAGGTACTAGCGGAAGCCCAAGCCGTTGTTACCAGCTCGCTGACGGTAAGGCCCGAGTCTAAGATGCGTGTTTTCAGTTCTGCAACATCGGCATCTGTTAATTCATATTCAGCAGTGGGTACAGGATCTTGCCAAATAAAATCTTCTGCTGGAACTTCTGGGCCTAAATATCTTGAGCGAGGCCCCATGTCGCGATGTGTGAGTTTGAACCATGCAGTTGCAAATGCATCTGCAAACTCTTCTGGATTCTCATAGTAACGACGAGAAATCTTTTCGTATGCTGGATCCATACGCAAAGCCATATCCGCAGTGGTCATCATCGTTGGAACACGCACGGACGCATCTTCTGCATCCGGTGCAAGATGCTCATCAGAAGGATTAACAGCAACCCATTGATGTGCACCTGCTGGACTTTTGGTCAGCTCCCATTCATATCCGAATAAGAGTTCAAAGAAACCATTATCCCATTGTGTCGGATTCGCAGTCCAAGCCCCTTCAATACCGCTGGTGATGGCGTCGTGACCTTTACCGGAACCGTGTGTGCTCTGCCATCCTAAGCCCATGGCTTCCAAGGGAGCAGCTTCCGGCTCTGGGCCTACAAGAGCAGCATCTCCTGCGCCGTGAGCCTTCCCAAATGTATGGCCACCTGCCACGAGTGCAACCGTTTCTTCATCGTTCATTCCCATGCGTTTGAAGGTTTCGCGGATGTCACGAGCACTGGCAAGCGGATCTGGATTCCCGTTCGGACCTTCGGGGTTCACATAAATCAGACCCATTTGAACAGCAGCGAGCGGATTCTCGAGATCACGATCGCCGGTGTAACGCTTATCGCCTAGCCATTCCTTTTCAGCACCCCAGTAAATATCTTCTTCTGGATGCCAAACGTCCGCGCGTCCGCCTCCAAAACCGATCGTCTTCCCGCCCATGGATTCAATAGCAGCATTGCCGGCGAGAATGTACAAGTCTGCCCAAGAGATCTTGTTGCCATATTTTTGCTTGATCGGCCATAGAAGGCGTCGAGCTTTATCAAGGTTGGCATTGTCTGGCCAGCTGTTAAGTGGAGCAAAACGCTGTGTGCCAGTTCCAGCACCGCCACGGCCGTCTCCTGTACGATATGTACCAGCGGAATGCCAAGCCATACGGATAAATAATGGCCCGTAATGTCCGTAGTCGGCAGGCCACCAATCTTGGCTGTTTGTCATGAGATCATAAAGATCCTGCTTGAGAGCCTGGTAGTCCAACTTTTTGAACTCTTCTGCATAATCGAACTCTTCTCCCATAGGGTTAGATTTTCTGTCATGCTGATGCAGGATGTTCAAGTTCAACTGGTTGGGCCACCAGTGTTTGTTCGACGTAGCACTAGGGTTGTGATTCGTAGTACTGCCATGCGAAAACGGACATTTTCCAGTGTTAGCGGTTGCCATAGAGTCCATTTGTCCCTCTCCTGTCATTTAAATTAAGTATTAAATAATAATACTTCTAATTAAGTTATATAGCAGTTAATAAGGGAAATCAACATTTTTTTGTTTTTTCCTCTTGAGGATTAAAATATATGAACTCTTTCATTTCCGTATGGTTGATTCTAACGTATGCAAGGACCGTGTAGATTATGATCTTGTCAAGCTCCATTGTTCGCCTTCTTCGATCCATTACAAAAAGCCCACTTTTCTCCCCGTAGCGAAATGTGTGGGCTTTTTGTGCGTAACTAATTTACTTGATTGTTATTTGAAATTCCGAGCCTGGTGTACCGGCAAATACCATTGTTCCGTTCTTCGGCAAAGTCACTTTATTATTGCCACTGACGATGGAATAGTTGAGAGGGTATTTTCCTTCCTCATCATATACCGCGAAAGACCCCTTCTTTGGTAGCTTGACCGTCATCGTTTTGCCTGCTGCCTCTACAGGGACGGTAAACCATTGGGCATGCCCGTTCGCTGGCACCGTGACCTTTTCGTGATTTCTAGCATGGATCGGTTTTACACCTGCGTCGCTGACAAGTAAGTATGCGTTTAGCTTCAAATATTCGATTCCGTTTTCCGTGTAGAACTGGGCTTCTGTCGTATCCCGACCTGCCAAACCTGGGATCTGGATCTGACTCGTAGCGGTGTTCGGACCTGTTATTTTTTTGTCCTGCCAATAACCCGGAAGACCGTCTACGAAGCTCATTTCGAGAATCGGTTTCTCAAAGAAATAAGAATCGGAGGTATATTTCTCGTTCACAAGATAGTACTTCCTGCCTTCCCGATTCGCCCAAGCTTCGGTGGTCTCCTTGGGCAACACATTGGCTTCCAGCTTTTCCGCCGCATACTCTGACATGGCTAACTGCCCTAATCCCGGTAATGACTCGTAGCTTCTCCTCCACAAATACGTGCGTCCGTTCTTTTCGGTGACGAAGCTGATCTTGGAGGTTCCGTTCTCGTTGATAAAGCTTCCGTCTGAAGAATAGAAATACTTCGTCACCGTATCCCCCGGTATTGACAACACTCCGTCCTCGTTGATCTCTACTCGGAACTGCAAATCATTACTGGCGTAGTAGCCTGCTTGATTCAGTATATCTTGGGGTATCTTGGCCTTTGTGGGCTTGCCGAATGATTTTTCCGGCTTGATATTCTTGATTTCGCCCTTTTCCTTAAGGGATTGCAGCAGCAACTCACTTGCCAGCAGTTGATTCGCACCACTGTTACCACCGGATGTTAAGACGGCAGCTGCCATCTTTTTCTCAGGAAGCACGACGAGAGAAGCAGCATACACCGACAAGTCTCCGCCCTTGGCCAAGGCCTTTATTCCGTAATCATGGAACGGGTATAGCTTTACACTGTCCCAGCCCAGACCGTAATTGTTACTATCATCCAAATCCTCTGGCCAAATACCTTTCTTGTATTCCTCCTGTTCCATCGCCCAAACCGATTTTTCAGAAAGAATGTGATTAGCCTGTCCCATAAATAGTTGCGAGAATCGGATCATGTCTTCTGCTGTCGAATGAATGCCACCTTCCGCGATCACAGGAACAAAGCTATTCGGAAGTTGACTTGGATGATCTGGAGCATACACCCCGGCTAGCTGATTGTCTTTCAAATCGTCCTGCGGTGTCTTCGTATGGTTCATCTGCAATGGCTCTGTGAAAGCTTGATGAATAAACGCGGTAAAGCTCATTCCACTGACTCTCTCAACGAGAATCTCGGCAAGCGAAAAGCTGCTATTGGAATACACCGAAAATGCTCCGGGGTCCGCCTTCAAGGTTTGGTCGGACAACGTTTGCAGAAATGTATCATGGGCATAGGTGTCATTATCCTCGAATAATATATCGTTCGGAGATCCAGTTCCCCGCAGACCAGAGGAATGATTCAACAGCATGCGTGGGGTAATGCGGCTATACCGTTTGTCCTTCATTTTGAAATCGGTTATGTACTGGACGACCGGCGTATCCAGATTGATTTTCCCATCGTCTACCAATTTCATGACCGCTGCCGCCCCAAATACTTTGCTGACTGAACCGATCCCATACATGGTATCCTTGGTCAATGGCTTATCGTTCTTGCCGATCTGACCAGAGACTGTGATTTTTCCATTGTCAATCAGCGCATACTGAACGCTAAACGTTTCGGTGGAGTCGATAAGCAACGCTGCCTTCTCAGCAGCGATTTTAGCCAATCCTTGGCTATTCGCGACCTCAGGGGTGATGGTTGCAGCCGTTGCTCCGTTTGGTGCAAGCATCGTCAACGCAAGTGTTGCGGATAGCACCCAAGACTGCTTTTTCTTCATAACAATGTCCTCCTGCAAATATAAGTCATAACATGGGACTATCAGTTCATAGAGTCTGGAGAAATCACTTCCCATTTTCCAAACAGTGTGAATCCTGCTGCTTTCGCCAAAGCCGTAGACGTATGGTTATCGAGTTGGCATCGGTACTGCGGCTCGTATCCCTGACTATAGGCGTATTTAGAGATGGAGCGCACCACTTTACGGGCGTGACCTTTTCCTCTAAAGGACGTCAGCGTAAGTACGCCAAGATCTGCGATTTGCGCATCCTCTTCCCATGGATACATACTGGCAACGCTGACCAGGCGATTTTGCTCAAAAGAACCAAACACTGCCCAGTGATCCAATTCCACATAAGCGTCATCCAAGTCTTGTTCCGATGCGGAGGATGTAAACTCGGAGAAAACCAACTCATCTCGCTCGGTTAACCGGCGCAGGTCACCTTCGAGGTTATCTTGCAACAATACATTCTTATCGGCTTTTGAAAAATAAAAAAGATAGTCTGCGCCATGTAGCGTAACGCCTGCTTCATTCAATTTCTGGCGAAAGATCAACTCAGTCAAGGAATGTTGTTGGAAGAGACCTATTTTTTCAGCGAGCTCAGGTGTTAAGACCGCCATCACTCGTCCATCGGAAGTTTCCAGCACCATGACCCGCCTATCCTCGTCAAGTGCAGGGTTTATGGCAACAGTAAAAGATTGATCGCTATAGAGGATCTCACCGTTCAAAAATTGTTCCCGCCAAAAGTCAGTGATTGTCTGTGAAAATACAGGTTCCCTGCCTACTTGATCTGTCATTATGGTCACTTCCCTTTACGTCAGACTTATGTCAAACACATTCTATAGCTTGACATAGTGTCAAGGTCAACATCAAAACACGGTTTCCTCACTATCCCGAACATTTACTGAGCACTATTCGAGTGACTTGCAATCGGAATACATATTTCTGTGATGTATTCCGATTGGTTATCTGTTTCTATACCGTCTCTATAATATCGTTCTACTGTTGGTCCTATGATGGAATAGTTATTATGCTTCGCCCAGTTCATGAGCGCTATGTACGCATTGCCAATAGTGTCATAGCTACCGATAAAAATCGTGCTCATATATAAGCCACCTTCTATTATTCTGGTATAATACACTTCCTGATTGTATTCAGCGTTTACAGGTAGACAAACTTCAATATCTGAATCGTCCGGATCATAATCGGAATAGGATTGATGAAAGATCGTCAAATGTGTGCCGGTTGACACCAAATCGTTGCTTGAAGCAATCACTTCATAGAGTTCATTGATCATTTGATCGATGGCTTCTTCATTAGTTCGTTTTCTTTGACATAATGCAAAAAACTCGCTGCGATGTCCGAGTAATATATCGAATCTTCGAATAGATTCATATATGTTATCTTTGCCCGACATTGTCCTGATTTGTCTTTCCAGCTCCATCATTAAATAATGATGTTCTGTTGCAGACTGTTGCAGCTCATCGATCTTGTTTTGAAGCACCTGTAGGGTGTATTCCACATCATTTTTACATAGGAGGGACTTGATCACTTCTAATGAGAAGCCATATCTTCTGAATTGTTTTATCATCGAAATTTTAAACATTTCCTCATCGCTGTAATACCTGTACCCGTTTTGTTCTATATAGCTGGGCTTTAACAATCCTATCTTGTCATAGTGACGTAACATCCTAGAAGATACCTTGCTTAACTTCGCAAATTCACCAATCGTATATATAAAAATCACCTTCATTCTTGAAGATATACAAGTCCGTGGAGCCAATGTCAATCAGCTGGAAAAAAAAGAAGCCCCGGCAGCAATACTGTCGTGACCTCATGATTATTGCGAAGAACGATGATGCCCCATCATTTCCTTATTACAAGCTGAATGACATGGGCTAATCCAGTGTGCGCCTTCCCCGCCATACGCTCTTGTTCACCATAGAAGAAATGGATCACCTCATGACCCTCACACCAATCAAGGATATCTTTTGGTTCATACAGCATTTCACGTTCTGATGGGCCGCCCGTACCATACTTTAATTGTTCCGCAGAGAATACCTCAAGCATAAGAAGTCCGTTAGGCTTTAACACCTTTTTCATTTTATCGAGAACCCTGGTCTGAGCGTCTTTATGAAAATGTCCATATACCATTATAGCAGCGTCATATTCCTCTCGTGGGACATCTTCCTCCAACAGGTCAATTTTTTGGGTATATACGTTAACACCATGCTTCTGAGCCAGTTTTCTCGTTTTTTGCAATCCGCTTTCCGCATAGTCAATGGCTGTCACTTCAAGATTTCTTTTTGCTAAAAAAATTGCATTTCGACCTTCGCCCTCAGCAAACGCAATAACTTTTTGACTTTGTTCGAATCGGAAAGCTTGTTGTTGAATAAATACATTCGGTTCTTCTCCGTAATAATATTCTTCTGAAAGAAAACGTTCATTCCAAATATTATCCAAATTCACTGACCTCCTCTGGTAAATATTTTTCCAGGTGTAATTATTTCCGCTGACTATCATGGAGTTATTATATCCATAATATCTTTGTAATGGATGTGTGTCAACTGGTGCCGTGCCGATTTTCCTCCGGTCATGTACGGTTTATTTACTTTGGTTGCTGTTGCGTTACGCAGTGAATCATGCCACCATACGCATACAACTTATTTACATCTATGCCGATAATTCTTCTGCCTGGGAACTGCCCCTCCATGATTCGTAATCCCAACCGGTCATGTTCATCACCATATATCGGAACCAATACCACTTCGTTACCTATATAAAAATTTAAATAGGAGCCTTTAGTGCCAGCTTCTTTCACTACTCTTTTGGTAACCGGCACTGGTATGAGTTGAAATGGCTTTCCGTCCGTATTTCTTGCTTGTCGTAATTCCTGATAATGCTTTTCGTACGCCTCCAAAAGATGTGCTTCACTTTCGTCAAAAGGGTCATATTCATATAGGATGGTATTTTCATTAACAAAACGTGCTGACCCATCGATATGGAAATCCGTTACTTCATCATGGTTATCCTCTCCACGAAGACCGGTGATCCAGATAAAATTCGTTACACCCAGATACTTGGTTAGCTCACTTTCGATTTCTTCTTGACGAAGAGTTGGGTTGCGATTGTCATTCAGAACGGAGGATTTTGCTGCCAACAAAGTACCTGCTCCATTTACTTCGATTCCCCCGCCTTCCAGGCAAACGCTGGTTCTAACGAGTGGGCTGCTCCCATTTTCGCTGATTTTGATGGGCACCTTAGCGTCGTTTTCAAATGGATATTTATTTCCCCACCCATTGAAATTCCAATGTGTTAGACAAAGATTACCTTTACTATCTTTCACAAAAATCGGACCATTATCTCTGATCCAAACGTCATCGGTTTCTTGTATCAAGAAATCTATTTTATCCCAATTCACTTTTGCTTCATTCAACTTCGTTTGCACATGCTTTCTTTCGTTTTCATCACACACTACAATATGCACATTTTCTCCATAGTGGAGCTCCCTTGCTATCGTTACCCAAATATCATCGAGTTTCGCTCTGTATCTTTCGCCTTTATTGGTTCTATTATGAGGCCATTGGAGCCACGTTCCCTCATGCTTTTCCCATTCTGCCGGCATATAAAAGTCAATGTTATCTCTACTTCCCACCAAGTTTCACTCCTACTTACGAAAGTAAAACTCATGATAAACCTTCACAATGTGTCAAGGTCAAGGACAGATCCTTAAACGGGTCTTATTGCCCAGCGGCAAATTTCTTGGGTGCATGGAAGAACTTCCATCGTTTTGGCAAATGGAATGGCTTACGTGGTGTAGAGATTAAACTGACTCATAACAAAGGGCGCAATCGTCTTTATTAGACATCCGCCCTTTGCTCGCTTTACTTCAGCGTTGAGTCCAATGCCATAGCAGAGCTTTTAATATCAGTTAGAAGTCTTCTAACTTTAGATTCTTGTTTTTCCAATTAAAATCCCCTTAATCTACTTCACATGAAAATCTGATTAGTCGGCAGCTCTCTAATTCTTTCATTTGTACGTTGTTTATGATCTCATTCGCAGCTAAGCGGCTAATGATGGGAGCTAATGTAACAGCTGAATGCATAACAGTCAGATAAAGACCCTTTATTTCGTCATGAAATCCAACAATGGGGTAACCGTCTTCAGGCATGGGTCTTACCCCTACCTTGATGCTTTCCAGCTCCAGCTTTTCCCCTCCTATTAAATTGTGCCGAAGAATGTCAAACGCCCGCTTTCCTATTTCCTCAGGTCCATTTTGTCCAGACTCATCGATATAATCTTCTGCTGCCAGTAACGTATCATCGGTTAGTTGTCTCGCTTCAAACTTAGCATTTGAAACTAAGGTGCGGATCAACTTTTCATTTGATTTCATTCGGATCAGTATAGAAGGCGAAGGAGCGACAGGAACATCAAAGCCTAATGGCTTACAGAGTTCGGGTATAGCTGCGCCAGTTGCTAATACAAGAACGTCTGATTCTATAAAACCTTTGGAGGTGTTTACCCCAACAACCTTGGAAGCCTCTGTGACGATTTGCATCACTTTTGTATCAAACAGGGTGTTCGCCCCATTTTCTTCTGCTTTTTTTACGAAAAGTTTAGCAGTCAAAATTGGATCTAGAGCGCCTTCTTCGTTCGCATAATAAGCTTCCTCGGGGTATTCCTTTAGATTTGGTTCTAATTCTATGATTTGCTGCCGTTTTACTAGTTGTTTACGAGACCCCTCATTGTCTGTAGGGACTTCCCAGGTCAATGATCCATCCCATTTTATTTCTAGATCAGGTATCTCTTTTTCTAATTCATGATATTCGGCTATGGATGCATCATACAAATGTCGAAATTTTTCTAATACGCGGCCCGATGGATGAATCCAAGCGAAAGATTTCTGAGTGGCTTCACATGCAGCAGACAAATTAGTCTCTAGTAAAGTGACATTCTGATTCTGCTTTGATAAGTAATACGCCATAGCTGCACCAACAAAGCCTGCACCAACTATTACAATTTTTGATTCTTCATCATGGGCGCTCCCTCCTGACTACAGCATAAAGCTACCTCGCCATCAAGCTCTTTGCTCATACAGCTTAACGATTTCGATGATGGTGTTCACAGCGTGCAGCATGTTGTCTACCGAAACATACTCGAACCGCCCGTGGTAGTTTTCCCCGCCTGTGAAAATATTCGGAGTTGGCAACCCCATGTAGGATAGCTGGGAGCCATCCGTACCACCGCGAATCGGTTGAATATTTGGCACGATTCCGAGGTTTTCTAGTGCTTGCGTGGCGATGTCCACTACTTCCATGACAGGCTCAATCTTTTCCCGCATGTTGAAGTATTCGTCTTTGATTTCGAGTTCAATTCGCTTCTCTCCGTATGTTTTCTGTAACTCTTCTACGATACGAGCCAGTTCAGACTTTCTTTCTTGAAACCGATTACGATCGTGATCCCGGATCAAATAACGCAGCTGCGTTTGCTCGACGTCACCTTGAATGGAAGACAGATGATAGAAGCCTTCGTAGCCTTCCGTCTCCTCAGGCGTTTCATTAGTCGGCAGCTTTCCATGCAGCTCCATGGCTATTTTAGCAGCGTTGACCATTTTGCCTTTGGCCGATCCGGGGTGAACGTTCGTCCCTTTGCAGGTAATGGTGGCAGATGCAGCATGAAAGCTCTCGTACTCGATCCCGCCAAGAGGACCGCCATCCATCGTATAGGCATATACGGCGTCGAAGGCGGACACATCAAATTTATCAGGGCCTCTGCCGATTTCTTCATCCGGGGTGAAGGCCACTCTTACTTTCCCATGTTTCAGTTCTGGATGGCGAATCAGATAATCCATGGCGGTCATGATCTCGGCAATACCGGCTTTATCATCAGCGCCAAGTAATGTGGTACCGTCTGTTGTGATTAAGGTGTGGCCTTTGTAGCCAGCCAACTCTGGAAACTCCTGCGGCGAAAGGACAATATTCAATGCTTCATTCAAGACAATGTCTTGTCCGTTATAATTTTCAATGACTTGCGGTTTCACGTCAGCGCCAGTAAAATCGGTGGCTGTATCCATATGAGCAAGAAAACCGATTGTGGGAATTTCTTTGTCTGTATTGGATGGCAAGGTTGCCATTACATAACCGTTCGAATCTATCGTAACTTCCTGCATACCTATAGCTTTCAGCTCGTCTACAAGCATTTGGGCCAGTACTCGTTGTCCTGGTGTTGAAGGGCACGTTTCGCTGTTTTCATCGGATTGTGTATCAACTTGTGCGTAAGAGATGAATCTATTTATGATTTCCGCTTTCATGGTCTTATCTCAACTCCCGTACAATTTTTCAAACCTTTTCTAAAAAGAGGTAATCTCGTGACAAATTCTACCACGATCCCCATCGATTCTTCAATCGATTGGCCTCATGCTTTCAATTGATTTTGGACTGACTCTGAAAAATAAAGCAGCGGCGACCCAAGACCTGAAAATACAGGCTTAGACTCACCGCAGGTTTGATTAGAATTTCTGTCCAGTATTATTTCCCATTCAGATGATAGATGAGTTGCACAACGCCAGAGGAGAGCGTTTTTGTATTTACCAAACTCAAATTCAACCTCTGTTTTATATCCATAAACAACGGTTTTCCTTCTCCCAAAGTAACAGGGTGAACAGATAATCGAAATTCATCTACAAGCTGTAAATTGATAAATGTTGTAATAAGACTGGCTCCACCATATAGCCAGATGTCTTTTCCGGGCTTATTCTTTAGTAGATTGACTTCTTCAAGAATATTATCGTTGATGAATATTGCTTTATGATCAGTCCCTTTTTGTGTCTTGGAAAACACATATTTTTCTTTACTATGAACCAATCTCCAAATCTCTTTTTCCGTATCCGCATGTTCATTTTCCGGCGTATATTGCCCCCATAAATCATAACTTTTTCTTCCATAAAGAATCGTGTCTATTTGATGTAAGAAATGAACAAACCCCATTTCAGCGTCCATTATGCACCAATCAACTTCTCCATTTTTCCCTTCAATAAACCCATCTAAAGTAACGGCTAAATCTAATATGATTCTTCGTGTCATGAGTGGTTACCCCTTTCGTTGATCTCCACCCATTTTATACCTTTAAATATGTCATCTTATGTCTTATTCGTTTTATTGGCGATAGATACCAATGCGTGCATGCTCAAGCTATCGAAAAGGGAATCGGATGTGGGGCGTTCTCATGTCCATGCATCGGGCAACAAATATCCTTCTGCTACCAGCTTTGAGTTGCCTTCCAAGTAAACGGATTCGGCAGCATCATCAGTGAGATGGTAAGAAATTTTAAGTAGTCCCCCTCGAGTAAGCAGGTTCACAGAGGTGTCTACTTGTCCTAAAATACCGGCAATGATTGCTGCAGCAGTCGATCCGGAACCGCACGCGTAGGTCTCTGCCTCTACTCCGCGCTCATAAGTTCTGATGCTAAGCGTTTGCCTATCAATCCGTTCCACAAAATTTACATTGGTACCATTGGGAAACTGCTGTTGGTCATTTCTGACCATCCGTCCCCATTCTCTGAGCTGGTCGTCCGCTATCGCGATAACATTTTCGACAAACCAGACCGTGTGGGGAACGCCGACAACACCATAGTGGTAGACGCCAATCGGTCCGTCCCACTCATAGGGTTGATTCAGTTTTAGCGCTCGCAATGGAACGTCCGGGAACTTGACCTTCACGCTGTTTTGATTGAGCTCTGCCTGATAGATGCCGGCCATCGTTTCGAAGCTCATCTTCGTCTCGGCTGCTCCGATCTCGTAAGCAAAGCGCGACATGCACCTTGCACCGTTGCCACACATTTCTCCTTCACTGCCATCTGCGTTAAAATACCTCATCTTAAAATCAGCGATGTTGGAGTTCTCCAGCAGCATGAACCCATCCGCACCGATTGAAGCTCCTCGCCTGCATACATTTTGGACAAAGGCTGAAAGTGCAACCTCGTTCAACAGGCCATCGCGATTGTCTACTACAATAAAGTCGTTGCCACAGCCATTCATTTTTTTAAACGGGATCCCATGTTCAAACATTTCGCTCCCCCTGATTATCCGATGTAGTGTTTTCATCCAAGCAACTGCTCCACAGGTTGGACTGGGAGCAGTCACTCTGATTTAAGAAGGACATGATTGATAGAGATGACAAGCGACCGATTGCCCTTCTATTTCACGCAGCTTTGGCAACTCGACTTTGCATATTTCCATTCTGGAACGGCAACGCGGATGGAATTTACATCCCTCCGGCGGATTAGACGGGGAAGGGAGTTCTCCCGACAACACAATTTGCTCTCGCGTATCATCAGGATCGGTAATGGGTTTGGCTGAAAGCAATGCTTGTGTATAGGGATGCAGCGGTCGTCCGAACAGCTTTTCTTTCTCTGCATACTCGATGATTTCTCCTAAATACATGACCGCCACTTTATCGGCAATGTGCTCTACTACGCTCAAATCATGCGAAATGAAGACATACGTCAAGGAAAATTGTTCTTGCAAATCCTGTAGCAAATTAAGGATTTGCGATTGAATCGACACATCTAGTGCGGAGACAGGCTCATCCGCGATAATCAGCTTTGGCCGAAGAATCAGAGCACGGGCGATGCCAATTCGTTGTCTTTGCCCTCCGGAAAATTCATGAGGATAGCGAGATAGATGCTGCTTGCTCATACCAACAGTCTCAATCGTTTCTTCCAATAGCGCTTGTCGCTGCTTCCGGGGAATACGGTGCGAGATCAGCGGCTCTGTCAAGATGTGCCCGATCGTTAGTTTCGGGTTCAATGTTTCAAATGGATTTTGAAAAACCATTTGCATATTTCGTCTAACTGCACGCATTTCATTTTTGTTCATTTTTCCTATTTCGTTCCCTTGGAAACGAATCTCGCCTTGGACGGGCTCCAGCAACCGCAGAATACATTTTCCCAATGTAGACTTTCCGCAGCCTGATTCCCCGACAATCCCCAACGTTTCTCCTTCATAGACGGTCACATCAATTCCGTTTAGAGCATGAACATCATGCGGTTGTTGAAGCCACCCTCTTTTCATACGAAACAGCTTGCGTAGTCCTTTCACTTCCAGGATTGGAGTCGTCATCCACCTACCACCGAGCTTTCCTGTACATGCCCCTTGTTTTGGGTAAATAACCAGCATCGACAAGATGAATACTGATCCACTGGACGAAGCTCAGGATTCTGCTCCCAACATATCGCCATCGCTCGATCGCATCGCGGGGCAAACCTGCACCCATTGGGTTTGTTTTCCGGTGTCGGCACACTACCTTTTATGCTGTGAAGCCTCTTTGCGCGTTGCCTTGGTGTCGATTGGAGCAAACCTACGGTGTACGGGTGCTTCGGATTGCGCAGCAACGACCGTACGTCCGCTGTTTCAATCGCTTGTCCCGCATACATCACCATGACGCGGTCGCACACTTCAGCGATCACCCCTAAATCATGCGTAATCATGATCACTGACATGCCGATATCCCTTCTGATTTTTTTGATCAGATTCAAGATTTGCGCTTGAATGGTCACATCCAGTGCGGTCGTCGGTTCATCAGCGATCAGTAATGACGGATTGCATGCGATCGCCATGGCAATCATCACCCGCTGCCTCATTCCTCCTGACAAACGGTGCGGGTAATCCCTGTAAATCTCTTCTGCTCGGGAGATGCCCACCACGGTAAGCAAATCCAGTACCCGTTGCTTTACCGCCGCTTTGCTTTCACCCTCATGCTCGTGCAATACCTCACTGATTTGCCGGCCGATCGTCAACACCGGATTTAACGAATGCATCGGTTCCTGAAAAATCATCGCTATTTCCTTGCCTCTGAGACTGCGCATCTCGGCTTCACTCAGCGCAAGCACTTCTTTCCCGTTGAATCGAATGCTTCCAGTCAAAGTGGCATTATTGTCCAACAGGCGCATGAGTGAAAGCGAAGCGGCGCTCTTGCCACACCCCGACTCTCCGACAATTCCCAGCGTCTCCCCTTTTTTTACATGTAAATCAAGCTGATCAACCACCGTAATCGTTCCCGACTCCTTCGTGAACCGGGTTGTCAGCCCTGTCACTTCCAATACATTGTCCATAAACGGAGTCCCCCTCCCATCCTCTCATTGCCCTTTTACTTTTGCGTACGAGGATCAAAAATATCACGTAAGGCATCTCCCAGCCGGTTTACTGCCAACACAACAATGGTGATAGCCAATCCTGGGTATGTCGCAAGCCACCAGGCATCGGACAAATAATCTTTTCCTTCATTCAGCATGGTCCCCCATTCGGGAGTCGGCGGTTGCGCGCCCAAGCCGATAAAGCCCAATGCAGCCGTATCGAGAATCGCTCCCCCGACGAACAATGTCATGTAAACGAACAATACATTCGTAATATTGGGGAGAACCTGGAAAAGAATGATCCACCAGCTCGGCGTCCCGATCGATCTGCTGGCTTCTACATATCCAGACGACATGATCACGAGCGTCGCTGCCCTGATCAGACGCGCAAAGCTGGGTATCGAAGAAATGCCGATTGCGATCATCGCATTGGTTTGACTCGGTCCAAGAGCCGCGACAATGGCCAAGGCCAAAATGATCCCCGGCAAGGCGAGCAAAATATCCATGATCCGCATGAGCAGATGATCAATGAATCCACCCACATACGCACTGATGACCCCAATCATCGTTCCTGCCGCTACTGTGATGCCGACCGCCATGACAGCAACCACAAGCGTAACGCGCGTTCCATATAAGATACGGGAAAACAAATCACGGCCGATCGCATCCGTTCCGAGAACATGCTTGGCAGACGGACCTTGGAGAAAGGCTTCGTAATTACTTTCAGTAGGGTCATAAGGAGCAATCCAAGGCCCGACAATTCCGATCGCTGAAATGAGCAAAAGGACCATCAAGCTTATTTTTGCTGCTCGCTGTTTCTTCATTTTTCCCCAAAAGGCAAGCTTGGGGAAAATCGGGAATTTGGCATGCGTCACCCCATCTGCGACGGTTTTGCTCCCCTCATTCAAGTTACCGCCCCTCCTTCTCTGTAATGAGGTCGACACGCGGATCAATCAAACCATAGAGGAGGTCGACCATCATATTTACCACCACATAGACAAAGCCCATCAGCAACACAATGCCCTGAATCATCGGAAAATCACGGGCTGAAATCGCACGGATAGCTAATGTGCCGATTCCAGGCCAGTTGAACACTTGTTCGATGATAACTGCCCCGCCCAGCAGAGTCGCGATTTGCAAGCCTACCACCGTAACAACAGGAATCATGACATTGCACAAAGCGTGTCGGAATAGGATGATCGACTCCCTCAATCCCTTGGCCCGTGCCGTTCGAATGTAATCATGGGAAAGCACTTCGACCATACCTGAACGCGTCAGTCGGCTGATCATCGCGGAAGACAAAACACCCAAGGTACAAGCAGGCAAAACAAGATCCTTCCATCCCGTACCACCCGCGATTGGAAACCAGCCTAATTGAACGGAAAAGAACATGATGACGAGTAAGCCCAGCCAGAAGCTCGGTAGCGATAATCCGATCGAAGCAGCCGCCATCAGCATAAAGTCCAAGAGCGTATTCTTGTATTTTGCAGCGATCATTCCCATCGTTAAGCCAATGACGACCGCGATGCCAATCCCAGCGAAGGCTAGCTTGGCTGTTGCCGGAAACCGTTCCATTATTTCCACGATGACAGGTCTTTCTGTTTGTAAGGAATTTCCGAAATCCCCTTGGATGACTTTTTCCATGTAGGTCAGGTACTGATGCGGAAGGGGCTGATTTAGCCCCATTTGTTCACGTACCTGTTCCACTTGTGCTTTTGTAGCCTTTTCCCCTAGCATGATCCGTACCGGATCTCCAGGAATAAAATGGACAAGCGCAAAAGAAAAGATGGAAATGCCGAGGAGGACAATCACTCCTGATAGCATCCGATTCAACAAATACTGTTTCATGATTGGTTCACTCCTCTCTTCTAGAATGCGTATGGCTAAACTCGCTTGGGAATTTGGCGATAGGAGCCCATCATGCGAATGACCGTTTGACTCCCGTCTCGTATAAAGCGTACGGTTTGATCCGACCCTTCAACGTTCGCGAGAAAAACGTCTTCGTCAATCGCTTTTAAAGAGAATGAGTCCGAATGATCGACCGTTACGATCAGCGTGCCTGCATCCACGCTTACCTGAAGATGAATTCCTTCCATTGAGCCGTACTCGCCCGCATATTCAAGCAGACGATCTGTCGGGAGGTCATATTCCTTATAGGTGACATGTGTTGATTTCGCCGGACGATTCTCGATGCAGTGAAACGTTCCATGTGCCAATGCGACAGCTGGCGAACCGCTGAGATTGGTGAGGGCTACAGCAGCCAATCCGTTCTCGGGGATAATGCTCATGTAGGCTTGGATCCCTTTCTCGCTGCCCCTATGGCCCAGCATCACAGCACCGTAGAAATTGGGTGTAATCGCTATACCATATCCGTAATATTGGTTATGTTCGCATCGGAAATAAGGGGTGGTCATCTGCTGCACACTTTCCGTGCGGAGAATTCGTTCCTTGCCAACCAAACCTTTCGTTCGAAACAGCTCGGTGTATCTCATCATGTCTGTGAGCGTTGATTTTAATCCGCCGGATGATTGAAACGGCGGTGTCTCAAATAGTGGTGTTCGATCCTCGTACCCTTCCAACTCCGCCAAAGAAAAGCAACTACGCTGCATTCCCGCTGGTTGGAGAATATGCTCCTTCACATACGTCGAATATGGCTTGCCGCTTGCCCGCTCAATAATGGCTCCCAGTAGCGTATAGCAATCATTGGAATAGCTGAACTCCGTACCTGGTGCTCCCAATAAAGTAAATTCCAGTTGTGCCATATAGGTCATCAATTCCTCATAGGTGTTCAAACCAAGCTTGAGTGCTTCATCGACGCAAGATAATGGCGGCAAACCGGAGGAATGGGTTAGAAAGTTGTGAATGGTAATGGCCTCCGTTCCACTTCCCGTTTTCACATGAAACTCTGGCAAAAAGCGGGAAACAGGATCGGTAACCGTCAGTTTTCCGGCTTCCTGTAGCTGCATGATCGCAATAGCGGTAAACGATTTCGTAATCGAAGCGATTCCGAACAAAGTATCAACTGTCGCTACCTGACCTTGCTCGGCATCACGATAACCGAAGCCTTTGGCATAAACGAGCTGTCCGTCTTTAGCCACTCCAATTGCAGCTCCAGGCACCTTCCTTTCCATCATGGTTTCTCGGACAAACTCCTCATAACTCGCGATCCATTCCTGACTATTCATGACCTGTTCTCCTTGTTTTTTGTTTCCGCGCTTACTTAACCCACACGTCTTGATACAATTTCAGTCCGGATGGATCAAGCTTCAGTCCCTGAACACGGTTGTTTACCACGACAAACCGTTTTTCCGTGTAAATGGGAATCCAAAAAGCCTCCTCCACAGAGCGTTTCTGAAGTTCTTCATAGATTTTCGCTCTTTCGTCGCTCTTCATCGTCACCTGTCCCTTTTCCAGCAAGGAATCGATCGTTTTGTCATGGATGGCTGAACGATTCATCCCACCGATCTGACTCGAATGCATGAACGGAAACAAGATATCAGGGTCATCAGCGACGTATCCGTCAAGCGCCAAGTCAAATGTGCCAGCAGCCGTTAGCTGGTCGACTGCGCTGCCTTCCAGCGTAATGATTTTTACGTCTACTCCAATCGCTTTAAACATTCCTTGCATCAACTGGGCAGGTTGAGACCACACTTCCATACTCAACAATTCGATATGAAGCGGTTTTCCTGCTTTCTCCCTTATCCCTTGTGCATTCAGTTTCCATCCGGCCTCTTCCAGGAGCTTCACCGCTTCCTCGGGGTTGTATTTGTATGCATAGTGGGCAATGGATGGATCGTATCCGAACAAATTGGCAGGCAGCGGACCATCTGCAACAATTCCTTCGCCTTGGAGATGCGACTGCACGATAGCCTCTTTCTTAACTGCCATTTGCAACGCTTTGCGTACGTTTTTATCTTGTAAAATCTCGTTATTCAAGTTCAGCTCGACAAACAGCCCCAAGCCACGCTTTGTCTGCTCAAGTACGGTAAAACGATTGTTGTTCTTGAATTTCTTTGCGTCTTTCGCAGGCAGATCAGCGATGTCGACGGTTCCACTTTCCAAAGCAGCGACAGCCGTTTGCGGATTACGAATCAATTTCAGAACTAATTTGTCCGGCCTCACTGGTCCTTGATTTTGAAAGGAGGGCGGTGCCCAGCGATAGGCATCATTTTGTATCAGCGTGATCGAATCTCCTGATTTCCAGCTCTCCATCTTCCATGGACCGACACCGACCGGATTCCTTCCGTATTGATCCCCAAACTTTTGCACCGCGTCCACCGAGAGAGGCTGCATCCAGCTAGCGGAAGTGAAATAGGTGAGGAGCGTGGCAGACGGTTCATTCAACTCCAAAATCAGGGTCTGATCATCTGGTGTTTTGATCGATTGGATGATGCCAAGAACCATGCCTACGCCTTTCGGTGCGATTTCCGGAGACATGGCCCGCTCAAACGTTCGCTTGTACGCCTGTGCAGTGAGCGGTGTCCCATCATGAAAGATAACGCCTTGGCGAATGCGAAATGTCCATGTCTTCCCATCTTCCGAAATGGAGTAGGATTCGGCCAGATAGGGCTTGACCTCATTTGTTTGGGGATCTCTGTAAAGGAGAGCCCCCCCTAGATTGAGCGCGACCCCCTCCGTGCTTAACGCGGTCGATTTGTGGGCATCCAGTGTATCTGGTTCACTGCCGATCGCAACGGTGATCGTTCCGCCCTTTTTCTCAGATATATTGGCATCTTTATTTCCTTCATCCGTACCTGATTTTGTTGCTGGCGCATTGCAGCCGGACACGATAACCAGCAGTAAAAAACAGGAAAGGACAATGCTCACAAACGTCGCGATTTCCCGCTTTCTTATCCCCATCAATGACATCACTCCCTTGTTTGGGAAATATCCTCGCCTCCTACGATTTGAGCCAATCAACCGTTTTTTGATCCAGCTTTTTGACGAGAGCCGTCAGCAATTTCACCGTATTTTCCACATCATCATGATGGAGAATCGAAGCGTGACTGTGAATGTAACGCGCAGGGATTGCAATGACGATGGATGGAGCCCCTTTGCCAACCATATGAGCAGCTCCTGCGTCCGTACCCGCACCTGCAAGAGCAGCATATTGATACGGGATGCCTTCCTCTTCAGCCGTATCAAATAACAGATCACGCAATTTCCGATTGGGCACGAGCGAGCCGTCAAATAGACCAATCGTTGGCCCACCACCAAGCTTGATATCCGGCAAATTAGGAGAGTCAGCGCTTCCCGGCGTGTCAAACGTTATCCCCGTCTCCAATGCAATGAATAGATCCGGCTGCACCATATACGTGCTCGTGAATGCGCCGCGACATCCCACTTCTTCTTGTGCAGTAGCGCCGCTATATACGATGTTGGGGTGATCCGTTTCTTGCAACTGTTTCATTACTTCAATGGCTGTCAAGCAACCGCCGCGATTATCGAGCGCTTTTGCCATATACATCTTGTCATTCGCCATCACCGTGAAAGGGCAGATCGGCACAATCGGATCACCTGGGCGAATACCCAGCTCCTTTGCCTGTTCTGCATTGGATGCTCCGATATCGATGTACATCCGTTCGATTTCAACCACTTTCTTTCGTTCTTCCGAAGACAGCAGATGTGGCGGTTTTGACCCGATTACGCCAACAATATCCCCTTTGCCTGTTTTAATGTTCACGCGCTGTGCCAGCATCACCTGCGACCACCAGCCACCAAGCGGCTGGAAGGCGATGAATCCATCCTTCATGACACGCGTTACCATGAACCCGACTTCATCCATATGGCCCATCATCATGATTTTCGGGCCATTGGCCATGCCTGTTTTCCGGCCGATTATGCTTCCCAGATTATCTGTGAACACTTCTTCTGTAAGCGGTTCCAAAAAGGTGTGCATTAATTCTCGCACTTCCTGTTCTTGTCCGGGAACTCCGGAAGCCTCTGTCAGCTCTTTCAGTACCTTTACCCAACTATTCATCCATATCTTCCTCTCCATTTGCATGTTATCTCCAGCTATCATCAATGCGATCGAAGGAACCGATGCGAAGATCTGCTTTTTCGTTCGCCAGTACATGCTTGGCTATACGCTCAGATGGGGTACGAGGCAATTCACTGCGGTATTCCCAATATCGTGGAACCTTGTAGTAAGCAAGATGCTCGGTGCAATAAGCGATCAACTCATGAGGAGACACCACTTGGCCCTCTTTTACTACCACGTATGCCTTGATTTCTTCCCCGCGTAATTCGTCTTTCACTGGAAGGCAGGCAGTATATTGCACGGCCGGATGCATTTTCATAACTTCCTCAACCTCAGCAGCCGAAATATTTTCCCCACTCCGACGAATCATCTCCTTTTTTCTGCCGACATAATAGATGTATCCGTCTTCGTCCATCCGCACCAAATCTCCGGTGTGGAACCAGCCGCCCTGAAAGGCAGCGCAAGTCGCATCAGGATCTTTAAAATAGCCATCCATCATCCCCAAGCCCCGCAGGAGGAGCTCGCCAACCTCGCCCCTCGAAACGGGGCGGTTGTGACTATCAACAACGCGGACGGTCCGGTCTTTATCCGGTTTTCCGATGCAGCCTGTTCCGAGCAATCGGTCATGATCGTGTGGTTTTACCGAAATATCTCCACCTGTCTCTGTCATGCCAAAAACCTCATACCATGGCGCGCCCCATCGCTCTTCCAATTCGCGGTGCAGATGCGGGGGAATGGCCGAACAAAGGATGGTGCGAACGTTATTTTCCCTGTCTAATGGCGAGCGTGGTGCTTTGACCATTAGCGTGGGCATGATCCCCAAGCAGTAGAAAAAGGTAACGCCATATTGCCGTACTTTCTCCCAAAATGTAGAGGGATGAAATCGATCGAGAACCACAAGCTTTGCCCCCACAGCGATCGCACCCAGCAAATTCCATTGGGGGTCCATATAGTAAAAGGGCTGAGCGGTTAGCAGTACATCTGAATGGGTCAAATGGGGATGCTGCTCCACCACCTTTTTTGCTATGGTGAGCCAATATTCATGGGAAAGCATACACCCCTTGGGCAAGCCTGTCGTGCCGGAAGTATATTGGATGTTGACTAAAGTTTCAGGAAAAACGGGAAGCGTTGTTGGAGTCGTGGGCGCTGTTTCACACACCGCACTGAAATCGACAACGTTGGGATCGTCTGATTGGTCTATTGAGAGGATTGTTTTGAGGGTTTGTAAAGAAGGTCTGATCTTCTGTAGCAAGGATAAAAACTCTTGTGAAGTTACGATAACGATTGCTTCGGAGTGGTGGAGGATATACTGTGCATCGTACTCTTTGTAATTTACATTGATCGGCACGATCGTCGCGCCCAGTTTTGCTAACGCCAGCCAGGTAAGGGGGAATTCCGGCTGGTTCCTCAGCATGACGGCTACCCGATCCCCATAGCCTACGCCCAGCACTTGGAGCATGTTAGCGATCTGGTTGGAACGGTCTTCTATCTCCTGAAAGGATAGTTGTTCATTCCATTCATCAAAGACAAGCCCGGTTTTTTCTCCCCATCGTTTGGCTGCCCGTGCCGTCAAAGACTTGATTTCTTGCATATCCAAAAGGTTTCAGCCCTCCTTCTCTATACCGATCCTTTTTTTCGGAACGCTTCCGCCGCCTGCTTGGATTCGATCGTTTGCACGGTTGCCAACGCATGCTCGATCTCCAATTCAAAAGCTGCCTCCAGATCGCATTGTGCCCCGCGATTTAGCGCAAATTTGGCTTTTGCCAGTGCTACTTGCGGGAGCTCAGCTAACCGTTTCGCCCACTTGTCAGCTTCTTCAGCTAACACTGTATGATCCACTACCTTGTTGATGAGTCCTAGATGCAGTGCTTGCGATGCACCGAACCTTTCGCCCAAGAACAGCAATTCTTTCGCCCGGACCAGTCCGATCGTGATGGGAAGGATATGCGAGATCCCTCCGGTAACACTAAGTCCCACACTCACTTCCGGAAAGCCGAATTCGGCATCTTGAGCGGCGATGATCAAATCGCATCCGAGCGCAAACTCACACCCTGCTCCTAATGCATACCCGTGGACCGCAGCGATCACCGGAAAAGGAACGCGCTGAATCTTCCTTGTTATATCCTGAATCTTCTGTAAATTAAAGCGGAGCTCAGCCTCATTTTCAGGCTTTTCTTCTTCATGACGCAAATCATGTCCTGCACAAAAAGCATTCCCGCGGCCAGCCAGTATTGCTGCCCTTACTCCTTCCCGTTCCAATTTATCGAGCGATCCAAACAGCTCCTCTACCAATTGAGGAATCACCGCATTTAACCGCTCCGGACGATTCAGGTGAATCCAGCCTATCTCTTGATGGATCTCACACTCTACCACCGCCTTACGTGTTATCATTCTTTTTTACCTCCGCCTTTATTTTGGAAAACAATGCTTTTGCATTCGAACCGAGCACCTTCTCAAGCACCTCGGGCTTTATGCTTAATTCCTTCCATTCTGCAATGGCGCGTTTCAGAGGAAATACAGGCCAGTCTGTTGCAAAGAGGATTTGATCTTGCAAGAGGTTGTTTGCCAACCTGTACATCATCTCCCACCCGGCTCCTTGCACCCCCAAATATCTTGGAGAAAGCCCGCCTAAATCCATCAGAACATTGGGGTGCTTGCGCGCTACGGCAACCATTTCAGGCACCCAGGGCCACCCTCCATGACACGCGATCAATGTTAATTCCGGAAAATCACAAGCGACTTGATCCAGCAGCAGCGGGTGTTCATTCCGGATGGGATGAATCCTTGAATAATTAATTCCCGTATGAATGGCAACTGCCAAGCCTAACTCGGCAGCCTTTGCGTATACGGGATATAATTTGCGATCATCGATTGGCATCTCAAAAAATGCAGGCTGGATGTTTACTCCCAGAAAGCCCAGCTCTCTGATGCGACTCACTTGTTGGACAGCGCGCATCGGTCTGAAATGCTCCATTGAAATCGTACCGAATCCTGAGAAGAGCTCGGTGTGAGCGGATATGACTTTTGCCAATGCTTCATTCAGCGCATCCCCATCCTCGCCGAACTCGTATTCTGCATGCATAATGGCGTGGTCGACTCCTGATTCTTTCATTTCTTGCATCAAATCGTCGAGCGTTTTTGCCATAGTCGATCTTACTTGTAACACCGCATCATATTGAGCGACGTACTCATTTCGCATTTCACCTATGCGTGCCTCACGGAACTGCTGTGGCAAGCGGACACGGGCATCAAGAATGTTCATACGCAGCAGCCCCTAGCCATGGTTTCATAAAAAAACGAGCGGGTGTAGGTAGATCCAAATCGGAGACAGTCAGTTGCTGACCGTTTCGTTTTGCCTGAACGAGTGCAAGCGCCATATCAGAAAAATTCAAGCTGATTTCTTCCAATGAATTTGGGCCATCGGGTGAGTACCAATGGGCGACACCCGTGCACATTTGAAGCAAAGCCAGGACGGCAAGCTTGGTATTTTCTATCGTAAATACGCCTCTCTCCAATCCGCCCGTTAAAATACGCTGCCAGAGCTGCTCATATTCACTGCGCAGCCTGACTATTTCTTCGCGGGTATTTCCTGTCAGCGCACGGAACTCGGTATCTACTACTAACGCTGTTAGCTTGTCAATGGCATGGCTGGTAACATGAAGCTGGACAAACGCTGCCAATTGTTGTTCGGGTGCTTCAAGCTCAGCGAGCACTTCCTTTGCATTTCCGAGAAGGGTCTGTAACCCTTCTTGCATGATGGCAACGAGCAGATCCTCTTTTGTTTTCATGTAATGATAAAGGGTGGAGGAAGTTACCTCTGCTTCTTGAGCGATATCGCGTATGCTGGTTGCTTCAAAACCTTTTCTTGCGAATAGCCGTAATGCAGCTTGAAATATTTTTTCTTTCGTCAAAAAAGCGCGCTCCTTTCTACTGATGATTGCTGGAAACGAGAGCCTCTCATGTTCAGTTACTTGTCGCGGTTACATCATCTGCTTTTTTGGGTTTTGTCGATCGATCGATCGATAGGCTGCCTGTAATCACCACTTTACTAATCGCTCGATTTAATGTCAAGATTATTTTTTATTTTCTGACATCGGTTTCGGCATAACAAAAATCTCCTCCGGTTTCCCATGAGGAGATCTGTATCCGTTATGACATAGGAGCCTATTGCTTCAAGTATCTTCCCGTGATGGACTGCTCCGCATGAATGATCTGCGGAGGTGTGCCCTCGAAGACCACCTGACCGCCGTTGCTGCCCCCATCTGGTCCCATATCGATAATCCAATCTGCTTGGCTGATTACATCGAGGTTGTGCTCGATGACGATTACCGTATTGCCTGCATCCACGAGGCGGTTCATGATCTCCAGAAGGTGACCGATATCTGACATATGCAGGCCGGTTGTCGGCTCGTCCATCACGTAAATACTACCTTTCTTGTGTAACTCGCTAGCCAGCTTGATACGCTGACATTCCCCGCCCGAGAGCGTGCTGAGCGGTTGGCCGAGTGTAATATAGTTCAGCCCCACATCACTCATCGCCTGAAGCTTGCGCACAACCTCTTTTTGCTCAAAAAATTCCAATGCCTGCTCCACAGTCATCTCCAGCACTTCGGCAATGGACTTGCCGTTCAGCTTGTATGCGAGCACCTCTTCCTTGAACCGTCTCCCTCCACATACTTCGCACGGTAGCTTTACACTTTCAAGGAATGCAAGGTCTGTATACACAACACCAAGACCTTGGCAGTTCTCGCAAGCCCCCTTGGAGTTGAAGCTGAACAAGCCTTGGTTGACCTTGTTCGCGGAAGCAAACGCCTTGCGCACATCATCCATAATCCCTGTGTAGGTCGCAGGATTCGAGCGTGTTGACACACCTACCGCCGATTGGTCGATGACGATCGCATCCGGATGCTTGCAGAGGAATATTTCGTTAATCAGTGTACTCTTACCCGAGCCTGCAACACCCGTAACGACTGTCAGCACTCCAGTTGGTATATCAACACTCACGTTCCGCAGGTTGTGCAGTGTGGCATCCTCGATGGTCAGCTTGCCCGAAGACTTCCTGGAATCTTGCTTCAGTTGGAGCGGCCGCTTCATATGGGTGCCTGTCAGTGTCCCTGATTCCAGCAGTCCTTCAAAGCTGCCTTCATACACGATAGTGCCACCGTGGCTACCGGCGTGAGGACCGACGTCGACGATATGATCTGCCACCTTGATCACATCGGGATCATGCTCGACGACAATGACGGTATTGCCCTTATCGCGCAGCTTCTGAAGCAATTCATTTAATCGGTGTACATCACGGGGGTGCAAGCCAACGCTGGGCTCATCGAAAATGTAAGTGACATCCACCAGACTGCCGCTCAGGTGCTTCACCATCTTTACGCGCTGTGATTCGCCGCCGGACAAGGTATCCGTTTCACGATCCAGCGTCAAGTACTCCAGTCCGATGTCGACTAGATGCTGCAACCGTTCCGTCAGCGACTTGACCATCGGTGCGGCAACCGAATCGTCAATCTCAGCAATGATGCGTATGAGCCGACCGACCTCCATGGAGGACATCTCTGCAATGTTGAGGCCATTGATTTTGCAGTTGAGTGCAGCTTGATTGAGTCTCGCACCATGACAGCTGGAACAAGGACCTTCGGAGATGAATGGCGCAACAGCTTTTTGTGTACGCTCCGACTTCGTTTTTACATCCTGCTTGATGTATTTGTTGGTGAACTTCTCAAGGACGCCCTCCACAGTAATATTCACGGCTTTCCCGGCGAATTGCATCTCTACTTTCCTCGCCTTGGCATACAATAGCTGCTCAAGCTCCTCATCCGAATAATCGCTCAGCTTCTTGTCAGGATCGAAGCCCGTCTGCACGAGCATATTCCATTCCATGCCGTCCACCTTATAGTCCGGCAGCAAGATTGCCCCTTCCTTCAACGACTTGGACATGTCCACTGCCTTGCTGAGGTCGACGCCTAATTTGCGACCGATCCCGTTGCATTCGGGACACATACCTTGTGGATCGTTAAAAGAGAACATGTTCGCTTGTCCAACATTTGGCTGACCTACTCGGGAGAAGAGCAATCGGAGAATGGGAGAAATATCAGTAATCGTGCCCATCGTGGAATGAGAACCACCGCCCAGTCGCTTCTGATCCACGATAACCGCCATGCTCAGGTTCTCAATCGCGTCTGTATCCGGCTGCGGATAGCGGGGTAGGAAATTGCGCACGAACATGCTGAAGTTCTCATTCAGCAAGCGTGTAGATTCTGCGGCGATCGTATCGAAGACGATTGACGACTTGCCCGATCCAGATACACCGGTGAAGATCGTAATCTTTCGCTTGGGAATACGCAAGGATACGTTTTTGAGATTGTTTTCCCTCGCACCGGAGATTACGATATACTCCTGATTAGACTCACTCATACCTATCATCCCTTCCGATAGCATTCAGTTCTATTTATATTTGCATTGTACCATGAAAAAGCTGTTAGGGAACATCAGTTCCTCTAACAGCTTTTCAGTGACAATCATCCTATGTTTCTTTGCTTGATTACAGAAGAGGCAAGATTGCATTCGCGTACGCCTGGGCTCCCTTTTGATTAGGATGACCGATGGAGGCACGCTTGCAAATCTCAAAATCCAGGCCCGTGCACCCAGCTTCTGTGCAGGAGACGAGTCGTTCGGCCGCGATCAGGTCTTGTGGTGTTAAATCCAAATTGATGCCGAATACATACGGGTCATCCGTAAGGGCTGCATGCTCCGGACCAAAATTCGGATCGGCGAAAAAGATACGTTGTTGTCCTAGCTCCGCATTCCTCTCATCAATCGCTTTTCGCAGGTAGACCTTTGATTCTGCTTCTAGCTGGGCACAGCGCTTGCATACCTTTTCCAACTCAGCCAGCCCGAGAATTCCTCCGGCTGCACCGCCGCCAACTCCCCAACAATGGCCCCTACACCGATCAACAGTGCTTCCACCGCAGTCATATCGCTCTTTTCAGACACAGGGGGATAATAACCGGTAACGATGACTTTCGCTTGTGTAAATTTATTCGTTACATCGACCAGCAATTGCTTCATACTCACATAAAAATAGTCGTAATGTAATTTTCCCAAGTCGGCTGGATGGAATGGATTCAGAACTGTCCGAACATCGACATCGTTCATGCCCCCATCTAATAGAATCAGATCCACCAATTCAACCGCACCTTGGAAAAACGCACATTGCTGCAGAATCGTCGGGAATGATTTAGGTACCTCGCCGTCTACCGGGGCCACTATGTCATGCTTACCCTCTCCAATGATGGCGCCGGAATGAGCGAGTACTTGTGTATATTGCTTGATATTTCCTTCTCTGGCCTGAACGGCTGCTCCCACGATGGAATAAAACTTCTCATGTTCTTGCAAGCCTTGCCCCCAGCTCACGGAATCGCCCATCACGAGCATATGGAAGGTTTCTAGGGTCAGTGGAATTTCATTGGAAGGTGTGCCATCGGAAAGCCGCACTTTCAAAGTCACCTGCTCACCAGCTGGATTACTCTCCACCTCGGCAGGTCGCATCAAAGTAAATTCCATTTGCGTCGAACTTACCATCCGAACATCGGGCATTTCTTGGTTGTTTACCAAGACGAGTGTCCCTTCGGAAAAGCCGCTTCCGTTCACGATCACTTTTTGTCCGGGTCTCACCCGTGTTTTCACTTGATTTTCCTGCTGGACAGAAATGACTCGTGGATTTACGAAGACGGATGCCTTGCTCGAAAGAGTCATATCTGATTGCCGTACTTGGAGCGTATGGGAGCCTCCTGTCACGAAAGGCAAGACAAAATGAAGCATGGTATCACTTACTACCTGGGTTTTCGTTTCCATTCCATCGATCAGAACGACATCGGTTTTGGTATAACGACTTCCTTCCAGCGTCACTGTATCACCAGCGAATGCATAGAGCGGAGAGACATGGCTGATCGACGGCTCCAAGAGCTTGCGCCTGAATTCATCTGCGTCAATGGCTTGAAAGCTGACAGGATCAGACAATCTGCCCCCCGCATATCCGACACGACCGGCATCGGCGAATGAACCCTGCTCTCCCGGTTGACCTGCCGTTCTCGGACCGGGACCGCATGCTGTACCGAATTTTGCATTCTTGCTGTCACCCACAGCCCCACCTGGTCCGCCCGCACCAGGATTGCCGGGGATTCCGCCTGCACCTGGGCTGCCTCCCTCAATCGTGATCGCAAAACCTTTCGAATAATTTTCGATGATGGTTTGTGGTGCGTACAAGGCCAACCGCCCACCAGCGCCTCCATTGCCTCCTGGGCCGCCGTAGCCTGCTGCACCGCCACGTCCTCCGTTTCCACCTGCTCCTGCTCCGGCTTTGCAAAATCCTGCCCAATCCAATTCGGCTGGTTTGCCTTTTCCTCCGCGGCCACCATCTCCACCGTCTTGCCCTGGGCCACCTTGTGTGCCATCTTGCCCTTTCAAGTCAAAATGAGGACGTCCCGCCATATTGAGGACCCATAATTCGAGTTCAGGAGCAGCAGCCCCGTCGAATCCACGGTCTCCGGGCAATCCTGATGTTCCAGGTGTCCCCGGAATGCCTGAGAGCGTTGAAGACATCGGTGCATCTGGCGGTGTTATTGGTTTTTGTCGTTTGGCTGGTACATAGCGGTAAGGACGCTCCCATGTAAACGTAACATTCTGTCCGACCGTCAACTTTTCGGCGATGATGATCAAGTAACGCTGCGGATATTTCAAAATGACATTCGTTCCATCCTCGATATAAATTTCCGATGCGGCCCAGTAGGCAGTGTCTACTGAAATATTCAAGGCCGAAGCAGGAGATGGTACTGCTAATGTAGCCGTCATTTTTTTAGGAAACGGGATTGCTTGCAACAGTTCCGCTTTTCCGCTCAACATTTGCAAGGTTGGTGTTGGTTTGGCTGCGTCGATTTGATACGCAGACTGAATCAGGGTATTCCCACTGACGAGCGTGGGGCTTGGTTTCGTCAGCCCCGATTGAGGTACTACTGTCCCACGGATCTTGAGCGACCCTAGACTGGTCAGGGAAGTAATCCCGAATGATTCCAGCACCGCTTTGTGATACGTTATTCGATCCTGAACCATTTGAGGTGCTGCTTGGAAAGAAGCCGGATTAACAGCCATAGTCGTAATCCCGAGCGTATTTCCCCCTGTATTGAACGTGTTTGTAGAAGTTGACATTCTTTTTTCCTCTCCCTTATCACCATGAATGAAATAGTTTGTGCGAGCCAGTCTCTATTGTACGGATGATCATTCTTGACAAACGCCGAATTCCTCTAACTCCCGAAAGCTGATTTTTCTTCTGTGTGGAGGGGGTGTTTCCCCTCGATGCGCCCATATGATCTCCACATGATTGCCTTCCGGATCCAGAAAAGAAAAACGTGCATATTCGCTCTCCACATACGGTCCAGTTGCCAAAATCCCGTGATCCGTCAGCCTCCTCCACACTTCCTTGAAGTGATCCAACGTATCTACCCAAAATGCCAGATGCACATGATGCGGATTGTTCAGGATGAGCAAATCGTGCCGGCCTGATAGCGGATCAATCGCCAAGCATGCCGTTTCGTCGCTATGGTTCACCACTGCTAGTTCAAGTGCGGTTTCATAAAAAGAGGCCAATCTGCGAACATCATGCGCATATAAGGAAATGTGACCCAAGCGGCTTAGCTTTGACATGTTCCCTCCATCCTTTCGTATTGACTCGCCTGTTTCATCCTAACACCGAGAATACAGGGCTCGATATTACTCGAAAGGATACATCCAAAAGGATACCCGTGCGATAAATAGGAGTACTCAGTATAAAAGAAGCGTAGTAAAATCGTAGGAAGAAAAAGGTAAAACCTTGTGATGGAGCAGGTGATGCGATGAATTATCAGGATAGTCTTGAAGATCTGGAAAGTCGTCTGTTGGTAGGACGAACCGAGGAAGTCCTTCATTTTTTGAAGTTGCTTGCGGATGAGCGGCGCTCCAAAAAAATCATGAATCTCTTCGGGACCGCAGGCGTAGGAAAAAGCTATTTGCTTGACGAGCTTAAGCGGCAAGCTCATCTACATCAAGCAGCTACTCTCTCTATGGATAGCGAACAATTTTGGCACACGCCCTCTGATTTTTGCCTACATATTTTGCAGGCATTGCACGTTTATCATAAGAGAGAAGAGCTGCATCCTGCCCAATTGTTGGAGGAATGTGTTTCGAAGCTGAATGAAAAGGTAGCAGATCAGAGACTCGTCCTCTTTCTCGACATTTACGAGAACTTGGACGGCTTGGACCATTGGCTCCGCGAATATTTTTTCAAACGATTAAGCCCGAATATCCTGATCGTGATCGCAGGTCGGCATCCGCTGTCTGAAGCTTGGCTTCTTTCACCCGGTTGGCGGCACTTCATAAGTAGGGTCCCTTTGCCCCATCTTCCTTACGAAGCTGTCGAGCGGTATGCGCATTACTGTTACATTTTTGAACCGCCTACCATCCAAGAAATGTGGCGTCGCTCCAAAGGGCATCCCCTTACCCTTTCATTGCTTTCGTTTACCTTGCAATCGAAAGATCAAGAAGGAATCGGTGCTTTTCATGAGGAAATGGACACGCTGCCATTTGTCGTAAGTCAATGGCTACGAGAAGTTCCAGGCGACCATTTGCGTCCGCTCGTGGAAGCTGCTGCCGTTTTGCGTCACTTCAATCAGGATAATCTGTCTTATTTATTGAAAAGGGAAATTACGGCGTCCGAGTTTTTCCAACTGATTCGATTTTCGTTTGTACGGAAAGTGGACAGCGGCTGGACGATTCATTCCTTGATGAGAGAAGCCATCGCCCAGGATATGCGGGCACGTACTCCGCTGCATTTTGGAGATTTGCAGAAGCGTGCCGTTCACTACTATTATGAGAAGTTTACCAAGTCAGCACATTCGGTCCGCACTCCTGAGGCATTGGAGCTGACCTTCTTTCTGGGTGACGCACTCATTCGCGCCTTTTTAAATTGGTTCGATCCATTACCCAAACCATTCGAATCGATCCACACTGGTCATCGGGAAGAACTGCTGGAGTATATCCGCAATCAGCGGCACTCTCCCTCCCCTAAAACGATCAAACTATTTGATCCGCATACAAACCGCCATTTTGATTTTCACCTGACAGCGGAGCAAACCTTGTACCCATTGAATTGGCTTGATCATGACCGTCTATTCTCACTCGGATATGACGTACTTCGCGTTCTGCGCAATGAAAACGGAGCGATCTCGGCGCTTGCCGCAGTTGTTCCCATCAATGAAAAAACCCTTCCTTACCTCATGGAACATTCCGGCTCCCGTTCCTATTTCACTGCCCTATCCACACAAGAGCTTGAACGGTTCAGGGTACCAGAACACACAAGGGCTGGCTGGTTCATTCACACGATTCACCAAGACGATTACGAGGATGTTTCCCAACATACAGCCATTGGCCATATGCTCCACGGCTTGATGTTCACTGGAGAGTTTTTGTTGTGTTCACCTGCCCCATTTCCTTTTTTCAAAGCCGCCCATGAAAGTTTGGGATTTGATATTGCTGAATTTGCCACCCACACCAACTACGACGGAGTAACACCCACACTCGTATTTTTTCGTGATACGCAAGGCCAGCATCTGTCCTCCTACCTGCAAAAGCTGCTCAAACGCTCTGGATTAGATGCGGATTTACGCCTGGAAGAAGAAGCAGTTCCATCTGCTGATCCACCTGTATCTCCAGGCATAGTTACAACGCTGGACATGAGCATGCTGACGGCACGGGAACAGGAAGTAGCCGCGCTTGTTCTTGAGGGAATAACGAACGCGGAAATCGCTGCCCGCTTGTATTTGAGCGAAGTCACAGTAAAAAAGCATTTGAAATCGATTTTTGAAAAGATGGATGTCAGTAACCGGACACAGCTGGTGAAAAAAATGCTTGTGTAGGACGAAAAAAGAGGAACCGTAGGTGACGGTTCCTCTTTTTTTTTCTATTCTATAACTAGCAATGACTACGGAATGATATACGGTTGTTCGAAAACAATATTCTCGACTGCCTCTATTACTTTTTCTGTCCACTCTCGTTCCTGATCCACGTTCGTGAGATAAATCATTGTTTTATCTTTTTGGATGTATCGTCTTAGCCAGCTTCGATACCCCGGCCAGCTTCCGCCGTGATGCACGACTTTTCCTGTCACCTGATCTTCACACAGCCGCCAGCCATATCCATAATTTGATAGACTATTGTCGTTAAGCTGCACTGGGGAAAACGCTCTCTCTAGTGTCGCTTTTTTGACCAGCTTTTCTGTGTAGAGAGCTCTGTCCCACTTACGCAAGTCATCCAGTGTTGAACTGACCGCACCGTCTCCCTGAATGCCGTCCAGATAAATGACAAAATCGTGCTCACTTGATTCATCCGGTAACACGATTGCTTCAGATTGAGGAGAATACACGTATCCATAGGCGTATTGCTGAGTTAGCTCAGAAGAATATCTTCGGTTGTACACCTTCGTGTGCTGCATACCTAGTGGTTGAAAAATGTGTTGCTGCAAGAAATCGGCAAATCGTATTTCAGCTACGTGTTCTACAATAGACGCCAATAAAGCGTAGCCAGTATTACTGTACTCATACCTTTCATTCGGTTGAAACAACACGTCGGGTCGATGCTTGATCAGCTGTTCGAGTATGTCTTGATTTGTAGCAATTTGTTCTTTGTCCCAAGATTTCGAAAACAATTCCATGTAATCTGGCAAACCAGATGTGTGTACAAGTAGGTTCTCTACGGTAATATCGGCATAAGGGAAACCTGGAAAGAAGCTATCCACTTTATCTGTATAGTCGAGCTTCCCTTGCTCTTGCAAGATCATGATGGCCATTGCTGTAAATGCTTTGGAAACTGATGCGAGTTCAAAAACCGTATGCGGTGACAATCTCTCAGCCGTTTCCAGATTGGCGATTCCTATGGAATTTTGATAGAAAGGTTTCCCTTCTTCCAAAATCAAGATGTTGCCGCTCCAATTGTTTTGTTCGGCAATCGTAGAAAAAAGCTCATCAAGCTGGCGGCATCTCGCATCACTTACGTTGGCGCTCTGGGTCATTTTTCGTTTCCCCCACTCGTTTTTTTATCTTGAATAATAAATTGCCTTCCAGCAAAAGCCATTCGAACAATCTCATTATTTCCATCCCTGATAAACCGTGTGGAGAAATCGGTTCCAAAAGCCCGGACTACAAAGATATCTTCAGCAAATGGTCTCATCACGTAGTTTTCTCCCAAAAAGGAGAGCACCAGTTGACCATTTTCCAATCGGACCGGCAATGTCCCAAACTCACTCGATTGATAATCCCCTGCGTATTGATCCATAGCTTCCTCGGTTAGGAAATCAATCTTGCTAACCAGATGAGAGGATTCCGGGGGGCGGTTTTCCAGACTATTTAACGCACCCACCATCACCGCCACAACAGGCGACAATTCTATATTGGACAGTGCCACTCCGGCCAGTCCTGTCTCGGGAAAGAAGCACATTTGAGCCGTTACCCCTTTAATACCACCACTATGTTCCACGAGCGTTCTTCCGTAGTAATCAGTTGTTATGACCAAGCCGTACCCGTAAAATTGACCTGGTGCCATATCAGTCGGAAAATAAGGGGTCATCATTTGTTGTACACTTTCAGGTGTTAGGATACGATTGCCCCCTGCGGTAAGCCCACCTTTGCAGAACATGTCCGTATATTTCAACATATCCCGCACGGTTGATTTTATAAATCCTGCCGCCCGAGAAGCGGGAGAATCCCACCAGTTCGGAGATGAGAGCACTTCCTTGTGATCGCCTCTGTCTCGCATGATATACAGCTTTGTAATATTCTCATAGCCATTTAGCTCTTCCAGAAAAAAGCTCGTGTGCTCCATCCCGATTGGATCGATGATATGCTCCTTGACATAAGCTTCATACGACTTCCCGCTGACGCGTTCAATGATCGCTCCCAGCAAGGCGAAACAGTCATTGGAATAACTGAACTCCGTGCCTGGTGGCCCTAGAAGCTCTAAATCTAATGTAGAGATTACACTCATCAGGTCTTCGTACGTATCGATTGGGACCGTTTCATCTGTCTGGTTTTGCATCAATGGAAGGTCTTCTACCTCGTTCGCGTCCAAGCTTCGCATCACACTTGCCAAAAATGTGGGCAAGGGGGGAATTCCACTCGTATTCGTCATAAAATGATGAATCGTGATTTGCCCCACATCAAGATTTTTCAGACGGAATTCTGGCAAGTATTTGAGAACAGGGTCATGTACGGATAACTTACCCGCCTCTTGTAATTGCATGACCGCCACACAGGTAAAGGATTTTGTTATCGATCCAATTCCAAATACGGTATCGATTGTAACTCCTAACTGCCGTTCCACATCACGGAAGCCAAATCCGTTACTATAGAAGATTTGACCATCTTTTGCTAATCCCATACAAACACCAGGAACCTGACTTTTGGTTATCCAATTTTGGGCATATTGTTCAAAAGAATCAATCCATCCGTTATTTTGCATATGTTTCTCTCCTTTGTTGACATGTAGTTAGTTCTCGATCCAGCTGTCATTATATGTCGGCATGACAGATGTCCACTTTACTCCCTTTATCCGAGAATTTATGACAGTAAAGGCCTTATCGTAATAGAGAGGGACAACATACGCTTGCTCAATGAGTTGCTTTTGTGCATCCATATACACTTGCTTTCTGGCATTCGTCTGTAAGGTTGTACGCCCTTTCAAAAGGAGTGCGTCCAGCTTGTCATCTTTTACACCAGACAGGTTGTAGGCACCGTTTGAATGGAAATAAAAGTATAAAATATCAGGATCATCATAGGCACCCGATATCAACGTTACATCAAAATTTCCTTTGATGACTTCCTGCATGTACCCTCCTATTTCTAGATTCTGTATCATTATGTGGATACCAGCCTCTCCCAGCATGGCTTGGAGCAATTGGGCTTCTTTGTCAAAATCTGCGGTACTGAGTAAATTCAGACTCAGTGGTTTTCCGTCCTTTTCTCTCACACCGCTTCCGTTCACTTTCCAACCAGCATCGTCCAACAATTTCTTTGCTTCAGCCACATTATACGCGTACCCGTACTCTTCTAAGGATTTGTCATACCCTAGCGTCGATGGAGATAACGGCATATGAGCCACTTCGCCTTCTCCCTGCGTAACAGCTTGGACAATGGCTTCTTTATTGACGAGCATATGAAATGCTTTGCGTACTTGAATATCTTGAAACGGTGGTCTCTTCAAATTCATTTCCATCAATAAGCCTAGTCCAGGACGTAAGCGTTCTATCACTTGATATTTCGAATTATTCCGATAATAAACCGCGTCTTTCACAGGTATTTCCGTTGCTACATCGATAGCACCGCTCTCTAGCGCTGACAACCTGAGTTGGCTGTCAGCAATCGCTTTTATGACAAGTTTGTCGGCTCTTGGAGGACCTTGATTTTCATAATATGGCTCTCCCCACTGAAAAGCTTCATTTCTAGCATAGGTGACACCTGCGCCCGTATTCCAGCTCTCAAACTTCCACGGCCCTACTCCCACAGGACTCCTGCCGTAATCCTCCCCAGCCTTTTCAATCGCTTTCCATGATAACGGCTGTGTTATATAATTCCCTAGTGAATCGAGGAAAGCACTATTGGGTTCGTGTAGTTCGAGAACGAGGGTCTGATCGTCTGGCGCTTTCACACTTTTTATTGGAGCCATTACTTCAGCGGCTGTTTTTGCTTTAGTCTGCGGATTAAGAGCACGATCAAAGGTTTCCTTAAAACTTTTGGCAGTCAGCGCTGTCCCATCGTGAAAGGTAATCCCGGAACGAATGGTAAAGGTCCACGTTTTGCCATCCTCAGAAATTTTATAGTCACTAGCCAGAGAGGGCTTGTATTCGTTTGAGGCAGGATCCTTATATAGTAGCGACCCACCGAGCAACCAGGTATAGACCCCAGCGGATCCAGCAGACATGTGAGCATCTAACGTATCCGGTTCATAAGGGTACGCTACTGTAATGGGTCCGCCCGATTTAGGTTTGGCACTCTCCTGTTGCTCGGCTGGCACAGTTGTTTGCGTGCTACAACCAACCACCAGGAACAGACATAGCGTGACAAATCCCCCTAAAAAGACACTGTACGCTTTTCGGTTGTTTTTTTTCATGTGTCAGCATGCCACCCCTACCCTTTTCTTTTGGAAAGAACTTCCGATGATGACAGATGATTTCACCTCCTTCGCAAGCTGTAACAAAGCGTACATTTACTCGTTGTCCAGTTGTTGAAGCTTCCACTGTACTCCTTGGTAGAATAATTCATTTGTTTTCATATACGTTTGCAGACCTGGGTACAGGATTAAACAAATTCTTCTAAAGCGTTCGAGATTTTCGGTTTGGCTTGAAAGCAACCATTCAGCAAATCGACGGAAAAATGATTGCGGGACAGGGAGTTCGTCAACATCCGCAAAGAGCAACACATACTCTTGAATATTCGCCTGTACGACAGGGCTATCTGGAGTTGCCTGTTGCTCCGCTGCTTTCAACAGCTGTTTATGGTTTTTAAGCAATCTGGCAGTCCACATCTCCACACTGATTTTAGGCAGGTGAACTACTTCCAGGAAGGACATTACATCATGCTTCATTTCCCTGACAATCTGTGGATCATTAAACATTGCCTCCAACTCATCTAATGCAGCCGTTTGCGCTGCCGAAAGATTGCCTTCCAGCAACGAAGAGATGTTAACCCCTAGTAAAAATATCTCTCGCCATTCAACCGGAAATTGTTCAGGAAAAACGGACGAAAACATTTTTTCTAAAATAAACTTTTCTCGTTCCAATGAATCTGCGGAAATTGATTCAATTAGCTCGTGCATATAGCTCAAAGAATCATTGTCATCCTTACTCTGCTTTGTTTGCTCCAAAATAGACTTCATGCTGGCAAGCGTACGCATTTGAATGTCCAAAGCTTCGATTTGCCATTCTATCGCCCTATCAACAGGGATATCCCCAGCTAACATTCTTTTAATCTCATCAATTCCAAAGTTTAAATAGCGAAGGGTTAGAATCAGTTTTAACCGCCATATTTCCTCTGCCGTATACACACGATGACCTCCAGGAGTTATCTCAGCAGGTGAAAGCAGGCCAATCTCGTCATAATATCGAACAGTGGGTACAGAAGATCCTGTCATTTTCGCCACTTGCCCTATGGAGAACTTCGCTTCCATTGTTGTTAGATCGTTCTGTTGATTTTGTGTGGTGTCTAATCTGTTCCTCGCCTTTGCATGCACGTTACAACACCCCTTTAGCCAATTATAAAACCTCATGTAGCTTGAGATTCAAGTGACAATATAAAAAAGCCAGGTAGTTGTTGACTCCATGGGAGTATTACCAATCGTTTGATGAACACCTGATAAAATCGTGTTTTCCGTAGACATAGCATCTCTTTTCGTATATTTTGGACTATATAGTGTCTGTTCCGAACGATATACAGTTTATTTCTAGAAATCAAACGTACATACGTGTAAGATAACGTCCGAATTCAGTGGAGGGCATTTATGGAAGAGTTTCACACAAATATTGGAGAGAACATAAAGCGTATCCGAAAGGAAAGAAACTTGAGCTTGGATAAAACTTCTGAAATAACAGGGGTTAGCAAAACGATGTTAGGACAAATTGAGAGAGGTAAATCTGCTCCAACCATCACAACCCTTTGGAAAATAGCTAGTGGGTTGCGCTTATCCTTCTCTTCACTCATTAGTCAATACAAGCCGAATGTTACGATTGTAAAAAAGAAGGAAGTAAACCCCATTATTGAAAATGACGGTCAATATCGTGTGTATCCACTTGTCCCCTATAATCCTGAACAACAGTTTGAAATCTTTTCCGTAACCCTTGAACCAGGATGCGAGCATATCGCAGAACCGCATACAACTGGGGTTGAGGAATTTATTCTCGTAAACGAAGGCACGCTAGAGGTTGTTGTCAATGAACAAATTTATGTCGTTGAGCCAGAAGATACTCTAATTTTCAAAGCCGACAGGCCACACATTTATCAAAACAACGGAGATCGTATCGTAAAGTGTTCGGTAATCATTCACTACTCCAGTCAATGAAAGCAAAGAGAAACCCCACTACCTGTAGGGTTTCTCTTCCGTTAGATCACTAGATAGATGCTATCCGTTTGCAGAGTCCCCCCATTCCCGTTTCCGCTCATGTAGCGAGCTCGCAATAATACGGTCCAGCAACTGTGTAAAGGTCATACCTGCTGCTGCTGCACTCTTTGGAAACAGACTGTTGGCGGTCATCCCTGGTAAGGTGTTCACTTCTAGTACGTAAGGCATATCCTGACACAAAATCATATCGACCCTTGCATAGACTTTACACTGCAGCAGTTGGTAGCTGGCGAGGGCCGCCTCTCGCACTCGCTGCTGGATAACGGGAGGAAGCTCGATCACCTTCTCCTCCGCGCCGCCATCCTCATATTTCGCTCGGTAGTCGAACCACTCTGAATGCGCCGAACGAATGCCGATAATCGGGAGTACCTCCCCATCCAGAATCGCGCAGGTTAGCTCCGTCCCTTTCAAATAGGGCTCAATCAGGATCCCCTGATCCAAATAAATGGCTTCCTGAACAGCCGACAGCAGCTCCTTCTCATTTTGCACGAGCTGGACACCAATGCTGGATCCCCCAAAATTTGGCTTCACAATCACCGGGTAGCCCAATTGCTCCACCGCCTGTGGATCATAAACGTCCTTCCAGTAAAGACCAGCAGGCGTTTGAATACCTGCCGTCTTCAGCAGCATCTTGGACAGTTGCTTATTCATACATAGGCTGCTAGCCAGTACACCGCTTCCTGTATAGGGGATACCGAGTGTCTCCAGCGCTCCCTGCACTGTGCCATCCTCACCATATTGTCCATGCAGCGCCAACAGCGCGAAATCGATGCCTGCCTGCTGAACCTGCGTGATTAAATCTGCTCGCTGCGTAATGACAATAGGAACTGCCTCATAGCGACTGCGATCCAAATGATTGATCATCTCTTGACCAGTCTTCAGAGAAACCTCACGCTCCGAAGAAATACCTCCCATAATAACGCCTATCTTCATGATGACACCTCATTTTTCTTCCAAATGATTGTGCGGTCTGTAATCGTTATGTCTCAAGTAAGCGACGCGCCTGTTTGCCGATTATCTGAATACCCCGCTCGATATTTTCATCCGTTACTCGTGAAAAACCGAGTCGCAAGGTATTCGTCCCTGTTCCTTCTTGAATGAAAAATTTGTCCCCCGGTGTAAAAATGACACCCTGTTCTGTGCAAGCTTCTAGCAGCTGGCGTGTATTTACGACTGACGGAAAGGTAAGAAACAAATGCAAGCCCCCGTCGCCAGATAGCTGCGCCTCGGGGAGATGTGCTTCACAGCAGGCTTTCGTCAGTTCATATTTGCGCTTATATTCCATACGTGCTTTTTTGATATATTTATCGAAATTTCCATTCAGCAAATATTGATAGAGTATCGATTGATCGATGGTTGAGGTATGAATGGTGCGTGCCCGCTTCATGCTTTCCAAATGGTCGAGCAATGCCTTGTCACCGAGCACCCAGCCCACTCGCAAACCTGGGAACAGTACCTTGGAGAAGCTACCAATATAGATGACTCCGTTCCCTTGCCCTGCTGTTGCGATTAATGGCGCAACATGCGCTCCCGAGTAGCGCAGCTCCTCATTGAATCCATCCTCGATCACCGGAATCTGATAGCGCATCAGTAATTTCATAACAGCACTGCGCTTCGCCGGCGACATGACTATGCCAGTCGGATTGTGATAGGAAGGAGTCAAATAGGCCAAATCGAAGCTGTTTGTCTGCTTCTGCAATACCGCCTCAAGCTGCTTGACATCTATACCATCACTCTCCATCGGAATGCCGGTTATCTCAAATCCTTGCAGCTTCAAATTCTTGATCGCTGTATGATGGGTCGGATTTTCACAAATGGCTGCTCCACGGCGCGAAGAAGGACGAAGTGCCGACAACACGATATCGAAACCTTCTGTAAACCCGCTTGTAATCAGGATATCCTTACCGCTTACATCGACGCCTTTATTCTCCATATAGCGCATCAAGTAATCGATCAGTGGCTTGTAACCCTTGGCATAGCCGTAGTTGAGCAGCACCTGCCCTTCGATTGCCATCCGATCCATAAAGGCCCGCCTTACATCCCCCAAATCAAACAACTGCTCATCCGGCGCGATGCTTGTGAATGAAATGGTTGCTTTTTTGGCGCGTATGCCCTGTTTCATCATGTCCAGTTTTGCAGCGGATACAGCATATTCGTTCATTCGTGCCTTCCAGTCGATTTGCCATGAGCCTTCCGTACCTCCGTTATTTGCAACCAAATGGCCCACCATAGTAGTTACATAGCTGCCTTTTCCTGGAATCGCATACGTAAATCCGTCATCCTCTAGGCCTTCGTAGGCAGCAATGACTGTATTGCGGCTCACCTTTAGCAGACTGCTCATTTCTCTTGTGGAGGGCAGCTTTTGATCTGCTTGAAGCGCACCCTTGATTATTAAGCGTTTGACGTATTCTTTCACTTGTATCGCGACTGGACGGTCACCAACAAGTCTGAAATCATGGAACATCCTTCATCGCCCCCGTCTATAATGATGGCATGAGAGTCGAGAGAAAAAAAGAACCACCGTACTGGATTTTTCATCCTTCGGTGGTTCCTCTTTCGTAATCATTTTTAGTAGGCCGCTAGTGAATCCTTTTACCAGATGCTATCCGTTTTATGGTTGTTTTGCGCCATCACAATATATTTGTCCAATTGCTGGCTTACTCCCAAAACTACGTCACTTGTAAGACCATGTTTTCCGGCCAATTCAATCATTTGCTGTCGAAGTTGTTCGATGCTTGTTTCTAGATCCAAGTGGTGGCGACTTGCTTCTATTCCCGCGCCCCAGATCGTGCACTTGCTTTTCGGGGATGTTCCTCGGTGCACAGAGACGTCCCTTTCTAATGAACTTACAAGAGCTTTTATGTTAAGCACCTCCTATGATTTACAAAATATGACATTAATAACTATAAATGAATATGCAAGAAATCACCAACTAAGGAAAAATGGAATAGAAAAAAACATCCTATCGAAAGGATGTTTTTTTGTGTATCTTATCAACTATTTTCTAAAAATCTGCACCATGCTGATAATTAATGACGTGTGCTGTGTCAGACTTTTGTGGTTCGTACACGATGGCGCTGCTAAACCCAAACGTTAGAAGAAGTGCCAGGAATACATGTTTCATTCTTTTTCATCCTCTCTACTTATCATCTTTTTCGTGATTGGTGATACTTCGTCCTATAACTCGTACTCGTCTATACATGTAGCTTCAGCCTTCTTCTCTCCAATTACAATGGCTTGATATTGGAGGATTTGTGATGGCGAGGCAAGATGGCGATATTTTTCAAATAACTGTACACATTGCAGAGCATCATAATGTCGATTCATCAAATCTGATAGAACGAAACAATGCAGGGTTTCATTGATTCCACTTTCAATGCGTTCCTTTGAAAAATCATATTTTGCTTTCTGATATCGATATTGGAGGTGCTGAACCATATTCACCAACATTGTTCGTTCATGGAATCTAGCAATATCTTCAGAGAGGCGTAATAAGACCTCATCCACACAGAAATGATATTTATTAGCTGCTTCCATAATCGTAACGAGACCCGGAAGTATTTCAACAGGCTGCTCCGCCAGATAGTCGGTATATTCCTTAATAATTTTTTCATTTCCCATTAATACTTCCAGTGTGTAAAAATTCGCCTTCGCAAAGACAGTAAACCGCTCAATAATTCTAATCCCTTCATCGTCCAGAAGTTCAAACCAATGTAAATCGGCGTATGCTTGTACATATTCTTTGGATTGGGAATAAGCGCCTTGCATCTGTAGGACTAATCCTTTATATAAATAGCCCATTCCGTAGTAGTAGACAAGCGGACGTTCTGTTTTTATCAACTCTGTCGTTCGATTTTTTCTGTGTTTTTGCAGCTTATCTTGATAAATAATTTTGGAAAGCCCTCGTAGCTCATCTGCGTAGGCTTCTGCTTCACTCCATTTTTGCAACGTGAAACAAACCTTCGACAAATTTAATAAAGCATCTAATTGGTCCGTTTCGGGTAGTCGCTTTCGATATGGCGAAAAGCGAATAACAGCCTTCTCATTTTCATCCGCATTTGTCCCGAGAATTGCCTGAAATAATCGGTAGTGACTCATCACAAACTGGGTAGAGTAGCTATCTTTCTCGTTCTCAATTACGTACTCATAGAATGGCACCGCCTTTCCCAGTTTTCCATCCTCATATAATTGCTCTGCCACAGTAAAAAGGATGGAGATATTTTTGGGATTCTCCAATAATTGGGAGGCAACAGCTTCGATGCAATCCTTTCGCCCATTCTCCGCGCTTCGAATCAAGTAAGGTATCAATCGGGGGCGCGAAATTTTCCCTTCATATAAACATTCATCGGGATAAAGTTCATACATCCAGCCTGGCTCGTAGCCAAACACCTCAGCGAGCGCGTCTAATTGACTTATCGTAATAGCCCGAGGCGGCTTCCCATTTAGAATCTCGCTCAATGTCCCCGGATTAATACCAGTTAAATCCCCTAGTTTGCTCAATGTATAACCGCGTGCTCTCCGATGTTGTTCAATTTCTGACCGCAGCGACTGGTGCAATGTCCCTAGCAGTCCCCCCATAATGGATCACCCTTTTAGTTTTGCTTTATTTTACAATCAAATGGTTATTTTTGGAAGATACATAAGACATATCTTTATCATTTTTATGTCCGAAGATAAAAAAATTTAGACTGACCCTCCCAAAGGTAGTTAGTTTTAGACTCAATTATCAATCTTTACTGATCTGACAGCAAAAGCCCAGCATTCGTGCAAGCCGGGCTTTTGCTGTCGCGCTAACAGGAACTTTCGGGCCGCGTCACCCCAAAAACGTGACCAATCAAACAGCCTTCGTGTTGGACAGTCTTTACCGATATTGCTCCATTAGTTTGTCCAGCATTTCTCTCATAACATGAATCAACTCGTCTGGCGCTTTTACCTTTGCATCCGTACCCAATCCAATAAAAAAATGGCCGAAAAATGGAAGGCTACTCGTGGGGATTCGATTGCCCAGCCATCCCGTGCCGTCTTCTCGAACATGAATTTGCATTTTGTGCGCCGGCCACAGTTCGGACTCACATCTCTGCACCCCTGTTGCAGTAAGCTCAACATAAAGTTCCATAGCCGGACTCTCCTCTTCAAGGTAAGAGTCCCAGTTTCCCGTATGCACTTGCGTCAAATCGACCGCTTTCCGTTCGATCAGTTCAACAGATCTAACCCGGTCACAGCGAAACAAGCGAAAATCGCGGCGGTGAAAGCAATAGGCCGGACAATACCAAAACCCGTTGCTGGCATATATTCCGATCGGCTGAACATCTCTTAACCGCTTATCCTGTTTCGATTCGTACTCCATGCGCACCACTTTTTGATCGATCGCAGCATCCAGCAACAAGCTCAAATAAGGCGTGCTTGCATGTCTCATCGGCGTAACCAGATCAAATCGTTCCCGCATCCGGTCGATACGGTCCCGAATATCTTCTGACATATAAGAGTAAAATTTGCGCAACACTGAATCTGTTTCCGCCTCAAACGGAAGATTCGCGTAGTGCCTCAATGCATGGCTGGCAAAAAAGACAGCAAGCGCTTCGCCTTCCGTAAAAGCAACCGGGGGCAGCATTCTCTCGTTCAGCATCTTATATCCCCCATTCGGACCGACTTCCGAATAAAAAGGAACCCCTAGTGCGCTCAACTCCTGCATATCCCGCATAATCGTCCGCGTGGAAACTCCAAATTCACTGGCAAGCTGTTTGGCGTTGAAAGACTTCTTTTTGTTGACGGCCATCATAATCTCGATCAGTCTTTTGGATTTTGCCATGATAAACTCCTTTTTTTATTACGACAAATATTGTCACTATTGTACGTTACGATTCTAATGAAGTCCAAAACGCAAAAATTGGACCATTTCATTTAAAAGGAGATTGATTCTACGTACGGGGAAGGCAAGAATGCCGATAGTTTGCCTGAAGAAGGGAAAACGCGTATTGCCCATGCCGTGTTGCAAACTGGAGAAAATGATATGATGGTTGCTGATCTTTTTCCGGGGCAACCTTATGTAATCGGAAATCAGATGAATATTTGTATAACAGCGACGCAACAAAGCGAGATTGAAGAAATGTTTAATAAATTGAGCGAAAAAGGGCAAGTGTTGTTCCCGTTGCAAAAAACTGAATTTAGTCCCTGCTTCGGAATGGTGAAAGACCGTTATAACATTACGTTCCAATTCTACATGAATGATACAACAAGCAGTTGGAGCTGAAAATACCAGAATGAACGCGATAAAGCTCCGAGGGGAACCCCGGAGCTTTATAACGTTCATCGTACCCCTTCTTTTAAACGTTCGCTATTCCTTTTTCCCAATCAACAATTCCACTTCCTCGATTTCCTTCGGTATCTGTGATGAGAGCACCTCGTAGCCGTCTCCTGTTACTAACACATTATCTTCAATCCGAATGCCAATCGCTTCTTCCTCTATGTACAGACCTGGTTCAATCGTGATCACCATACCGGGTTGCAAAGTAGCACTGTAATCCGAGACATCATGCGTATCCAGTCCAAGGTGATGGGACACGGAATGATAGTAGTATTTGGACAGCTCACTGCTGTCTTGGATGAGACCGAGACGTAGCAGGCCTTCTGTCAGGACTTGTTTCGTCACATCATTGAGTTGTGTAAGTGTGACACCAGGCTTGACTGCTTCTATGGTCTTGATTTCTGCTTCGAGCACGAGCTGATAGATCGCTTTCTGACGTTCTGAAAAGCGACCGTTCACGGGGAACGTTCGTGAAATATCAGCTGCATAGTAATTCGATACTGCACCGAGGTCGAGGAGGACCAAGTCACCATCTTCTGCACGCTGATTATTCGCTTCATAGTGCAAGATCGTAGCATTGATACCGCTACCAATGATAGGTAAATAAGGAAGCTCGCGAACACCATGCGACTTCAACGTGAAATCATAATACGCCTCTAGCTCATATTCCATGATTCCAGGACGTGCATGCGACCACATGCGACGGATTGCTTCATCCGTGATCGCAATCGCACGTCTGATTTCTCCGATCTCTGCTGGACTTTTCAACATACGCAGTTCTTTCAGCCATGGGCCCGCATCGTGAATCTGCAGGGTCCGGTATTTCTTCTGCGCGTCTTCGGCAAAAGTCTCTGCAGGGGTCAGCTCGTCACTCCACTGATAGCGATACAAGTCAAGATAGAGCGAGCACTTGCCTTCGCAGCGTCTCATAAAGGTTCCAAATGACTCCAGCCACTCGTCGAGATAGTCGAAGTGTTCGATACCAGACTGCTCTTTCGCCTCTTGATCCGATAAGACGGCCCCTGTCCATTTCGCTTCCAGTTCATTTGGGCGCTGAAGAAATAGCGTTTCGTTCACGATGCCAGCGCGTTTCGTGATCATGAGAATGAGGTTGCTGCGCGCAATGCCGGTTAAATAATAGAAGTTGCGGTTCGGTGAAAACAGGTATTTATCGTCATTGCTGCGTGTCTTGACAACCCCCGAAAATAGGACAATTGCGCTGTGGTCAGGCATTTTTTCCGCGAGTTTTTGACGGCGATTGATGAACTCTATTGAATGTAAGGTTCCTGTCATTTGTTTTATACCCCCTCGTTCGTGAGTTTCTTCTTATTGTAGGATACTTTCATCATTTGGGAAACGAGTTTCAACAAAGAGCAGTTGCTCTAGGCAAACTGCTCCTTGTTATCGTAAGCTACGACCTCATTTTATGAAACGTTACTCTGCCACTCTTTTCGCCCAACGCAGGTCCGGTGTCCCGGTTACACTGAAGCGGATGCCTTCGATTTTTTTGCTGTTGAGGTAGTTTTCGTTATTGAAATAAACCGGGATGACTGGCATATCCTGCATCAAAATGGTTTCAGCGTCGTGCAAAAGCTTCATGCGTGCTTCCTCGTTTTGCTCGACCTTTGCTTTTTCGATCAGCTCGTCAAATTTCGAATTGGCCCAGTTGGTGAAATTGCGGGAGCTTTTCCCTGTGTACAGCTCCAGCATCGCGAGCGGATCAAGGTAATCGCCGCCCCAACCCATGCGGGCAATCTGGAAGTTTTTCTGCTTGAACGTATCGATGTATGTTTTCCACTCCTGATTCTCCAGCTTCACTGGCACGCCCAAATTTTGCTTGAACATTTCTTGCAGTGCTTCGGCGATCTTCTTGTGGTTTTCCGCGGTGCTGTATTTTAGTGTAATCGGCGGCAGCTCTGTCAAGCCTTCTTCCATTAAGCCTTCAGCCAGGAGCTGCTTTGCCTTGGCCGGATCAAACTGATAGTAAGGTGCCACTTCTTCGCGGAAGTCCTTACCCGAAGGAGTTTTCACCCCAAATGGCGTATAGCCGTAAGCTGGAAGCTGGCCTCCCTTGGTCACGTTTTTCGTCAGGATGTCTCGGTCGATCGCGTAGGAAAAGGCCTGACGAATTTTCGCATTCGTAAACGGCTTTTCCTCTACGTTAAACGTGTACGTATAAATGCTGTAGTCCGGGAATGATTTGTACTCTTCTTTTTCTTTTTCCTGTTCAATCACGTCGATCGGCAGGGAATCAATCAGATCAAGCGCTCCTGTTTTGAACATCTGGTAGTAGGTGGTCGCTTCGTTTACCATCTTGAAGTGGACAGTGTCCATCGTTACTTTTTCTTTCTCCCAATAGCTCTGGCTTTTGGCAATCGTCAGTTGGCTATTGTGGTCCCAGCTCCCCACGGTGTACGGGCCATTGGTCACGATGCCTTTCGCTTCGGCCGCCCAGTTTTTGTCTGCATCCACGACTTTTTTGTTCACTGGCAGATAGGCGCGACTCATCATGATTTTCGGGAAATAGGTGATCGGGTCTTTCAGTCCAACGATGAGTGTTCGGTCATCCTTTGCCTTGATCTGAACGTCATTGACGCTGCCTTTGCCTGTGTTGTATGCCTCCGCGCCTTGTATGTAGTAGAGTGCGGATGGTTCATAGGCGGCAGTCTGTGGATTCAACACACGCTTCCAAGAGTATTCGTAGTCATGCGCCGTCACCGGATCGCCGTTCGACCATTTCATCTCGGGGCGCAGAGTAAACGTGTAGGTTTTGCCGTCCGGGGAGACTTCCACCTTTTCGGCTGCTCCTTCGCTGATGTCCCCATTTTGGCTGTATCGGTACAATCCTTCATACAGATGATCAATTACCCAGTACGATGTGGTATCGGAAGCGAATGCCGGGTCTAATGTGTACGGTTCGCCCCGCAGGTTAGCGGTCATGACTTGTTTGATGGCTGTCCCCGTCTGTTGATCGGAAGATGCAGCTGATTTATCGCTGCCGCACGCAGAAAGCGCAGGCACAGCGAGAGCTAGCAATGCAACAAAAGTAAGCAATCCCTTTTTCATGATGATTTCCTCCTTGTTCTCCTCTGTCTACTGTACAAGATGGCAAGCGATCCAGTGTCCGTGCCTCACCTCCTTCCAATCCGGTGCTGTTTCGGCGCAAACGCTTTGGGCAACCGGACATCTGGTGCGAAACGGACAACCGCTTGGCGGATGAATCGGGCTGGGTGGTTCTCCAGTCAGTACAATCTGCTCCCGTTCTTCGCGCTGGGCTGGATGGGAGACGGGCATTGCCGTGATCAAGGCTTGAGTGTAAGGATGCAACGGTGTGGCAAACAACTCCTCGCTCGGTGCAAGCTCCATCATCTGTCCCAGGTACATCACGCCAATCCGGTCGCTGATATGCTTCACCATCGACAGGTCATGGGCGATAAACAGATAGGTGATAGACCGCTCTGCCTGAAGATCGGCTAAAAGATTGACGATTTGCGCCTGAATGGACACATCCAGTGCGGAGATGGACTCGTCTGCCACGATAAAGCTGGGCTCCACCGCAAGCGCACGAGCGATTCCGATACGCTGTCGCTGTCCGCCGCTAAATTCATGCGGAAAGCGTTTTGCGTGGCTTGGGTGCAATCCTACGAGCTCCAGCAGCCGATAGATGCGTTCTTCTCGTTCTTTTCCTTTTGCCAATCCATAGGAGTCAATTCCTTCGGCGATGATGTCGCCTACCCGCAACCGCGGATTGAGTGAGGCCTGCGGATCCTGGAAGATCAGCTGCATGTGGCGGTTCGCTTCCCGTCGCTCACGTCGATCCATCCTGGCAATGTCTTTGCCTTGAAACAGGATGCGCCCTGCAGTAGCCGGGTACAGGCCAACGATCGTTCTACCCAGCGTAGACTTTCCGCAGCCGCTTTCCCCAACGATTCCGAGCGTCTCCCCTCGCCTGATTTCAAAAGAGACACGGTCAACAGCTCTAACCCGTTGGCCTTTGCCAATCTCAAACGATTTAGCGAGATTCTCCACTTCTACTAAGTTGTCACCCATGTGTCTCCCTCCCTGCTACCATCCACGCTTCTGCTCCCCGGGCACGCGGGTCGTTCAGCCAGCAGCTCGCCTCATGCTGATTGAAAAACGAATTTGATTGCGGCATATGCTCCAGGCAAATTTCCATGGCAAACCGGCATCGGTCAGCGAACGGGCAACCAACAGGCGGACGAAACAAATCCGGCGGTGTCCCTTCGATGGGAATCAGTCGTTCTTTTTTACCTGCATCGAGACGTGGCACAGACTGCAACAGCCCTTGTGTGTATGGATGGCGCGGATTGTCAAAAATCTCTCCCACCGGGCCGCTCTCCACCACTTCACCTGCGTACATGACCGCTACATGATCGGCCACCTCTGCGACTACGCCCAGATCGTGGGTGATCAAAATGATCGACGTCTGCAACTGCTCCTGCAATTCCTTCATCAGACGAAGTATCTGTGCCTGAATGGTCACGTCGAGCGCCGTCGTCGGTTCATCCGCGATAACCAACTGCGGTTGGCAGGCTAGCGCCATAGCGATTCCGACACGCTGCCGCATTCCTCCACTTAGCTCGTGCGGATATTGTTCAAATCGCCTCGCCGCCTCTGGAATACCTACCCTCTCCAGCAGTTTCAGCGTCTCTTCCTTTGCTTCCATCTTCGTATGCTTTCGATGTTTGATCAGCCCTTCCGCAATCTGCTGACCGATTTTCATCGTGGGGTTCAACGAGGTCATCGGGTCCTGAAAGATCATACCGATCTGCGAGCCGCGAACCTGCTGCCATTCCAGCTTCGTCAGCCCAGTCAGTTCACGCCCGCGAAACCGAATGCTGCCGCCTTTTACCTGACCAGATCGCGGTGGAATCATCCCCATCAATGCCCGGGCCGTCACACTTTTTCCGCAGCCGCTTTCCCCCACAATCGCCAGCGTCTCTCCCTCCTTCACAGAAAAGGAAACCCCTCTTACTGCCTGCACCTCACCACCGTACGTGCGAAAGGAGACGTGTAGCTGATCTACTTCCAATAAAGGCTTCATAATGTACTCCCCCCTCATTTCCTGATCCGTGGGTCCAGTGCATCCTGCAAACCGTCCCCGAGTGCATTGCACGCGAACATCGTAAGCGAAATCATGAATCCCGGAAAAAACAGTCGCCACCACTGGCCGCTCAGCATAACCGCCAGCGCGTCGTTGGCCATGGTTCCCCAGCTGGCTATTGGCGCTTGCACACCCAGCCCAAGAAAGCTGAGAAATGATTCGGCGAAAATCGCGTGCGGAATTGTAAAGGTCAGGTTGACGATGATGACGCCGATCGTATTCGGCAGCAGATGTTTGATGATGATTTTGGCATGAGAGGTGCCCAGCTTTTCTGCGGCCAGCACAAACTCCTGCCGCTTGATCTGCATGATTTGTCCTCTGACCAGGCGGGCCATCCCCACCCAGCCAGTTAGCGAAAGGGCAATAATGATTGTTGCGAGTCCAGGCTCCAGAACCACCATCAGCAGGATTACCACCAGCAGATACGGAATGCTGTACAGAATTTCAGCCAACCGCATCAGGATGTTGTCTACACGGTCACCCAGCTTGTTCCTCCCTGCCATGTAACCGGATATCCCGCCGATGCATACACCAATCACGAGGTCGATGGCTGCTGCCGCCACACCAATAAACAAAGAGATTTGTCCGCCTGCCCAGGTACGTGCCCACATGTCCCGCCCCAAGTCATCGGTTCCAAACCAGTGCTCGCCTGACAGTGGCAGATTTCCTTTCATCAAAGACTGTTCATGTGGACTGTGGGGAACGAGAAGCGGACCGATGATTGAGAGGGTTACCACTGCTGCGAGCAGGAAGAACCCGAGCATTGCCAGCTTGTTACTGGATACCCTCTGCAATACCTCCTGCCAATACCCAAGACTCGGCCGCTCCCGAATTTCCTCAGAAAGCCGATTTCGGTCGACTGGTCGAAACAGAGAATCCAGTTGTGTTGCCTGATTGGCCATAACGCTACCTCCCTCCACTCGTTAATCTGATGCGCGGGTCAATCACCCGATACAGCAGGTCGATGATGTACAAAGTAAAAATGAGCACAAAGCTGTAAAACACAGTCGTTCCCAAAATAACGGGATAATCGCGGTTAAAAATGCTTTCCACGAAATATTTGCCGATCCCGGGAATGGCGAAAATCTTTTCCACCACAAAGGTTCCGGTCATCAGGTTGGCAAACAGCGGACCGATAAAGGTAAGAACAGGCAGGATGGCGTTGCGCATCCCGTGTCTAACGACAATGGAAAAGGTGCCAAGCCCTTTGGCCTCTGCCGTACTTATGTATTCCTGTTGCCAAACCTCAAGCATGCTGGCTCGTACAAAACGAGCGATGATGGCGAGCGGACCGATAGCGAGCGCAAGTGTTGGAAGAATCGAGTGCTCCCAGCTCCCCCATGCAGCGACGGGTAAAAGCTCCCATTTGACCGCTAAGTACTTGATCAACAGTGGCGCGAGAATAAAACTGGGGACGGAGATTCCGATGATGGCAGCAAACATAGACAAGAAATCCAAGGTCCGATTGTGATAGAGTGCCGCTACGATTCCCAGTGTGATTCCACCTGCCAGCGCGACCATAAACGACTGGAGTCCCAGAACAGCCGATGCGGGAAATCCCTCTGCAATCAGTGTGTTCACATCCCTCGTCTTGGACTGGATAGAGGGCCCTAAGTCAAATTGCAGCAATCCTTTTAGATAGAGCAGGTACTGTACCGTGATTGGCTGATCCAGTTTGTACTCCGCTCGCATGTTCTTCACCACTTCTTCTGGAAGCATTTTGGCATCTGACGCGAATGGATCACCAGGAATCAGGTGCATCGTCACGAACGTTACCGTGACAATCATCCACAGCGTAACGATCATGAGAAAGCCACGCTTGACTGCATAATAAAGCACGTTGTTTCCTCCTTTAAATAATACAAAGTAAAGAGATGAGAATACTACGGATTATAAATATAGAAAACCCCTCTCCGAAAAGAAGAGGGGCGATTGCACGTTTCCCACCTTCTCATCTCGCAGATTAACTCCGCAGGAATTAGCACCGTAAGGTCAATCAGACCAAGGTTGCCGGGTTTCATCGGGCCAGTCCCTCCACCACTCTCGATAAGAATGTTCTATGAAATTTAATTTCATTGTAAAATTCTTTTTTATCTTATCATTTTACTCGGATATGTCAATGCTGTTCCATGACAATTGATTTTTCTTTATTTTATTTGTGAAAAAAGTAAATCTTCATACACGTATGAATAGGAGGATGTCAGCCCAAATCTTAATCGTGGTGGCTAGGATCAACAAGGCAAGAATGGATTGGAGAATCCGCGTGCCCAAACGTTTGCTGACCTTCGTACCGAGCGGCGCTGCCATGATACTGGCGATTACCATGATCACGGATGGCCACAGCAATATGTCCCCTGCCATCCATTTCCCTATCGTCGATCCAATGGAAGATAGAAAAGTGATGGCAAGAGAGGACGCAATCGCAACTCTTGTCGGTATCTTGAGGATGATCAACATGATGGGAACCAAAATAAAAGCGCCCGCTGCCCCGACAATTCCGGAGGCACCTCCGACCGTCAAAGCAGATAAGACAGCTGTTGGTTTATGAAAGATAACCTCGGTCGTCTGTTCACGTTCGTCCATTCGCTTTTTTGGCAGGAACATCAAGATTACAGCAATCGTGGCCAGGATGGCGTAAACGATATTGACGGCATTTTCCGAAAGAAATTTTCCTCCATATCCTCCAAGCAAGCTCCCGACAATAATGGCACTTCCCATGTACACAACGAGCTGGTAATGAATAAGCTTATCTTTGCGCAGAGTCCAAACAGCGGCTAGGGTGGCAAAAAATACTTGGACGGCACTTACTCCGGATACTTCGTGAGCTGTGTAAGCAACGAATCCAAGGGCGGGCGGAATGTACAGAAGCATCGGATACTTGATGATGGAGCCCCCGATTCCAACGAGACCAGAAATGAACGATCCCACGAAACCGATAACAAACAGTGTGATCACTAGGTCGATAGTCATAGGCTCACCCTTTGCAGCGACTCGCTTTGATTTCGTTTCGTTTTATCCTCGTTCTACTACTGGCAAGCGGTCTATTTGCCATTGTAAGATACCGCCGCTCAAATTCATTACATCCTTGAATCCGTTTGCTTTAAGAATGCTTGCGCCAATGGCAGATCGGGCACCGGAACGGCATTGTACGAGAAGCGGTTTATCGTGAGGAATCTCATCTAGCCGCATGGCGAGTGTACCGAGCATGATGTGCTGTGCATCTGGAATATGTCCTTCCTCCCACTCGGCCAAATTACGTACATCTACTACGTGAACCTCTCCCTTTTCCACCCGTTCTGCAATTTCCAGCGGTGATACCTCTTCGATTGTCTCGAGCGAAGACACTTCACTTTCCACTAGTTTGGTGCTGTCGATAAAGCCTGTGACATGATCAATCCCTACAGCATGCAAGGCTTGCAAAATCTCGTCCAGCGCATCTGGGGTGGTCAGGATGTGAACGGGCCGATCGTAATCGACAATCCAACCCGCCCAGTTGGCAAATGACTTGTTAAAGGGAATGTGAAGTGTTCCCGCCAGATGCCCCTTCGCAAATTTGTGGAAAGGTCGCGTATCGATCATCTGTCCGTTTTCCAGTGATTCCTTTACCGCTTCAAGCGAGTTGAACTCTCGAACAACAGGAAGCTCCTTTAGCAAGGCAGGGCCTTCCTTATTCACGCGTTTCATCACGGCAAAATACGTTGGCGGCTCTGGTTGTCCATCCAGGAGAGCCTGAACGAATTCCTCTTCACTCGTGTGTGACATCGCCCAGTTAAAGAGCTTTTCATAGCCGACGGTAGAAGACGGCACGGCTCCCAGTGCTTTCCCGCAAGCACTTCCTGCGCCATGGGCTGGCCATACCTGTATATAATCCGGCAGTTGCTTGAATTTTTGGAGGGACTGGAACATGGCTCTTGCACCTAACTCGGACGTCCCCTTCATTCCCGCTGCTTTTTCGAGCAAGTCCGGTCTGCCGATATCGCCGACAAAGACGAAATCTCCCGTGAAGATCCCAATAGGGCGATCTGCATTCCCTCCAAGGTCTGTCAAAAGGAAGGAGATACTCTCAGGTGTATGGCCAGGGGTATGCATGACTTCAAATAGCAAGTTTCCGATAAAAAAGCGATCCCCATCGTGCACAAGCTGATGATTCAAGCCTTTCACGTATTGATATTTCCAATCTTCATCGCCCTCATTGGATAAAAACAGCTTCGCTTGATGAACTGCTCCCAGTTCCCTAGCACCAGATACAAAATCAGCGTGAATGTGGGTTTCGGTGGCGGCTACAATGGTTACTCCCTCTGCTTTGGCGACCTGAAAATAAGGAGCCAGATTACGAGCGGGATCGATCACAATCGCCTCACCGGTTTTTTGGCAGCCGACCAGATAAGACGCATGGGCAAGCTTCTCATCATAAAAGTAACGCAATAACATCGTGTATTCCTCCCTTAACCTGTCAATTATTTGTTTGCTTTTTCCGTGAGTAACTCAAGCAGATACCGGAGTGATTCCAGATCGCGCAAAATGGATGTCTCCCTCTTTCCTTCGAAAACTGTCTCACATCAATCCTTTTAGCATGCCATTCCAATAAAGGATGGGAAGCAGTTCTTTTTTCATCAGGTACATACTGAATCTTTCTTTGGATTGGTCAAAAGGAAAGGTTTCGCACGGCTTCAGGTTGTAATCAAATTCGGCGAGTACCAGCTTGTTGTACCCCGTTACGAGTGGGCAGGATGTATAACCGTCATACTTGGCAGTCAATGGATTACCATTGATCAGCGCGAGCAGGTTTTTCTCGACCACAGGCGCCTGTTTGCGAATAGCAGCTCCGGTTTTGGACGTGGGAAGATTCGTGCAATCGCCAATGCCGAAAATAGTGGGAAATCTCTTGTGCAAAAGCGTAAATGGATCGACATCGACCCAGCCTCCTGTGTCTGCCAATGCGCTGTTTGCAATGAAATCGGGCGCTTTCATGGGAGGGGTCACATGAAGCATGTCATACTTCCATACTACCTGCTCTTTGGTGTCCAGATTCTCGAAGACGGCTTCTTTGGTATCCGCCCGTACCTCCAGTAGGTTATGCTTGTATCTCGTTTCGATGTTCTTGCGACGAATGACCTTATTGAGGGTAGTGGCATACGTGGGAACGTCAAAAATACTTCCCTTCGCTGATGCAAAAATGATCGCTGAGTCGTTGCGAACCTTTAACTTGCGAAAGTAATCATCGGCCAGATACATGATTTTCTGAGGGGCTCCGCCGCATTTTACGGGTGAATTCGGATGGGTAAAAATGGAAGTACCGCCTTTAAAACTCCGGATGGCTTCCCATGTACTTTCTACCGTTTGGTATGCGTAGTTGCTGCAAACGCCGTTCTTCCCAACGGCATCCTTCAAACCCTTTACCCCCTCCCAATCAAGTTGCAATCCGGCAGCAATAACGAGGTAATCATAGGAAAAGACGGCCCCCTGCTTCGTACTAAGCGTGTGTTGTTCCGGTTGAAACATGGTGACCGCATCGCAAATCCAGTCGACGCCTGTGGGAATCAGAGAGGAGAGGTCTCGCTCGGATTCCTCCTTTTTAGCGGCACCACCTCCGACTAATGTCCACAAAGGCTGATAATAATGCTTGGATGCGGGATCGATGATGGCGACTTGTCCCATGAGCCTTTTGGAAGCACGGACGAGACGGGCAGCAACAGAGATACCTGCTGAGCCTGCTCCCACGATCACAACCGTATAATGAACTTGTTTTGCCATAGCTCCTCCTTCGACGACCATTTGGTTTCCATTCATACGATGACCGTTCATAAGATGCAGTCTCTCTATTCAGTTTATTCTGTTGACATTTTTTCCATATAGGGGAAGTCCCCTACTTTTAGATTCAAACCATTAAAACGCCAGATCGAGATATCTATTTTTTATGGCGTATTGGATCAATTGATGCTTGGAATCCAATCCTAGTTTCTGCATGATATTCGTTTTGTGGTTCTCCACGGTTTTTACGCTGATCAACAGCTTATCCGCCATTTCCTTATTGGAATAGCCAAGCACAATGAGTCTGACAAGCTCCTTTTCACGCAGCGTTAAAACAGAAGGCAACGTCTTGGCATCCGATCTCAGCCATTGATTGATGATTTCTTGCGATACTGAAGTCTTGTAAAAGCACTTGCCTCTGTAAACCTCCACAATGGCTTGAAACAGCAGTTCTCCATGGCTGTTTTTTAAAATGTAGCCATGGGCTCCGACCGTGATGGCCTCCTGGACGAAAATCTCCTCGTCATGCATGGTCAATATGACGATTTTCACCAAAGGATTCGACTTGCGAATCTCTTTGCTCGCGGTAAACCCATCCAACCCGTTCGGCAATGACAAATCCATCAGCACTACATCGGGTTTCAGCTGATTGGCTTTCAGGATGGCATCATTACCTGTATGACTCTCTCCGACAATTTTAATTTGAGAGTAACTTTCGAGAAGCACACGCAATCCCTTCCGAATCATCGTGTGATCATCAACCAAAAGCACTCGTATCACTCTACTCTCCCTCCTTGTCCTGCTACCGTTACCTTGATCGATGTACCTTCGAGGAGGACGGATTGAATCTGAAGAGTCCCCTCCATCTGATCCACTCGTTCTTCCATATGTTTGAGACCCAGACCAACCTGAACCTGATCGCGCACAAATCCGATTCCGTTGTCCTGAATCAGCAAAGTCAGGAGGTCGTCTTCCTTGTACAAGATAACTTCAATGAGTGTCGCCTTCGCGTATTTCAGTGCGTTATGTAAGGCTTCTTGGATGACACGGTACAGATTGATTTCCAAGTTTGGCTGAAAATGATCACTGACATTGCTGTAAGAAAAGGTAATGGAAACATCCTGATGTGCTTTGTTCAAGCTAGAAACAAGATGCTGTACGGTAGGAATCAGCCCCAGCTGATCGAGACTATGCGGACGCAGCTGTAGAGAATACAGCTTGACGTCTTGTATTGCTTTTTCCAGCTCATTCACAATCTCTTGCATGAATTCCCGGAATTGTCCCCTCTCGTTGAGGCGTGCTTGAATGGCCTGAATACCTACTGAAACAGAATACAAGGATTGACCTACGCCGTCGTGCAGTTCCCGGGCCAGGCGCTTGTGTTCATTTTCTTGAGCTTCTAGCGTTTTTTGCAGCACCTGCTTGGAGATTCTGACCTCCTCTTCTTTTTTCTTGACCGTCATATCTTTTAAGACCAAAAGGACATCCTGCATGTTTTGTTCACCATTTTCATAGATGACAGCCGTGCTCATCTCCATGTCTATGTACCGTCCTTCATAGGTAGGCATCGCAGAGAGAAAATAGGGAACCTCCCGTTTGGCGAGCAAATAACATCGTTCTTCTCCCGGTTCCAACTCTCTGTTTTGGCAGTAGGAGCAGAACGGGACCTTTTCTCCTCGTATCCAACCTGTCATTTTCTCTGCGGATGGGTTCATCACCATAATTTTTCGTTCCTGATCCATGAGAATAATCCCGTCCTGCAAGTGATCGAAGATTTGCTTCAGATACCCGTTATCCATCGCTTTTCCTTCTTCACCATAGCGTTCAAAATAAGTCAGACTTTGATCCATAATAGGTCCTCCATACTGAAAGATATTGAGATCATTTCCCCTATGACCCAATCGTAAAAGACCGGGAGCACCTTTCAAATAGGTACCTTCCCCTATCTTTTGTGACGCTAAATGATGGTCAAATAGATACTGTGTTTTGATTCGCATCTGCGTATGAAAAAACCGAGTAAACGCTAGGTATCATCTCCTAACATGCACTCGGCTTGCCACCTGAATATTTTCCTCCGTGTCCAACGACGATCTACGGATAACCGTTTTTCTTCCTTCCAGGATTGAGCTCTAGCAATGAACATCATCGATCTTATCGTAATCCAACAGAACTTTTTTTGCTTCGTTCATAGGCAAAAATGATCATCGTTATGCCTAAGATTGCACAAATCATATACATAAAGGAATAAGAGAAATGATCAGCGACTGGCCCCATGATGACTCCTCCCAGAGAAACACCCAAATCGGCCATAGCTATGAATAACCCGATTAACACATTGCGATCCGTCTTTGGCAGAACAAATGTCAAATACGTCGTTAACGTAGGATAGAGAAGGGCTTGAGCAATTCCCATTAATATGGCCCCTACGTAGAGAAAGGCTGCTCCACCCACGCTAGAAAAGCTTACACTTAACGCCGCTACTGCAAGAATGAGCATAATTCCCATCATAAAAGAGGAACGCCACTTACCGTCTGACGGAATTTTCTTTCTCAACACAAACCGCGATAATACGATGGTACCCGCTTGAAGCATCAGGAAAATTCCCGCATTCCCGTAGTTGATTTGTACAGCGTACAGCGGTATAAAGGTTGTCACAGCTCCAAATATAATGGATGCCGCCAGCATCAGGACGCTGCATTTACATAAATACGGGTTTTTGACTAATTGGCTCACAGAACCAAGCATGGTTGCTCCCTGTTCTGTCTGATCCGGAGCAGTCTCAGCTACTTTTTTATCGATACTGGCGCTATAACCCACCACTCCTGTAAGGATCGCAATGGTGACCATGGCAACTGTAAAATAAGAGCTATCCCCCGCTTGCCAGATGCCTAAAGCGAGTAGAGGGCCAAAAATACCAGGCAAATAAGCACATAAGGAATACAGGGAGATCCCTTGTGAACGATCCTTGTCTGGCAACGCATCAATAATCCCTAGCTGTAAGGCCATGGAGAAAAAAGCTGTACACATCCCTTGCAGAATACGGGCAACAATAAAACCCTCTAATTCAGTAAACGTATATAAAATGAGAGCCGCTCCATTGAAAATAAGAATCGTGCGGAGCACCTTGATTGGTCCATGTTTTTGGATGATATGGCCTGCCCATGGCCGAAAAAACATGGTTGTAAACAGATACGCTCCCATAACGACTCCAATTGTTGTATTGGTCGCCCCCAACTCTGCACCCTTTAACGGAATAATGACATTCAGAATAGAGTTCGCACTAAAATACAAAAGTGTCACTATGTATAATCGTAAAAATGGCCAAGACAGAGCCCCTCTCATAGCTCTTACTCCTTCCTCTGATCCTCTGCTCACTCTCATTGCCAATTCCATTAAGCAATAGTCATTTGCAGCAGTTTCTTCGTATAGGCGGATTGAACATCTTTTAATTCTTCAACCCTCACAATCTCTTCGATCTCACCATTTCGTATGACCATGACTCTGTCGCAAATATAGGCGGCAGCCTGTATATCATGGGTGATGAAGATATAGCCAATCTTGTAACGTTTTCTCAAGTCTTTTAGTAAATCAAGCACTTGCATTTGCACAGACCCATCCAATGAACTGATTGCTTCATCGAATAGAATGCATCTCGGTTCCGTTGAAATGGCTCTCGCTATGCATACCCTCTGAGCCTCCCCCCCTGATAGCTCATGAGGAAATTTCTTTCGATAGGAAGGATCCAACCCTACTTGACTTAATAAATGGTCAATCTCGCTTCGAACATCTTTTCGTCCCCGTCTTTTTATTTGCAAAGGCTCCCGAATGGCGTCCTCAACTGTATATAATGGATTGATCGAAGAAGTGTAATCTTGAAATACAGCGCTGATATTCCCTGTTCTTACTTTTCGATCCTCTACTTTTTTGCCCTCAAACAAGACGGTACCTCGATCAGGCTTTTCTATCCCCAGGAGCAATCTTCCTAATGTCGATTTACCACTTCCGCTTTCTCCGATGATGCCGAAACACTCCCCAGATTTGCATTCGAAGCTAATGTTACTCAACACTTGCTCTCTTTCCCTTGAAAACAATCCACCTCTTCTGTATGATTTCTCTACACACTCAACGCTCAGCAATACTAACTCCTCCCATGACCCTCTTAAAATGTTGATTCATCGGCAGCTTCGTGGAGAGCAAGTAGCGGGTATAGGTATGCTGCGGTTCAGAGAAGATGGCTTGGGTCGTCCCGTTTTCAACAATTTCTCCTTCTTTCATGACGAGAACCTCATCTGCCATTAATTTGACAATCCCTAAATCGTGAGAGATGAAGATCATGGAGCAGCCCATTCGATCGCGCAATTGCAGGAACTGTTCAACCACTTCGAACTGCGAGATTGTATCGAGTGCTGTCGTGGGTTCATCAGCAATCAGAATGTCAGGCTCCAATACGATAGCCAGCGCAATCATGACCCGCTGTAGCGTTCCACCCGACAGCTGGTGGGGATACTTATTCATTACCTCTTTCGGGTCTTTCAGCATGACGCTTTCCATGGCATTTTTCATTTTGGTTGTGATTTCGTCACGGCTCCATCCAAAATGCTCCACTAGCGTCTCCTTTAAATGAACACCCACCACGCAAGAGGGATCAAAGGCACGCATGCCATTCTGTAAAATCATGCAAAGCTGCTTTCCCCTCTTTTTCCTCACCTCCTGTTCGGAGAGCTCCATGAGGTTTTCTCCTCGTAATAGAATGTCTCCCGCTTGGTGAATCCCGGCTTTATTCAATCTCATGATGGCCTTGCATGTAACCGACTTCCCGCTTCCGCTTTCTCCAACAATGGCCAGACAGCTTCCCTGCTTCACATGAAATGAACTGTTTGGAACGATCACTCGATCATTGCGGCTGTCCCAGATTTTCAGGTTATTTACCTCCAAAATGTTCATCTTCCGGTTATGCCACCCCTTTTCCTTCGAGCTTCACGGCAGAGGCTCTTACTAACCCTTGCTGCTTATATGTAGAAGTCATCAATTTGGGATCTAAAGCCACTTGAAGCGTATCAGACAAATAGTTAATGGCCGATACGACGATCACGATGGTCAAACCGGGAGCTAGCATGAATTCCGGGCGGGAAAACATGACCTCTCTCGCTTCATTCAACATCATGCCCCACTCTGCTTCCGGTGCTTGAATGCCTAAACCGAGGAAAGAGAATCCTGATATTTGCAAAATCATCGAACCGAAGGAGCTGCTTGAAATGACAGCAATGTCGGGCAATGCAACCGGAATAATGTGCCTGATCATGATTCCCAAATTGCTTGCGCCGATTGCCTTTGAGAATTTTACATAGTCGGATTCCGCATATTGCATGACTGACGCTCTGATGATTCGAGCAAACCAAGCCCATTTCATCAATACAAAGGCGATGATTACATTTTCAAAACCTACTCCCAAAATGCCGATAATCGCCAGGGTCATGACATATCCCGGAAAACAAAGGATCACATCGCAAACACGCATCAAGAAGGCATCAGTTTTTCCACGCAAGTAACCCGCAAGAACCCCTACAATTGACCCAATCAATACAGATAGGAGCAGCGCAGCGAAGACCCATAGCATGCTGGGACGAATAGCGTAAATGAGTCTGGATAAAACGCATCGCCCTAAGTGGTCGTTGCCCAAGAGATACTCCCATGATGCGGATGCAAATCGAAGCTCCATATGTACTTCTGCGGGATCATGCGGTGCAACGAAAGGTGCAAATATTCCAGCCATAGTTGTAAGCGAGATAATGGATAAGGATAGGACAGCAACCTTGTCTTTCCACACATGTTGTAATCGATTCATCTAGAGACCATCCCTTATTTTGGGTTTCAATGCCGCATTGATGATGTCGGAAACGGTGTTGAACAGAATAAAAGCGACTGCCAACACAAGGACATAGGCTTGAATGATCGGAAAATCCCTGCTTAAAATGGATTTGACGCTTAGCGTACCGAGTCCCGGCCAAGCAAAGATGTTTTCCACGACGACTGTGCTTCCCAAAATGATGGGAATTGCCATGCAAAATACGGAAATGGCCACCTGCAATGAATTTCTGAGAATGTGCATCGTGATCTTTTTCTCCGGTAAGCCGCATGCCCTTGCATAGAGCACATAGTCTTCATTCATGTTGCTTAACATGGAACTTCTGATGATTCGAAAATAGATGCCAGCATAGCTGATTGTAATCACAACAACGGGCAATACATAGCTTTTGTACGACTGCATTCCGCTTGTCGGAAGCAAATCCAACTTGACGGAAAAATACCAGATCAGCAGAGCGGCGAGCCAATAGGACGGCATCGATGTCAGGAAAAATGAAACGCCTCTGACTGATTTGTCCACCCATCTGCCTGCGTTCAATGCGCATTCCACTCCCAAAACGATGGACAGCGAAACGATGGCAAATGTCGAAACCAACGTCAGCTTTACTGTATGGAAAAAGGCTGGTCCTAGCATAGACCACACGGGTTTTCCCGTTATGTATGAATCTCCAAAATCAAGCTGCAAGCATGAAGCAACCCAGTTTAGGTACCGGGTCAAAAAAGGTTGGTCCATCCCAAGTTTCGCTCTGGTTTGAACAAGTAACTCATCCGTTATTGTGGGGATGCCTTGTGAATGCAGCACCACTTCGGCAGGATCCATAGGAGATAGATGAATGAAGGAAAACGTTACAAACGATACGATCAGGACCAAAGGAATCGATAGCATGAACCTTTTGATGATATAGCTACCCATAGCACGCTCCTTTTTCCGTATTTATTCAAAGTACATCCGCTCAAATGGAAGCTCGAATTGCGTTTGCTTAAACGAGATACCCTGCAGGTTTTTGGGAGCCAGGACTGTGACTCTTCCATTCGTAATCGGAATAAATACGGCTTCCTCATGGACAATGGTCAAAATATCAGCATATAGCGATTTTCTATGTTCCTCATTCGTCGACACCATGACTTCTTCAATTTTCTTATAGAGCTCATCAGCTTGTGCGATGCCTCTTGTCGTATGGTAATAGGAAGACTTGGAAGTAAAAGCAGCGGTTGTGCTCTGCGGATCATACGCGAGTCCCCACGTTTGATTAAAAAGCAGGTCATAGTCACCTGTAGATCTTCTGTTCGCAATCGAAGAAGACTCCTCGCCAATAATCTCCAGTTGGACCCCAATCCTTTTTACCGTGTGTTGAATCAATTCAGCCTGCATTTTTTGCGTGGACGAATTTACATCATAATAAAGCTTCATGGCTAATGGCTTTCCGTTTTTCGATCTGAATTCGCCCGTATTCCCAATACCCCAGCCCGCCTCCTCCAAAATCTTCTTCGCTTTTTCCAAATCGTATCCCCGCTTCTCTAATTTCACATTGGCGTAATGAACATTCGAAGAGAAAAGGGTATTAGCTGGTTGTTCAGTGCCTTCAAAAATTTGTTTGCTGATGGTCTCTCTGTCAATCGCATGCCAAAACGCTTCGCGTACAGCCTTTTCATATACAGGGCTCTCTGTTTTGCTGCTATTGGCGACGATTATGCCTGTGTTCATTGGTTGACTGCGAATGATTTGGTGTTCTCCTGATTCAACAAATTGATTCATGGCTGCCACATCGAGACTATTAGCCCCTCGATCATCCGTAAATACAAAGTTGACTTCTCCCTTTTGCAGTGCCAAGAAAGTAGTTTCTCCTGCGGGAAGTACTTTGGCTGTGATTTTCTTCACTTTAGGCGCGCCACCCCGATAATTTTCATTCGCTTCAAATACGGCATACTGATCAACTTTATGCTCAGTGAGCTTATAGGGACCAGTTCCGTTATAACCACTAACACCATCTTTGGTTCCCCCGTTCACAAAATTTTTTGGCGAGATGAATACATAAGGTCTTGTCATCGACAATTCGACCAGCGTCGGGTAGTACGGTTCGGATAAGACCAGTTCAACCGTATACTCATCGCGTACATTGCAGGCCACGATCTTTGTTGATAACTTGATCCAGGAATGCTTGCTTGCATTGCTTTGCACCGCTTCGATATTCTTTTTCACTGCTTCCGCATTAAACAGCTCGCCATCATGAAACGTCACGTTTTTTCTCAAATGAAACGTGTACACTTTTCCGTCTCCGGAAACTTCCCAAGATTCAGCCAACGAAGGTTTGATTCCATCTTCTGTATTTTCCACCAACGATTCGTACACCATCCCTTGAGCTGGCATGGAGCCGGAATAAAAATGCGGGTTCATATCGTTAATATCTTTCGAAGTGGCATACACGATCTCTTTCCCTTTATTGGTTAACTCCGTTTTTTCCGTATCACCATTACTGCAGCCAACCAGCAGAACGACGGAGACCATGAACGTCCTTAATAAAGATCCCATTCTTCTTGTCATACCATTTCCTCCAGAAAATACGTGTTAGTGTGGCTTCTTCGATCCGATACCCTTTTCGATCTCCCTACATATCATTTTCAAATCTTCCGCAAAGCTTTGCACAACGAACGCATCCGATAACTGTTCACCCTTACGTGTTTGCGCAGCTTCCGAAATTTTACTCTCGTACGTTTCAATGAATGTATCGATCGTCGGGCAACTGCTATCTATGTATCTTGCAATGCCCTGAATCATTTTTATCCGATAGTAATCTTCCTTTGGCATGCGCGGGATATCCCAATACCCTTCTCTATTGATAAATATTTTTCGGATGGGGACAGCAGAAAAATCGAAGTATCTTCCATCTGAATCTGGCTCCGAAAAAGGATCAATCAACAGTGAGGTATATCGAATGAACAATAAATACTCTTGATGAATCGTTTCATAATGAACGAAGTTTTCGATATCATCACGTGATAGACTTTCCAGCCTCACCGGATAATTGTCATCGGTCATGAACTTTAACAAATTGAGCCCTTTTATATTGAGCTTTTCTACCACTTTGGTAATCTCTTTCCATTGAGCCAGCATATCGCGTATGAGATATTGCGTGATGGGGCCCTCCGGAAACATTTTGTATACGTACTTTTTGATTGGTTCCTCTCCAAATATCACACGAAGGGAGAAAGCATTCATAAACAGTGGCGGATGCACGTATAGTGATATGTTTCGCGTTTCCGCTTCGATCGGAGAGTCCATGACTTCCAAATGAATACCTACTTGCTCAAATAACTCACAAAGTCTTTTTACATTCGGGGAGGGTGCGCGCGTCGAGCCGATGTAAAGCTTTTTCTTAACCCCTGTCGTAATCACTCGATTTGATGGCTGATCATGGAACCAGCGTGTATCGCCAAGGTATGTAGAAAAACTGATAATCTCCGCATTCGAACCAATCCTGTTTAAATAATGGCGTAGTAAACTGTTGGAACCAAGGGTCGGGGAAACCAAAATCATGCACTTTATTTGTTGTAAAACCTGATCATTTATTTGTTGTAAAACCTCTGTATATGCATCTGTTGTGACAGATAATAGGAAGGTATCCCATTCCCCTGTAACGCTCCCGTATCCATGGAATACATGATCGATTTGGCATTCGCCTTCCATCTTTTGATGCTTTTCATTTTGAATATCTGCGCGAATTTGCTGACTGCTTTGCTTAAGTGAAGTAAAGAATGATGTGGAACGAACAGACTCACGCCCAACGACCCCGACGCAACAATTCCAATGTTTTTTAAAAATGACAGCCATTTGAATGGAAGCAGGACCTGTTCCCAATAGCAAGATTCGTTTCCTATCACCCATAGAAACCTCCTTTTAAGATCAGCATGCAACCGATGCTTTTTTGTACAACGCGATATCAAACACATGGTCGGGACGCAAGATGGTTTCAATCAGTCTCCATTTCCGCTCATCTACCTCTCTCATGGGGTAGTTAAAAAGGGATTTCATTTGATTCCCGTATCGCATCGCCACGATCACTTGGTCATTTGTCAATGGATGTAATTGTTCCAGCAGATCATACTTATTTGCAACTGTTGAACTAAAGATGATATGGGTTGCATCCTTCGTCACATCAAGTCGTTCCACAAACTCTTTCTCCAAGCGGATAGACAATCCACTTCCCAGCCTTTCTACAACACTCCGCCCTAGTTCGATGGCCTCCTCATCAATGTCGATACCAACTACTTCTGCTCCAGTCCGCTTCGCAATCAATAATGGCGTCATGGGAAAGGAACCTGAGCCTACCATCAACACCTTTGAATCAATAGTAACTTGAAAACTCCCAAATTCTTCTTCAATACAAGATTCTATGTTTTGAAAGTAGTCGGTCTTATCGTCAATCCCTTTTAGCAGCTTCAACGCACGATATTTCTCCATAATCGCAACGCAAATCGCCGACGATTTCCTTACATTCTCCACAAGCTGGTTCAATTGGTTTCCGATTGGCTGTTCTATCTGCTCCCAGGCTTCTTTGTTTCTTTCATCCGTTATGAAAGTAGAATACTCATCGATGATCTTCTCTAACTCCGAGCTGTGATGGATGGTACCGTCATATCGATCTGCTAAATGGGTGAACCTTTCTAGAAATGCAGTCAACTGTTGTTGCATTTGTTCGTGTCTATTCATACCGTTCTCCCCTTGCTATCTTGAATCTCGATGAATGCTTTGCCTTGTGCCACGATTCCGACTGCCCCCTCAATTTTGAGACTTGTTACTTCTTCTTTTTGCCAATCGGCCGTTACAAGAATCGTGCCTCCCGGTTGCCTGATGGGAGCAGCAATATCGCCTTGCTTTTTCCAAGCCAGATAGGCCCCAAGTGAAGCAGTACCTGACCCACAGCCGCTTTCCCAGATCATGCTATCTAAAGACGGAACAAAGATAAGGGGAGCCAATTCATTCGAAGCTGGCTGATACAATAGCACCCCGATTAAACTCATCCCTACAGTTACTCCAAGCAGCTTGGCTAAAGATTGCGCACGTTTTCTTACCGCCTCACTGAACTGTTCTACTTCAATCACGATGTGAAAGAAATCTTGATACCTCACAATCACCAGGTTTATTTCGTCGCCATCATAGTTGATTGATTGCTGCTCGATCTTTTTGGGAAGAGGCATCGAAACTTGGCAGTAATATTCGTCTTTATTTTTTTTCACTTGACAAACAACGAAATGATCTGTTCCCGAAGCTTCCAAAACAATTTCGGTGAAATCATTATGCTGTAGACCATTTTCATGCGCGATAAGCGACGCTAATGCCATGCATGCGTTGCCGCAAAACTCACCCCCAGCCATTTGCAGATGTGCTGCTGCTCCATAATGATTCGGTTTTTCGATAAAACCCACTTGTTCAGCATGGACACTAGCGTAGGACATAATTTTTGAGGCGATGTGCGTATACTCTTCAGCTGGGTGATTGTTTTTCACAAGAATGGTCATATTTTGTGTGGGATTAAACTTTATAAAATCGATTTCCCGTTTCATCTCAACCTACCCTCTTACCCTATTTTTGATGAAAAGCGAATGACCTTAGGTTAAACGTAATCATTACGATTTAAGACTTAAAAAATAAACCGTAATGATTACGATTATTATCGAGTAAATCATAACCACAATTTGGGTGTCTGTCAACGGTAGGATTTTTACATCTATACAAGAAGAATACCTTGACTTAACAAAGTGGAACAGGTAATCTTTACCCGCACCATAAACGGATTTTATCGTACAGAAAGGTTGTATTGACTTCATGGCGTTATCTCAAACTACTACCAAGAAACAGGTCAACAAGGAAAAGTCTTCAATCTCTTTGCTCTCTCTTACCGTGGGTTCCTTTGCCATTGGGATGACGGAATTCGTCATCATGGGTCTACTACCGAATGTTGCAGAGGATTTGCATGTTAGTATCTCATCTGCGGGACAACTCATTACCATGTATGCGCTAGGGGTAGCTGTCGGTGCACCGATACTGACAGTCCTCACCCACCGGATTCCCCAAAAGAGACTACTCTGTCTCCTTATGATTCTATTTATTCTCGGGAACGGAATCTCTGTTTTTGCTCCCAACTACGATATATTGATGGGAGCACGCCTGATTACCGCTCTGACGCACGGGACATTCTTTGGGGTGGGTGCTGTTGTAGCTTCCAGTCTCGTAAGTCCTGACAAACGTGCCGCAGCCGTTTCCATTATGATGGCAGGTCTGACGATTGCTAATATTATTGGTGTGCCTTTGGGGACTTTCATCGGTCAACATATGGGATGGCGAGCTTCATTTGGAACGATTGCAATCATGGGAATCATAGCTCTGATCGGAATACTCGTTTTCGTCCCAAAAATGCGGCAAGAAAACACGGGGAGTATCACTGGGCAAATTAGCGCTCTTCTCAAACCCAAGCTCCTTCTGTACCTCCTTATTGGAGCACTAGGCAACGCTGGTCTATTCACCGTATTTACGTATATTACGCCGCTGCTGACGCAAATTACCGGTTTTGCTGAGTATCATGTAACGTGGATTCTTGTCCTCTTCGGCTGTGGTGTGACCATCGGTAATATCGTGGGCGGAAAGCTTGCGGATTGGAAGCTGATGCCTTCCATTCTTGGACTTTACTTCACGATATGCATCATTTTGACGCTGTTTACGTTTACCCTGTACAGTCCAATTGCTGCCGTATTGACCATATTTCTTTGGGGAGCGGCTTCTTTCGCTGTATTTCCAGGGCTGCAAGTACGCGTGATGAACCTCGCTCAGAATGCACCAGCGCTTGCTTCTACATCCAGTCATTCTGCCGGAAATCTAGGAAATGCTGCTGGTGCCTTCATTGGCGGATGGGTTATTACACATCTTGATATAACCTCCCTGCCATGGGTGGGTGCCGTACTCGTAGCACTGGGTCTGATTTTGGGAATCGCATCCTATATGGCTGAACGCAAGCTGCAACAAAGTTGAAAAGGGTACTCCATTTGAATACCCTCAGATTGTTGACAAAGCCCCCTACGGGGGCTTCACTTGTTTGTGATCGAGAATATAATTAAGAAAAGAGCATGTATTTCATTGGGTGCTATCGAAAAACAAAGAAGATCCCCCCTCATCCTACCTTCTTGGTTAGGTGATTGGCGATCTTCTTTATATTTTGACAAATGGCGGTTCATAAGGGCTTGTTCAAGGCCTTTATTCTGCCTCGAAACCAGCTAATGAAGCGTAAGAGAGGTTCTCCCTTAACCGATAGTTGCTGATTATACCCGCCGATGTTTTTTACACCAGCAGCGTCAAACAAATCATACCGTTGCAGCATAATATTGATTAACTTCTCAAGTGTTGTGCCGGCTCTTGCAGGGTCTTTAACAATAGGCAATAGCAAATGAGGTAAGTTTTCATATGCACTAAGCTCGACTTGCTTAGGATCAACGAAAACGAACCGTAGTTCTTCTTCGGTTCACGTATACATTAACGAGCAAATAACTGAATTTATGAAGACAGAGTTGCCGCTCCCCGTGGTACCTGCCACCAATAAGTGAGGCATCTTCGATAGGTTTCCATAAACTGGCTTCCCTTCGATGTCAGCTCCTAATGGAAAAGTGAGCCCTGTCCTGTGTGCTAGAAACTCCTTGTTTTCTAAGAGGCTTCGTAAGTAAACAGGACGTATTTCAATGTTTGGGACTTCTAGCCCTATAGTGTTCTTTCCTGGAAGTGGAATATATCGTCTTTGCCATGAGTACTGCTTGAAAGTTATGTTTAAAATTAAAGGTCGCAAACACTTCATGGAATTTTTAAGGAATGAAGGATTCAATCTCCTCCTCTCTTTTGCATATAAGGCCAAGTAACGGTGTTTGCACCCGACCGCAAGAAAATGTTCCATCTACTCCCATATTTCTAAAAGCAATTGTGTACGCGCGTGATGTATTTAAGCCAATTAACCAATCGGCCTGTGCTCGTGCCGGGCACCCCCTTTGTGGGGACGGTTGACTAAGACAATGCCTGAGACGACCAAACCTAGCGCGATCAACACGATAAGATGTAATTCTTCACTTAAAATCAGCGCCGACAAAATGACCCCGAAAACGGGCATTAAAAACAAGTACATAGAAATGCTGCCAACCTTGTTGTATTTCATGACATTATTCCAAAGCACAAAGCCGACGGCAGATAGCAACGCCAAATACAGCAGAATCAGCGCCGATTTCCATGTGAACACAAATGGCAGCGGTCCTGCAAACGCCATGCCCACAGCAAGCAGCGCGCCTCCGCCAATCAGCATTTGCCAGCTTGTTATGTACAGCACATCTAGCTCTTTAGCTTCGTTTTTGGATAGCACATTGCCGAATGCACCGAAGAACATCGCAATAAGTAGACAGATTTCCCCAACACCGATATGAAGAGACAGTTGCCCTTTGGTCATATTAACGATAATCACACCGGCGAAACCAAGCACAGTACCGATCAATTTCCTTGAATTCAAGCGATCGTTCTTATACATATAATGGGCCAACAGGATTTGAAAAAAAGAGGTTGTCCCTGCAATAATCGAACCTTGGATTCCTGTACTTGCACTCAAGCCGTAGTAAAAAAAGACATACTGAAGAAACGTCTGAAACAGACCGATTTTACCGAGATTTAACAGCGTCCCCCGTTGATATCCGGCTTTTTTGCCGATCATGACCATGAACAAGAAGATCAGCAGCGCGGCGAGAACGAACCGATATCCAGCGAATAATAGCTGTTCCGACCAGTCTTCTTTCCCAATCGCCAACATCCCGTAGCTAAGCTTGATAAACGGAAAAGCGCTCCCCCACAGCAATGTAGCCAAAGTCGCAGCAAACATGATGCCAATAGGATGTTTAAAAAATTTCTCTGTTGTCATACCTGCAGACACCTCGATGCATGTTAGTCTCACTTCATAAGTATTCATGTTAGCTGAATTATATGGCAGCCCCGCTCTTTTGCCCGCTCAATGACCCATAGAATTAATTTGCTCCCGATACCTTTTCCTCTTTCTGAAGATGCCGTCCGAACCCCTCCAACCGTAGCTCTCCAAGTGTTAATTCCTCTACTAGTTACTCAAAAATATAATAATTATTTAATTAATTTTCTAATCTGTTCTTTACTTTGTTCAGAAATAGGGAACCCTAATTTTGTAATTTCATTTGTAAGCAATTCAATAAAATTTCTTGTGCCAAACCCAATAAATTTATCTCTACGCAAAATAAGGTTAACTTTCCTACTAATACTTGGATTTACTATAGGAATAGCTGATAAGTCATTATCTACAGTAATATCAAGTAAAGTTTTAGATACAATTGTCACTCCAAATTCATTTCTAACAAGATCAAATAACGATTGGATACTAGAGGTCTCAATAATTGGATACAATTTTATTTTTTGTGGTAAACATGTATAATTCAATAACTTTCTGCATTCATGGCTGTCTGGGAACAAGATTAATGGTAACTTATTCAATTTTGAGAATTGTATTTCTTGTTCATTCACTAGTGAATGGTTATTTGATACCACTAAAAATAATTCTTCTGTGTATAATGGTATTTTTATAATTTTTTCATCTTCGAATACGTACTCGGAAGAATCAATTGTAACAGCAAAATTAACCTGATTCTGGTTTATTAATTCTAGTATTTCATCTGAACTTATAATTTTTACTGTTACCTCTGGATAATTTTTATGAAAATCTAATAATAAAGTGGAAACTAAGTCTGTTAGTTCGCCAGGTAAAGTGGCAATTGCAATTTTACCTCCTTTTATCTCCTTTAATTCACTGATTTGTTCTTTTACATTATCTAATGCATTAAAAATATTCTTACATTCGTTGGCTAAAATAGAACCGACGTCCGTTATGGCTATTTTCTTTCCCATGCGGTCAAATAATGGCATACCTATTTCGTCTTCAAGAGCTTTAATTTGATGGCTTAATGTAGGTTGCGTAATACCTAGCTTATCAGCTGCTTTTGTAAAATGAAGTTCTTTATAAAGTGTCATGAAATACTCTAACTGTCTTAATTCCATATAAAAATAATCTCCTTAATTTTTTAACCTTATAATCGCTTCATACTCTCCCTTACTTTACCTTTTGTTATGGCGTACGTAGTTTAAACCCTTTTTATTAATAAACATAGAATAATGAAAGCTATTCATTAAAAAGAAAATAACTTCATTTTAACTCTCAGTTATCTATTAATCAATTCTATGATTTCTATAGTTAACATAGATAACATCTATTATTTAAAGTTTGTTTCTTGATGATTTATTGAAATCTCAATTAATAAAATAGCAGTAGAGGCGTAAGAAATCCTTGGTGAATATGGTAACGATTTACTTTGGAACGTTTTGAAGTAGATGGTGCAAATGCTGCACGTAGTTTTCTTCAACAACATGGCATGGATAATGAGTCAATTAGACTGGTTTTGGATTCGATTGCACTTCACCCATCGATTGGAATTGCTTAATATAAAGAACCCCCAATTTCATTAATTTATTTCTGGAGTAGGATACGATGTTAAGGGGGATGGATATGACGAAATTTCAGAGGAAATTCGTGAGCAAGTTGTATCTGCTTTCCCTCGAGATAATTTTAAACAAAAAATCCTTCCTGCTTTCCTTGAAGGTTTCGCTCATAAACCTGAAACTCAGTAATGCCTGAGCGGATTGACCCCCATGTTTTTCCCCCTTAATTAACGGGTTCCTTGATTTAAAAAGTATGGGATCCAGCTTTAACTTGGATGCTATACCCTTTGTCTTGAAACGTTTATTTGTACTTTTGCCCTTGTGAATGCCTCCTTTGTTTTGATAACTGGACTATATATCTAAGGAGGAAGGGGCTGATTCTTCGTTTAAAAACTAGAACCAGCTCCTTATTGAATGCAATCCCTATTCTCTATTCAACTTCTACAGTATCTCCTCGTTGGATATGCCCTCCTTTAAGTACCGTAGCATAAACGCCTATTCCTCCACTGTTGTACTTTACTGCAGCTCGTAAGACATCTGGGTCCCTGGGCAAGTCTCCTTGAGGGAGCGTAGTCATGACACAACGAAGAGTAGGCTGAACAATTTGTAAGCGGACCTGATCCCCGATTCGTAGGGTTCTCCCTACCCAATCGTTCTCAATAAAGCCATCATCTTCAGGAACTTCTATGACGATATTTGGCCGAAACCGGCGGACTTCAACTCGGCTCCCAGGTATAATGGAACGCAATTTATTGATGGTTGAAGTAGTAAGAATATGGAGCATAGATATATCAAAGAATGTTCCTTCCGGAGATGTTCTGGTGAATACTGAGTCTTTGTTGACCAGTTCCTCCATGTTAGGGATGTAACCTTCAAATTGAACCGCTTGGTTGGAAGGAGTGATCAGCTTAACATTACGCTTTAAGCTCTCGGAGAGCATGTCATTTACATCAGAGTCCGTACTGAGGCGGGTAGAGCCTTCAGGAAAAGTAAATCGTACGGGCGGGTTTGGGTGACTGACGGTAGGAGGTTCTACAAATGAAGCACGATATTCATAAATGGTCGGCCATTTTTGCGGATTCTTTGCGTTAGCTAGCTTTCCTGTTGACGTATCAATAAGTGCATATGCTCGGTCACCCAGTATTCCCTTATCGGTTATAATAGTAGCATTCATTTCTTCACCCATCATTGACTTTACTGGGTATCTCCACGTAGAAACAATTTTTGGTAACAAAGTGCTCACTCCTTTGTATGTATTATGGACTCTATTCAGGTAGGGATACAAAACAATAAGAAAGGATAAGTCTCATCCACAATATATGCTTGCCTAAATAATAGATCAATATCATTGTTTCGATGGTTATAATAGATGGATTTAATTAAGCTTGGAGTAAAGGTACCTCTCTTTGGCCGGATTGGAAAGAAAGTCTCAATCACAAAAGCGGGCAGCATCTTGAAGGAACATTGTCAGATCGTAATCCAACCTCCAAAGTGCAAGGGAACAAATAAAACAGCTTCAGAACATAAAACGTAGAAAGTTAAAGATCAGCGCCTTGCCTGGTGAGAGGAGTCAGCTAGCGTCTACTGTTCTTTTGCATTTTCATCAAGAAAACCCCGATATTCAAGTTCAAACTATCGAATCCGATGATATCGTGGAGAGTGCACTCCAAAATAAGGTTATTTTGCTTTAACGAACCTCCCCCAAAAGATGAGCGGTTATCAAGAATCTTCTTATTATGAAGATCAACTTTACTTTGCTGTTTCACAAGATCATCCTTTTACCAATTGCGAGAGCATTAACTTTAAAGAGACATTGGAACTTCCTCTTGTATTATTCCCTGAAAACTACAAGTGCAGACAACTAATTGATGCAACAAGCAAAGCAATGGGGTACACCATCCAACCAGTTATTGAAATCAAATATTATGGATGCCATAATGAATTTGGTTCGGAAAGGTACAGGTGCAACTATTGTTTCGGGAACTCTGTTTTGAAGGGTTTTACCGATTTATTTATAAATTGTTTGCTACTGAACTTATGGAAAGGCAGCTTGTAGTTGTTGATAAGGAGTATTTTGAACCAGACGAGCCATTCATAAAAGAATATTAAATAAATGATGCTAATTTTATTGTGAAGCACATGACGACTGATGACGATGAACATCCTCCGTTAATTTACGATTATCGTGGATTATAAAAATCAGATAGGTCGGAGATAGGTATGAGTACTGTATGAAATTCAACGTTAAGACACTTTCCTGTGTAGCAGATAAAGAGCGCAAAAAAAAATCGACAGCGACAAGCTGAAGGAATTGCACTAGCTAAATCTCAAGAAAAATACTTTTTATAAAATAATGAAAGAATATGAAGAAAACATAGTAGCAACTAACTTATAACGAATTGGAGCCGAATTTTCTTAGAGTAGAAAATTCGGCTTCTTTTATGTGGAAATTTACTTAGCGTATATTTTCGTTAAAATGTGTGTGGCACCCCATCGCTATCAAGCTAAGCTCATACAACGCCAATTATAGTGGAGGTCGTTTTTTTCTAAAGGCTACGTGTAGGGAATTTAACTCCCCTCAGGGATCAACGAATTCCTGAGGATTTACCTGCGTAATATAACATATTTACAATTACGCTGCGTCCCACCCTATTTAAGTTTATAAGATTATGCTTTTGAGATAAAAGTAATTACTTGTTTTATAAACTCGTAACCAAAATAACCACTAAATCCGAATAGTACTATTGCGGCAGATATAGATATCCATTTAATAAAGGTTGGATTTAGAAAACGTCTAGTAAAATGAACAAAGCCTAATAAGACCATATCATGCATAAAGATACCTAATAAAATACCTACCGCTATTATAATAAATGCAGATGTACTTGCATTACCTAATGAAGAAACTAGAACCGGACCAAAGATCCCTATCCAAAATACAATATTAGCCGGTGATATAGCAATCATAAAACCAGATAAATAAGCTGTTAATAAAGATTTACCCTCTACGTTAACCTCTGACTTTGCTTCTTTAATACTTTCTATTCCAAGAAACATTAAAAACACAAAACCTAGTAGCCACATAACTGCTTCTACCCATGAATTGGTTAATACACTAGAGAACCCTAGATAAATCAGGACTATTAAAGATAAATCTACAGTCATTCCTCCTAAACCTACAAACCAACCATGTACGAAACCATTTCTCATTCCTTGTTTAGTCATTTGGACAGTCATAGCACCTGCAGGTATTGCTAAAGCTAAACCTAACAATATATAAGTAAAAAGTGTTACAATCATAAAAATTCTCCTATTTTAGTCACTTACTATTCTTTTCATTAATTGTGCATGAAAAGGACATTTACTTTTTTTTCCTATTTTAATTCATGTGAGATATCAGCAAAAAGGTATTTTAGGATAATTATTGTAATATTCAAACTATTCTTCTTTTCCTTCTGATTCAACAAATAGAGCTATAGTATGGCGATTTTTCACATTACTTCTAGCAAGCTCCAAGAACTCACAAAGTACCCCTTTGTTAAAGATAAATTCCTAAAATCCCATAAGATCCTTTACATGTTTAGCGTTCTTTTTAGATGTTAGTTTTTCAAGTAATAAAAATGCAACATCAAAAGCTGTACCTGGATTTGAAGATGTAATAATATTTCCATCTTGAACAATTAAATCATTTTGGACTATTGCACCGAAATTCCTTAACTGCTCTTTTCGTCTACTCGTTGGATGACTGTATGTGGTGGCTTTTTTATCTGTAAGAATTCCACTTTTACCAAGCGCTAATGATGCAACACAGATACTGGCAATAGGCTTCTGCTTGACATAAAAATGTTGAATAACATTTAAGAATTCTCTACTGTATGCATCCCGATAAAAACCAGCTTCTTCAAACCCTCCTGGAATAGCTAGTGCATCAAACTCATCTAATTGAATATCATCAACCGTTTTTTCGGGTATAATAGTAAAATTCCAAGTACAGGTTAATTTATTCCGAAGACCAACTGTTACGACCTCGGTTGATCCATCTCCCTCCCATTTATTCCAACCTAGTACATCTGTAAATACACTAGCTTCTACTGCTTCAAATCCGTCAGCTAATAATAATAAAACCTTTTTCATTATCGTAAACACCTCCTGATATCCTTATTTTATACAAGTAGAGAAGGTTGATAAATAAGTTCAATAAGGATACTCGATTGTTCGGCTTTATTATATAAAGAATTTAGGTTATTCTACTTTATAAAAAAAGGTTGGATAATTTATGGATCAAATTGATAAAAAAATCATTGGATTACTACAGTCAAATGCAAAAATTTCAATGAAAGATTTAGCAGAAGCCGTTCACTTATCTTCTCCTTCAGTAACTGAGCGAGTGCGGAAGTTAGAGGAACAACAAATTATTGAAGGATACCATGCACATGTTTCACTAAAAAAAATAAACCGCCCAATTTCTGCACTTATATTGTTTAAATCAACGGATTGTAAATCATTAGCTAACTTTTGCTATAATCATCCAGATGTACTTGAGTGTTACAGAGTAGCAGGGGAAATTAGCTATATTGTCAAATTAGCAACGTATTCTGTAGAAAGTTTAGAACAATTTATTGATGATTCAATGCAATATGGTACGCCATCAACGAATATCGTGTTATCTTCTTATGAAAAAAAAATAATTGCTCCCTTTATTAGTGAAGAATAAAAATACTGGCATAATCAATTAACGATTGCTTACTCAATTTTCAGAAGCGCAACAGAAATCATGGATGAGTTCAACGGGTTGAGCAACACGCCAAGCGCTACAACCCACGTTACCCGTTTCATTAATTTCTGATGGTCCCCCTTTGGCGGCAGCCATCGATTTAGTAGATGAATTCAACTTCTTTACCGCCTTTACACGCATTTGAGTATACTCTTTATTCCCGGCGAATCCCCCTGTTTGGCCGATGAAAAAAGCAGTGACCGACCAGATACCCGGGGCCCGGGACGGCAACTGCTTTTTATTGCGATCATCGTTCTTGCTTTCTCAATGCAACCGATCATCATACATAAGCTGAATTTGAATACCGAATGGGTCTTCAATAATTCCATATGCTTTGCTAAACACATTGCTGGATAAAGGTACAATGACCCTTACTCTATCATCCGTAATCAAACTCTTGTAAAAATGCTCGATTTCCTCCAAGTCCCCACTTTGAATACACAAGGAGAAGTTATTTCCAGCTACATATTTTTCTTTGACATCCATTGTATTTTCCGCCAGCATTACTTTCGTTTTTCCGATGGATAAAACGGAGTGGGAAATATAATGCTTATTTACATCAGTAAGCTGCAAAGTGCTGTCGCGCTTTGCCATGTCTTCATAGGTAACAAGCAGTAATTCCTCTGCGTTAAAATGCTTTTTGTAAAAATCTATAGCTTCTTTCGCTCTTCCATTCATGGATAAGAAAATCGCTACTTCTAGTGTTGCACTCATGGGATTCGACTCCTCTTTCGTCATTATGTCAGGTAACTTTTTATCTACTTTGAGTTTATTATTACCTTGAGTTTATTATAGTATATAAAGGTATCAATTAATGACACCTTTATGAGGACGGTACGATGAATAAATCAGAACGATTAAATGACATGATCCGGTACTTAAACGGCCGGGAATTTTTTAATTTGAATGACCTGAAGGAAAAATATAAGATTTCAAAAAGTACGGCTCTGCGGGACATTGATTCATTAGAACAATTAGGTATGCCTATTTTTGCGGAACATGGGAGACATGGGCGATACGGGATCTTAAAAAATCGGTTGTTATCCCCTATTACGTTTACGATGGATGAAGTGTACGCGCTGTACTTTGCCATGTTGACATTAGAATCGTATCAATCCACACCTTTTCATTTAAGCGTGAATCGACTCAATGAAAAGTTTGAAAGCTGTCTTTCTCAAAAGCAAATCGAGCAAATTCGCAAAATGAAAAAAGTGCTGCAATTTGAAATGTACACGCATCGTCATGCCAGCCGATTTTTGGATCTAATCTTAAAAAGCATTCTGAACGAGAGCAGCTGCACGATTCATTATTCGAAAAATAATAAGAAAAAAAGCCACCGTGTTCAATTTTTCAAAATTTCCGCCAAGTTTGGTCAATGGTATGCTGCCGGGATAGAGCTCTATTCGAATCAATACAGAGTTTTCAGATGCGATCGAATAACCGCTATAGCGGAAGAAAACATGAAATCTCCATTTTCTGTCGATGAGCTCATTAGCCGTGCATTAGAAATTTATCGTTCCAAGACTAGCATTGAATTTGAAGTAGAAGTTTTAGAACAAGCGAAGGATATTTTCTATAAAGAACACTTTCCTTCGATGAAAATCGAAAATGGTAATCGAACAGTCATTTCAGGATTTTATAATCCGGGAGAAGAGGCGTTCATAGCTGATTATTTTATGAAGTATGGCAATCATGTTATATCAATGAAGCCTGAATCGTTGAAACAACTGATCCAGGAAAGAGTCGAGCAGCTTTTGCATCACTACCGAACATTATAAAACGAGGAACGTACCTTTTCTCAAATGCAATAGTGATTTTAGTAGATTCGATGATACCAAGGTTGCCGCAAGTCGTTTTTGCATCGTAACCGTCATTCCTCATGAATATAGAAAAAACCACCAAGTAAAATTATCCATAAAGTAGCAATACCTCTGGGGAGCAATATTTCAACATCAACATCGAATAAAAAAAGGCTTGCCGGTACATTGTTTATGATGGCATCGTTCTAGCACCCATTCGATTTGGGGAGGTCGTTGCTTCCTTCATAAAATGAGAGCCGTCTTCATCGAATTGAATGTTGTCCTGCCGGAAAATGGGGGTAGGGTCAATGTAGTTTATTCCCCTCTCCTTCACTATCTTCTGTAGGGCTGAAATGAATAAAAAAGCCTGTTGAGGTTTATCAACAGGCTGAGGGTACTTCACTTGAGCACCCTTTTTCTTTTTCTCTGGTTTAAGCCGTTCCGTACGATTTTGCCAAAATTCGCTCCCACATCGGAATAAATTGCTTGATAAGCGGTCCAATGGCAAGGGCCGTCACAAAAGTTCCCACCGAAACAGGCCCTCCAAGCAACAAGCCCAGCACCATGACTGTGCACTCTATACCGATCCTGACTTTACCGATCCCCCATCCCATTCGCTCATGTAAAGCTAACATAAAACTGTCACGTGGACCGGCTCCCAATCGCGGTGAAATATACATACCTGTTCCGATCGTATAGATGAGCAGACCGGCAGCGAACAAAATAACTCGTTCGAGAACGGTCTTACCTGTAGGAATCCAGTTCAGCCACATGAATACGTCAATAAACAGCCCGAAGAAAAACATGTTTAAAAACATACCCACGTTCGGCCGGATCTTGCCAATGATGTAGGAAGCGAGAATGATCATGGCTCCCACGATCTGCGACCATATGCCGATGGTCAGTCCAAATGTCTTTTGTAATCCGATATGCAGTGTATCCCACGGCGCAACACCTAGATGAGCCTCAATCATCATGCCAATACCAAACGCCATTACCGCCAGTCCGATCATAAACACACTGTATCGAACTGCAATCGGATGAAGCAGAAACTTCCTCCACATGATTTTCTCCCCCTCTAATGATTCTAGCTTTCTCAGCACACGTAGGTGGGGATTTGGAGTAAGCTACCTTTTTGATAGCGATTTGCGAATTCATTTGGATCACCTTCCTATTTCGAAATGGGAAACATAATTTCCACGGTGGTACCCTTGTTGACCTCACTTGAGATGTTGATGGTTCCTTGATGATCTTTCATTATTTTATTGCTGACAAGTAAACCTAAGCCTGTTCCTTTCTCTTTCGTAGTATAAAAAGGTTCACCGAGTCTGGGCAGCAGCTCTTGGGAAATGCCACATCCATTGTCGGTAAAGCGAATCCGCACTTGGTTATTCGGTAGACATGTGGTTTCTATGCTAATTGTGCCATTTGACGTGATCGCATCCAGGGAATTCTTCAATAGATTGATAAAGACTTGTTTTACTTGATTTTCTTCTCCTTTAATCGCTATCGGAATATCGCTGAATATTGTGTTGATCGAAGTGTTGTTTCGATTTGCTTCTGATTCCAGAAACGTTACCACGCTTTCAATAAGAGGGTGTAAAAGAATCTGCTTCACATTCAGCGTTTGCGGCTTGGCCAACACAAGTAGCTCACTCACGATAAAGTTGATTCGATCTAACTCGGACAACATAATGTCTGTATAAGTGGCTCCCCCCGATAGTGTTGGCCGCAAATATTGGATAAAGCCTTTCAATGCCGTAAGCGGATTTCTTATTTCGTGCGCGATACTTGCGGCCAATTCACCGATTACGGACAACTTCTCTGTTCTGCGGAGAAGCTCTTCGTTTTGCTTCCTCTCTGTTAGGTCACGTGTAATGTTGATGAAGTATTGATTTCCGCCATCTGAGCTAAAAAACGGCATCCCTCTTGATTCAAGGTAGATCCATTTCTCGTTTTCGAGTTTGTATCGATACTCACATGTAACCGGGATATCGAATTGAATCATCGTGGAAAATCGCTCACAGACGAGTGCTGCATCTTCTGGATGTATGTTTTCAAAAATAATTTGGCTCGTCCCTAATTTCTTCACATGGGAAGGTGAACTATACAATACGTGACCGTATTTATCTATGACGGAAATGAAGTCAGCCGTGTGTTCAGCAATGAATCGATACTGTTCCTCGCTCTTGCGCAAGGCTTCTTCGGAGTGTTTTCGCTCGGTGATATTGCGTGAAACGAATAGGAAGCTTTCAACCTCATTGTTCTCAGACCTGATTGGTACACAACGCGACTCCCAATACACCCAGGATCCATTTTTGTGCCGTAATCGGATCTCCATCTGAACATTTTGGGTATTCGTCGAAATGAAGGAGCGTATATCTTTCACGATAGGGACATCATCGGGGTGAATGTGATCAAAACTATTCGTTTGTAGAAATTCATCCGGTGTGTATCCCAAGTGGTGCTCGATAGAAGGAGATACAAAAAGATTATTCATGTGCACATCATACTGACAAATAACATCGCTCGTATGTTCAACGAGGATACGGTACTTTGCCTCGCTTTTCACGAGTGCTTCCTCCGCCATTTTTCGGTCTGTTATGTCTCTGGCGATGACTGAAGTGCCTACGATCGTACCTTCTGTATCCCTTATAGGCGAAGCAGTTAAACCAACCTGAACGATCTCACCATTTTTTCGTTGACGCACGGTCTCATAGCCCGTAATATTTTTTCCTTCAAATTTAATCTCGTGGAAAATTTCCTTTGTCTCGTGAATGAGATCTTCAGGTACGAGGCAGTACGGGTCATTCAGGAGGTCTTGATATGTCCAACCGTAGATTTTTTCAAAGGCACTATTCACAAAAAGTATATGACCCTGCATGTCCCTAATTGAAATCGCGTCTGTAGTGGTTTCAACCAGTGACTGAAGCAGCTCTTTCATGTTGAACTGTTCTTGTCTAAGGTCGATTCGCTGAGCTTCTTTATCCATAGGTTTATACCTTCCTTAAACGAAGATTGTGAATAATGTTATTATTCTATGCCCGTTGAAAATATCCTTGAGAAAATATCTATCCCACTAAAAAAATACCGCCCCTTGAATAGGAGCGGCATCGATCATTTCAAACATGTAAGGATCACTAATCCCGACGGTTTTACCTTCAGACGATGTGGCACCTTCTGAACTGCCAACGGAGCCATACACACCAGGTTTCCGCAACAATCATAAATCTCTACTACTCTGTTAGGTAACTCTCTGTCTACATCCAAAACCAGCTCTTGGTGTAGTGTCCCGTTCATAATGAATAGCTTTTTATTGCCTGGCTCAACCACTTTCACGTATGGGCTACCAAAGACTGCCATGACTACTTTCGATGAATTTCGCGCTTGAACATTCGGATAGAGTAACTCGGGAGCTTCTGCACGTAACTCTCCAAATAAAAGCACGTCTCTGTTTTCTCTCCAAAACTTCAACCAGAACTTTGTCATTTCGATATGCTCCGGCGGTAATTTCTCGAAGCGCATCGATAACTGTGGAACCGCAAACAAAACATTAATGAGCTGTAGGGCCGCATTTTCAACCGTATCTTCCGGGCTCCACATCAACATATCTGAGTGAACAGCTGTGTTACCGGAGAACAACCGCAAATCGATCGTCCCCACCCGATTGGTAACGGCATCATTCGGGCAATCGGCAACCCGAAATATGTTGCCAAACCTTCTCATAAAGGGACCGATATACTTTTGACGAAATTCAATCATGACATCAGCTTTCCTGGCGTGTAACCGCGCGAAGATTCCTTCAAGCAAGCATTCAACCGCTTCTTGAACGGAGTCAAAATCTCTTCTCCCATCTTTTTCGAGGGCTTTGTCATTCGCTTTGTTCAAATCAAACTCATCTATAAAATCCAGCTTGAAGCCATCGACGCCCCATTCGTTCAGAGCAGTTTCATAAGTGGAAATCAAGTATTCCCGGACTTCCGGATATCTTGGGTCCAAAACACCTGCTTGCAGATGCTCTCGATAAACCAGCAGCTTATCTTTATAGGTACCCCACGCTTTCGAATGCAAACCGATAAAAGGCATGCTATACCACAAGATGTATTTCATTCCCATAGCCTGTACTTTTTGCACATGTGCTTTCATGTTGCCGATCTTTTGATGAGCGACCTCCCAATCCCCGCAATAGGCATATCCTCTTTGGTTATCGGTTGTTTGCCATCCGTCATCCACGATTACGGTGTCGCATCCGATCTCTTTTGCCATTCTGCACTGTTCTTCGATCTCTTTATCTACGAGCTCTTGATGAAAAGAATACCATGTAGAATACATCGGGAATGTTGCCGCTTTGGGTATCATACATGGTCGATAGGCATCCATGCTCTCGTACCAATAGGATATGGCCTGAATCGCTTGTTCAAAAGGAATGTCTCTTTGATCAATACGAATGGTTCCCTCATACCTTTTCATCGGTTTGGAAGGCTCCGAAAAAAGCGTGATTTGACAGCGAATCGTTCCGTCCTCTTCACGGATGCCCATGTTAAAGTTGACAGTCTCGATTGCATTGGAATAAGCAATAGCGAGGCGATTACGTCCATCTGAACTGAGAAAGCAACCAACAGGCGCAACAACCGTACCTTTGGAGGAAAAGCCTTTACTCCAATCGACTCCGAGACTTTTGTTGCGAAAACTGCCAGGATGCCAGTACGCTTGTATATTGACCGCGGGGTAATGCCATGCGAGTTGAACCTGCGGAAACGAAATTTCCTCATCTGATTCGATTACGACATGTACATAGGAGATATCACCGTCAGTACATTCGTTTTGCAATTTGACCCGAAGCACAGAATCATGATATGCCTCTATATGATGAACCATCTTCCTCCTCCTTTTTATGATTGATTTACTTGAATCCGGTAGTAGATGCTCCGTCCATGATGTATCGTTGAGCTAGGAAAAACACAAAGATGGGAGGAACGCAGATCAAGAGAGTCGTTGCCATGACGGATATGACATCCACATCGAACATCCCTTTAAACTGCATCAGGCCGAGCGTCAACGTATATTTGCTTTGATCGTTCAAGAAGATCAATGGGCCGAGGTAATCATTCCAGGAATTGATCATCTGATACACGCCTCCCACTACAAGCACTGGAGACATCAACGGAAGTATGATCTTCAAGTAGATTTGCAGGGAGTTGGCGCCATCTATTCGTGCGGCATCTTCCAGTTCTTTTGGGATTGTCAACAGATATTGTCTGAATAAAAAGATAAAAAAAGGACTTCCAAACCACGTCGGGACAATCAAAGGCAGCAATGTATCGATCCAACCGAGCGCATTAAATTCAATATACTGAGGAATGGCTGTCACATCCCAGGGGATCATCATAGATGCCAAAAGAATCATGAATAACGTATCTCTCCCCTTGAAGTCAAATCTGGCAAACCCATAAGCAACAAGGGACGAAGCGAGTAATTGTCCGATCACGCCTAGCCCTGTCACGATCACGGAATTGAGCAAAAAAGTCGTAAACGGCAGCTTGTTCCACGCCTCCAGAAAATTGCTGAAATGAAATTCGGAAGGGAACCATACGGGTGGATAAACAAACGCTTCTTGAGGTGACTTGACAGCCGTCAAAAACATCCAGATAAATGGAGCAAGAAATAAAAAGCTGAAAAAAAATAGTACGGAGTGAATCATCCATTTATAAACACGATTGGGTTGAATCATCGTACCTCCCCCTACTTTTGGTTTATTTCTTCCCTTTCCTTTCATTTTCGTTATACACCCAGGTTTTCGATGTTTTGAACAATACAAAAGTCAGTGACAAAATGATCAGGAACATAAACCAGGCATTTGCCGCTGAGTACCCCATCTTAAAATAACGGAATGCGTTCTCATAGACGTACATGGCGTAAAAATAAGTCGACCGCAACGGCCCGCCTTTGGTGATGACCAATGCAAACGTAAGTTGCTGAAATGCACTGATGACCGCTGTGATTAGATTAAACAACATAGTTGGGCTGAGCATGGGCAGAGTGATGGAGAAGAATTTGGAAAAGACTCCAGCACCGTCTATCTCTGCTGCTTCATACAATTCTTTGGGGATGTTTTTCAGTCCAGATAGAAAAACCAGCATCATGACACCTTGCCCCCATAATCCCGCAAAAACAATGGCAAAGAGTGACCACTCCGGATCGCTTAACCAACGCGGACCTTCAATGCCGAACCATGACAGAATATAATTCAGAAGGCCGTATTCTCCGTCATAGACCCAGGCCCAGATAAGCGACAGCGAAACTCCTGCAATAACTGTCGGAAGATAAAAGATCGTTCGATACCAGGAGGAGCCTCCGACATTCTGATGTAATAGAAGAGCCAACAGCAACGATATCAAAATATTTAACGGAACCAGAATCGCAGCAAACTTGAAGGTAACCCCTAAGGACTCCCAAAAAACCGGATCATTCGTAAACATCTGCACGTAATTGTCAAAGCCAATAAACTGGGGAGTACCGACTATTGGATAGTCAAAGAAACTGATGGCGAACGAAAACAAAAGAGGTCCCAGTGTAAAGGCTACAAAACCAATGATCCATGGGGAGATAAACAGGTAGGGTGTGAGATTCCCGAGCCTTTTCTTTTGTGAAACAGCAACTTTCTCGATTCGTTCCCTCTTCTCTCTCGTCTGCATATTGGTCGAAATCATCTTGCAAAATCGCCCCTTTGTTACTTCGTTTCAACGAACTGATTTGAAACCTTCACGGCTTTATCCAAGGCGTCGCCTGCCTGATCTTTTCCGAGTAAAACAGATGAAATGGCATAATCCAGATTTTTATCGATTTCGTTCCATTTTGCATGGAGAAGGAAAGCCGGTACCTCATCGCCTTTCTCTAACATGGAATAAAAGGGTTTGCGCAATGGGTCTTCTGCGACTTTTGTTTCCTTGGCGACACTTTTTAGCGCTGGCATGTCGCCCTTCCGTATTTTGGCTCCCTCTGTAGAGACAAAAAATTTGACGAACTCCCACGCAAGCTCAAGTTGCTTGGTATCCTTTGCTATGGATACTCCCGCCGAATGAATCACGCCTTTTACCGGCTTTCCAGGAAAGGCGGGTAATTCCACCGTACCAAAATCGAGCCCCGCTTCTTTAAATCCCTCCAATGGCCAAATGCCGTTTTCGATCATAGCGATTTTGCCTGACTTAAAGCTCTCTGTGTATCTGTCTCTTTCCACGACGATGGCACTTCCGTCTTTAATCAGCTCGCTAAATATGGAGATCGCTTCTTTTGTTTCTTGACTGTTCATGAACCCTTCCAGCTTCTTCCCATCCGGACTGATGAAATTTCCACCATTGCTCCAGACGAACTCTTGGAAGGCATAAGAATTGTCTTTTTGCTTCAAGACAAACCCGTATTGCTTTTTAGCTGGATTGGACAGCTGTTTAGCTGCCGAACGAAAATCATCCCATGTCCACCCTTCTGTTGGATAAGGAAGGCCTGCTTCATCGAAAAGTTTTTTATTGTAGTAAATGACACGGGTTACAAAGCCAACGGGTAATCCGTACGAGCTCCCTTCAAACTTGTGGTAGTTAAAGATGTTTTCATAGAAGTCCTCCGTGATGGACTTGGCAGCCGTATCCTTTGCGAGTAAATCATCCATGGGCAGAAGAGACTGATAATAGGTAGGATAATTCCACATATACATCACATCCGGCGGGTTTTTCGTACCAAAGGAGGCGGCAATTTTATCGTCATATCCTTCCGCATAGGATTCCACTTGGACTTTGACATGGGGGTTTTTCTGTTCAAACAGCTTCGCAATTTCCTGTTCATACTTCAAGCTCTCCCCAGTGTCCCAGGTAGCGAATCGAAGCGTAACCTGATTCGACGAGGGTGAAGCCATTTCATTGCTGCAAGCGGATACAAAAATTGAGGAAAGTAATAGAACGCAAACGATGGTCGATACGAATTTCTTCATGTAGTCTCCTCCTCGGGATAAAAAATTGTTGCGTTTAATATGTAGTGAATTTTCTGATAAAACATGTTACTTTAATCTTAAATCCCGCTTAAACGGCTATCAATCGTAATAAAGTGTGATCGGAGGGTAATATATTGCTGTATTTGATCAGTAAGAAAAACAACTATGGAAGCTACGGCTTTCGTTTTCAGGATGATTCTCGAAATGAAACAGCCAATATTTGGTCAATTGGATGGCAAAGGCAAACTTCCGCCAGTTACAATTGGGATGGCTTAAATCGAAGCGATGTCGGGACATATGTCTTCCAATACACCATCTCGGGGAGCGGACGACTGGATATCGGGGAAAAGTCATACCCATTACGAGCAGGAAAAACCTTTCTGGTGGAAGTACCTAGCTGTCATCGATACTATTTTTCCGGAGAAAGTGATCACTGGGAATTTGTTTACATCACGCTTGTTGGCAGCCAAGCTACTGAATGCTGGGAGTACATACAAGCGAACGGGGGGCCTGTCTTATCGATTCCACCAGAAGCGAAGCTCGTCCAGCTTTTGCTCAAGATTTACCAGGAAGTTTGTGAAAAACGCGTGACTGATCTTTACTGTTCTTCAGCAAAAGCATATGAGTTCGTCATGGAGTGTTATCGATTTATGAAAAATATAGATAATCCTAGCAAGCAGGTACCGGATCGGATTTCGGAAGCCGTTTGTTTTATCCAAGCTCATTACAAGGAAACCATATCGCTGGAAGACATCGCAAACGCTGCAGGATTATCTAGATACTACCTCATCAATCTATTTCGCGAATATTTGAATACGACTCCCCTTCAATACATCACCAAGCTTCGGATTGAAAAAGCAATGGATTTGCTTACCCAAACGAACCTCTCCGTCAATGACATTGCACTGGCGATCGGATACGCAAATGCCAACTATTTCAACAAAGTGTTCAAAAAGCTCATTGGGACATCCCCCGGTCAATTTCGAGAATGCAAAAACAGCTTGCCGACCACCCATATTCTGATCGAGTAAATGAACAGGAAGAAACCCGACAAAAAAGCTGTCGGGTTGTTATTTGCCTTGTTATGAAAATTGCGGGAGCCACTCCCCGTGGGCTTCAATTAAATCATCGCATAAAGACACAATGTCATCGATGGATAATTCTGAAGCGGTATGAGGATCGAGCAGTGCTGCATGATAAATGTGCTCCTTTTTCCTTGTAATAGCTGCTTCAATTGTCAAAAGCTGCGTATTGATGTTCGTGCGATTGAGAGCGGCCAACTGCTCAGGAAGTTCCCCAACATACGTAGGGGTAACACCGTTTCCATCTACCAGGCAAGGGACTTCTACACAAGCCTTTTCCGGTAGATTGCTGATGAGTCTTCCAGTATTCAAAACATTACCACCTATCGTAAATGGCTTGTTCGTTTCCATTGCTTCGATGATGTATGATGCGTATTCTAGGGTGCGAGCGTGACTGATTTGCTTGTTGTTTACCAAGTCTTCTCGCATGGCTGTCCATTTGTTTATTTGTTCTACGCAGCGTCTCGGATATTCGTCCAACGGAATATGAAAGCGTTCGATCAGCTCTGGATATCTGCCTTTTATAAAGTATGGGTGGTACTCCGCATTATGTTCGGAGGATTCTGTCACATAGTAACCAAAGCGAAGCATGAGCTCAAAGCGAACCATGTCATCGTGTCTGGCCTTCTGTTTTTCCGCTGCACGCCGTTTTATCTCCGGATACAGGTCTACCCCATCTCTCGTTATCTCCAGCAACCATGCCATATGGTTGATCCCCGCGATTTTATACTGAAGATTGTCTGTTTCCATTCCTAGTGACTGTAGTAAATAAGGTGCGCATACTTGGACACTATGGCAAAGCCCCACTGCTTTAATCCCGCCAAAACGAAGCAATGTACCCGTCAATGCAGCCATGGGATTCGTATAGTTGAGAAACCAGGCATTCGGGCAAACTTCCTCCATATCACGTGCAAAATCAAGTAATACTGGTATTGTTCTCAAATTTCTGAAAATACCACCAATACTCACGGTGTCTGCAATCGTTTGTTGTAGACCATAACGTTTGGGGATTTCGAAGTCGGTAATGGTACAAGGGTCATAACCACCGATCTGTACGGCGTTTATCACGTATTTCGCTCCGCGCAATGCTTCCTTTCGGTCGGTATAGGCTTTGACCGTCACCTCTCTACCTGTACTTTCCTTTAAATTGTTCAACATACTCTCAGAGTCTTTTAGCCTTTGGGGATCAATATCGTATAGGGCAAACTCAGAGCCTTCTAACGCAGAAACATGCATGCAGTCTCCTAATACATTCTTGGCAAAAACAGTACTTCCCGCTCCTAAAAAAGTGATTTTTGGCATGACTACCCCCCTAACGGATTTGCAATGCAAGATATTGGGATTCATCAAATGGTATGATTTGTACATTCTTAGCGTAATGGAGCGAAAAGTCACCAGCAAGGGTAAAAAAACCGTATCCAACGGTAAAAAATTGCTGTATACATGCCAGTTCCAGACCAGGGAATGAGAAGCGTGCTCGCCATACCTTCCCCAATTTTTTTGAGTCGCTGCCTCAAGGTGAATACAGGTCGGATTATGTAAGACAAGCTTAAGTCCAAACAGAAAAACCACCTGACCATTTCTGGAGGTGGTTTCTGTGATGACTAGCACCATTTCTATTAGCTCGATTCTTATTGAGGGCTTTGCTCAGAAGCCATGGCACTGGCCTTTGTCTCATGAACGGTCCCAAATGGATGCTGAGGTGGCGCATAGATAGAATATACCTTAAGCGGCGTGTTACCTGTATTGATAATATTGTGCCATGTGCCCGCGGGAACCATGATGGCATCGTTATCATTAACTCTTCGTTCAAAATCTAAATAATCTTGGCGATCGCCCATCCGAACCAGCCCTTGACCTTCTTCCACTCGGATGAATTGATCTGTATTCGGATGATTTTCTAAACCAATGTCGTCTCCAACATTTATGCTCATTAGCGTCACCTGCAAGTGCTTCCCAGTCCATAATGCCGTACGGAATGTGTTGTTTTGCTTTGTGGCTTGCTCAATATTCACGACAAAAGGCTTTGCTCCATAATCTCTCAATTCGATGGTATTCTGATAACGATTCCAGTATCGATTCCCATTCGCATGGCTCCAGCTGTAATAATCAGGACTCCAACCATAGTGAAAATGGTTGTTATTCCAGCCGGCAAGCATGGGATAGTACCATTGATAGTGATGGTAATAGTTGTTGTACATCTCGATCTCCTCTCCAGTGTAAAGGATTTACCCTTTAGCCTATGTGGCTACCTGATGACAGGTAACTATTCTGAAGAGCAATTTCAGCTGGTTCTTCACAACGATCACATTCTTCCTTGCCAATACTGTCGTTATGATTGGTTGCCTGTCAGCCTTTCACGAGTATCAATTTCCACGCCGGATAATCGTTTGGTAAAAGTCGCTCGCCAATTTGAGGACAGCTCCTCTACTTCCAATAGCTTTTTCATACCATCGATATTGTCTTTTTCTTGATGCATGATTCGGTTTGCATAAGAGACCGTTATCGCTTTTGAATGACAAGAAAGTCTTATTAATCCATCCGTATGAGATACAAGCCCTTCTTTTAGCACGCGAAAATAATAACCAGTATAGCCGGTCTCTTGTACCTTAACCAACATTTCAGGTACACCGTAACGGACAGACAATTTGTAACAGGGCTGTCTCGGTTGACTAATCTGCACGACCGCTTCCCCTAGCTGAAAGGTATCACCGATACAAACATCCGTTTCTACCAATCCCCGGATCGTCAGATTTTCTCCAAATGCACCGATTGGAAGTTCCCTCTGCAATTGGGCCTCCCAAAATGGATAATGCTCATAGGGATAGACGCATACAGCCTTTTCCTTCCCTCCATGATGGACAAGATCTGCTTGCCCATCTCCCTCCAAGTTCAAAAAGGATAAATAAAGAGCTTTTGTGGTCGGGGTTTTGTAAATGCCGGTAGAGACCTCTTTGTTTTGGTACTGTACCTGTTTGGGTTTCCCTACATTTATCGATAGGATTTCGATTTTCACAAGCGATCACCTCATGCTTTCTTGGAAGTGCGCATGGCACACTACATTCATATCATTTCATAATGGTTTATCTTATAATAATAGGAAAATCCTATTGTTCGTTCATAAATCGCCGGGGGGATGGTCTTTTTGGAGCTCAAGCAATTAGAATACTTTATGGCACTGTGCCAGGAGTTAAATTTTACTCGTGCAGCTGAGAAATTGGGCATTGCGCAGCCTTCCCTCAGTCAGCAAATCCGTCTGCTTGAGCATGAAATCGGCATGCCTTTGTTTGATCGCATCGGCAAACGAACGGTTATGACGGAAGCAGGCAAAACATTGCTTCACCATAGCTATCAGGTGTTTCATGAGTTGTCACAGGCACGCGCAGCGATTAGCGAGCTGCAAGGCTTAAGCAGAGGCGCATTAAAGATTGGCGTACTGCTGACGGTTGTCAATTACTTGCTCCCGCCTACTGTTATCGAGTTTCACCAGCGCTATCCGAAGGTAGAATTGTCTGTTCTCGGGTTGAGAACTGGTGATATTTATGAAGGACTTTTGAGAAACGAACTCGATCTGGGGATTGTTTTTTTACCGATGGAGCATGACGATCTGGAAACCATTCCGCTCTATACAGAAAATCTGGCCATTGGCGTACCTGTGGATCATCCGCTCGCGAAGGAACCGTTTGTTTCCCTTGCGATTTTGAAAGAAACCCCCTCCATTTTATTGCCCAACACGTACTTTTTGCGTCAGTTGATTGACGAAAGATGTAAGGAGCTGGGCTTCTCGCCACAGCCTGTTTTGGAGATGACCACAATGGAATCGATTACGAATATGGTCGGGCAAGGTGTCGGTGTCACGGTTCTTTCGAAAGGCTACCTCGACTATATCGATGATAAACGGATTCGCACGATTCCAATCCAACAGCCAAATATCACAGCGCAAATCGGTATCGTTTACCGGAAAAACAAGTATTTATGTGCGGCAAGCCGAGTTTTTATGGAGCAGTTAATTGCCACGGTAAAACGCGATGATCTTCGCTGATGCGGGAGTCAAGATCAGTTTATGACGAGGGGAATCATTGTTCAATAGCATCGTTGTTATCATTTCGATAGGAAATGCCTATCATTATTTAGTCATCCATTCCTTTTGAATAAAACCTTTGAACGCTTCAATAAATTCTTTATACACGTCTTTTTCGAAGGTTAATGGCGGAACATGGATCGGTTTTGACATGTCCACCCCATATCCGAACGTTTTCCAAATGATGTAATTCTCCCCCTCCTCTACATTCGTGGCGACAACTGTACAAGAGAAATCCATGTCATCCGAACAAACTAAAATAGGAAGAGCTACATTTATAAAAGAAAGCAATTCAAGGACTTTTTGCTGATCCCGATTATTAAAAAGCCCGATAGGTGGAACCAATAAATCAAAAGAACGACTCTGCGTATTTTGATTCAAATAGTCATTCAAAGTGATGTCATTGATTGTAATGACATATTGGGGATGCTGAAAACCCTTCATCTGATCTTGGCGTATTCCGATTTTGCTATGTATGTATTTATGGGACATTCCCACTTTGAGCACCTCCGTCAAGAATGACTCTTTGTATTGACTCCCTTTCATTTTACAGGTTCATTAACCAGAACACTATGAGAAACGAAGGCTCTGGATTGCACCCACAGAGCCCCATCGTTCATCATTCGTGTCATTCATCCATCCCCGCTTTTTTCAACAAAACATGAACAATCACGCCTCTTTCCGCGGAAGGAGCAATGGAAATGCTTCCCTCGTGATCTGCGACAATTGCTTGAGCGATGGCCAGACCGATCCCGCTTCCTCCCCTTTTTCGCGTACGGGATTTGTCTACGCGATAAAATCGTTTAAAAAGATGGGGAATCTCCTTTGCCTGAATACCGATCCCCGTATCCTCTACCACAATGTGCACGGCCTCTTCATCCCCGTATGCTCGTACCCTCGCTTGTCCTTCATCTGTGTATTTCCGGGCATTGTCCAAAAGGATGTCCAATAACTGTCGAATCCGCTCTCGATCCATGAAAAGGACAAGAGCTTCTTCCCATTCAAACAGCAGCTTAATTTGTGGAGGAAAAATGGGTACCCATGCTTGCTTTACTTCCAGTAACAGAGGAGTTAATGGCTGCACGACTTTCGTTGAGCCTACTTGTGAGGCATGCTGCAATTTGGCTAGCGACAACAGGTCATCGATGAGTTTGAAAAGTCGTTTACACTCCTGCTCCACAGCAGCGAGTGCTTCGTCCCTTACTTCTGGTTTGTGCTGCCCCCATCTTTGCAGAAGACTTACATACCCTTCAATAATCGAGAGCGGTGTTCGCAATTCGTGGGAGGCATCTGTGACGAATCGCTGCTGATAGACCATTGCTTCTTCCATACGATCTAACAACAGATTAAAGGCATGGATTAGCTCGTAGATTTCAGTCTCTACGTGATGATGGTGAATTCGCTGGGAGAGACGTTGAGGGAAAATGGAATGGATTTGCTGGATAAGATGATCGAGAGGCTTCAGTCCCCAGTTACTCAACCAGTAGCCTCCAATCGCCGAAAGAAGCAAAGTAAAAAAGGACGAGAGAAAAAGAATCGTGAGCAAGATCGAAAAATACCATTCAAGCGCCTCTGTCGTAGTAGAAATTTGCACAAACAAAAGCTCGGATGTAAACGGCAGCTGTACAGGCTCTTTCGCGACCAAGGTCCTTTCATAATAGTCTTCCGGCTCTTTTCTCCAATTGGCTCCCTGTATCGATGCGATTTCCTTGCCGTTTTGATCGCTGATGGTAATGGATTGATTGACGTCAGCGTAATTGGTTAACAGACGCGTCAGGTAGGGAATCTTCAACGATGCTTCTTCGGTGATTTCCGTTTTCAAATCGGCTGCGATGGCCGTCGCTTTCTGATTGAGTAATTTTTGCTCATGTTGATGGACGAGATTAGAGGTGCTGAAAAAAATAAAAATGGACAAAAAGAGAAGCAAGACCAACATGCCAGAGCTAAAAAACAGTGTCAGTCTCCATTTGAGTGAGTATCTGCGAGGTGTAAGCACTGCGTTCTCCTTTTAATCTCGTAATGTATAGCCGATTCCTCGAACAGTATGTATCAGCTTCACGGATGGATCACTTTCAATTTTGTTCCGTAAATACCGGATATACACATCCACGATGTTGGTATTCCCCATAAAGTCAAACCCCCAAACGGCTGTGAGAATTTGCTCTCGCGAGACCGCTTGCTCCTTGTTTTGAACCAGATAATAAAGCAAATCAAACTCGCGTGGGGTCAACATGATTTCCTCTTCATCGAGGAACACTCGCCGCGCGTTGGGCTGGATACGCAATCGGCCAACCACTATCTCCTGGTTTGCTTTTGATTCCCGCTGACGCAATAAGACTCGAATCCGGGCAAACAACTCCTCGATGGCAAACGGCTTTGCCAGATAGTCATTGGCTCCACTGTCTAATCCCGTCACGATATCCGGAACCTCTCCACGAGCCGTGATCATGATAATGGGGACATCTTTGGTTTCCCGAATTCGTCGGCATAATTCTATCCCCGATAATTCAGGCAGCATGACATCCAGGAGGATGAGATCGTACTCAATCGTCAGTGCCTTTTCTAATCCGGAAAGTCCGTCGTATTCAATATCCGTCGAAAATCCCTCATTCTCCAACTCCAATTGTAAGTATCTTGCCAAGTTATGTTCATCTTCAACAAGCAGCAAATAGCCTTTTCCATCTGGCGTAGGCATGGATATCATCTCCGTTTGAATATCTTACCAACAGTTTTCTCAGGAAACTCTCATGAAATTCTACCGGGAATCTTAGTTTTGTTGTGTACGATAAGACCGTGGATGAGGAACACACAACATGATCAACCATTCAGAAGGAGGAACATCATGACAAAGCGAACCTGGAAGGGTACCACTACTACGGTCGTAGCTATTCTAATGGGAACTTCTCTTCTCATGAGCGGACAAGCCTACGCGGCTTCTGAGACAGGTCTCAACTCCACTACTGCACATAATCAGGATAACCATCAGAAAAAACATAAGTATGACCAGAACCTGCAGCAGATTATCGAAAAATCAGTTGAAAATCAGAGCATGGAACAGATTGATAATGAGCAATATGGTCAGATGGTGCAAGATGGTATGAATAACGACCTGACTGCCACTGAGGAAAGCACCACTGATGGCAGCCAGAATAAACAGATAGTTAGTAAAACGGCTCCCTCTTCCGACATTGCTGATCAGGTCATTTCAGAAGGAATGAAGTATAAAGGCGTCCCTTATAAATTTGGTTCCAGTAAAAAAACAACGCGTACATTTGATTGCTCTTCCTTTACACAGCGAGTGTTTAAAGAGGTCGGAGTAAGTCTGCCACGAGACTCACGTCAACAGTCTAAAGTCGGTCAAAAAGTCTCGAAGGATCAACTGCAAAAAGGAGATCTTGTGTTCTTCCACAGCTACGGCAGCTCGTCTTCTCGCATTACCCATGTTGCCATCTACGCTGGGGACAATAAGCTGCTGCATACGTACGGTAAACCTGGAGTTACAACAACCAATTTCAAGGGAACTTCCTGGGAAAAACGTTTTGAGGTTGGAAGACGTGTGATTTAATCATTTTCTTGGACTCAACAAAAAAGGCTTGCTGAGAGCTACAGCAGCCTTTTTCATATCTCTTCAAAACTAGCGGCCTGATTCAATCTCTGCAAACTACAAAAACTCTGTCACAATAACACCTCCATGATTGTCGCCAGAAAGGACATATTTCCCATTGGTCGGCACTTGTATCATGATGCTAGTCGCCACTGGACTTTTCCTTCGGATAACGCAAAATGAACCCGTATTTCCAGGCGTTTTCTTGTAGCCACTTTCCTTCTGGGGATTGGTCGATTTTCATTTGTGTGGATGCAACGTCCAAGGCAGTACCCAGATGATGTTCGTTAAAACAATCTGGCAATACATCATCGTCATGTCCCTTCTCTTCAGCCAGTTTTCCCGGTTTTTCCAAGCTTCGATAGCCGCTTTTGATCATAAAATCCTTTACATTGTCCCTGCTTGCTGCATGGACCATCTCGTTGAACGCCTTCGCTGCGTTCTCAGACAATTCAATGGAATTATCTTGCAAGCGATAGCCCTCCACTAAATAGTTGTGCGAAGACAAAAGGATCACATCGGATGGCACCGCCTCTGAATGGATCGGATTGTTCTTTTTGACCAGTAACAGATCACCCTGATAAATCTGGTCTTGTTCAACGCGAATCTCTTTGTATTTCGGCATGGCTGTAGCAACCGGCTGTTTTTGCCATACGTCCTCTACAATAGGTTGCAAAAATGGATAAGCCAGTAGCAATAAAAGGATACTTAGTAAGAGAACTCGCTTTTTCATTTCCATTTCCTCCATGTTTCAAACACACTTTATTCTTTTTTCAATATGATAATAGGCAATGATAAATGAAAACATGGGCAAAAGATAAAGTTTTCCTTAAATCATTTTGGTGTAAATAAACAAAAAATTTTTACAGTGGTTCTGTGTAAATCGATAGGAGTACGAAAGAAAGCTGAAACGTTATCAGCTGTTCCTCGTCAAATGGAGTGAAACTTCAAAAATTGACGAGGTGGCTACCATGAATATCAGAAAAAATATGATCTCTCTTTCCTTGCTTGCATTGTTCACTGTGTCATTCTCCCAACCAAGCTTTGCTGCAACGACTCCTTTTACGGATCTAGGCCAATCGGGAGCTAAGGATAAAATTCTTTCCTTACAGCAACAAGGCGTAATTAAAGGCGTAGATGATAGCAAATTTGCACCGAACGAAACGATTACGGCTGCTCAAGGTATTCAACTGATGGTAAATGCCTTTGATTTGAGTCTGGCTGCGATCACTTTTGTAAAGGCTCCACAAGCGACTGACTATTTTACCAAAGCAAATAACAATGCTTGGTATGCTGAGAGTCTGATCATAGCAGCAGTGAACGGATTGGAATTACCGAATGATCTCGATCCGAATGCGGAATGGACCAGAGAGCAGTTCATTCACCAGCTGATGAAAGTCATGGAGACCAAAGGTAATCTGCCCATGATCAAATTAGTGCCGGTAGAAATCAAAGATGATCATGACCTCACCGTGGATTACCAAGGCTCCATTCAACGAGCTTTGGCAAGAGATATTATCGAATTGGATAAGGAAAACAAGCTCCATCCGCAAAAGCCCGTCACACGCGAAGAGGCAGCCGAAATGATTTATAATGCCCTTGCGTATTTGAAAAGTCATAAGCCTCTGAACTAAAACAAAAAAATGCAGCGATCCTCGTGAGGAGGGGCTGCATTTTTTGTTTCCTTAACCAGTAATCATCTGATTCACTTGTCCGGTTATCAACAGCATCGCTTGCAATACGGGCATCATACTAACAAGATCAGGCGAATGGAAGCGTACCGTGCGTCCTTCGATGAGCTCGATTCCTGGCATCCAGCTGACTGCTGTGGCAAATTGCGATTTCGTAAACTCGACTTCTATCGTATTCTCTACTTTTTGTGCAAGTGGTTTAACTGTACGGCGATGGAGCAATGCTTCTTTTGCTTGCTGACGGATCAGCTCTCTCGCACGAACGGGATGCATCGCTTGCGACGAGAGTCCTGTAATTCCTGTTTTCACAGCGACCGTAAAGACTCCAGGGATATCTTCTTCCACCTCTTTCGCCGTTTGGGAATCGCCGGTAACGAGTACGACAGGGACACCAAAGGCTCCCGCAATTGCTGCATTTAACCCTGCTTCGCCCACTTCTTTACCATTTAAGATCAGCCGATGGATAGCGAGGCCAGACAATGTATGATTGAGTACCGCATCTCCTGTCCCTGCTTTTCCATGATAGCCGATGAAAAATGCGGCATCGCAGCTACTGTCGATCCCTTGCATCATACAGAGAGGCTTGAAAAAACCACGGATGACATCTGCCTGTGGATGCAATTCTTCCAGGATGATATTGTTCATCGGTCCATGAGATTCATTGACGATAATTTGGGTAGCTCCTGCTTCCAATGCTCCCTCAATCGCCGCATTCACATCTTGAGTTAACAGTCTTCTCCCCGCTTCGTAATGTCTGCGACCGGGGATCACATCCTCCCATTCACTTAATCCAGAGATCCCTTCCATGTCCAACGAAATAAACACCTTCATGCGAAACTGCCCCCTATCTTTGATTAGATTGCTTTCGGCATTTGGCGCGAACCAAACGCCAAGCGCTTGATCTCACCCTCTGGGTGGCGAACAAAGCGGATGAGTGAATCGATGTTGTGGCGCGTGAACAGAAACGTATCTTCGCCAACGGAACGCAGTGGGAACACATCACTGCCTAGAACGAGTACAAGCTGGCTCTGTGCTTCATCAAATCTGATCTCTACTGCGTCTCCTTCTCCTGATTTATATGTACCAGGACATTGTTGCAAGTAAGCAAGCGGCACCTCATAATCGGGAAATGTGGCGAACTGCGTCTCGAGCGGGCGACCGAAGATACTGTTCAACAGCCCTAAGGTCAGATTGGAAATAGGGGCATCATCCATGTTGGTCAAAAGAATGCCAGTTACTCCCGCCTCTGGGACGATGAACATTTGCGCGGTCATCCCTTTCAAGCCGCCGGTATGGGTAAGTAAGGTGTAATCTTCGGAAAATGGAACCACGCCGAGTCCGTAACCATAGCTGCGGCTCAAATCAACACGGACATGAGGGGCAATCATTTGTGAGGCGCTATCTCCCGAGATGATTCTCGCTCCATTTGAAAGCCCGCCTGTCCGATAAACATCCGCATACCGAAGCATGTCACGTGCGGTCGATTTAAGGAAGCCTGCTGCACGCATGGAGGGAGCATCCCACCAACCTGGGGCACGTACTACTTCACGAACACCCTCTTTCATGCGACGTGTGTACAGCATGGTAGTATTGTTGTCCTCGCCTAATTCCTCTACATGAAAAACCGTTCGTTCCATGCCAATTGGCTGTAAAATATGCTCTTGGACATAGGCTTCGTATGGTTTACCGCTGGCACGCTCAATAATCGCCCCAAGCAAGCCAAAAGCTTCGTTGGAATAGCTGAATTCTGTCCCAGCAGGTCCCAACAATTCAAAGGGCAGCTTCTCTATATATGCCATGAGGTCTTCGAAGGTATCGATTGGGTGTTTACATTGGTCTTCAAAATGGTGAAGTAATTCGTCTGCTGTCGGATCAGCTTGTAAGCTCGGTAACATAGCGGGTATGAGAGATGGAAGTGGTGGAAATCCGAGAGTGTGTGTCATGAAATGATGAATGGTAATACTTTTCGTTTGGGCTTCATCCGGCGTGCGAAACGTAGGCAAATAGGTGATTACCGGATCATGTACGGAAAGCTTTCCTTCTTCCTGAAGCTGCATGATCGCCATGCATGTAAACGACTTCGTAATCGATCCGATCCCAAATACCGTATCCAGATCGATGGGAGCTTGTTTTTCACGGTCCCGAAAACCAAACGCTTTTTCATAAGTGAGTTCTCCGTCTTTGGCTACAGCAATGATCGCACCGGGAACCTGAAAATCATCCATCAGCCTTTGGACGTAAGCTTCGAACGACGCTTCCCACTCCTTCATCTTCATGTCACGCCTCCTTAGGTTCATCTCTTATAAACAGGAAAGCAATTTCAGGCTTAATCTGAAGTATACACTTCAAAAAAGTAAGGATATGAAGTTCATGCACTAGTAGAATTATAAGCCGCAGATAAAAAAACGACAATATATAATTCTGAAAATAACTAATTTTCATAATAAAAGTAATCAAATAACCCCTCGTCTTGTTAACGCCAGGCCCAAAAATGTCGCTGGTCAAATTCGATCATTCGTTGTTTTAGTAATGAGCGTTGCTGTACCGCTGTACCGATTGGGTCCAGTTAGCAGGACTGTGGAACCTCGTGTCATTGGCTATGCTCGTCCCGTCTCCAAAATGGATAAGAAACAATCTCTTATTCATCACAAGTTTTCTCTACTTTTGCTTTGCAATCGTCAAGTAGTATCAATCGTACTTCACCTAAGTTTTTCCTGCCAGTTAGTTGAGCAAAGGCTGCCGGTTTTAACACCAGCAGCCTCTACATGTGTTTGTTCCACTATCGAATCCATAAGGCGGAACTGGCCGAGCCATGTGAACATATGCGGATTCCATGGGTAAGCACTCGTTCGTACTATACGGTTAACCAAATATTTAAAATGTATCTGTCCTTTTCTGTTACTATCTATGAACCGGCTATTTTTTTTCCTCTTGGTTGTCTGCTGTTGGCGTCCGGTTCGACAGTAATGCCGATTTGATCAAAAGTCTGCCCTTCGGCGAGCTGGTAGGTCAGTATTCCGGATCCGTTTTCGTCCGGCCTGAATATGCCACCATTTTCCCTCGTGCTGTTTTTCAGCAGCCAAACCTGGTAAACCTGTGAACCTTCGACGCCGGGCAATTCGTGAACCTGCACCACCAAATTTTTCTCTGATCCCTGCTGGACAATATAGGCGATGCCGTTTGTTCCCGGCTGGCTTTGATTGGCTGTTTTTAAGGGAATCGCCGTTACAATTTCAGTGGGAACATTTTCCACATGACGATTTTTTACCTGTACATTCGTTATTCCAAGACCAATAGACGCGAGCAACAAGACGGTTACAATACTGGTTGAAACTGGAGTGAACTGGCTTTTGAGCATCATGGGGAGCTTGCTCATCTTAGCCATGAATGTTTCCGTACCACTTTTCTTTTTGTGCTCAAAAACAAACCCCAGCACCTCGCCTTTTAGCGATTCAGGCACCTCGATTTCGGTATAATCGAACGGCAAAGCATGCCAGGCCTGGGATAATTCCTGATATTCTTTCTTACACTCCTTACAATTCTTTAAATGTTCAGCAAAGGCCATGTGGTCGCTCTCCTTGAGCTCATTTGCTATATATGATATTAAATGATCACAAACCCTTGTCATTTTATATCCTCCAGTTCCAGATGCTTCCTCAATCCTTTAAGAGCCTGGTGAAGCCTACTTTTAATCGTGCCGAGCGGCTCTTGTTCCAGCTTGGCGATCTCTGAAAGAGAATACCCTTTCCAATAAAGCAGATCGATTAATTTTCTTTGGGCCGTCGGCAATTTGTTTTTCGCCATTGCAATATCATTCGTATTTACTCGTTGCTCGACTGCATTTGCAGGGTCGGCGATCTCTTCATGTTCCTCTTGATGGTGTTGCGTATGCCTTTTCTCTTTGCGAAGGTAGTCAATGCATATATTGCGGGTAATCGTGAGGAGCCAATTTACAAAGCTGCCTTGAGCAGGATCGTAATGGCTGTTTGTTGTCCATAGCCTCAAAAAGACCAGCTGAATAATTTCTTTCGTCTTATCCTCATTCCCGTTGCAAAACTTCATAACGAAGCTGTAAACAAGCTTTATATATCGATCATAGAGCTCCTCTAATGCGTGACCATTTTTTTCGTTAACCAATCGCATTAATTCCGCATCGTAATTTTCTTTCATGTGGCACTCCCTGCTTTTGGATAAAAATATACTGCCATAACACTTTTATAAAAGTAAAGATGGGAACGACCGCGACTGATCGTTCCCTGGGCAAGCTTATTCAAATGCTGTTTCGCTGTTTATGACAAACCATACTTCTTTTACTCCTTGTCCATTTACATCCCCTACTTGCTCGTCTTTTGCAAAATAATAGAGAGGAAAGCCTTTGTACGTAACCTGCTTCTTCCCATTGTCTTCTCTTGTGATCGTATCGAAATCCTTTTTGTCAAAACCTTCTGGGACGGCGAAATCCTCTTGGGTAAATGCCGGCCAGTTTGCCAGGCAGTCCCCGCTGCAATTGCTTTTTCCTGCTTCGTCCTTTTTAAAGTAATACAGGGCCCTTCCCTGTGAATCCGCCAGGTACTTTCCTGCCTTCTCATTCTCCAATAGCTGGAGGCGGTCAGCCGGGGTTTGTTCCGTTTGGGCTTGATCGGGTTGAATCGTCTCTGTTTTTACCTCCGTGCCTTTTCCGCATGCAGCCAAAACAAAAATAATCGAAAGTATCGCAAGGGTAAAAAATGCTTTTTTCATGTATGTTCCTCCCAGTTTTTTAGATGGAAAACTCGTCCTTACTTCCAGCCCCATTTTTGAAAGATTTGGTGAGATTTTTCCGTTTTTAAATAATCAATAAATTGCTGTGCCTCTTTTTTCTGATCAGTGATTTTTGTCAGGGCGATCGGCGTTCCACGATAGAGCTTTTCTTCTTCGGGCAGTTCGACCAGGTCTGTCACATCCTGGAGCCGGTAATGCCACGATTCATAGGTAATCCAGGCGTCCAGGCTGGAATTCGATTTCCATCGTTCAATGGCTTCGGCACTCGACTTTACAGAAACGTTAATATTTTGAGAAATGCCTCCGATCAGCCCTTTTCTGCCCGCCAGGTCTTCCCACAGGCCAAGCTGGCCAGCCCCATTCACATCGATTATTTTTACTCCCTTTTTCGTTAAATCCTCCAGCTTTTCAATCTTCTTAGGATTTCCTTTCCTCACCAATATTCCTGCAGCACGTGTGTAAAGCTCCGTACGTGATTTCGTGTCGATCATTTCGGGGTAGTTAAAGATAAAGTCCTGCAGCATATACTCGGAGCCACCGAAAATAATATCTGCATCTTGCTTTGCTTGACCGATCCACTTGCTCTCTGGTCCGGCTGTTACTTCCACCTTCATTCCCGTCTCAGCTGAAAAATGTTCAGCAGCTTCCTTGATCGGTCCAAGTGGTCCACCTGGTCCGTACACCCGGATGACTTGGTCACTTTGGCTGGAATTTGGTGTCGCCTGGGACGCCGGCTTACCGTCCATTTTTGCATAGGCTGACATTCCGGTAGTCGAAAAGAAAAAGAGCAGTAGAGTTGCTAGGAACACAGTCTTCCTCATAATTCTTCCTCCATTTCACACTGGTTTTTTTAACGGTTCTATCAAAGGAAACGAAGGCAAGCTGTAAACGGTTTGATTGTATTTTGTGAAATAGTTAGAAAGTTACATGAAACGATGGAAAACTAGTCTGGTGAAAAATAAATAAAGATCTCCGCACAACCTAGGCCAGCCTAGCCAGGTGTATGGTGATCTTTGTCTTTGAGATGCTTTTGTATGCAGAAAAAAAACGACCCTTTTTCAGGGCCGTGAAATGGTTTGCTCTTATTTTTCTAATTCTCCATCGCTATTTGTTACCGCAAAATTGTAATTAATAGAGCGTGTAAATGGTTCGCCATCCTCATTGATGCCGGTTATGTCAAAGGAGAGATTATAAACGCCTGGCTTCGTCGGCACAGTAAAATTGCCCGTAAGCTCATCTTGTTTTACGGCAAACTTCACTTCATCCAAGACGCTTGCTTTTTCGCCGTTCATTGAACGAGTCAGGTTTGCTTTTTCCAGTGATGATTGATCAATTTCGTTTTTGCCAAGATCGACGGAAATCTTCGCTTTGTCGCCTTTCTTGAATACCTTTTTGCTCGCTTTTACTTTTGCTTCCTCTCCACCATCCACGGAACCAACCATGAAAAAGGCGTCGTCAGAGCCCTCCACTTCCAGTGTCCATTCGCCTGCTTCAGGCTCCTCTACTTCAATGAAGTGATGAACAGCATCTTGGAATATTCCTGGTTCATCCTCCGACTCGCTTTTTTTACTAAGATCCGCCTCGTACTTTTTGCCCGACGGACTGATCAAGGTCACAATGGTGTCTTCTGACGAGGTCATCGTATCAAGATTCAGCTTATCGATTCCGCTCTCCAGGAAAAATGTTTCGGAGGCGGTGTCTTCCACTTCGCCGCCGCGGAGAATGACGGAGCTCTCTTCCACAGTGGCTTCTTTTGATTTGTCTTCGCTTACTTTATTTGCACGTACTTTCATAGATGCATTTTGTAATTTCGGCTTGACCAGATCCCATGTTTGTGAGGCTTTCGCTATTTGACCGTGGGAAACGTCCTTTGTAAAGCTCTTGATTCCATACGGCAAACCGAAGGCAGACTCAACGGAAACTGCTCCATCGTCTTCACCAGGAAGAACCGCATGACCAAACCAGGTCGCACTAAACCAGCCATCATCCCCTGTTCCGGCTGCCATGTATGTCTTAGTTGAACTAACTTCGCTACGGCTGTCAGTCTGTGCACGGAAGTTGGCCATATATGACGTTTGCAGGGAATACACCGCATCGTCTTTTTTGCCAAGAATGTCGGCGAGCCATCCTGCCCAATTGCTGTACGCCATATCAGCCAATTCTGAACCTTTGTTTGGCGTGGAAAGCTGGTGAACAACGTTGACATACGGATGCGCGCCATAGTGGACGAGTGCTGCCTGTGTATCGATACCACCTTTGGAATGTGCAATGATATTGATTTTGGAAACACCATAATAATCTGCAACCTTTTTAATGACTTCAGCGAGCTTGGCTCCGTTTGTCCACATGTTGCCACCAGTACCATCCGCGTCCTTCAGTTGCACAAATGCGGTACGATACCCGGCGTTATAGGCTGCATCATAATATCCGTCTGTTGTATACCAAGTATTGTAAGTGGAGTGCAGACCTTGGACAAACAGGATCACGGGCTTGTCTTTGGATGCATTGGGAGGAACCGCACCTGTGTACCAGTCACCAAAATGACCACTTGGATTGTCATCATGCAAAACCGGAGCTGGAGCCGCCGCGCTTGCTGCTTGTGGGTAGACCAGCGCCGTTGATAATGTAACGGCCGCCAGCAAACGAGATAGTACTTTCTGATTCATGAAAAAAACACCAACCTTCACCTAGGATTTATTGTTGCCGTACACAATCGTTTAGAATTGTGCACGGATTGCAACTGCCTGTTCTACCTTCAATGTGTCTTGAATGATCACAAGGATCGTATTCATTTGCTGATGAATAAAGAAATGCCCACCAGGCATAGGGTAAAATTTGCATTCTCGCCCGCAGTAGTCTCGCCATGCCACAATATCTTGGATTTCAATCGAATCTTCTTTCCCGAACAAAACCGTCATGTTGACGGGGATTTGCTGAGGAAGCTCGTGATTCATTTCATACGTTTGCACGGCCTGGAAATCAGCGCGAATCATAGGCAAAAACACCTCCAAGATCTCGTGATTATCCAAAACTTCATCGGGTGTGCCCCCGAGTGTACGTAGCGATTCGATGAACTCGTCATGCGGCAGGTTGTATGTTTTTTCCATTTTGTGGTACGCATGCGGCACACGGGATGCAGACAAGAACAAGTGCTGGGGCAGTGGCTTTCCATTTTGCAACAGCTTTCTCGTCAGTTCATACGCGATTAATCCACCCATGCTGTGGCCATAAAAAGCAAAAGGTTCTTCCCCCAGCTCTGGTATAATCCGTCTGTATACATCCTCCAAGACCTCATAAAACGAGGTGGCAAGAACCACGCTATCGCTATGAAGTGAAGGCCGTACCTCGAATGGAACCATTTCTAATAACGCTGGCGACACTGCCCGTTTCCACCCGTAATAAATGCTAGGAAGTCCACCTGCATATGGAAAGCAAAACAATTTCATCTCTTTTCCCGCCCTCTCCTCATTACGAAATTACCTCGACCTCTTTCAATGAAAAATCGCTTGATGCAAATCTTGTAAATCCTTTATGACTACTTGAGCAGCAAACTGATTGGTAGTCGCGCATACTGACAATTTATAGCCTGGATCGATCTCATACTGCTGAAATGCCCAAGCCTCACGCGAATCACTTTGCGATATCGTAATCGATTGGTCTAGGTTTTTTCTTATGGCGAATGATTGCAACGGGATGGACAGCCCCATGCCTCTCGCTTTTATATAACTCTCCTTTAAAGTCCAAAGGTCATAGAAATACGAAACCCGTTCATTCGGATGTTTTGCCAAAAGATCTTCTACTTCGGCTGGTGCAAAATAATGAGTGGCAATATCCAATTCAATTGGGCATATTTGCTCCACATCAATCCCCACCTGCGAGTCATCCGTGGCGCAGACGACCCATTCCCCAGAATGAGAGACGTTAAAGCAGAAATTGGGAAATGATTTCAAAAAAGGTTTTCCGTATGCATTGTAGTCATACTCGATTTCGTCATTGGAAATCTCGTAGGCTTCACAAATGAGAGAGCGTACGAGCACGTCCGCGAGCAACGCCCGATAGGAATCAGCCGGATTTCTGAAACGGTTGACCCGTTCCCGTTTTTCTTCGGGTAGTGCTTGCAAAAATCGGTTGAACGAGTCTTTCTCCATGACTGCAGGACATTTCAAAGCATAAATGGCAATCATGTAGCACTCACTCTCCTTTCTGTCAGATCAAGACTACTGATTTGTTCTGCTCGATCCTTTCGCTGCTGCACTTCGTACAAGTTGGCATACGTGCCGTTGTGCTGCATTAACTCAACATGGCTCCCTTGCTCGATGACTTTTCCATGATCCATTACGCAAATCACATCGGCATCCTCTACAGTCGACAGGCGATGAGCGATAACGAGGACTGTTTTATCCTTCATAAGTGCGGTTAATGCTTGCTGCACCCAATATTCCGATTCTGCATCCAAAGCGGAAGTCGCTTCATCCAGTAGAAGAATCGGTGCATTTTTCAGGATGGCTCTGGCAATGGCAATTCGTTGACGCTGTCCGCCAGATAGCTTGGCACCGCGTTCACCTGTTTTGGTCTGGTAGCCGTCTGGAAGTTCCCTAATAAAATCATGCGCATACGCTGCTTTACTTGCGTTGATCACATCCTCATCCGAAGCATCCAGGCATCCGTAGCGGATATTGTCTTCGATGGTTCCTTCGAACAAAAAGGCATCCTGAGGCACGTATGAGATCAAGCTTCTAATTTCTGCAAGAGAATAAGCTCCCATGGGCTTGCCCAGTAAATAAAGAGTTCCGCTAGCAGGTGGGTAATACCCTAACAGAAGCTTCATGACGGTGCTTTTTCCACTTCCGCTCGTTCCGACTAGCCCAGCCATTTGGCCTTTGTCGACTCGCAACGTAACACCATCCAACACGTTTGTAGCATCGTTGTATCCGAAAACGACCTGCTCCAGCTTCAGCATGCTTTCACAATGCTGGTGTTTATCGGTGCTATTGTGATACTCCTCTAGTTCGGGAGGTTCATTCAGAAAATCGACGACCCGAGAAGCGCCTGCAAGCGAGCTCTGCAACGCTGTGATGACTTGGCCAAGCTGGAGAAAGGCCAGTGTCACAAGCATCTGTTGTTGAACGAGGGCGACCAGCACACCCAACCCGATTATTTGTTTGGAAACCATCATGATTCCAAAAACAAGCATTCCCCCGAAGCTTACAAATTGGATAAAAAAATTGGTCCCTTCCAGTAATCCGTGTTTATGCCCTTGCTTGATGGCAGACGTAGCTACTTCTTCGTTTGCTTCCGTGTAACGGGCGGTCACAACGTTATGTAAATGAAACATTTTGATGATGGGCAACCCAGACAAAAAATCGTTTAATCTTTCTGTCCCCATCCCCATCTGCTGCTGCATTCGATCTCCAATGCGCCGTACTGACTTAGCAAACAGCGTATTTACATAAAGAGTCACTGCGCTTACGAGCAACAGGACGACGGCAATTTTCCAATCCATCACAAACATTCCTAGGATCGAACCGATCAGCGACAGCAGGATGATGCTTAATGTTTTCAATTGCTCTGCGTACGCGTTTTCCATGAGGACAACATCGTTGCCCAGTCTCGACATCGTATCTCCCGAATGGTGCTGCTCATAATAATCGAAAGGCAGCTTGCTCAAACGTTGATAGACCTGAAGCCGAATGTTGGCAATGAGCTCGCGAACGCATCGACGATATATGTAGCTAAAAAATGGAGACAGGATACTCAGCAAAAGGAACATCACAGCCATGGTGACAATCGCTCTGGTTAATAACGCAGGGTCTTTTGTGTTCGCAAAATCCGTCAGATCTTTGAACACGAAAGGTAAGGATACCAATACAGCAGCTTGACCGATTCCGTCACCCACAAGGCCCAACATATACGCTCGTTTTTTCGATTTCATAAACGACAGGAGTTGACGTAGTTCCCGCATCAAATTCTGGATGAACATGCCTATACTCCTCCTGCTGCCAGCGAGCTATGCATCTCTGTGGCAAACTGTTTTTGATACAATCTGGTGTAAACGCCGCCTTGTGCAAGCAAATCATAGTGTGTACCTCGTTCAACAATTTGTCCTTGCTCCAAAACAAGCACTTCATCCGCGTCTTTTATCGTTGACAGTCGATGGGCAATAACGAGAACAGTCCGATTTTTCATCACATTTTCCAGCGCTTCCTGTACCAAAGCTTCCGATTCTGTATCTAGGGCAGACGTTGGTTCATCCAGCAGTAGAATCGGGGCGTCCTTCAAAATCGCTCGGGCAATCGCGATGCGCTGTTTCTGTCCTCCAGATAAACGAGAGCCTCGTTCTCCCACTTTTGTTTGATAACCCTCCGGTAGCTCCATGATGAAGTCATGGGCATTGGCCGCTTTTGCCGCTGCGATGATCTCGTCTTGTGTCGCGTGAATGCGTCCATACGAGATATTTTCCGCAATAGACACGGGAAATAGCGTCGTATCCTGAGAAACCATGGAAAGGTAGCTCCGCATGTCCGTCATATTCCAATCCGCCATGGAATGCCCGAAAACATTCAGTATTCCGTTACCCGGTTCCATTGGATAGAACCCGCACAGCAACTTCATGATGGTGCTCTTCCCACTTCCGCTGGCCCCTACTAATGCAATGGTCTTGTTCGGATGTAACGTAAAACTGACATGATCAAGAATCTTTGCCTGCTCGTAGGCAAACGTAACATTCTCAAACTGTACAGGAATCGCCTTTGGATCAACGGGAATCGCAGGTTGATCGTTTTGTTCGACTGGCTGTGAAAAAATTTCTTGCAGCCGCTTTGCCGCACCTGATGTCTCTTGTACTTGGGCAAACAACACGGGCGCTAGTGAAAGTGGTTCGATAATAAAGTGAAGCAAATAACTGAAAATGACCAAGCTGCCCAGATCCAGTTCTCCTGCCTGTATCAAGTACCCACCATAAGCAACAAAAAACAGAATGGGGGAAGAAAACAATAAAATCCCTGGTGCTGTCATCCACGCACGTTTCTTCTCTGCCTGGAACGCATTTTTCAAAACCTGCTTCATACCGGCATGGTATTTACGATACAAAACGTCTTCCAATTGAAATGCTTTGACCATGTGAATGCCGGAAAGCGTATCCTGAGCGATAGCATTCGTTTGACCCAGATGATCTTGCATTTGCTCCGAATATTTTTGAAGCGGTTTGCTCATCCACCCTGTGATCGCGATGGCGACAGGTAAGATTGCGATGCTGAAGATGATTAACTTCCAATTTATTGTCAACAACAGTCCAAGAGCTCCGACAAAAACAACTGGCAAATAAAAAAGCTGAAAAAAATGCTTTTGCAAAAAGCTTTGCAAGATTTGGGCATCTGTTGTTAAGCGTGAAACGAGATCGCCGGAATGATATTTATCCATGGTGGACATAGGGACTTTTTCAAGATGGGCAGCCATGCTGTTTTTTAAATCTCTCATGGCTCTTGAACTGAATCTAGCTGCCGAATATGTGATGAAATATTTTGAGAGAAAACCGACGATGGTCAGACAAAAAATGATGAGAGCAATACTGACTAGCTTGTCGAAGTTGTTCGTATGTTCGACCATGGTTTTGATCAGGATTCCCATCCAAATGTCTGCGACAGCCACAAGAAGCGCGGCAATGATACAGATCATGACCCAACCTCGATAAGGCTTTACATATGAGAGTACCCAGCCAAACACGGGCTCTTTCTTTCTGTTCTGAGCTTGCTTGGTAAAAATCATTTGCGGCTCCTCTCCAATGATGTAATGGATGAACTCCCCTTGAAAAACATGTTCCCAAGGGGAATCATCACAAAGCCGTGATCTTATTTCAGAATAAACAGCTCCTGTAGAATGTCTCTAAGGATGGAGGCATTCATCGACACGTAGGTTCCTCCCAACATTCTGGAGTGGATTCCGTACCCTTCGTACGTCATCAGTCGTTTCGTAGCCTGTGTCCAAGCGGCTTCATTCCATTTGACTGCGACCAGATCATCCTCACCCGATTCCAGCTCTGATTGAATGAGATGGATCGTTGCGTTCGTTGCACCCGTATTGATCAGTTGATTGTGGTACATCACGTAGCTGACCGTTTTTCGAATGAAGCTTTGCTTGACGAATTCATTGGCAGCGTACAAATTGAAGTCTTCTTGTGTCATGTTGAACATCTCGGTGTTCTCTCCAATTTCGGCAAATAGCTGCGCAATATCACTCTCTGTTTCCGCCAGAGTCCGCTCCATCACCTTGTCTTTCCAGTACGAATCGAACAAGATGAGGTCGGTCACGACATATCCTTGATTCTCCAGTTCTTTTGCGACTTCAAAAGCCAAATTACCTCCCGAGGAATATCCCATGAGCGAAAAGGGTCCTTTTGGATCAATCGCCACGATGGCTTCGATGTACTGCTCCAGTCGATTGTCTTCTTGGATGAAATCAAAGCTATACAAGGAAACGCCCTTGATTTCATCAGCAAGCTTCTGATAATAAACACTTTGGGCGCCAATCGGCGTAAAGCAGAAAACCTTTCTAGCCGTCTCTTCATTTAAGAGAATGGCACCACCAGAGTTGCCCTCGAAGTTCTTGTGCGTAATGAAATTCGCTACCTTCTCAATCGTTGGATGCTGGAAGATGAGGTTCAACGGTAGTTCAATCTGCATGTACTCATACACCTTTGCAACCAGCAGCGTTGCTTTCAATGAATGGCCACCCAGCTCGAAGAAATGGTCAGTGATACCGATTGGGTCTATCCCCAAAACTTCCTGCCAAATGGCAGCCAATTGATGCTCAGTCGCAGTTCTTGGGGCCACGAACTCACGTGTGGTCGCATCCGAAGGCTTTGGCTTCGGTAACGCTTTGCGATCCACTTTTCCATTGGCTGAAAGCGGCAGTTGATCTAACTGGACAAAATAGCTGGGAACCATGTATGCAGGCAGTTCCTTCGCCAGATGCCTTCTCAGCTCAGAAACGGATACCACTGCTGCTGGGACGAGATAAGCGCAAAGATACTGTCCGGCCGTTAACTCATCCTCTTGCACAACGACCACTGCTTGATCGATGCCATCGTAAGCAAGTATGGTGCTCTCAATTTCCCCGATCTCGATGCGGTACCCTCTCACCTTCACCTGTTCATCAGCTCGACCGATGTAGTCGATCGTGCCATCTGTCCGCCATTTCACCAAGTCACCCGTTTTATACATGAGCTCTCCTGGCACAAACGGATTCGGGACGAACTTTTCTTGTGTGAGCTCTGGTTTATTCAAATAACCTTTTGCAAGTCCGGGTCCTCCGATGCATAGCTCTCCCACTACGCCAATCGGTTGCAAGTGATGTTGTGTATCAACGATGTACACTTGAACATTGGCTAGCGGACGTCCAATCGTGATATCTTGACCTACTTCGATCGAACGAGAGATGGTGGTGACGACACTGTTTTCGGTCGGACCGTATTCATTGTTGATCTCGATTGCTGGATGCTTTTCTTTCGTTTTTTGCACAAGCTGCGCAGGTAATTTCTCGCCTCCCAATGTTACGCAGCGAAGAGGAGAGAAGTCGGCAGCAGTCGAGCAATCCAGAATCGCCTGGAACAGACTCGGTACACCGTAATAATGTGTGACTCCCGCTGAGACAATCAGCTTTTTCAGCGATACCGGATCTTTGGCTTCTTCCTCTCCCGGCAAGACGCAAGTAGCACCTCCGAGAAGTGGAGCGAACAAGCTGGCTACAAAACCATCGAAGGCAAAAGAGAATACCTGCAACGCCTTGTCTCCCGGCCCGAAGCCATATTCATCTCTTCTCCACTGCAAGCAATTGACGATTCCCCGATGTGGAATCATGACGCCCTTCGGCTTACCGGTCGTTCCCGATGTATAGATGACATAGGCGAGATCGGTCGGTTGATTGAGTGATGAGAGATTGGAGCCATCTATCTCGACGTCATGCTCTGCGCTCAGTTCAAGCCAGTCAAGCCCGCTCGACACGCGAGACAATAGCTCCGACAAATGGGACTGGCAGAGAAGCAATGCTGCGTTGCTGTCCGCAAGCAGGTACTGAATGCGTTCTTGTGGATACGCCGGATCGATTGGAACATAAGCACCGCCTGCCTTTAAAATACCGAGGATGCCAATGATCATCTCTGGTGAACGCTCCGCCATGACTGCTACAAGACGATCAGGTCCGACTCCCTTGGTGCGCAGAACTCTTGCCAGTCTGTTGGCTCGCTCATTGAGCTTGCTGTACGTCAGTGACTGACCATTAAAGAGAATCGCTTCTTGATCTGGCGTCCTTGCTACTTGCTCTTCGAATAATTGATGCAGCGTTTTGTCTTGTACATAGCTGACCGCTGTATCATTGAAGCTCTCGAAAATTTGCTTTTTCTCCTCTGCCTTGAGCATGTCTATTTCGCTCAAGCGGATATGCGGATTTTGCACAACGATTTGGGCAATAGCCATGAAATGGTTGCTTAACCGTTCAATCGTTTCTCTCGTAAACAAGCTTGTGCTGTATTCCACGCCAATGCGAATCTCTTCACGCTCTTCTGCGGCAATTAACGTCAAATCAAATTTGGAATGGTTACCAGCCTGATCAGTCATGAAAGGCGCAAGTGTCAAGCCGTGCAGGTCGATAGCATCATCCGAGTTATTTTGCACAGTAAACATGGTGTCAAAGAGCGGGTTTCTGCTTAAGTCCCGTGGAATGTCGAGTTTTTCCACCAGCTCTTCGAACGGATAATCCTGATGAGCGTACGCATCTAGAGCATTTTGCTTGACTTCCAGCAACAGCTCAGTGAAGGTTTTCCCAGCATGCGGCTTGTTTCTCATCGCCAATGTATTGACAAACATACCGACGATTGGTTCCAGATCAGCATGGGATCTGCCTGTAATCGGTGTGCCGACGATGATGTCCTCTTGCCCGGAATACTTGGAAAGCAGTACATTGTACGTCGCGAGGAGCACCATGTACAGTGTCGTTCCCGTTTCTCGAGCCAGCTGGTTCAAGCCTTCCATGAGTTGTTTACCGGTTCCGATGGAATACTGATCGCCTGCGAAATTTTGAATGCTTGGTCGGGTGAAATCCGTTTGCAGGTTTAGCACTGGAATTTCGTCTGCAAACACTTGAGCCCAGTACTGTTCTTGCTTGTTGAAGGCATCGGATCGGAAAAGCTCCTGTTGCCATACGGAGAAGTCCTTGTACTGAATTCGGAGCTCTGGCAAAACATCCCCTTGGTATAGCTGCACTAAGTCAGACAGGAGAATGCCGGAGGATACACCGTCGGAAATGCTGTGATGCGTGTCGGTAAAGAGCACATGACGATCTTCTCCGATTTGCAAAAGACGTACGCGAAGCAACGGCGCTACACCCAGATCGAATGGCTGAACGAGAGAGGAAAGGACCTCTTGTGCCTGGTCTTCTGTGATCGTTGTATACGAAAGTTCAAAAGGGATTTCCTTGTGAATCTTCTGAACAGGTTCTCCATTTACAACGGCAAAAGACGTACGAAGACTTTCATGTCGCGCAATCAGTTGCTTAAACGCTGTCTCTAATCGTTCCGGTTCCAGCTTCCCTTCAATCAGCATGGTCGAAGGCATATTGTAGCTGATGCCGACTCCCTCGAACTGATGGAGGATATACATGCGCTTTTGAGCCGATGAAACAGGGTAATACTCTTGCGCAGGTGCTGGTTGGATCGAAATGACATATTCTTTTGCTGTCTCTTCGACGTGTGCAGCCAATTGCTGAATCGTCGGTTTTTCGAACAAAACACGAAGCGGAATATCTACTTGATATTCGTTATGCATGCTCGAAATCACACTCATTGCACGCAAGGAGTGACCGCCAATTGCAAAGAAATCATCCAGAACCCCTACTTGCTCCACATTCAGTACTTGCTCCCAGACGCGGGCCAATTGCGCTTCCAACTCCGTACGAGGTGCCACGTACTCTGTCGTTCTGAGTAAAGATACATCTGGTACCGGCAAGGAACGTCTATCGATCTTCCCATTTGCGGTAAGCGGCAGCGCTTCAAGCGTGACGAAATACGATGGAATCATCGCTTGAGGTAATTCTTTTAGCAATTGCTTACGTACTTGTGCTGTGTCGATCTCATGGTCTGCCACCATGTACGCGCATAAATACTTTTCTTGTCTGTGATCCTCTCTTGCGACCACGACTGCTTCCAGGATTCCGTCTAGCTTGCGTAGCTGTGTCTCGATTTCGCCCAGCTCGATACGGACACCCCTGATTTTCACTTGATGATCGTTTCGACCTAGGAACTCCATATTTCCGTCCGCACGCCACTTCGCCAGATCACCCGTACGATACAACAGCTCACCTGGTGCGAAAGGATTCGGTACGAACTTCTCCACTGTCAGTTCAGGTCTGTTCAAATAACCGCGAGCGACCCCTGCCCCACCGATGCACAACTCACCCACGACTCCAACAGGTTGAAGATTCAATTGTTGATCCATCACATACATTTGCATATTCGGAAGTGGTTTGCCGATCGGTACCGTTCCCGAGCGAATGGATGAGACATCTGTTTCTTCGTAATAGCTGGAATCGATGCACGCCTCTGTTACCCCATAACTGTTAACAATGCGCAACGTATGACTGAATCGGGTCAGCAAGGTCTTGAAGTCTTCCGCTGAACAACTGTCTGCTCCGAGGATCAAGAGCTTCATCTGACTGATGTCGAGCTTGTTTTCGTAGATGTAATGCATCAATGGCATGATCAGAGCTGGTGTCGCTTCGAAAATCGTGATTTCATACCGCTTGATAATTTCGTACAAGGAAGCCGGGTCCATTTTGACCTCATTCGGGCAAATGACCAGCTGCCCTCCTGTGAGCAATGCTCTGGCAAAGTCGCCAGTCGAGACGTCGAAGGCGAAGCTCGCCATTTGCAGCAAGCGAACCCGGAAGGTATCCAGGTGATACTCATCCTGCCATGCAAACGCGACATTCGCATAGCTGTGGTGCTCGATCACGACTCCTTTTGGCTTGCCAGTCGTACCGGACGTATAAATGATGTAAGCCGCGTGTTCCGGCAGTGCTACAGGCTCTAGATTGCTCGCTTCTCCCTGATACAGCCCCTCTGCATCCAGATAGAGAGTTTCGTAAGGGAATACAAGCTGTGTATTCATCTTTTGCAAGGTAAGGAATAACTTCGCATCGCTATCTTCCAAAATGAATGTCTGACGCTCCAGTGGATAATCTGGATCAATCGGGACGTAGGCGCCACCGGCTTTCAAAATACCGAGTGTCCCTACAACCATGTGCAAGGAGCGATCTACCATGATGCCGACCGTGCTCTCTGGCTTGACTCCCATTTGGCGCAAAACACGCGCGAGCTGGTTCGCTTTTTCATTCAATTCCCGATACGTTAGCTGTTCATCCTCGTAGATGACAGCTACCTGATTCGGAGTTTTTTCGACCTGCTCTTCGAATAGCTCCTGGAACGTTTTGTTCGTTGGATAAGCGACTTTTGTTGCATTGAAATCATGCAGCATTTGCTCCATCTCATCTTTTGACAAGACACTGATCTCTGCCAGCTTGCGATCTGGATTGGCAATGATCGTCTGTAAAAGATGGATGTAATGAGTCGCCATGCGATCAATCGATTCTTTGGCAAACAGCTTCGTGCAATAGCTGAATTGCACGAGAAGCTCATCTTGTTGTTCCATCGCATCCAGCGCGATATCGAATTTTGCGATCTTGCCATCTACCGGGTAAGCGGACATGTTGAGTCCTGCAATTTCTAATACAGATGAGTCCGCAAGCCCCAGGCTGAACATCGTATCGAACAGCGGATTTCGGCTTAAATCGCGCCGCACTTGCAGCTTATCTACGAGATGTTCAAACGGATAATCCTGATGTTCAAACGCATGCAGCGCATTTTGTTTCACGTCACCCAAAAACTCGCGGAAGGTCAGGTTGCCTCCTGCCACATTTTTCAGCGCAAGCGTGTTGACGAACATGCCGACGATTCGTTCTACATCTGCGTGGGATCGACCTGCAATCGGTGTACCGACAACGATTTCTTCCTGTCCTGTGTATTTGGACAGCAGCACATTGTAGGCAGCCAAAAGCACCATAAACAGTGTAGAGCCTGTATTTGCAGCGAGTTTTCGCAACTCCGCAAGTAAGTGATTTCCTGTACCGATCGCTACCGTGTCGCCTTCGAAGCTTTGAACAGTAGGTCTTGGGAAATCATTTGGCAGGTTGAGTAATGGGAGCTCCCCTGCAAAGACATTCGTCCAATAATCCTCCTGTTTTTGGAAACGCTCAGACTGGGCCAGCTTCGTCTGCCAAGCAGCAAAATCTTTGTACTGGATACGCATGTCTGGGAGCTGATTTTCCTCGTACAAGCTCGCGAACTCCTTGGCGATGACTGCAAGCGATACACCATCGGAGATAATGTGGTGCATATCCATGAAGAACAAGTGTCGTTCTGCTCCAAGTTTGATTAAGTCAACCCGGAACAGCGGAGCCACTTCCAGATCAAACGGCTGGACCAACTCCTGAATCCGTTGCTCTACTTGGTCATCTGTCGCCTCGGAAATACCGATGAGCAGCGTGACATCCTCATGGACTCGTTGCACGGGTTCCCCGTTTTTCGAATGGAAGGATGTTCGCAAGGATTCATGTCGTTTTACCAGTGTTCGGATCGCATATTCAAAGCGTTCGTAGTCCAGATGGCCATCTATTATCATTACATTTGGCACGTTGTAGCTGATCCCGCTTCCTTCAAACTCATGCAGGATGTACATTCTTTTTTGTGCGAACGAGACTGGATAAAAGTCAGCGAGCTCTACCGGTTGAATGGTCTCGAACTGTTCCATTTCACTCGCAGTGATATAAGCAGCTAGCTCATGGATCGTAGGAGTTTCAAACAGGGCTTTTAACGGAAGCTCTACCTGAAATGCTTTGTGCACCTGCGTGATTACATTCATTGCCTTGAGAGAATGTCCACCCAGTTCAAAGAAGTTATGGTGAATGCCTATCGGATGAATCCCCAGAACCTCTTGCCAAATCTCAGTCAGCTTCTGCTCGGTTGCATTTTGTGGGGCGATATATGTGGAGCCTTGTACCCGATCTCCAGATGGTTCAGGCAAAGCTCTACGATTGACCTTCCCGTTTGCAGTCAAAGGCAGTTTTTCCATTTGGACATAGAAGGCTGGCACCATGTAGCTAGGCAATTCTTTGGATATAGCCTCTCTCAGCTCTACTACGTCGAGTTCCTCTTCTGAAACAAAATAAGCGCAGAGAGCTTTTTGGCCGTTTGTATCATCCAGTACCGTAACGACAGCTTCTTTTACTTTTTCGAGATTGGTCAGAACGGTCTCGATTTCCCCAAGCTCGATCCGATAGCCTCTGATCTTTACCTGTTGGTCGATACGACCCAAATACTCGATCGTTCCATCCGCCTTCCATCTCGCCAAATCCCCTGTACGGTACATGTTTTCACCTAAAACAAACGGATTCGGAACAAACTTCTCGGCAGTCAATTCCGGCTTGTTCAAATAGCCTCTGGCTACCCCGTCTCCACCTACGCACAATTCACCCGGCACCCCAATTGGCTGCGGCTGATTGTAGCGATCCACGATATAGGCTGTGGAGTTCGTGATCGGCTTCCCAATCGGAATATTGTCTTCGAATTCCTTCTCAATCAAATAGCATGTCGAGAAGGTTGTGTTTTCGGTCGGGCCGTACCCGTTCCAAATTTCCAGAGCTGGATGGGCGCTGTTCACTTTGTTGATGTGTCTCGGAGACAACGCTTCTCCACCGACAATTAGCGCACGCAAGCCTTCAAACATCGCCGGGTTATTTTGCGAGAGCTGGTTAAACAGTGGTGAGGTTAACCACATCGTGGTAATCCGATTCTCTCGCAGGAAGCTACCCAGCTTCTCCGCATCCAATAGAACATCCTTACTAACCAGGAACAAGCTAGCACCATGCAACAGAGCTCCGAAAATCTCAAACGTCATGGCGTCGAAGCCAATAGCGCCCGTTTGAATCATGCGATCTTCTTCGCGTACCTGAACGTAATTGGTATGTTTCACCAATCGGGTGACATTGCGATGCTCAACCATGACTCCTTTTGGTTTGCCCGTTGAACCCGACGTGTACATCACATAGGCCAAGTCCTTGGCGTCATTGAGGTTGGTCAGGTTGCTGGCGTCTGCTTGCTCCAGGCTCTCGTCTTCCAAGATGATTGGAATGAGACCTTCTTCGACGAGATGCAACAGATGTCTTTGAACAAGGACAACCTTCACGCCGCCATCTTCGAGCATGTAAGAAATGCGCTCAGCTGGATGCTCTGGATCAATCCCCAGATAGGCGCCTCCCGCTTTGATGATCCCCATAATGCCTGTGATCATCTCGAGAGAGCGATCTGCCAGCATACCTACAACGCTGTCTCTTCCTACTTTCAATCGGCGAAGAGCACTTGCGATCTGGTTCGCTTTTTGATTCAGCTCCCAATACGTCAGCATCTGTTCGTTCATCACAACCGCAGCATGTTCAGGCGTTCTTTTCACTTGCTCCTCGAACAGCTCCTGTATCGTGCTTTCGCGTGGATACGCGGCAAACGTGTTGTTGAATGCAACCGTTACGAGATGTTTTTCTTCCTCACCGAGCAAGTTGATTTCACGCAACGCCGCTGTTTGGTCTGCAATGACTCCTTGAAGCACCTGAAGAAAATGACCTGCCATTCTTTCCATCGTGTCTCTATGGAACAATTTCGTGGAGTACACGAGATCAAAATGGATTCCTGTCTCATCTTCATGCGCTTCCAGTGTGAGATCGAATTTGGCGTTGCCTTGCTGCCCATCTCCGGAGTAGGCCTCAAATTTCAGCCCATCCAGCTCATAAGCTTTTTTGTCCAGATTTTGCAAAATAAACATGGTGTCAAAAAGTGGGTTTCTGCTGAGATCCCGCTGGATTTCCAATTTTTCGACCAGCGCTTCAAATGGATAGTCCTGGTGAGCGTATGCTTGCAGCGTATTCTGTTTGACATCTTCCAAAAATGCCTGGAACGATTTCGTTCCGACAGGGTAGTTTCGCAAAGCCAACGTATTGACAAACATCCCCAAGACTTTTTCTACATCCGCATGAGATCTACCAGCAATCGGCGTACCCACTACGATGTCTTCTTGACCACTGTATTTAGAAAGGAGTACATTGTAAGCCGCCAGCAAGACCATAAACAGCGTGGTTTGGTTCTCATGGGCGAGCTTGTATAAATTGTCCATCAACCTTTTATCTGTGTGGAACGAAATGCAATCTCCCTCAAAGCTTTGAACCAGCGGGCGAGAATAATCGGCGGGCAGATTCAGTACCGGAATGTCACCCGCAAAGGACTTCAACCAATAGTTCTCATGCTTTGTATAGATGTCGGTTTGGAACAGATCCGTCTGCCAGACAGCAAAATCTTTGTATTGAACATACAACTCTGGTAATAATTGGTTTCGATATAACTTTGAGAATTCCTCCATGATGATTCCAACAGAGACGCCATCCGAAATGATGTGATGCATATCCATCAGGAAAAGATGTCGATTCTCTGCTAATCTGAAGAGTCCGACCCTCAATAACGGAGCCTTCTCCAGATCAAATGCTTGCACAAATGTTTCGATGGTTTGCTCGACTTGGTCTTCGGTCAAATCCTCATAGCGCACATTCAGCTCAACTGCCTCATGTACACGTTGAACAGGCTCACCGTTCACTGTGTGGAAGGATGTCCGCAACGATTCGTGTCGCTTGATCAGCCCCTGTATCGCAGTTTCAAAGCGTGCGTGATCCAAGTCGCCTTCAATAAACATCACACTTGGCATGTTATAGATTGTACTGGTGCCTTCAAACTGGCGCAGGACAAACATCCTTTTTTGTGCAGAAGAAACGGGATAATATTCTTGCGACGGTGCAGGATGAATCGGTACATGCGTGTCTTTTCCACTTGTTTCGATATACGATGCCAATGCCTGAATGGTAGGTGTCGCAAAGAGCACTCTGAGTGGAAGCTCGACTTGATACTCTCGATGAATCTGCGCGGCGAGCGACATAGCTTTCAAGGAATGCCCACCTAGCTGGAAGAAGTTGTCGAGAACGCCGATGTCGGTTACCCCAAGCACATGTTCCCAAATCTCTACCAGCCTGCTTTCCAGAGGACTTGCTGGCGCCACATATTCTGCTCCTGTTACAGGTCTGCCTTCTGGTTTCGGCAAAGCTTTCCTATCGAGCTTTCCATTCGGCGTAAGTGGGAGAAAATCGAGCTGGACCAAGTACGCAGGAATCATGTAAGACGGCAAGCTTTTCGACAGATACGACCATAGATTCGAGACTTCAAGCTTTTCTTCCGCCGTGTAATAAGCAGCAAGGGACGATTGGCCCTGCTGATCCTCGTGGACAATCACCACAGCCGAAGTCAGCTTTTCAAAGGAGAGCATCACCGACTCTATCTCGCCTATTTCAATCCGATATCCCCTTACTTTTACCTGTTCATCCAAGCGACCGATAAATTCAATCGTACCGTCAGGGAGCCACTTTCCTAGATCACCGGTCTTGTACATGCGCTCGCCTTCCAAATAAGGATGGGAAACAAACTTCTCTGCTGTGAGTTCCGGCTTGTTCCAATATCCACGTGCCAAACCATGGCCACCGATGCAAATTTCCCCGACGACGCCGATTGGCTGTAGCTGATGAAATTTGTCCACGATATAGATGCTGGTGTTGGCAATGGGACGTCCGATCGTTATCGTAGAATCCAGTTGCGAAATTCGCTGCCACGTGGCGACAACACTGCTTTCTGTCGGACCGTATTCATTGGCGATGACCAGTTGCGGATTCTGTTTGTTGCTCTTCTCAACGAGCTGAGCCGATACTTTTTCGCCCCCTAGTGTGACGGTTTGCAGGGAGCTGATATCCGCAGCAGAACCGCATTCCAATATCGCTTGGAATAAACTTGGCACGCATGTCATTTGCGTGCATCGCGCAGCTGCAATAAGTCTTCTGAGAGATACAGGGTCTTTGGCTTCTTCATCCTTCACCAAGACGGCGGTTGAACCGGAAAGGATCGGTGTAAAGAAGGAAAGAACAAAGCCATCAAACGCAAAGGATAAAGGCACCAGATTTCTATCCTGGACGCTAAACTGATACTCCTCTTTTTTCCACAACACGCTGTTGACAATGCCCCGATGCTCGATCATTACTCCTTTTGGCTTGCCTGTTGTCCCCGACGTATAGATGAGATAAGCCAAATCAGAAGCGGTTTGAATCGGCTCGAGATTCGAACGCTTAGGAGAATAGTTGTGCTCTTCCTCCAGATACAAGCATTCCACCCTCACACTAGAAGCGAGCTTAGCTCCAAGATGTTTTTGGGTAAGCACCAGACGGGCTTCGCAATCCTCCAGCATGTAGGCCACACGATCTTCTGGATATTCGGGATCAATCGGCACATAGGCTCCACCTGCTTTCAAAATGGCCATGATTCCCACAACCATTTCCACAGAACGGTTTGCCATGATTCCTACGAATTGATTAGCCTTTACTCCCCGTTCACGCAAGGTAACCGCAAGCTGGTTTGCGCGCTCATTTAATTCGCGATAGGACATCTGCTTGCCGCCAATTTCAATGGCAGCAACCAGTGGAGTTTTTTCCACTTGCTCCTCAAACAGCTCATGTAGTGTCTTGTTCTGCGGATATTCCGTATGCGTTTGGTTGAATTCTACTAACAAGCGATGCTTTTCTTCAGCCGAAAGCATCGTGATTTCGGACAACGGAATGGCTTGTTGCTCAATAACGGCATGGAGGATTCGAATGAAATGTGCCGCGATGTTTTCAATCGTTTTTCTTGTAAACAATTTGGTGCAATAATCAAGGCTAAAGACGATCTCCTCATCTTCTTCGTACGCCTCTAATGACAGATCAAACTTGGCCTGATTCACTTCTGCCATATACGGTGTAAACGTCAGTTGCTCCATTTCGAACGGCTTCTGATCCATATTTTGCAAGATAAATACGGTGTCAAACAAAGGATTCCGACTCAGATCCCGTTGAATGTTCAGCTTCTCGATCAGCTCATCTAATGGATAATCCTGATTCTCAAAGGCTTTCAGCGTATTGTTTTTCACTTCTGCCAAAAAGCTAAGGAAGGTTTTCGTCCCCACAGGCTCGTTTCGCAATGCCAGTGTATTGACAAACATACCGATGATCGAATCCGTTTCAGCATGGGACCTGCCGGCAGTAGGCGCTCCAACAACAATGTCCTCTTGTCCAGAGTATTTGGAGAGAAGTACATTGTAGGCTGCCAGCAGAACCATGTAGAGCGTAGCTCCTGTACTATGGGCAAGTCGATTCAATTCCTTTTTCAAAAGGGCACCGGAGCCGAAAACAAATCGCTCACCCTCAAAGCTTTTTACAGAAGGTCTCGAATAATCCGTTGCAAGATTTAATACAGGAATTTCTCCCGTAAAGGTATCGATCCAATAGGCTTCCTGAGCAGTAAACTCATCCGTCTCGTACCATTGATTCTGCCAATGGGCAAAGTCCTTGTACTGAATGCTCAGTTCTGGCAGCTCTTCGCCGTGATAAAGCTGCGCAAGCTCTTGAACAAGAATGCCAATCGATACACCATCTACCACAATATGATGCAAATCCAGCATGAAAAGATGGCGTTCCGGAGCCAGTTTGACCAGTCCAGCGCGCATCAGTGGAGCTTTTTCCAAATCAAACGGTTGAATAAATTGTTCAACGATTTGTTTGAGCTCTCCCTCTGTTGACTCCATCAACGAGATATCCAGCTCGACATCTTCATGTACGCGCTGAACTGTCTCTCCTTTCATGGAGTGGAATGAGGTACGCAGAGATTCATGGCGTCTCACCACACTCTTGAGCGCTTGCTGCAAACGCTCTGTATCCAGCTTGCCATCGATGTACAGGATTCCCGGCATGTTGTAGCTGATGCCTGCACCTTCCATTTGCCGGAGAATAAACATTCTCTTTTGTGCAGAAGACACGGAGTAATACTCCTGCTTTTGGACGGGTTCAATCGTCGTATACTTGCCTTTGCCAGCAATAGCGATGTATGCCGACAGGTCAGCGATCGTTGGTGATTCAAACAGTGTTTTCAACGGCACATCTACTTGAAGGGTACGATGGATCAAAGAGATGACGTTCATTGCTTTCAAGGAGTGTCCGCCCAACTCAAAGAAATGATCGTGTACCCCGATTGGGTTTTGACCAAGGACACTTTGCCAAATGTCTACAAGCATGGCTTCCACTTCATTGCGCGGCGCTACATACACAATTTCAGATGTGGATGCTCCCTCAGGTTGAGGCAATGCTTTGCGATCTACCTTGCCATTTGCCGTGAGAGGCAGCTTCTCCAAATAAACAAAATAAGAAGGAACCATATAAGATGGCAAATGGGAAGCCAAGTAAGCTCTCAGATCAGCTGTCTTCATTTCCTGATCAGAAACGATATAGGCGTACAAGTTGTTTTGCCCTTTTTCATCTAGACGGGCAAGGACGATGGCCGTTTTGATCCATTCATGCTGCAAAAGCCTTGCTTCGATCTCACCCAGCTCAATCCGGTGGCCTCGGATTTTGACCTGATGGTCGATGCGTCCGAGATATTCCACGTTGCCGCAGGCTAGGTACCTTACCATGTCTCCCGTACGGTACATCCTGCTCCCCGGTTCAAACGGATTGTCAATGAAGCTAGCTGCTGTCAGTTCTTCACGATTCCAGTAGCCGCGGGCCAAACCATCGCCAGCAATGCACAGTTCTCCTGCAACCCCTACAGGCTGGAGCTGGTTGCTCGCATTTACGACATACAAGCGGACGTTATCAATCGGTTTGCCAATGGGAATCACGCCATACTCCGGCAAACGCGGGCAAATCCAGTATGTCGCATCAATCGTAGATTCAGTAGGGCCATAGAGATTAATCAACTGTGCCGTTTGCGTCTGGTAAAAGCGCGAAACAAGGGCAGCTGTCAATGCTTCTCCACCGCAGAAAACGCGTTGCAAACTCGTGCAAGAGCTCCATCCCGGTTCGGTCATGATCAGATCCAGCAAGGAAGGAACCATCTGTAAAGTTGTGATCTTCTCTTCTCTGATCATTCGAGTCATGTATGCGATGTCGCGATGTCCGTCTGGCTTTGCCAGTACCAGGCGCGCCCCCGTGATCAGTGGCAAATAAAATTCCCATACGGAAGCATCGAAGGAAAACGGCGTTTTTTGCAAGACAGCATCCTCTGTAAGCAGTGGGAAGGCATTCTTCATCCAAAGCATGTGATTGCAAATCGCCTGGTGCGAGATCATTACCCCTTTGGGATTTCCGGTCGATCCAGATGTATAGATGACATAGGCCAAGTCATCCCTGCCAGCCACATTGTCCAGATTGGTGTCGTCCCCTGCATAAATCGCTTCATCGTCTACATCGATGATTTCTCCTGTATACTCCACGGTCTCTTTCAAATGGCGCTGTGTCAGTAGAATGGGAGCTTTGCTGTGGCTGAGCATGTATTGGATTCTTTCTGGCGGATAAGTAGGATCCATTGGCGTATACGCACCACCCGCTTTTAACACGGCCAACATGCTCACAACCATCTCGATGGAACGGTCTACCATAATGCCGATCAACGTATCTGGTTGCGTTCCTTTGCTCCGCAGCAAACGAGCGACTTGATTGGCCCGGGCGTTCAACTGGCGATAGGTCATGGTGTAACCGTCATAGGCTACAGCTACTTGATCTGGCGTTAACACTACTTGCTCTTCAAACAATTGGTGCAAAACCTGATCAGCGGAACGCTCGACAAAAGTATCGTTAACATTCAGGAGGAGAGCACGTTTTTCTGCTTCTGTCATCATGTCGATTTCTGCTAGCTTGGCATTCGGCTGTGCACAAATGGTACGCAAGATTTCCAGGTAATGATGGACCATTTTTTGGATGGTTTCTTTCGCGAACAGCTTCGTTCCAAATGCGAATTGGAAGTGAATGTCGGATTGCGATTCACTCGCATTTAAAGCAAGATCGAATTTTGAAATTTTGTTAAATAACTCATATGGAGCTGCTGTAAGCTGCTCGATTTTCAGCGACTGCTGATTCGCATTTTCCAGAGAGAACATGGTGTCAAACAAAGGATTTCGGCTAATGTCACGTTGAATTGCCAGCTTTTCCACCAGCTCTTCAAATGGATAATCCTGATTGTCATAGGCCGCTAGCGCATTTTGTTTCACTTCTTGCAAGAATTGGGTAAAGGTTTTGTCGCTCACAGGCTGATTTCTCATCGCCAACGTATTCACAAAGATCCCCATGATGCTTTCCACGTCGGCATGGGAACGACCAGCGACAGGCGTACCTACAATGATGTCCTCTTGACCGGAATACTTGGACAGGAGAACATGGTAAGCTGCGAGCAAAACCATATACAGGGTTGTTCCCGTATCAGCTGCTACCTTGCGCAAACGCTCGGTCAATTCTTTTCCTGTGTCAAAAAGGACTAGATCCCCTGCAAAGCTTTGAATGGTTGGGCGCGGATAATCCGTTGGCAAATTGAGCAAAGGAATTTCATCAGCAAACGTATTCAACCAATGGAGCTCCTGCTTCTTGTACACATCCGTCTGAAACAGCTCATTTTGCCAAGCTGCGAAATCCTTGTATTGGAGAGAAAGAGGCTGCAAGGTTTCCCCTTGGTACAACTTAGCAAATTCACTCAGCAAAATTTGGGATGAAACACCGTCCGAGATGATATGGTGCATGTCGAGCATGAACAAATGACGGTCTTTGCCCAACTGGACCAAGCCTGTTCGAATCAACGGAGCGAGTTCGAGGTCAAAAGGACGGACGAAATCGCGCATGATCTGCTCCGCCTTGTCTTCCGTAGACGTGAGCATCAGGATTGGTACTTCTACCTCATCATGGACTTTCTGTACAGGTTCACCATCGATGCGGTGGAAGGAAGTGCGCAAGGCTTCGTGGCGCTCCGCCAGTCGTTTGACCGTGTTCGCAAAACGATCGTAATCCAGCTTTCCTTCCAAAAGCATTGCACCTGAAATGTTATAGCTGATGCCACTTCCTTCAAATTGCTGAAGGATGTACATTCTTTTTTGAGCGGAAGATACGGGATAAAATTCTTTGACCTCAACCGGTTGAATGGCTGTGTACTTGCTTTTCCCCGATTTCGAGAGAAAAGCAGCGAGCTCGGATACGGTTGGATTCTCGAACAGTGCCTTTACTGGCAAATCCACTTCCAACGCTTTGGAGACTTGAAAGATGACTGTCATAGCCTTCAGTGAATGTCCGCCCAAATCAAAGAAATGATCGTGAACGCCTACACGGCTAACCCCGAGGACCTGCTGCCAAATCTCAGCCAATTTTGTTTCCGTTTCATTCTGAGGAGCGACGTACGCTGTTCCCGTAACAACTGCACCGTCAGGCTTCGGCAATTTCTTTCGCTCTACTTTTCCATTGGCTGTCAGCGGAATTTCCTCCAAACGGACAAAGAAGGACGGGATCATGTAGGAAGGAAGTGTACTTCCCAGATGCTCTCTCAGTTCAGATACGGTCAACTCCTGCTCGGAAACCATGTAGGCATAGAGCACATTTTGACCACTGTCATCCTTTTCAGCGATGACGACTGCTTCCTTGATCCACTCATGTTGTGCCAAACGCGTCTCAATTTCGCCCATCTCAATCCGATGCCCACGAATTTTGACTTGATGGTCGATTCTTCCCACGTATTCCATATTGCCGTCGGGCAGCCATTTCGCCAGATCGCCAGTTCGATACATTTTGGTCCCCGGACGGAACGGATTATCGATGAACTTTTCGTCTGTCAGCTCCGGTCTGTTGAAATATCCTTTAGCTACGCCATCTCCGGCGATGTACATTTCACCGGCGGAACCAACGGGTATCGGCTGCATGGAGGAATCAAGCAGATAGAGCTGAACATTGTCTGCCGGTACGCCGATTGGTACTGATTCTTGGATCGGTTTCTTCGGGTCGTACAAATAAATCATGCAGCCGACAACCGTTTCGGTAGGTCCATACTCGTTGAAAATCTTGACATTCTGTCCAAAGTTCTCATAGATTCTCTTCGCCAACTTGGTTGGCAAGTTCTCACCCCCGACAATAAACCGTCGGATGCTGCTGTCTGTTCCATCTATTTCTTCTATCAGCTTCAAATGTGTTGGCGTCAGCTTGATGATTCCCACTTGATTATCTTGGATGATGTCTAAAATGACCTGTACCTTGTCTGCTCCTCTGTAGACATAGATCGTATTGCCCGACAAAAGCGGCGTGAAAATTGAGGTGACAGTCAAATCAAATGAAATGGAAGAGTATAGTGGAAAGTCTACAGGTTCACCCTCGACATACACTTTGTTGGCCCACCAGATGTAATTGACTAGACCTTGATGGGTAATCATCGCGCCTTTTGGATTCCCCGTGGACCCGGAAGTATAGATCATGTACGCCAAATCGCCCGGTTTGCATGTATTGTCAAGATCCATACTGTCTCCCTCAAACAAGGAAGGATTGTCTAGGTAAAGGATGTCGCCCTTAAACTCGACTTTTTCTTGTAGATGAGACTGTGTCAAAAGAATCGTCGTCTCACTGTCATCTAATAAATACTGAATTCTCTCTATCGGATACTCGGGATCAATCGGCAAATAGGCGCCGCCTGATTTTAGAACGGCCATAATAGCCACGATCAGCTCGAGTGAATGCTCCGCCATAATGGAGACGATACTGCCTTGGGTAATTCCTTTCCCACGCAGAGCTCTGGCCAACTGGTTGGAACGCTCCTGAAGCTCCTGGTAAGTAAGGCGATCCTCCCCACAAATAACCGCAGCTTTCGATGGCGTCTGTCTTGCCTGCTCCGCGATCAGCTCGAAAATCGTTTTGTCGCGTGGATAATCAGCGGTTGTGTCGTTATAAGCTACCAGCAATTGCTGTTTTTCCTCATCCGTGATGATTCCGATGTCTTCAAGCAGTACATTCGGATTGTGAATGACCTGCTCGATGATCGTTTTCAAGTGGCCTTCTATTCGGTTCATGAATGACTCTTCATAAACCGCTGCATTATAGCTCAGCTTCACATACATCTCATTCGAAGGTGCGACTGCTACCACAACGTTAAAATCATAGGAAGTCTGTTCTTCCCCATTTTCCACGTTGAATTGAAAGCCTAAGGAATCCTCTCGATCATTCGAAGCATCATCCGGGTAGTTTTCATACGTCACCAAATGATCAATTAACTCTTGTTTCAGTACCGTCTTGCTCTGAATTTCGTACAATGGAGCGAAATCATAAGCAGCAGAAGCCAAGGCTTGCTTCTGAACTGTTTTTACCAACCCACTGAAGGTTTGTTTTCTGTTTGTTTGCACGCGGGTTGGGATCGTATTAATGAACAATCCCACCATGCTCTCAATGCCCTGAATCCCTGGCGGACGACCTGATACAACAGAACCGAATACCACATCGTCCGAATTTTTGTACTTACTCGCCAAAATACCCCAAAGAGATTGAAACACGCTGCTCATCGTAGCTTGATTCCGATTGGCAATCTGCATTAGCTGCTGAGTCTTTTCAGGTGCGATGGTGAAAAGATTCTCCACATGTACATAATTGCCATCTTCCGCTACATTCTTCTTTTTAGGGAAATCAGCCTGATGGTCATAGCCTTCTAGGTAGTTCTGCCAGTAAGTAAGTGCTTCTTCTTTATTTTGCTTATCCAGCCATTTGATATATTCGCTGTATGGTTTGGTCGCTTCCCGCGGAACAGCCTCACCCTTACGAATGGCGGCATAGTACGCGAGCAGCTTATGAAGCAATACTCCCAAAGACCAACCGTCGACGATGATATGGTGGAACGCCCAAACGAACTGATACTGGTTCGCCTCGGTTTGGAAAATGGCTGCTTTCATCAAGACGTCTTTCGTCAGCTCAAACGTATGTTGCTGGTTGGTATACGCTTTTATGTAATCGTTCTGATCATCTATTGGCAAATGAGCAATGTTTTCGAAATGAACGGTAACTTTTCTCTCTTTAAAAACAACCTGTCGAGGCCGTTGCAGGTTTTGATAAACAAATACAGTGCGCAAAACTTCATAGTTCTCTACGAGCTTGTTCATGCTCTTTTCAAAAATGGACAGCTGAAAATCACCTTGGAGCTTTGCGGACATCTGGAGGCAGTAGGCGCTGCTGCCTGTATCTTTGACAGCATGAAACAACATACCCTCTTGCAATGGGGTTAACGGGTAAATTTTCGCAATATTTTCCTGTTTATTCATTCTGCACCTCAGCTCAGTAATTTATCGATTTAAAGAGGGTTCCTCCAATAAAAGCGAGATGTCCCAGCTTTTATTGGAGGAATCGCATTTCTCATGTCGCCCGATTAGATTAATTCCAGGATGTTCTCCAGTTCTTCCATGGAAAGGTCATCATCACCCAGATCACTCGGGGTCAATTCTCCCTTTTCTCTTAATAGGCAATGCTCAATAATGCTGAGCAAGTGATTCCGATAGCTGTCTGCCAATTTCGCAATGGTTTCTTCCTGATACTGGAGACTGCTGTAACCAAAACTGATCTGGAGCTTTCCATCCTCGATCATGCTGGAAATATCCAACAAGAATACCCTCTCCGATTCTGGACTGAAAAGCTGACCCGTCCCGAGTGGCGAGAAAGCAAATCCGCCAGATTTCACATCCGAATCAAATTGCCCGAGGTAGTTAAAACTGATTTCCGGTTGCAGGCTAAATTGCAGGGATGGACGCCGTTTATCCGCCGTCAACGTGCGTAAAATCTCGTAGCCAATTCCTTTTTTGGGAATGCGACGCAAGCTCTCTTTGATTTGCTTGATTTGGTAGGACAAGTCCTTTGATCTTTCCATATCAAGCACGACAGGAAACTGAGATGTAAACCACCCAATCGTCCTGGTCACGTTCATTTCATTCTGAATATCTTCGCGACCGTGACCTTCCAGGTTGATGACAGCATAGTTGGTATTCGCCCACTCTTTCACGGTTAATCCCAACGCAGTCAGCAATAGGTCATTCATTTCGGTGTGATAAGCATGATGGACGTGACGTAACAGGTTTTCTGTCTCTTGAGCTGTCAGCTCGACCTTCACAGTACGGGTGTGCTTTTGTTTACGATCTGCTGTAACAAAATCGGTTGGCAACTTTTCTGCCGTGGTTGTGCTCTCGAGGTTGTGCCAGTACGCCGCTTCTCGTAAAAGCTCGTCACTCTCCGCATAGTTTTGCAGTTGAGCCGACCAATCCTTGAATGAATCTGTCTTTTTCGGCAAGACGATCTCCTGATTGTGGAGAGCCTGCGAATAGGCAGAGGAAAAATCTTCAAACAAGATGCGCCATGAGACGCCATCCACGACCAGATGATGAATGGCAATCAGTAAATGGTCCCCTTCTGTTGTGGAGAAGAGTGCCAAGTGGACGAGTGGTCCCTGTTCCAAATCGATACTGCTTTGGATGCGATTAGACAACTCCCAAATATGAGCTGCACTATTTGCATGATCTTTCAAGTCATATGAATGGAAGCGGAATCGCTCACCTGTCAGCGCTCGATTGATTTGCGTGATTGTTTCATTCTCCTGTTTGTAGATCATGCGCAACGCATCGTGGTGCTCGACGATTTTAAAGAACGCCTGCTGAACAAGTCCCGGGTCAAAGCCATCCTCTCGGAACAGCATGACACCCTGATTCCAGTGGTGGTGGTCAGTGAAATTGCGCTCGAAGAACCACTTCTGGATGGGCGTCAAGTCAATCTCGCCTTCTACTACTCCCTGATCGCTCTCTCTGTTGTTCGGTATGACATGGGCAGCAACTTGTTCAATAGTCGGATATTGGAACAGTTCCTTCATCGCCAGCGTCCAGCCTGCTGCGTGCAAACGCGTGGATACCTGAATGGCTTTGATGGAATCTCCGCCCAATTCAAAGAAGTTGTCTTTCATTCCCACTTGCCCAATTCCCAATACCTCAGCCCAAGTCGTTGCAAGTAAGTGTTCCAGCACGTTTTGTGGTGCTTCATATTCTCTGCCCGATTTTTCTTCGTGGCTTGGCTTCGGCAATGCTTTGCGGTCAATTTTGTCATTCGGTGTCAACGGCATCTTATCCAACTGAACAAAGAAAGAGGGAACCATATAATTTGGCAATTCTTTTCCCATAAATTCTCGCAATTGAGCCGGACTTGCATCCCCATCAGCTACATAGTATGCGCACAGGTAAGGTTGCCCCAGGTCATCCAAATGTGTAATGGCTACTGCCTCCACAATCGTCTCATACCGCAACAGAACACTCTCGACTTCGCCCAGCTCTACCCGATGACCGCGTACCTTCACTTGATGGTCGATTCTGCCGAGATACTCGATATTTCCGTCCGGAAGCCATTTAGCCAGATCTCCGGTGCGATACATCTTCTCTCCTGGCACAAACGGATTGTCGACGAATTTTTCTGCCGTCAGTTCTGGTCGATTCCAATATCCTCTGGCTAGCGCCACCCCGCTGATGCACAATTCACCTATTTGACCGACTGTCTTCAATTGCATTTGTTCATCCACAATGAACAGCTTCGTATTCTGAATCGGTTTGCCAATCGTAATGGTCTGACCAACTGGTTCATGCGGTAAAGCTTTCCAGATTGTCGCGCAAATCGTACTCTCTGTGGGACCGTAGCCATTGATATAGGTCACTTTCTCTTTCCATTGCTCTACCAACGCGGTAGATGCTGCCGATCCAGCAGTAATCAGGATACGCAATGACGGCATACGATCAGGCTCAAGATAAATGGCATACGTCGGCGGCAACGTGAGAATGGTAATTCCGTTTTTGTGGACGTATTCCTCAAATTTGCGGAAATCGTTGATCGTATCACGCGAGATGATATACAAGGTCGCTCCTGTCAAAAGAGCCATAAACATATCCCACACCGATGCATCAAAAGAAATACTCGCAAAATGTCCTGGCCGATCTTGTGGGGTTACGCCGAAGTGATTCTTGAACATGGCTTGCAGATTGGCTGCCCCTTTGTGTTCCAGCATGACGCCCTTTGGATTGCCAGTGGTACCGGACGTGTAAATGATATAGGCAAGATCAGACGGCTTGTTGATGCAAAGTAGATTGTCTGTTTGTGCCGAATAGCTTTCCGCATCGTCCAAATCGATAATCTCTGCCTGACTGGACACCTTGTGGATCAAGTGAGAATGCGTAAGAACGAGCTTCGCCTGACTGTCCTCAATCATGTAGCGAATTCTTTCTTCGGGATAGTCGGGATCGACCGGCAAAAAGGCTCCGCCAGCTTTTAAAATGGCGAGCGTGGCAATGACCATTTCCAAGGAGCGCTCCACCATCATGACAACGATTTGGGAAGGACCTAGCCCTTTTTCCCGCAAAACCATCGCTAACTGGTTCGCTCTTTCATTGAGCTCTAGGTACGTCATCTGCTTCTCTTCAAATACAATAGCCGTTTGATCAGGCGTATTTGCTACCAGTTCCTCAAAGAGCTGTTGTATGGTCTGGTCTTCCGTATACTCTCTGTCTGTATGATTGAATTCCACCAGCAACAACTGCTTTTCTTCTGCCGTCAGCATCTCAATCGCTTGAAGCTGCCTATCAGGTTCTGCTGCAACATTGCGTAGAATTTGCATGAAATGACGCGACATTCTATCTACGGTGTCTCTTCTGAACAGCTTGGTGCTGTACTCCAGTCGCAGCAACAGGTCTGTTTCCCGTTCAGTCAGGTGAAAAGACAGGTCGAACTTTGAAATGGCAAGCGCGCTCGTCGGTTCATAAGGATGATAGGTTAGTTGACCCAGTGTTTTTTGGTACAGTTCGTCGGTTTGCAGAATGAACATGGTATCAAAAAGTGGATTGCGTCCCGGATCACGCTGAATCCCAAGCTTTTCAACCAGACTTTCCAATGGATAATCCTGATGATCATAGGCATCCAGAGCATTCTGCTTGACTTCCATCAGAAACTCCTTGAAGGTCTTCTCGGCTGTCGGCTTATTTCTGATTGCTAGCGTATTGACGAACATGCCGACAATCGGTTCGAGCTCAGCACGCGTCTTGCCGGAGATTGGCGTTCCGACAACAATATCATCCTGCCCTGTATACTTCGAAAGCAGCACATTGTAGGCGGCTAGCAACACCATAAACAACGTCGTTTTCGTTTCTGCAGCCAACGCGTGTAAAGCTTCCAGCAGAGGTTTATCGGTAGCAAGTACGATTTGATCACCCTCAAAGCTTTTCACAGATGGTCGCGGAAAATCTGTCGGGATCTCCAAGACGCTGTTATGCCCCTCAAACGCATGGCGCCAATACTCTTCCTGCTTCTTGAAGTCATCTGACTCGGTAAAGCGTTTTTGCCAGACAGAAAAATCTTTGTATTGGATACGCAACTCCGGTAATTGTCTGCCTTGGTACAATTCCGCCAGTTCATTGAAAATAAGCGGGACGGACGAGGCATCCGAAGCAATATGATGCATGTCATACAAGAGAACATGACGTTCATCCGAGATTTGCACGAGACCCATGCGCAACAGTGGCGGAACAGCCAGATCAAATGGATGGACAAACGCTTGGAAAACCTCATCGATTTGATGTTCTTCTGCACTCCTATACGCCATTTCCACTTCCACGCGGTCATGAATTTTTTGGACCAGCTGATCTCCCAGCATTTCAAAGGAGGTTCTCCAGATTTCGTGACGATCTACCAATGCTTGTAGCGCATGCACCATTTGATCGCGATCCAGTTGACCCTCTAGCATGATCATCCCAGGCGTATTGTAGCTGATGCCCGCTCCTTCCAACTGATGAAGTACGTACATCCGCTGCTGGGCAGAGGATACCGGGTAGTATTCTTGTCGTTCTGCTGGTTGAATCAATGCATCTGACGTATTCTCACTGTTTGCTATCAGCCTGGACAAGGCCCGAACAGTAGGCTGCTCAAAGAAATGCTTCAAAGTGAGATCAATTTGAAACTCCCGATGCACATGCGCCACTACCGTCATTGCTTTCAAAGAATGTCCACCCAACTCAAAAAAGTTATCCATCACACCGATGCCGGAGATGCCAAGGACGTTTTCCCAAATCTTTGCCAGTGTTGCCTCTACTTCATTGGCAGGCGCAGCATATTCCACACCTGTTGTTGGCTTTCCTTCTGGCTTCGGCAGCGCTTTTCGATCGATCTTGCCATTTGGCGTGAGCGGGAAAGTGTCCAGTTGAACTAGATAGGTTGGAACCATATACGCTGGCAGTTCTTGAGATAGATGTGTTCGCAGCGCCACTTCTGAGATGTTTTCTTTACCAGTGAAATAGGCAGCCAGATACGCGTCCCCGCTTCCATCCTGATAAGCAACGACAATCGCTTCATTTGTCATTTCATAGCTGAAAAGAACCGATTCTATCTCCCCGATCTCAATCCGGTATCCTCTCACTTTTACTTGTTCATCCAGGCGTCCAGCGAATTCAATCGTACCGTCCGGGAGCCATCTGCCAAGGTCACCCGTCTTGTACATGCGTTCACCTAGCGCAAATGGATTGGAAACAAACTTCTCTTCGGTAAGCTCTGGTTTGTTCCAATATCCGCGTGCCAAACCGAGTCCGCCAATGCATATTTCTCCCACTACACCGATTGGTAGCAGCTGGTGCGAATGATCCACGATGTATATGCTTGTATTTGCAATTGGCCGTCCAATGGTGATCGGAGCATCCGGGAGCGCATCGCACAGATAGGTGGCGATAACGCTACTTTCTGTGGGACCGTATGCATTGACCGTAATCATTTGCGGATTCATCTCTTTGCACATCTCAACCAGCTTTGGCGATAGCTTTTCTCCCCCGAGCATGACCATTTTCAGTGGGCTGATCTCTTCGGCGGTGCTGCATTCCAAAATCGCTTGGAACATACTTGGCACGCACACCGTGTAGCTGCAACTCCATGATGAGATCAGGTTTTTGAGCGCGATTGGATCTTTTGCTTCTTCATCCTTCGTTAAGACAACCGTTGAACCGGATATAATTAACGCAAAGAAGGTAAGGGCAAAAGCATCAAAGGCAAAGGATAGGGGCAACAAACCTCTGTCATGAACGGATAAGGCCAACTCTTGTTTGTTCCACGTCACACTATTGACAATACCTCGATGCTCCCCCATGACCCCTTTAGGCTTGCCTGTCGTACCCGATGTGTAAATGATATAAGCCAGATTGGTAGCCGTATGAATCGGATCAAGGTTTGTGGTGATACGAGAATAGTTACTCTTATCCTCCAGATACAGGCATTCCACTCCAGCAGCAACCTTTGCACCGAAATGCTCTTGGGTAAGCACCAGACGAGCCTCGCAATCTTCCAGCATATAAGCAATGCGATCATTTGGATATTCTGGATCGATCGGCACGTATGCTCCGCCAGACTTGAGAATGGCAAGGATACCAATGACCATTTCCAAGGAACGATTGGCCATAATCCCTACTCGTTGGTCAGCCTTCACTCCCTTTTTCCGTAATGTACGAGCAAGCTGATTGGCTTTCTTATTGAGCTCCTGATAGGTCAACTTTTTGTCCCCGCAAACCAGTGCGATTTGATCAGGGGTTTTCCCTACTTGTTCTTCAAATAGCTGGGGAAGTGTGCTTTCCAGCTGAACAGGCTTAGATGTGTCATTGAAATGGACAAGTAGTTCCTGCTTTTCTTGCTCGGTGAGCATCTCTATCTCATACAGAGCCAACTCCGTGTTCTGAGTGATCTCTTGCAAGATTTGGATGTAATGACGGGACATGCGTTCGATGGTCTCCTGCTTGAACAGCTTGGTGCAAAATTCGAAGCAGAACAGGAGACCTGCATGGTTTTGCGTTGCTTCGAGCGACAAATCGAATTTCGCCATCTTGCCCTCTGGCACGTAAGGCGTCACTGTCATGCCCTCGATGTTGATTGGATCGGCATCCATATTTTGCAAAATGAACAAGGTATCAAACAATGGATTGCGGCTTCGATTTCGATTAACGGCCAGCTTTTCGACGAGTTCCTCAAATGGGTACTCCCCATGCTCAAAAGCAGCCAGTGTATTGTCCTTCACTTCTTGCAAAAATTGCTTAAAGCTTTTGGTCGCAACCGGCTGATTTCTCATGGCCAGCGTATTGACGAACATACCCGTGATGCTTTCCGTGTCAGGGTGCGTTCTTCCAGCTATCACGGTTCCCACTACCATGTCTTCTTGCCCGGAATATTTCGCGAGCAAAACATGGTACGCTGCCATGAGCACCATGTAGAGCGTAGTTCCCGTTTCCGCCGCCACTCGTTGCAAACCATCCGACAGTTGTTTTTCTGAACGGAATAGATAACGTTCGCCCTCAGAGCTTTGAACAGACGGTCGAGAGTAGTCCAAAGGCAGGTTCAAGACAGGAATTTCATCAGCGAATCGCTGGGTCCAATACGCTTCCTGCTTTCTGTACTCGTCTGTCTGTGCCAGACCTTTTTCCCAAACTGCGAAGTCTTTATATTGAATGCGCTGCTCTGGCAAGGATTTGTCTTGATAGAGCTGTGCAAGATCATTCAGGATGATTTGCGATGACACGCCGTCCGAGATGATATGGTGCATATCGATGATCATGACATGGCGCCGCTCTCCCAGTTTGACCAGGCCAACCCGACTTAATGGCGCCTTTTCCAAATCAAACGGACGCATGAAATCCGTGATGACTTGATTCAAACGATCCTCTGTCGCTTCCATGTAGGCGATTGGCAGTTTGCATTCCGGATGGATACGTTGAACCAGCTCGCCATTGATGGTATGGAAGGAGGTTCGGAGCGATTCATGACGACTCACCAGACCGGAAATGGCATTCTCCATCTGCGGTACATTCAATTCCCCATCGAGTACTGTCACAACGGGCAGATTGTACACCGTACTAGCCGGATCAAGCTGGTTTAAAATCAGCATGCGTTTTTGCGCAGAGGATACGGGATAATGCTCTTGCATGGCGACCTGTGGAATAGCAAGATACGTTCCTGCCTCTTCACCTTCTACATACTTGGCGATTTCTTGAATGGTTGGTCTATCAAACAAGACGCGAAGCGGAACATCTGTCTGGCAGTCTTTTTGCATCCGGGAAATGAGATGAATCGCCTTGAGCGAATGTCCGCCCAGCGTGAAAAAATTATCCTGAATACCAATCGGGGACACGCCGAGTACGCTTTCCCAAATCGCTGCCATTTTCTGTTCCAGCTCGGTTGTCGGAGCGAGGTAATCCGCTCCCGTAAATGCATTTCCCTCAGGGATGGGCAAGGCTCTTCTGTCTGTTTTTCCGTTAGGTGTGACCGGAATCCGCTCCAGCTTCATAAAGAAGGAAGGGATCATATACTCCGGCAGCGTTCGTGATAAGTACGCACGCAGCTCCTCGTTGTTGACTTCCTCTGCCAAAACGACATAGGCGCACAAATACTTTCCGCCTGTCTCATCCGTTCTATCGATGACCACGGCTTCCTTAATCAAGGCGTGGTTGAGCAGGTGCGATTCGATCTCTCCCAGCTCGATGCGATGACCCCTGATTTTTACCTGATGATCGATTCGCCCTAAAAACTCGATATTGCCATCTGGCATCCAACGAGCGAGGTCTCCCGTCCGATACATTCTTTCTCCGGATTGATACGGATTCTCGAGAAACTTCTCCGCAGTCAGCTCCGGATTATGCAAATACCCTCTTCCCACGTTCGCACCAGAGATATACAACTCTCCTACAATGCCCTCTGGTTTCAACTGCAGCTTTTCATCCAGGATGTAAATGCCTGTGTTGCTGATCGGTTTTCCGATTGGCGGCAGCTCTGGTATATCCATGCTTGGGTCCATCGTGTAGGTGGTTACCACATGTGTCTCCGACGGCCCGTAATGATTGTGTAAAAATACGTGATGTTTCCGCAGATATTTTTGCAGCTCATGAGTGACGACGAGCTGTTCTCCAGCTGTGATAATGTGCTTGACGCAACGCGGGAAGCTTTGTGCATAATCTTTTTCGTTAAAGATAAATTTCAAGAAGGATACTGGGAGGGACAAGATGCTGATCTGGTTTTCCTGGATAAACGCAAATAGTTTTTCTACATGACGTCTCATCTCATTCGTGATGAGATAGAGCTGTCCCCCGGAAAGCAGCGTGGAGAAAATCTCCTGGTAGCAAACATCAAAGCTGCATGTGGTATACTGCAATACTTTTTCATGAAAATCGATGTTGGTCTTCGCAAACGTAAAGTGCATCAGATTTGCCATGTTTTGATGCTCTAGCATGACGCCTTTTGGTTTCCCTGTTGTTCCTGAAGTATAGATGATATAAAATAAGTCCTCTGGTTGATTGATCATTTCGACAGACGTACTGCTCTCTTCCCAGATGGCTTGCGCGCTGATATCTATTGTTTCAGTAGAGGCCGAGACCTTCTCTAGTAGATGCTGCTGGGTCACTACCCATTGAATCCCACTATGCTCGAGCATGTAGGTAATTCGTTCTTCTGGCAGCTCTGGATCAATTGGTACAAATGCACCACCGGCTTTCAAAACCCCAAGAATTCCGACAATCATCTCGATGGATCGATCCATCATCGTACCAACCAGACTGTCTGCTGCAATCCCTTTTCCTCTCAAAAACCTGGCGAGCTGATTGGACTTTTCATCTAGCTCCCGATACGTCAGATGCTGTTCTCCGAATACAACAGCTACGTGATCAGGTGTCCTTTCCACCTGTTCCATAAAGAGCTCGTGCATGGTTTTCGTTGGATAAGCTGCGGAAGTATCAAGGTTTTTAGCCATTAGCTGTCGTTTTTCAGTTTCTGTCAGCAAGGTAACCTGTTGAAGGGTGACCTTCGGATTGTTTGCCACGCAAGCCGCAATCTGCTTGAGGTGCCCAGCCATTTTTTGGATAAAGGCATCGTCGAAAACAGCAGCATTATAATCAAACCGTATCGCAATCTCTTCTTTGGGCGTTACCATAACGGTCATGTCATAATTGGTAGGCTCAAACATCTCGACATTGACAATGGCAAAGCCTACTTGTCGTGTCGCCGCCTTTTTCTGCAACGCCTCAACTAATGGATAGTTTTCGATGACCATCAGGTGGTCGATCAAGTCTTGCTTCAATACGGAATCGTTTTGAATATCGTACAAAGGCACATGCTCATATGGCTGGGATTGCCGTGTTCTTTGGTGCACATCCTGTATCAAGTCGACAAAGGTTTGAGCGTTCTTCGCTTGAATGCGGAATGGAATGGTATTGATAAACAACCCAACCATTTTGTCGATTCCAACGATCTCAGTTGGTCGCCCGGATACAACAGATCCGAAGAGCACATCATTCGTAGTGTTATAGGATTGGAGCAGAATCCCCCATAAGGTTTGAATCACGGTTGGCAAAGTCACTCGATTTTGACTTGCGATCGCAGAAAGCTGCTGCGTCACCATGCGGTCCAGCACAAAACGATATTGCGCTGGTAGAAAGGCATTGCTAGATGACTTCCTAAATTTCGGCAAAGAGGTTTGTTGTTCAAACTGTTCCAGATAGTCTCTCCAATATGCGAGAGCAGCCTCTTTATCTTGCTTTTCCAGCCAACGAATAAATTGGCTGTAAGGCTGCACTGGATCAAGAGAAATCGGAGTCCCGTTCTTTAAGGATAAATAGACGGAAAGCAAGTCATCAAAAATAATGCTAAAGCACCAACCGTCCATGAGTATGTGATGAAAACTCCAGATGATTTCATATTCGCTCTCCGTCATTTGGAAAATAGCTACTCTCATCAACGAATCTTTCGCCAGATGAAAGGTTTTCTCTTGGTCATTCCTTTTGTACTGCGTGTAGCGCTGCTGTTTTTCTTGCTCGTCGTAAGCAGTTAGATCGCAAAATAGGATGGGAATGGGCCGTTCCTTCAAGACAACCTGCAAAGGCTGTTTTAATTTTTCATAGAGAAACAGCGTGCGAAACACATCAAATCTCTCTACCAGCACATGCAAGCTATTGGTATACAAACCAACATCAAGATTGCCCTCGATCGAAACGGACATTTGCACAAGATGAGAGTTATGTTCTTCGTTTAGTAAGGCGTGAAATAACATTCCCTCTTGCATGGGCGTCAATAAATACATATCTTGTACTTGTTCTTTGCTAAAAACACTCATTCCGGCACCTCGATATCGACATTATTCGTCATATTTGTAATAAAATGTAAATAAAAGGCGTATTTTACCCCATGAAATTTTAGCAAGTGCTTCTAGTTAAGCGTATTGGCAAGTACTTCGAAGATGTCGTCCATTTCTTCCATTTGAAGTCCTTTTAGACTAAAGTCACTGGGAGTCCGTTCGACTTCTTTTTTCCGCGAGCAATGCGTAATGATCGACCGGAGATGTTTTTGATAGCTCTTACTCAATTGATGGATGGACTCTTCTCTAAACTGCTCCTCGCTGTAAGTAAACGTGATGAGAAGCTCCCCGCCTTCCATTCTTCCTGTAATATTCAAGGCAGTGTAAATCTCCGAATCCGGACTCAGATTGTTCTTCCCATCCGCACCGAGCGAGTTGCCAGCACTATAAGGAGAACGGGTGAACATTTCACCGGTAAGGCCTGAGTCAAACTGACCCAAGTAGTTAAACGTTACTTCGGGTTGCAAGGAAAAGGACAAGGCACGTCGTTTTTCCGGTTCTGTCATATATTTTAAAATTTCATAGCCAATGCCTTTATTGGGGATCTTCCTTAGGTTTTCTTTCGTGCATTTGATATGGTCAGGTAAGTGATTGATTTGACTCAAATCTAGTAAAACTGGATATTGGGACGTAAACCATCCGATCGTTCTTGTCACGTTAGCGTGTTCGATCACATCCTCGCGACCGTGCCCTTCGAGATTAATTACGATTTGGTCAAGCCTGCTCCACTCTGCAATGGCCAGCCCCAACGCTGCCAGTAACAAATCATTGATCTCTGTTTGATAAGCAGAATTTGCCTGCTTCAACAATTGTTCGGTTTCCTCTGCTAGCAATCCGACCTGTATGTTGCGGATACTCTTCTGTTTGCTACCCACCGTTTCATAGTCTTTAGGAAGGGAAGCATTCGTAGCTGTAGATTCAACATTCTCCCAATACGGGATTTCTCTCGTCAATGCATCACTATTTGCATATTCGTTTAGCCATACTGCCCAATTTTTAAAAGAATCCGTCTTTTCTGGGAGAACGATATCTTTTCCTGCTAGTACCTGACTGTATGCAGTTGCTAGATCCTCAAAAAGAATGCGCCAGGAAATTCCATCCATGACTAAATGATGGATAGCCAAAAACAAATGATCACCTTGGAGCGTATGGAACAAGGCTGCCTTTACCAACTGTCCCTCTTGTAAATTCATGTTGCCATGTAAGCGTTTCGTCTCTTCTTCGATTGCTTTCTGGACATCCGAATGCGAGGTCAGATCATATGGAATAAATTGGTATAATTCGCCACCCAATCCACGATTCTGTTGAACGATTCTCCCATTCTCGTTCCGATAGACCATGCGTAGCGCGTCATGATGCGAAAGGATTTTATCCAAGGCCTTTCGGATCGCTTCAGGATCAAATCCCTGCTCACGATACAACACATACGATTGGTTCCAATGGAACATATTCGTAAAGTTCTTTTCAAAGAACCACTGTTGAATGGGTGTTAAGGTAACAGGGCCTTCGATAATTCCCTGCTCGCTTCTCCTCGTCGTACTTTTGACATAGAGAGCAACCTGCGAAATTGTCGGGTAATTCAGCAAATCTTTCGTGTCTAGCTTTCGTTGATAGGCATGCAAACGAGCAGCGACCTGGATTGCTTGAATGGAATCCCCACCGAGTGAGTAAAAATTATCGCGAATTCCAATTTTCTCGATTCCCAGTACCTCTTGCCATACGGTTGCGAGAATCGATTCTGTCTGATTTCTAGGAGGTTCGTACACAAGATTTGTCTCAGCAGCAACATCAGGTTCAGGCAATGCTTTTCGATCAATTTTGTCATTCGGCGTGAGTGGCATTTTATCCAGCTTCACGAAATAAGAAGGAAGCATGTACGCAGGAAGCTTTTGAGCGGCATATTCTCTCATCTGCGAAGGAGTTACTTCCAGTTGCGAAATAAAATAAGCGCACAAGTAAGGTTGAGCGTGTTGGTCTTCTCTTGCGATTACCACTGCCTCTTTTATTTGTTCATGTTTCAGCAAAACGGACTCGATTTCACCCAACTCGATCCGATGACCTCTGATTTTCACCTGATGGTCGATTCTGCCGAGAAACTCAATTTCTCCATTCGGCAGCCATTTGGCCAGATCTCCTGTCCTGTACATCTTCTCTCCTGGTACGAACGGATTATCCACAAATTTTTCGGCGGTCAAGTCTGGGCGATTCCAGTATCCTCTGGCTAAGCCTACTCCACCTATGCATAGTTCGCCTTCACTGCCAATTGGCTGTAATTGTAGGTCTTCATTGACAATATAAGCGGATGTATTTTGAATCGGTTTGCCGATTGGAATCGTTTGGTTGACGAGCACATTGGAAGGTGCCTCCCAAATCGTCGCGCAAATGCTTGTTTCCGTAGGTCCGTAAGCATTCACGTACCTGACTTTGTTTTTCCATTTATTCACTAAAGGGAAGTTGGCAGCTGAACCTGCCGTAATCATGATGCGAAGGGGATTAATATGATCTGGGTTGAGGTGAGTCAAATAAGTGGGTGGCAACGTGATGATGGTCAATTCATTTTTATTCACATAGTTTTCAAAACGGATGAAATCATGAATCGTCTGTTTAGAAAGGATATAGAGGCTGGCACCGGTTAATAAAGCCATGAACATTTCCCATACCGATGCGTCAAATGACATGCTGGCAAACTGTCCTACCCTGTCTGCAGGTGTTACACCAAACGTATTTTGAAAGAATGATTGCAAATTCGCGATCCCTTTATGCTCCAGCATGGTTCCTTTCGGATTGCCGGTTGTGCCTGACGTATAGATGACATACGCTATGTCAGTAGGTTTGCTTGGCAAGTCAAGATTGGAATCTGAGTGAGTATTCAGTTGTTCTTCCTCGAGCACGACTACAGAACCACGGTATCCGACGTCATAAACAAGTTGCCTGACGTTTTTCTGGGTGATGACGATCTTGGTTTGACTGTCTTGCAGGATATATTGAATCCGATCTTGGGGATATTCGATATCGATGGGAACATACGCTCCGCCTGCCTTAAGGATGGCCAGAATAGCTGTCACATTTTCAATGGATTTCTCCATCATCACACCGACAATGCTGTCTGTTGTAATCCCTTTTTCGATCAGTGCTCTCGCTAATTGGTTGGCCTTCTTGTTAAGCTCCTGGTAAGTTAAGCGCTCATTTTCATAAACGATGGCAACTCGGTGTGGCACAGCTTCTACCTGTTCCTCGAACAACTGATGGATCGACTTATCCTGTGGATACTCGGCCTTTGTATCATTAAACACGGCTACCTGTTCTTTTTCCCACTCCAAGTCAATGAGATTGGCCTGATTTGCTAACATATGTCCCCTCCGATAATTGGCAAACTTTAGTCTATCGTGTGCCAATACAATGCGATGGCTAAACAAGTGAACGCAACTGAAAGGAAATGGTCTGCGAAATCTGAAGATGAAGTCTCAGTGACCAATGGCTCACACTGGAAACTCCATCATCAACACCATTTAATATAATGGCCGAATGTAATAAAGTGTCTGGGTTTTTGTGTCTATTTTGTAAATATTACCCACATTTATATTACTATCGTCATGAACCAATTTTCATCTACAAATTTTCCACCATTTTACATCGGTTCACAATGGGAAAAATTCCCTGTTTCCTCAAAGCAGTTTTCAGGACAAAAGTCACTTTCCAATTTTTATAAAAAAACAAATGTGCTGGCCTTCACACCTCCTTAGAATTCAGCAGAATAGCGTATTCATATGCACCTGTTTGAGAAACTGTTATTCATTATAACAGAGAGCGTTTTAGAAATCAGTTAAAAAATAGGCATTTTTTGTAAAATGAGCAACTTTTTACCTAAGCCAATCTTCATTTCCTCCAAAAAAAGCTCACACTTTCTGGTTTCATTCGAAAGTGTGAGCCTTTAGAGTTAGGTAGCACGCATCAATTCCCGATCTCGTTTCCCGTGTAACCAGTAATAAAGCGGGATACTAAAAAGAATAAAGGCAACCATGCCTCCGAAAATCGTACGATATCCTGTATGCGGTACGATAAATCCGAGTAAATAGGGCCCGATTCCTAATCCTAGATCATACATAATGTAGTAAGTAGAGGTTGCTAGTCCAAAGCGATGCGGAGCTGTCACCTTCACAGCTACGGTTTGGGCAATGGAGTTAAAGTTTCCGAAGCCTACTCCAATCAAAGCAGCAGATAGCAGCAGCATCAAGGAAGTCGAGGCTTGACTGAATAGAAGCATCCCGACAGCAAAGATCACCAGGCTGGGGTATGTCACGATGTTCGCCCCTCTTGCGTCCATGAGCTTTCCTGAAAATGGTCGCGAGAGGATAATGACAATGGCATACACCAAAAAGAAATAACTCGCAGTTGAGGAGAGATTAATTTCTTCCGCATAAAACGATAGAAATGACAAGACACCCGAATAGCTGAAGCCGATTAATAAGGCAATAAATGAAATCGGCAAGGCTTTCGGCTCGATGAATTTCGAAAGCAGTGAACCTGTTTCTTCTTCTTTCACATTTGCGAAAGGAAGCGGAACATTGATTTTTGCCATGGCATAAAACAACAAGCAAATCAGGGAAAACACAACATTCATCGTAAATATCCAGGTGAAACCATTTTCAAGCCGCAACAAGATCATGCCGAGAAAAGGACCAATCGCAGTGGCTAAAATCGCACTTAAACTGTAATAGCCTATCCCCTCACCCTTGCGAGACGCTGGCAAGATTTGAGCAATAATGGTACCTGTTGCAGTACTGGCAATACCAACGGCAATCCCTTGCAGCAAACGATTTACCAGTAAAAAGCTGATATGGACAGCAAAAAAGTAAAGCAACGAGGTGACAGCAAAAAATCCCAACCCAATCCATAGCGTTTTTTTCGTACCAATATAACTAATGGCTCTTCCCGTAAGTAATCGGCCAATCAAAGCACCAATGATAAAGATACTGGAAACCAATCCAGCTAAACTGGTTGAAGCGAGAAATTCTGTTTTGGCGTACGAAGCAATCGTAACCATTAGTAAGAAATACATCAGTGTCAAAAGAAAATTGATGAAAGAAACAATGACGAACTCTTTTGTCCAAAGCCTATCCTGATTCACTGCTTACCCTCTTCTCTTTAGATTCATGATTAGTTTTTCCAGTACTGTGGCTGCTGCGTCTCTTTCTTCTTGTGAGATGCCTTCCATTAATTCTTCCAAGAATGGATCAGTCGCTTCCATAATCGTTTTATGGAGCGCTTCCCCTTTTTCTGACAGGCACATAATTTTTTGCCGTTTATCTGCACCTGATAAAATCGAAATCATTTCACGCGCAGCTAATTTTTGCGCAATGGGTGTAATAGCCGGCTTCTCTACTTGCCAATAATCGGCGACATCGCTAAAGGTAGCAGGACCGTTGTCTTTGAGATAACGGATCAACGCCCATTGTGTGACCGATATACCGAATGGAAGTAACTCCTCTTGCAATTGGTTATTGTATACACGATGTGTGAATGCGACTGTTGAAAAGAACGGGTACATGTTATGCTCCTTATTATTAGTTAATTAATTTAATTAATTATAATTATATCTCTTTCCTTGCCGTTTGAGAAGGTCAAAATTCAAAATTGGTATCCGTGTGGCTTTTTCCACGAACATTCGTCTAACCTATATCATCATACAAAAGGAGAAAATCATGCTGGAAAAAAGGTTGTTCGTCATTCACTTTCTATTATTGCTTTTCTTCATACTTTCTTTTCCAATACCTACGCTTGCGAAGGAATCCACCATTCAAAATCCGTATTACGTATTTAGCTGGGATGAGAAAGGCAATGTCCGCATTACCGATTTGGCAAAAAACGAAATCCTCTCTTCCATTCAATACCAAGCCGAATATGGTACCATTTATAATGCGATGACTCCTTCTCTTCCGAAAGGCTCCAAACAAATAACGTTGGATCAAAGTCCACCATTTCAACCAGGCTCAGCCATCGAAATTCGATCCGAATCATTTGGCGGCAGAATGAATGCTCCGCTTGTCCATCAGGCCAAAGTGACTGCCGTCCGTGGAAATGATTTGTATTTCTCTCCACCAACGACGAAAGTGATCGACCGGAACATTTTTATCAAACGGGGCAGCCACTGGGTTCGTAAGTGGGATGATGTAAAGGTGGAACACCGGGAGACTGCCACTGGTAACACAGTCATCGTCACTGGTCATACCCCGATTACAGTGGTTTCAACCCAATATACATTGCAAAAAAATAGCCCAGCCATCGATATCACTGTAAAAACCACCTACAAGCAAGCGGCAAAGGTTTTTCGTGAAACGTTCGACCTGCAATTCAAGCCAAATGTAACAGAGGTATATCGCAAGAATCGGAAAGTGGACACACAAAAATTCCAAGCTTCTTACTGGCTGGATCACCAAGGTGCGAAATTTGGTCAAGGGAAGCAAGCAGCTTTTTTGTACCATGCCCCCAACGTGTCTTCACTTGAATTGAATACAACGCAAAAACAGCTTATCGTGAATCTGGATCACATGAACGATCACAGATACGTACAGCAAACCTCCACGAATCAGGTCGGAAAAGTCCGCCACGCTTCCGAATATCGTGCAAACGATGTACGGACGAATTCCTTTTCGCTAGTAGTTGGGTATCAACCGAAGCTCATGCCTCGATTTATGAGTCAGCCTTCAGGTTTTTTGGCGACACATGTATGGACAGAGCATGCTGATGAGCAGACGCTGCAAACAAATCGGGCTGTTTATTTCGGTTCCGAGAAGATTTCATCGTCGGCACAAGCGACAGGCGGTTTTGTCAAACACCGGATTCCGGTTACGAAAAGCGTGTTTTACTCGAATCCTTATTTTCAAGCGAAATCGCCTGTCAATGTCGCCATTGCGCAAAGCCCTGAATTTTTGCAGTTTCTGGATGATCTGAATCAGAACGGCGATGATATTGGTCTACATACCCTCTATCCTTACGAAATCAGGCACTATCAAAAGACGACGGAAGATGCGTTGCAAGTAATGAAAGATCACTTCCAAAGCCGCACATGGATTGACCATGGGTATTTGAAGTCTAGCTTTGCCTTTAACGCACTTGACATCCAAACTGCGAATTACTTGGCGCATCAGTGGAAAAAATACGGCACATCATATTTTTGGCATTACAGCTCAGAAGATATCGCCAATCCCAATAATGGTCTTGATCTGTACCAATCCCAAAAAGGCGACTCCCTGCACACTCCTCTCTATTGGTGGCATCCGACAGTGACTGGCCCGTTTTATTCATGGTCGGCAGCCACCATTCCAGAGTATTCACTAAACCTGTATCGGGAGCAAAATCTCCAGCAGCTCATTCAAAATCGTGGGGTTTTTATCAACCATACCTACTTGGCGAGATTTCCATCCAAAAAGCAGGGCGGGAAATTTATCATTCGAGATGCCCAAGGAAACTGGATCATCCATCCCGATTTTGACCGCTTGCTGAAACGAATGGAAACGCTGCGCGATCAAGGCAAATTGCATTTGACAACCGTACGTGAAATCATGGATTATTGGCTCGCCCTCTCTCAAGTCAGAATGGAATATGCACCAGACGGCTCTATCATTCTGCACAATCGTGGCGAGCACAAGATTTCTGGTCTTTCCATGGCGACAAAAGCTTCGGAAGTCTATGTGAACGGGATGAAGCCGTCACAAAAGAAAGCGGATGGCGATCTTATCTTTTGGTTCGATCTGGAGCCGAATGCAGTTGCTATCATTGCTGCAAACAAATTGGATAGCATTGCATTCCCGAAATAAAAGGAAAACAAATACAAAAAGAAGCTTCCCTTCATTTTTCTAGGGAAGCTTCTTATTCCTTTATCTATTGAGACAATTTTACCAAGCTGTAGTTTTTCTTGCCTTTGCGGATAATGATGAAGCGGCCACCGATAGCAAGACTTGGTGTTACTTCCAGTTCCAAATCGGTTACGCGCTCGCCATTCATGGAGATAGCACCTTTTGTAATATCCTCACGTGCTTGACGTTTGGATGGCTCAATGCCGATCTCAACGAGCCAATCGACAATGTTCTTCGTTTCGAGGGTAGATTCGAATGTCGGCATTTCTTTGAAGCCTTGCTCGATTTCATCTGCCGACAGCGATTTAATATCGCCAGTAAACAAAGCTGCTGTAATGCGCTTCGCCTGCTCCAGCAATTCCTCGCCGTGGACAAATCTCGTCATTTCCTCAGCCAGCGCTTTTTGCGCCTCGCGTTTATGTGGCTCAGACTGTACTTTTTCCGCCAGCTCTTCAATTTGCTCTTTGGAGAGGAACGTAAAGTATTTCAAGTATTTCACAACATCGCGGTCATCGGTATTCGCCCAGAATTGGTAGAATTCGAATGGTGTTGTTTTGTTTGGATCGAGCCAGATGGCTCCTCCTGCTGTCTTCCCGAATTTCGTACCATCTGCCTTCAGCATCAAAGGAATTGTGAGACCGAATGCTTTGGCTTCTGATCCTTCTTTTTTGCGGATCAGATCGAGACCGCTCGTGATGTTGCCCCATTGGTCGGAACCGCCGATTTGTAGCTGAACATCTTCATGTTTGTACAGATGCAGGTAATCCAGCGATTGCAGAATTTGATAGGAAAACTCCGTAAACGAAATACCGCTTTCCAGTCTGCTCGACACAACATCCTTGGCAAGCATCGTATTGATGCTGAAGTTTTTCCCGTAATCCCGCAAAAATTCAATAACATTGATTTTGTGCGTCCAGTCGTAGTTGTTCACCAAACGGATTTGGTTGTCGCCTTCTGTAATGAACAGCTTTTTCATCTGTGCGGTGAGTTTGTCGACGTTCTCCTGAATTTGTTCCAGTGTTTGCAAAGAACGCTCCGATTGACGGCCGCTCGGATCGCCAATCGTACCTGTTGCACCACCGATCAAAATGACCGGGCGATGACCAGCAAGCTGGAAGCGTTTCAGTACCATGAACGGAATCAAGTGACCGATATGCATGCTGTCACCTGTTGGATCGACACCACAATATAACGAGACTGCTTTTTCATTCGTTAATTCTCGCAGCCCTTCTGCATCTGTTTGCTGATTGACGGCTTCGCGCCATTCGAGTTCGTCGATAATATTCACTGCCATACACTCCTTCAATCTCCTATGGTAAAAAACAAAAAATCGCCCCTTGTCTATTGTAGACATAGGGACGATTGAATAACCGTGTTACCACCCATCTTGCACCAATGGACCCAAGTGCTTGCGCAGGCCATTCATGCCACTCGTAGCGAGTTATCGTTCGCGATTCCGCTCGGCATTACCCGAGATACTCCAGAGTGTATTTCGCTCGCTTATTGTGTACCGGGTTCCATCAACCCCCGGCTTTCTAGGACAGGGAATAAGCTGCTACTGGGCTCTTTCAACGTATGTTTCATATGAAATTAAAGTCAGTATATTGAATTCAAATAGCAATGTCAACCATGTAGCAAGGATTCCGCTACGATCCCTTATTTTATTTTCGTGAGACCGTCAGAAGTCAGTTCATAAACAGTTGTGGCGACTTCATGTAAATACCGTCGATCATGCGAAATACTGATAATCACCCCGTCAAAAGCCGTTAACGCGCGGCAGAGAACAGGATTCGTCAAAGGGCTGATGTTTCGGGTCGGTTCATCCAGTATCAAGATTTCGCACTGATCCAAAATCATTTTTAACAAGAGCAATTTCGCTTTCTGTCCCCCAGACAAGTTTTGAATGGGTTGATGCATCTCATCTTTTGTAAATTTCATACTCCCTAAATGCGTATGCGCTTTTGTAATCGCATCTTTATTCCCCGTTCTTTCCAAGAACTCAATCGGTGTTTGGGTTGAATTCAGTCGATTTTCATAGTTTTGGGGCATATAACCGATCTTGAATGACGAGTGCTGAACGAGCTCATCCATGATTTTTTTCAACAACGTGGTTTTTCCGACCCCATTTTCTCCAATAATCGCAACTTTTTCTGGCCCCTTGATCGATAAATGAATCTGTTTTGATAGCAGTTTGTTCGCTATTTGCAATCCTTCCAATGAAAAGTCGAGGATTTGTTTACTGCCTGGCACATGTATCGCAGAATCAAATCGGAATTCGCTTGCTTCTTCCACACTTGGAGCCTCTACAAACGTTTCCGATGCTTTCTCCATGCGCTCTCTTTGATTTTTGAGAGACTTGATTTTCTTTTGCAAACGCGGATCTGACCGGGAAACGTTCCGATGTTGATGCTCTGCCTTATTCCAAACGTCATGCCATTTCTCCATTTGCTTTCGATGATCAGAAGCTTGCTTTCTGGCGATCTGTTCTTGTTTGTTCAAGTGGCTCGTGCGATTCGCGATGTAATTCTCATAGGGTTCTCTTGAAAACGTATATTTGGGTACTTGTTTGCGCTTCGTCAGTTCCATATGAAGGATACCGTTTGCTGTATTCGCAATAAATGTTTCATCATGCGATACATATAGAACAGGAATAGCCGTCTGTTGAATAAATTCTTCCAGCCACTCTATCGTTTGAATATCCAAATCATTCGTGGGTTCGTCCAGCAATAGTACATCAGGCTTCTGTGCTAACAGACTTAAAAAGCGGTATTTGAAACGCTCACCCCCGGACAGAACCCCCATCCTTTTATCTGAATCCAATGCATGAATGCCGAGGTCATCCATCGCTCTCACCAATTCTTTGGTCCATTGATTTTCCATAAAAAAATCGGCGATGGACATTTGTTTTTCTTCGTCCGATAGCTCCTGTGAGAGAAATCCCATGGAACATTCGTTTCTCCACACGTTACCTTCATATATACAATACTCGGCGATCATTTGTTCCGCGTATATCAATTTTAATAAGGTGCTTTTTCCATTTCCCTCTTCCCCGATGATGGCAATCTTGTCACCGGTTTGCAGGGTCAGATGCAAATTTTGAATGAGAGTCCTGTCGTCTTTTTGGTGGTAATCGTGATATTGTGCAGTTCAACCATGTGGATTCCCCATTTCATTTTTACGTTTCTCGTCATTTACTCTTTGTTCATCTGTATCGCCCCCTTTTTTGACAACAAAAAAAGATGCTCCTGTCCAATAAACAGAAGCATCTTGCTCTCGTACTAGAAATCACTATATGAAAAATAATGGTCTTCTAAATATTGTCAATGAAGCTATTCGACCAAGGCTAGCAATTGGGCAAGCTTGTCTTTGATAGGGGAAGATTCCTTTTTTACTGCCTGTGCGAGCTTTTTGTTCCCGCCGAAAAGGCGATAAATAACGCTTTCCCGCTGGTAATCCTCCATCGCTGCAAGCTCCCCTATGAGTGCATCCACCAGTTCGGCACGATCAATAGTGATATTTTTCAAAGGCTTCGCCGAGTCGCTACTGCCAAGCACCAGAGAGACGAGTACGGGGATATTCTCTACGGTTACACCATGCGCCTCCATAAAAGCTAGGGCAAAATCGTCCTGCGCAGACTGATGCTCCGTGTCGACCAGCTTCATATAGCGGCGAAAGAGTGGAAAATAATCGCTGCTGGACAACCCGAGAGCCAATACCGCATAGGTGCCAGGCATGACGGATTTCTCACTAGGCTCTACATCCCCGTACCATGCGAACTCCTCCATCGCAAGCTCCGCATATTCGGCGATTTTCGGATATAAGGCAGGATAACGAGAAGCATTGGCAAAAAACTGGTGGAGACCTGACTTCGCCAGCTTTTTTACGGGCAGGTAGTGCTTTTCGCTACTCTTCAGCTTGAGCTTGTACCCTTTCGGAAAGCCTTCACGCAAGAGTCCGTTGATAAAATCGATGGCTTCACCGTAGGCGGCTTCTTCCTCAGTCACGATACGGATGTCGATCACTTGTAAAACATCATTGGCTTTTGCTTGAATCAGACTGCTTTTATACTCGTTTTCAAAGCGACCGCTGCCACGTTTTACATAGTCCGTAGCCCGCTTGGAGCCAAGCTGAACAGCGAGGTCCAAAAACTTCTTGCGGGTGTCAGGTTCCTTGTTACCTATTGCGAGAGCGACGTATAGGAAAAAATCCAGCTCCTCTGCTTTTGGTTCCTGACGCTCCTGCTCGGGTTTCAAAACCCAGTCCAATCCATAATGCCCGGTACGATCAAAAAATTTGACTAAAAAACGCTCATCCGCCCAGCCTTTTAAAGCTAACGAAGAGTGGTACGTCCACGAATCACCGCGTTCTTTATTAAAGCGCAGCTTTTCGCTAAGACGCTGGATGAGCGGTTCGATAATTTCCTGCTTTTGTTCCATCAAGTCGGGATTGACGAGACAATGAGCGAAGAAGAAATCGTCTCTTTCTTTCGGACGTACAGGAAGCTCCGCTTTAATTTTTGTCTCGATAAATTGTTCCAGTACTTGTTTTAGACTCTCGCGTTTTGGCTCGTTTATGAAATGGCGAGAATGGCATTGCACCGATTGTTTCCACTCGAATTCGAAGACGAGCTCGAAGCGGTAATTAAAAAAGTGAGAATCATAGTCGGTGGAATGGAACAAGGATTCCATTCGATCACACAGTGCGGGAAAAAACTCTTGCATGAGGATTTCCTCTGTAAGCTCCTCGATATAAGAGCCCGCATCGTATTTGTACGAGTCGTCACTCCAACTGAATGGTTCATGGACATCGATGTGGATTTTACCATTGGCCCAATTGAGCTTTCCTTTTCTCCACGCCACTCTCAGGTAGTCTTTGACCCCTGCCTGCAGTAGACTCCAGTCTTTGATCTCGTTGATCCGTTGGTTCTCTTTTTGGTAAATTTCTTGGATGGAAGTCCATACTTCGTTTAGAAATGCTTCTGCTGCCTGATTCATTGACTGACTCTCCTCCTTGCCAAAACACCTTAGCCGATGACTTTGACGACATTGCCCTCGCTATCGGTAATATTGGTTTTCACAATATTAATGGCAATTCCTTTCAGGGAAGGAATCTCAAAGCTGCTTTCCTTTGGAAGCAACTGCTTGGTAAGCGCAAGCGTTGTCGCATCATCGAGAACAAATCGAATCATTTCCTCTTCTGGAATACACGCTGGCTTCTCTCCTGCCTCAAATACAACGCGGACATCAGGTCCCACAAGGCTTAGGCTTTCCCCTTTGCGCATACGTCCGCGGAGAATTTTTCCGATGACTTCCGCTTGCTTAGCTCCCAGCCTCAAGGTCGAAGGCGTTTTTTTCAAGAAGCCATTTTTTCCTGGCTCCCATCCAAGCTGGCTGACGAACAAATAAGCCGTGCTGGAGCCCTCTTGTTCCATTCCTTTTTGAACAGCATCAGTTACCGTAGAATGGTTAAGGAGAGAATCCCGCTCGAGATCGGTTATGTAGAAAGGCATGTACGGCAAGCCAGATTGAAGTACGCCACGAGTATTCCAAGCCATCATCGCATCGAGTTCATCACCTGTAATCCCAACCATTTGCAAAAATTGCACCCGCCCATTCGGCGTATCCATTTCGGCAAGCTGTGGGTCTGTCACAAAAGCGAGCGCAGTCAGTTGGGTATCGGAGCCCAAGCATATCGGACCGTTTGCATCCAAATGATCCCCTGCTTGAAACACATTGCCCGTGTTGAATACGTAACGCCCCATATTTTGAAGCAAATTCAGCGCCCAAGCAGGCGGTTCTTCCTCGTCGTCCTTTCGTGCCAATCGAAACGTCAATTCAAAGCCAAAACCACTTTCTTCTTCATTCTCGGACTCTTTTTCATACAACTCGGTGAATCCATACGTGACAAAATGCCAATGCGGGTTAGGCTCGTCTGATAGGTAGGCGCTTATTCCATCCAATGGATCGTTTCCACCCAGCGCATACGAGATAAGCGTACCGTAATGCTTAGGCTCCTGCTCTCCATAAATCTTTCTCATCTCCTGATCAATGGCATCCCAGCCCGCTGACATCATTTCATCGTTCATTTCTTCGCTCATCTCTCTTCCTCCCATGTCATGACTGTCTTAACAATAGCCAAAATGAAATTTGGATACTCTAGTAGACGGTCAATACCATTTAGCAAATTACATCGTTCTCATTCCTTTCTATTCAAAAGTCTTTAATAGGTTTGTGTTATCCCATTTGGAACGACTGGCTTCGACAACCAGTGCTGGTCGGTTTGCACATGATTTTTGCGCACAAACTTGGCGGCAGAGTGTTTAAAATCTTCGTACGGAAACCTCCCCGCTACTCGTACCACGTACCCCTCTTGCTCTCCACCGAAGACAGATTGCTTGGTGTAGCAACTTTTTACGGTCTCTTCCTTCCAAATCCCTCTGTACAAGACAGGTGCTGTTTCCAAGCCAAGTAGTTCGGCCCATTCTACCGTTTCATCCCACGACAAGCATTCATTGTTTTCATTCCAGATCGAGAACACGTAGAAATAGCTCGTTAGATGGCCGTAATAGATGGAGTGCAGCGCATATACATTTTCCCCACAAATTCTCCAGCCTTCCGGGATATGAAACGAAATCATCCCGTGCAGCATCTTTACCCAATGTCTAGATGCATGATCTTTGCTATCCAGTGACCGTGCATGGATATGGTTTCGGTACAGCGTGGTATTTTCTCCATCCAGCTTTTCTGTCACGACTACTTCTTTTCCCTCGAAATGACAAACCGTTCGCAAGATTTTATCATCGTCGGTTCTACTTCTTGACCAGGGTAAATGAAAGGTTCTCGGATATTTTTTCAACATCGTTATTCACCTCCTTATTTGGCATAGGCATCTCCTTCCTTGAAGAAGTACAGCTTCCACAGGTACTCTTCGCCCAATAAATGATAAATCTCGGAAATATCTTGCTGCGTTCCGTAGTTAATCTTCATGTGCATTTGAATCAGGTTGACGACTTCGAAAATAAAATCATCGTCGAATCCTAATTCTTTTAAGAAATGGCAAGCAATTTGTGCAGATACATGCTCATGTCCGAAGTAGGAGTAATGGCCTTTCAACGGCTTGTAGGTCTTGCAAAATGGTTTTCCTGTATCGTGAAACAAGGCGACCACTTGCATGAGAAATTTGTCTTCTTCCGTGTAAAAGGCGTTTACATAATCGAAAACATGATAGGTATGCTTGCACAAAGGGTACTGATGGTAAGGATTTTCCTGATTAAATTGATACATCTCTTTGAAGATCGGAATGGCATTCAACCTGTCGAACAGCTCTTCATAGGAGGGTTCATTTTGAAGCAACTGAACGAACTCTTCTTTTTCAATGGCATATGGAACTGGCTCGTGCAAGAGATGAATGTGATCCCAGCCTTCATTCTTGATGGGAAAATGAAAGTTCTTCCGCATCTTCGCCAAGATGTATTCGTCTACGGTTCTCTTTCGGGCTTGATTGCGCTCTAGGCAAACGGAATAGGGAACATCGACGTAATAGCATTCCTTCTGGACATCGGGAAATTTGGACAGGACCTTCATTCTCTTCTCTCTGTCAATATTGGTTGCGTCTAAGATGACATTCCTTCCATTCGCCAGCTCCGTTGCGATTTTCGAATAAACCTCAAAAAATACTTGCGCCGACTTTTTTTGTTTTCGCTCATCACCGAATAAGTTCTGGCGAATTTCATCCGTAGACACGATGATAGCTCGTTCCTTTTTGGCAATTTCTTGCGCCCACTTGCTTTTGCCACTGCCCGCAATGCCTGACAGGACGATTAATTTCTTTTTCACTTATATCTCACCTCCTTTCAATGAAAACAAATTATTCGACATGCTTTTCCAATATTATACACACTTCGCGTATGGATGGCACCCTTCTTTGTTCCTAGATTTTCCGTTCTTTACAGCCACGGACCAAAGAAGTTCTGTACAGCTTGCTCGGAATAGCTATCTTCCCCCCGCCAGTTCACGACGGCGAAAAAGTCATTCTTCCCGCCACGCCCTGGTCTGTCCTTGCTTGGAGCCAAGATCCCAGCGGATGCAAGAATTTCCATGAAGACATCCCGTTCGTTCTTGCTAGATGGAAAGACACCCTGGAGGCGCTTCTCCAGTTGACGAGCGGCATCGGTTGGTTCACTGCTGGCGATGATGGTTAGCACCTGACGGAGGATGGCTACATCTTCTTCCTGTACCGTAAGATTGTCTTCCTTTCTTAACAGTTCCAAATCAAGCATGAGGTATGGTAGATAGTTCAGGCGAATGCCGCCCCACTTGATTCTTTCAAAATTCAGGACATTCAAATCTTCGTCGGTATATAGCTCTCGCCCAGCGATATAGTAACGGTCGCATTTATGGCAGTCCCCGTACATGGAAAAATAGGTACCGTTTTCTGGATTTGTATACTTCCCTGCATTACTTTCAAACGTATGAGCCGTCAAATGCTCCGTCAAAGCCCAACTAGACAAGGCGCTGCGCAGGTACACCTTTCGCGTCGAGAGACTGTGCAAAAACGCTGTGGTGACTTGCTCTTTTGTCACTTTTTCATGCAAAGCAATGATTTTATCTATGCATTCCTCGTGACTAATCGTTAGCGGGTCAAACATGAGATCTTTGCTTTTTGCGTATTCAAAATCTGCTCCCGAAAAATCGTATGGACGACTCTTCCAGCCGTTACTGCTCCAAAATGTCTTCATCAAGATTTGCTTTGCTTTTTTATCCATAAAGGAATTCTCCTTTTTCTTCAGCTTTCCATATTTTAGTGCAGATCGGGCGTATGAAAAAAGAGTCCAACGTGTAAAAGATCGTTGGACTCTGATTGCGTGCTATCAGGTACCGCAAAACGTTTGGTAAGGACATGCTGATTCCGCTGGTAAAGTCGTGTATTCTACCTGTTCAAGCGTGTAGGCAAAGGGATCAGAAAGGACTGTCAGGAGCCGTTCCATCACCGTGTAGTCGCCCTCTTTCCATGCTGCTTCCAATGCTTCTTCTACCCGATGGTTCCGCGGAATGACTGCCGGGTTGTTCTTTTTCATTCCCTGTTGTACCGCGTCGGTGTCTTCTGGCTGTCTCGTTAGTCGTGCTTTCCACTGCTCATGCCATTCCGTGAATTCGCTCGTGCCAAACAGCACAGTCTCTTCTGGTTGATTAAGCGTGAGAGCACGAAATGTATTCGTATAATCTGCACGGTGCTCCTTCATCATGTTGAGCAAACCCTCGATCAACGCTTCGTCTTGCTCCTCTTCGTTAAACAAACCGAGCTTTGCCCGCATTCCTGTGAGCCAATTGCTATGATACAGCTTGCTAAATTCGGCAAGGGCATCTTCGGCTATTTTCACTGCCTGCGCTTCATTTTCATGCAGCAACGGCAATAAGCTTTCCGCAAAACGAGAAAGATTCCAGACGGCTATGTATGGCTGATTTCCGTAAGCATAGCGGCCCTGAACGTCAATAGAACTAAATACCGTTGCAGGATCATAGGTGTCCATGAACGCGCAAGGACCGTAATCAATGGTTTCGCCACTGATCGCCATGTTGTCGGTGTTCATGACCCCGTGGATAAAGCCCACAAGCTGCCACTTGGCAATCAACGCTGCCTGCCGCTGGATGACTCCTTTTAGTAGGAGGAGATAGCGGTTTTCTTCTGCCTCGATCTCTGGAAAATGTCTTTGCAATGTGTAATCAGCTAACGCGCGGAGATCTTCTATGGAACAAAATCTTGCTGCGAATTGGAACGTGCCCACTCTGATATGACTGGCTGCGACACGCGTCAAAATGGCACCAGGCAGCTCGGAATCGCGATAGACAGACTCGCCAGTTGTCACTACTGCAAGGCTGCGAGTCGTAGGAATCCCAAGCCCATACATGGCCTCGCTAATGATGTATTCGCGCAGCATCGGGCCAAGGGCTGCTCTACCATCGCCGCCGCGTGAATAAGGTGTTCTGCCTGAACCTTTCAGTTGGATATCGAAGCGCTCGCCTGTAGGCGTAATCTGCTCACCAAGCAGGAGAGCCCGACCGTCGCCTAGCATGGTAAAATGGCCAAACTGATGCCCCGCATATGCTTGAGCGAGAGGCATTGCACCTTCCGGGGTTTTATTTCCCGCGAGCATGGCTATGACTTCTTCGCTTTGCAGAGCTTCGACATTCAGCCCTAGTGATTTTGCCAAACGTTCATTGAGAATGGCAAGCTTTGGCGAACGCACAGGTGGTGGATTGAGCCTAGAAAAAAACGATTTTGGCAGCGTAGTATAGCTGTTCTCGAAGTTCCATCCCGGTTCGATTGTTGGTTTTTTGTCAGTCATTGTATCTCCTTTTATCGATTGACGTTATTTGAATGGAGGTAATTGTACGCATGATACATTTTGCCAATTTATTATACCCTTTTCTTGCAAGATAGGAGCACATTCGCACATTTTTAGCGCACTCCTCGCCGAATATCCTTCATGAGTTGGGGGAAAAATACCATTTACATAAAACCAAACGGTGTTATATCATCATAAAAGCAAAACCAAAAGGTGTTATATTTTTCACTACGAAACGGAGAGATTTTATCGTGGAACAGAACAATCAACAAACCGTAGAAGATATTAAGCAAACCATCGTTTTCGACGCCCCTATTCAAAAGGTATGGGAGAAAGTATCCACTGCGGACGCCATCTCAGCTTGGTTTATGCCAAATGACTTTCAGCCTGTAGTTGGTCATGAGTTTCATATCCAATCCCCTTTTGGCCCTTCTCCATGCAAAGTGCTGGAAGTAGAAGCACCACATCGCCTTTCTTTTGCTTGGGATACAGACGGTTGGGTTGTCTCTTTTCTTTTAAAAGATATGGGAGATAAAACGGAGTTTACTCTCATTCATGGTGGATGGAAAGCGGCAGATGAGATCATCGAAAAAGCAAACGCGAAGAGCGCAATGATTCGCGAGAAGATGAATCAAGGTTGGGTTGGTATTGTTCATGAGCGTCTGAAAAAGGTTGTGGAAGGCTAAATGTCTGCCTCAGCAGAAAAGGTTGATGTATTTCAAGCGATCGCTGACCCTACTCGTCGAGAAGTGCTTCGCTTGCTAGCTGAAAAAGAATTGCCGATCTCAGCAATTACCTCTCATTTCCCCATAAGCCGAACGGCAGTAGTCAAGCATCTTCATATACTTGCTGACGCAGATTTGGTTACGGGACATAAGGTTGGTCGCGAGAAAATCTATCGTTTGCACCCCGGTCCCTTGACAGAAGTAAAGCAGTGGCTTTCCTTTTACGAGCAGTTTTGGAACAATAAGCTGTCTATGTTGAAGCACCTGGTGGAGACCGATGGAGATACGACGTTAACTGTCGTTCAGTCGGAACCGGATCAAACAAGGAAATAGTTTGTCATGTCTTCCCTCTTGATCGATTGACCAAAGATCAAGAGGGTTTTCTTTGATCAGGCAGTATGGATAGAAAAAAGACTGCCGGTTGCTCGACAGTCTGGCTCGTTCGCTTACTTATTCAACAGCTCGGTCAGTTCAGTGGATTCGGTCAAATGCAACGGTGCCGTTCCATAAGTTTTCCCATCTTCTGAATCAAACATATGGTTTTTGTTGTCTCCGCTCAATACGAAGAACAATGTCTTCGCCTTTACTTCTGTTTTGTTATCTGTATGAACAGTCGCTGGCAAAGTGTTTGTCGTTACTTCAGCGTAGTTGAATTCAACTGCCAAAGCCTCTTTCTTGTCCTTTTCCACCGCTTGGGTGCTCTCGTCAAAACGCATTTGGTCCGCAGGTGTTTCAAAACGTTTGTCCATGAGAGCAAGAATTTCCTTGAACTTGTTATCTTCCGGCTTCAGGGATGTTTTTTCCCCTTGCTTGTATACTACGATTTCTTGTGGAGCAGCGATCACCTGTTGCTCTTCTTTTTTCGCTTCTTCAGGTTTTTGCGTAGTTGCTTCACCCACTGGCTGTTGGGTGCCAGTTGTCGATTGATTTTGATTTGTTGGTTGCTCTGTAGGTTGCGTGTTGCCGCAAGCAGTAAGGACTGCTAGCAGGAGTGCAGCTGGGATCAATGCTGACTTTTTCATGTTGAGGACCACCTTTTACATATTCTCTCCACTGTTATACGCGAACACGTCCGTGTGTTTGAACGAGATGTGGAGTGCTTTTGACCAAAGCATTATATTACAATAAAATTAACCTTGCAAATAATCACCAATTGTTGTATTCGTGCAAGCAAGCCATCATGAATGGGAAAGATGAGAGAAGGCAGTACCATTTGAACGACGGACTCATTTTATAAGGAGATACTTCATGACTCATCAAAAAATCATTCATTTCAGTGATAAGGACCTGGATGGCGTATCTTGTGCAATCCTGAGTCAAATTGCTTTCTCCAATCAAGAAGTCGATTACCGCGGAGTGACTCCTTACACGGTCAATCAAGAAGTTCAAAAGTTTCTCGAAGAAGAGCTTACCCCCGATATGTATGTCGTGATTTCCGATGTAAGTGTCAATAACGAGGTCGGAACGCTCATTCAGAAAAAGGTCGATCAGGGACATGTATTTGTCTTGATCGATCATCACCCAACTGCCTTACCGTTGGCTTCCACGTACGAATGGGCAAAGGTTATTACCGAAGAATCAGGGAAAAAGACTTCGGCAACGAGCCTTTATTATGATTATCTGGTAAACCAGGGATATCTGACTCCTACAGGCGTTCTCTCTGACTATGTGGAGCTGGTTCGTGCCTTTGATACGTGGGACTGGGATGCAACCGGTACGGTACAAGCCAATCAACTGAACATTTTATTCTATATGGTCGAGCGAGACAGGTTTATTCAGAATGTGCTGGGACGCTTGCGTGGTGAAGGTACTCATACGGATCAGTTCGTATTTGACGAAGTAGAATCGATCCTCATCTATACAGAAGAAAAGCGAATGGATGAATTTGAGCATAAAAAGCTGAAGCAAATGAAGCTAATTCCGGTAGAGATTGATTTAGACGAGCCAAAAACGTATCAAGTGGGCGTGGTTTTCCTCGAACAATATCACTCCACGACAGGCAATTTCTTATGTAAAAATGCGGAAATGATTGATTTCGTCGCGATGCTCGATCCCGGGAAAGGCAGAATCAGCTTTCGAACGATTCGAGAAGATGTGAATCTGTCTGTGATCGCCCAGCATTACGGTGGTGGCGGTCATCCAAAGGCTTCCGGATGTTCCTTTACAGGCGTTACGTTAAAGGCTTTCGTGTACCCTGCTTTACGAACGAATTAGAAAGGTGAGGAAACCAAAACGGTTTTCCCCACCTTCTTCTTTTTTTAGAGACTTTTTATCCAACTACAATTCAACGATTTTTGTAGCGATGTTATTGCAAAACTCCCTGTCATGCTCCACAAAAAGAATCGTTGGCGAGTGTTCAAGGAGCAGCTCTTCAATTTGCATGCGAGAAATGACGTCGATAAAGTTTAATGGCTCATCCCAAATATGAAGATGGGCTTTCTCGCAAAGACTTTTCGCAATGAGTACTTTCTTCTTCTGTCCGCCACTAAAAGCAGAGATATCCTTTTCAAATTGCACACGGGAAAAGTCCAGCTTGCGCAAAATCGATTTAAACAGGCTTTCCTCAATCTCATTGTCCCGGGCAAAGTCAGTTAGATTGCCCTTTAAATGGGAAGTGTCTTGAGAAACATACGAGATTTTCAGTTGACTTCCCTTTCTGAATGTCCCCGTATGTTGAATGTTCTCCCCGCAAATGAGCTTGAGAATGCTGGATTTTCCTGAACCATTCTTTCCTGACAGCGCTATACGCTCTCCTTGCTCAATCGTAAAGCTGACATCTGCGCAAACAAGCTTCTCTCCGTAAGAAATCGAGACGTTCTCCAGTTCGGCCAGTTGATTTTTGTGATAAGCAAGCTGTGCAATCTTTAAGCTTTCCTGATTTTCAATGTTTTTCAGTAGCTTCGATTTTTCATCAATAGCGGATTGCTGTCTTTGCTCCATCGATTTGGAGCGTTTCATCATTTTCGCAGCCTTGTGGCCAACATACCCTTTGTCTAATTTGGAACCGGAATTCAATGTTCCATTTTTCGTCTTTTCCACAGCGTCCGACCAGTTACTTGTGCGTTTGGCTGCGTCCGACAAGCGTTTAATGTCTTTTTTGAGCTTCTCATTCTCAGCGAGCTCATAGTTATCCTGTCTCTGTTTATTTTCCCACCAATCGGAGAAGGTTCCTTTTTGCACCTCAATGTTCGTCTTGTTGATGGACAAGATGTGGTCGACACAGTTGTCTAGAAATGCGCGGTCGTGGGACACCAGAATATAGCCGCTTTTCGAATGGAGATAATCACTGACGAGCTCCCTTGCATGCATGTCGAGGTGATTAGTTGGCTCATCAATTAACAAAAAACTGTTTTCCTTTAGAAATAAGGCGGCTAACATCACTTTCGTTTGCTCCCCGTTAGACAAAGATTCAAAGGGCCGATATAGAACATCGTCTGAAACCTTTAAGAGGGAGAACTCGCGCATTAATTCCCATAACTGATAGTCCGGGACAATGTCTTGAACGATATCAAGGGTAAGATATTCTTTGTTCTCGACTTGGAAAGGAAAGTATTCAAAGCTGACTTGAGCACTAATCTTTCCGCTGTATTCATACTTACCAAGCAACAGGTTGAGAAAAGTTGTCTTCCCCCTACCGTTTCTTCCCGTAAAGCCCAATTTCCAATCCGTATCGATTTGGAAGCTCACATTTTCAAAAATGTTATCAAAACTGCCTTCATAGGCAAACGTCAAGTTATTTACACTGATTAATGACATACAATCATCCCCCTGTACGCAAAAAAATAGAAAAGCTACAAGAAAGTTACTCTCTTGTAGCTCAAATAAATACAGCAAATCCAACTCAAAAAAATGGAGTTAGATAAGGATATATTGTTTGAGTGAAGAGATATAAGTAACTTTCTTGCACATAAAGAATAAAACACGCGAAAGATATCGCAGTTTGTTTTATTTTTTAAGCAAGAAAATTATCCATTATACTCTTCAGCTCCAGTCATTAAGTTAACAGCATCATATCATAATCATTTGCACCTTTCAACAAGGAATATTTCCGTTTTTTTACTGTAGCTTCTATTGAAAACACGTGTTCCTTGGAACAATCCTCTCGCTCGACAATTTTTCTACAAGAAATTTTTTCCATATAGAGCAGGAAGTTTCAAATTCACCCAGAATTCTCATTATTGAAATTCTTTAACTTATTGCAATTATATGGAGGAGTTAAACTATGAAAAAAGTAGTAAGAGGTTTGGGTATTCTCGTCTTGGCATCATCATTCTTGTTCGTCCCGACTCAAGCAGCAGATGCAGTAGGAAAAGGAAAAGACTCTAACGCCCGTCCACAAAAATATATCTTTGATGGAAACTGGAAGTACGGTGATACGTTAGTAGTGGCATACGATACGTTCTTTCCGAATGGATGGATTTCGATTGAAAAAGAGCCACATCGTGGAGCACAGCTTGGATATGAAGTAGCGAAATATATTAATGGCGCGAATTATGGGCAAGTGGAAAGAAGCTTGAGCTTTAACGTTCCTCCTGGTTGGGTAGAAATCGGTCGAGGTTATAATAGCAAAAGACAGGCTTATATCGATATCAGAAATGAGAATAAAAAACGGTACCAACCTCAAGAGCTGGAAAATAAATGGGTCGGTACCGGGGTGCCTGTACCATATGGCTGGGTCGTAGTAAGTGTTAGTCTCTATGAAAAACATATCGTAAATATCACCAGTATCCCTACTGAATCCAGCATTGAAGCGATGAAGCATCCTTCACCATCCTTTGCTTATGAAATCCCTAGAGGCTGGGAAATTACTGTAGATGGAGAGCATTCTCGAATTCTCACAAGAAAGTACTAATCCTAACAGATACAATCTGTTAGGAAATGAGATAATGAAACGACCTGTAGGTAGCACGATGGAAAACCATTTGTGTAACCCACAGGTCGTTTTCGTTATTCGAAATGTAGCTCTCAGCGGCTTTCGATTAGTTGTACAGTTGAATCCAATTGCCAGAAGGAACCTCCGTGACAAAATAACAGCATCCCCTGGTTATGGTATTTTTCCAAACAAAATTGTTTTCAGTAATTTCAGTATTGACTAAAATAACTGAAATTACTTAAGATAATACACATAACATCTTTTAGGAAGTGATGCACATGAAAAAGTCTGCTTTGATTAGTGCTGTGCTCTTGTTTATCACTATACTCGTAGGGGTTCTTGGCACCTACAGCATCATAATTGCGCTACCATTTATTGGAGAGGAATTACATCTGAATCCAGTGGAGCAAGGTGCGATCATGAGTGTATATTTTTTAGGCTTCGCGATTTTTACCATTCCTGGAGGGATCATTGCTGATAAACGAGGATCGAAGCAAATTATTATAATCAGCGTGGTACTGTGGGCAATATTGACTGCGCTTACAGGGGCGGTCACAAGTTTTGCAGCCTTACTCGTTGTCCGTTTTTTGTTGGGGGTTATCGATGCCCCACTAATGCCTGCTATGTATAAAGCGATTGCCGAACGAACACCTGCAAACATCCGTACGACCACAATATCTATCGTTTCATCAGCGGAACCAATTGGGTCTGGACTTGCCCCTTTTCTCGTAGCACCATTGATTGCAATACTGGGATGGCAGGAAGCTACTTTTGTTACAGCATCAATCGGCCTGCTCTTGGTCCCCATTCTCTTGATATTCCTTCCCCGTCCTTTCGTAATGGAACAACCTTCAAGCTCAGATTCAAGCTCGGCATCAAAATCGAATCCTATCCCTTTACTATCTCTATTACGTAACATCGATTTGTGGAAACTAACAGGTATGCTCAGCGGAATTAATATCGTGATGATTGGATGCATGACATGGGTACCTACCTACTTAACAACGGAAAAACATCTTGCTATTACCGAATCGGGCTTATATGCATCGCTTCCTCTTCTCATTTCCATGCTTGGCTATTTGGCAGGCGGTTGGTTATTTGACCGTTATTTTTATCAAAAGTTTCGAACGATGGTCATTCCGTCCATTCTGGTCTCAGCGATTTTCCTTACGCTTATGATCCTAACTGACGATGTCAACCTGTTTATGTTGTTTGAGTCTATTTCTTTGTTTTTTCTATCCCTTACCACTCAACCTATTATTGGACTTACCATGCGTCTCATTCCCTCAGATGCTATGGGCACTGCTACTGGAATCCTGTTAACTGGAGGAAAGCTGGCAAGTATTTTTACACCAATCGTGATGGGCGCATTCATTCAGGCGTACTCCTTTCAAGCCGGTTTTTCCCTTTTGCTAGTAGGTGCAGGAATCTCTTTTGTTTCAGCCTTTCTTATCCATCTCAAAAGGAGTGAGTAGTTTGACTAATTTCATTCAAAAACTGCTGCAAGAAATGCCTGATTTCTCACATTTTCTAACTATTGAAGAATTGGACACCTCTTCCCGTGAATTAGCAGCCGCCTATCCACATCTTGTTACCCTCAGTACCATCGGTCACTCAACAGAAGGACACCCAATCCACATGCTACGAATTGGAAATGGCCAGCATCGAGCGCTGTTTGTCGGTTGTCCGCATCCAAATGAACCGATTGGAGCTCTATCGTTAGAGTATCTCAGCAAAAAGCTATGTGAGGATTCTGCCCTATTAGAGCAAATGGATTATACCTTCTATATCATCAAAGAAATCGATGTGGATGGTTGCAGACTGAATGAGGGGTGGTACGGTGGCCCATTTTCTCCAGATCGTTACATCCGCAGCTACTATCGTCCCAGTATGCTCGAACAAGTTGAATGGACATTCCCGTATGCGTATAAAACGTTGAGCTTCAGCGAGCCCATTCCTGAAACCGTAGCATTTATGCGGGCGATTGATGAAGCCAAGCCGCATTTCCTCAACAGCTTGCACAGCTCCGATCAAACGGGAACGTTTTATTATGTATCGACGCCTCTTCCCGACGCATTGTGCCAACAGATCGTAAAACTGACCCATGATCATCAATTACCGCTGATGATCGGCGAACCGGAGGCACCATTCATGCCCCCTATCCAACCCGGTTTTTATCAGCTACCTGAGCTGTCTGCTATGTACGATTACTACCAAAGCATCCTGCCTACTGGAGAAGACCCTGCAAAAGCAATCCTCATGGGGGGCTCATCCCGCGATTATGCTGGGACACGTTACCATACCTTTTGCCTTGTTTCGGAAATATCATTGTTTACGGATCCAAGGATGGGAGATAAATCTGAAACCACTCATAGCTACAAGGATGCTACGCTGGACATAGCCAAACTGGAAGGTGAGCATTTTGCATTTTTATCCAAACAGTACCAAAGCGCACAGGCATTCATAACAATCCCAACCAAATTTCAGCGATCTGTAGAGGATTTTCTGATCGGTATGGAGGAAGTTCGAGCCCATCATTTAAAATCAGCTGAAAGTGATGAAACTTTAGCACGCTTCGCAACAGTAGCTGAAATGTTTGACTTGAAACTACGCACTTTATGGAGTTCTCTATGCTGCTGCAGCATGCTGATCCGCATGCTGGATGCCCAGCCCGACAACATCACCCTTTCAGAAATTCGAGCAGAATCAGAAAAATGGCTGGATCAAGGCTTACAAGAGCTACTCTCCTTTTTTAACTGGTCGATGCGTCCGCTGCGCGAATTGTGCGGTGTCCAGCTAGGTTCAGCCTTGATGATAATGGAGCATCTTCGTCAAACCAATGATAGCACTGCCACGCCACTAAAATAAGGATTGATGTGAGCGCCTGTCAGCAGACCAGGCGCATTTTCTTTTGTTATTTTCTGAAGAAAGCGATGACTATTGATAGTATAATAGACAAAAGCATGGATATCGGGCAAAACGAGGAAAAAGGAGTCTTGAAGTTGGACAAATTAACGGCGGAAACGATGCAATTGATTGAAGAAATGGCTCTCCATCATGAAAATCAAGGATTATCCAGAATTGCTGGCCGGATTATTGGACTGTTGATGGTCTCTCAGCACCCCCTTTCGTCCGAACAGATTGCCACTACATTGCAAGTCAGTCTAGGAAGTGTATCTACCAATATGCGCATTCTTTTAAAAATTGGAATCGCGGAAAAAAAGAGTGTGACAGGCGACCGTGTGAGTTATTACATCGTGGCACCAGACGCAATTGAGGAAGAATTTATACAGGGTTTAGAGCGAATCCTATCATTAAAGAATATTATAGAAAAAGGAATGCAAATTGAAGATTTGAAGCAAAGTGAGCAAGTTATGCAGCGATTCCATGAGATGCTGGAAGCAATTGAGCTATACAGGAAATCTCTCAATCAAATGCTCTCTGAGTGGAAGTCTCGTCGCATGTAACATCTAGCTCGTCTCAATATCGTATCAATGGAAAAGCAGAAAAGACAGCTTTGGCGTTGAAAAGCCAAAGCTGTCTTTTTTCATAAGAGGATGGCATCAATCATTTGGCTGGCGATAGCTCATCTTCCGTTACCCATTTGTAGTTCTTAACTTCTCCTCCCCCTGTCGTGGGAGTGTAATCGATCATATAGACTGTCGTTGTATTTGCCGTATCAAGCTTGCCTGATGCATCGAGCATCCCTTTCACATGGTCCGCCTTCAAGACGACTTCCGTTCCCGGGTTATACGGTTGCTTGATATGGTTCTTGATTTCTTCTTGAATGATCCATTTATAACCCTTCACAGGGGGCTCACCGGTTGTAGGCGTATAGGTCACTGAATAGGCAGTTGTGGCATAAGCCCCCACAATTTTCGCTTTCGCCCCTTGCATCCCCGGTTGGTGACTTGCTTTCAAGATGACTTCACTCCCTACTGTAAATGTAGGTTTCGGTACAATCTCTACTTGCTCCAGTACATCCGGTGCAGCAGCACCGCCACATGCACTTAACCCCATCGCGGTAATCAGCATGAGCGATAACAGTTTCCATTTTTTCATTCTAAACACCCCGAATTCTTTGTTGTCTGTCAAAGGTATTATGGGTACACAAGACCTTCCTTATCCACTTGCATCCAGCTCGTTATACAGCAACATCTTTTTCCTGCTAACCATTCTCATCATAGGAGTTTGGATGCTGTATCGCCTGCAATTCCGTGGCAGTAAAGCTCTTGTCCATACAGACGCACCATCCAAGTAAATTGTTTCTGTAAATAGGAAAACCAGTTCGAAGGACCTGCTCGTGTCCTGAACTGGTTTTCGTTCTATTTCGCTGCAAGTATGTACTGTCTGAATAAAGCAAGTGGCCGCAAAGAATGGTCGTAGAGCTCACTACTGAACACAACAATCATCTTTTGCGAAGGAACAACCAGTATGTACTGCCCCCCAAAGCCAAGGGCAAAATAATAGAAGTTGTCCTCTGTCCAATCCTTACTTAGATCGATTCGATCACTCCACCAATGCAAGCCGTAAGACCCTATCCTCTCGTATGTCCAAAATTTTGGCTGAATCGACTCTTGAACCCACGCTGCTGAAACAATCTGCTTTTCTTGCCATTGACCTCCTTGCAGATAGAGTAACCCTAGCTTTGCCATATCACGTGAAGTAAGGCGTAATCCGTCTCCCCCGTTATGAACCCCCTGTCCGTCCGAATACCAATACGAATCTTCGATGTCCAGAGGCTGAAAGAGATGCTTTTTGGCAAAATCGTATGTGCTCATGCCTGTTGCTTTTTGCAGGATAGCAGACAGTAAATGAGAACAACCGGAATTGTAATTCATCTTCTCTCCCGGGCGGTCAAGCAACGGCCGATCCAGCACAAATCGCACCCAATCCGGACTGTAGAGCATCAGGGGAAATGATTGCCACTCGCCAAACTCTGGCCAATCAAAACCAGGTGACATCGTGAGCAAATGAAACAAGGTAATGGAACGTTTAACGGGATCGACTGACTTTTGCTCTAAATAGGGAAAGTAGAAAGTGATTGGTGTATCTAAGCCAGCAATCAGCCCTTGATCCAATGCAATCCCGATAAGCGCCGAGATAAAGCTTTTGGTGCAAGAATTGATCTTTTGAAGTTTTTGCGCTTGCTTCTTGTTTTTATGATATTCGTAGGCGAGATAACCGTCTTGAATGATGAGGCAGCTGACGACCTTTTCTTTTCTGATCTTTCTGTCAAATCCCTTGAGTAGCTCTGTATCTAAATGCGTTTTTGCAGGGTCTGCAAGTGGAAACAAGGGTGAACGCACGTGATTGTTCCTCCTTCGACCGATCGATATTTATTGCTCTTTCCCCGGTATTTCTCCCCGGAGGTAACGTTCGCCCCATTCACACATGAGATCCATGATTGGTTTCAGCGATTCTCCCAATTCACTCAATTCATACTCGACCTTTGGCGGTACTTGGCTGTACACGGTCCTGATGACGATTCCATCCTCTTCTAGCTCACGAAGCTGCTGAGTCAGGATTTTTTGGCTAATGTCCGGCATTTGTTTCTTCAATTCACTCGTTCGTTTGGGACCATAGTATAACTGACATAAAATTAAGGTTTTCCACTTGCCACCTAAAACATCTAGCGTTGCTTCAGAAGGAATTTGGTATGTATGTTTGAGCTTTGGCCTCATTGGTTGGCTATCCTCCCTCATGGCTTACCATTTTTTCAGGAACCTTTTTGTTCCTATGTTACTTTTTGGTATCGAAAGCACAAAAAAGTGCGTACTTTTCACTTTCCATTATATGGTGCATGATTCGGATATACCAGCCACTTACTTGTAAAACTGGAGGGCAGGAACATGGCGAATCGCCTACTGATCGCGAGAGGCTTTGGTGTACAAATTCCTACCGAAATCGAGGGTGTATGAAAATGAAAGTACTGACAGTTGTTAGCCATCCAAGAACCAATTCCTTGACCTTTGCCGTTACAGAACGTTTCGTTCAGGGTCTAAAAGATGCGGGACATGAGGTTGAAATTTTAGATTTGCATCGTATTGGTTTTCACCCTGTTTTATGGGAGGCAGATGAGCCAGATTGGAACAATGGGGATAAGAAATATTCCGAAGAAGTCGAGATTGAAATGGAACGCATGAAAAAGCACGACGCGTTAGCCTTTATTTTTCCAATCTGGTGGTTTAGCATGCCTGCCATGTTGAAAGGATATATCGATCGCGTCTGGAACAACGGGTTTGCCTATGGCTCACGTAAACTGCATCATAAGCACGCATTGTGGATCGGTCTCGCAGCAGCAACGGAAGAGCAATTTGCCAAAAGGAATTATGACGAAATGATGCGTCACCACCTTAATGTCGGAATTGCCGATTATGTCGGACTCCCCGATTCAAAAGTCGAATTCTTGTATGATACCTTATCAAATGATCCCGGCCATATCGATCACCTTTATAACCGCGCTTACGAACTGGGCTTCCACTATGGGAAAACAAAAAGTGAATAAGTTTGAGATATAAAATGAAGAAAGCCTCCTTTCTCTTATAGAAAAGGCAGGCTTTTTCCACTCTGCTACTATTAAGCTAACACTTCAACTGTAAATCCCCCAGGAGCTTTCACATAAAACGTCCAACCATGCGATCTTACTGGCGATGCTACTTTGTAACCATCTTCTTTTAAGCGTTGATTGATTTCATTTACTTTCTCTTCGTTCTCTTGGATGAAGCCGATATGAAATGTCTTGGGATATTGGACTTCGGCACCCTTCATCAAGGTAAACACCAGACCGTTATCGTCAAATAAGACCCCAAAATTATCGCCACGAGCATCCTCCGACGTATCTAACTTTTTCAGGCCAAAATATTTCTCCAAGAAACCCGCAGCAGCTGGAACATCCGTAACGGTAAGATTGACGTGATTCAATTTCATAATGACCACACATCCTTTGCACGAGATTAATTCAAGCGTAGCACATTCATGCAAATGCCAATCTTGATAGGCACCGAGGCAGATCATTGTCATGAAGATCCGTCACATATCTTTAAGGTTTCACGATCATTCTATTTGCTCACAGCTACTTTGATTTGTTTACGATATGAATAGCATGGCCTAACACCGCTTCGGCAGCCTCCAGCCATACCTCGCTTAAAGTGGGATGCGGATGTATGGTTAACGCCACATCTTCTACACGCGCAGCAAGCTCAAGTGCCAGTACACCTTCCCCAATCAGGTTCGATGCATCGGCACCTACAATGTGCATTCCCAACAATAAATGACTTTCTTGATCCACTATCACCTCAGCAAAACCTTCTCCTTCATCTATGGCGAGTGCTCTGCCATTCGCCCGATAAGGGAACGTCGCTGCCTTGACCTTGTACCCTTGAAGCTCTGCCTCATCGCGTGTCATCCCCACACCAGCTATTTGCGGCTCAGTAAAAATCACATAAGGTACAAAAGGGGAATCTACGCTGCTAGGCAGCCCTGCGATCACCTCGGCTGCCACAATCCCTTGCTTCGCCGCACGATGGGCTAACGCAGGGCCAGGTGTTACATCGCCGATCGCATAAATATGCGCCTTGTTCGTACTGCCAGTTGATGTCACAGGAATATAGCCGCGCTCGTCCATTTCTACCCCCGCCTGCGCAAGACCGAGTTCCCCTGTGTTCGGCACTCGCCCTATAGTGACGAGGGTTTTATGTGCAGTGATACTTTCGGAACCGTTCTTTTCCGAAGTGCATACGAGTGTGACTCTTCCGTTCGCTACCTCAGCCTTCTCTACTTTTGTCGCGATCTTGACCGTCATCCCGAGCTGTTTTGCCTGCTTAAGCACTTCTTGAGAGAGATGGGCGGCTGTTTGCGGCAAAATACGCTCACTTGCTTCAATGATGGTCACCTGCGATCCAAGCTTGGCGAACGCCATCCCGAGCTCCATTCCAATATAGCCGCCGCCGATTATGGCCAGTGTTTCCGGTACGTCATCCAATGCCAGCATATCAGTAGAATCCAGAATATATTCTCCATCTGTTTTTAAAAACGATGGAATGAATGGACGTGATCCTGTCGCAATAATCGCTTGTTTACATTTGTACGTTTCAAAATCGCCACCCGTCTCTACGCCAATCCGATCACTCGAGAGAAATGTCGCCGTTCCCTTCACGACTGTAACCCCATTGGCCTGACAGAGATAATCGACCCCTTTGTTCAATTGAGCAACGACAGAAGACTTCCACGTCTGCCAGCTCGGCATATGGAAGGTTGCTCTCCCTGTCGGAAGCTGGATCCCAAGCTTATTTAGACTATTTAGCTTGTGGTATTCGCCTGCTGTATGAATCAAGGCTTTCGACGGGATGCATCCGCGATTTAAGCAAACCCCACCCAGTACTTCCTTTTCAATCAGAACAACCGATTTCCCCAGCTGTCCGAGACGAATAGCGGCTGCATAACCTCCTGGCCCACCACCGATGACAACTACATCTGTTTCGACTGCTACTTCGCCGACTACCATCTATACCATCTCCGCAAACAATAGATTCGGATCTTCCAGCAGCTCCTTGATCCGGTTGGTAAAACGTACTGCCGTCACGCCATCGATCAGGCGATGATCAAACGAAAGTGACAGGTTCATCATCCAGCGAATAACGCCTTCATCCTCACGCACGACCCAGCGCTTCTCCATTTTGTGCAAACTGATAATCGCTACTTCCGGGTGATTAATGATTGGCGTTGCTTGCAGTCCCCCGATTGGCCCTACATTGCTGATCGTGAAGGTGCCACCTGTAATGTGCTCCATGGTCAATTTTCCTTCGCGAGCCAAGCGTGCCAGTTGATCGATTTCTTCAGCGAGTTGAAAAATCGATTTGTGGTCTGCATCCTTGATGACTGGTACAATCAAGCCCTCAGGCGTATCGGTTGCAATCCCGATATGGTAAAAGCGCTTGAGCAGGATTTCATTCGTACGTTCGTCAATTGATGCGTTTAGCGTCGGGAATTCCTTCAGTGCAATGACCAGCGCTTTGATAAAGAACGGGAGGAAGGTCAGCTTAATATTCCGTTTTTCCGCATGTGGCCTTAACGTTTCGCGCAAAGCACGCAGCTGATCCATCTCCAGCTCATCGACAGAAGTCACATGCGGGATGATTGTCACTGATTTCACCATATGCTCGGCAATCTTTTTCCGGATGCCTTTTAACGGTAGCCGTTCGATATCTCCCTGCGACGAGGTGGCTGCACGAGTAGCGGTTCCTGTTTTCGGCTGAACAACCGGTTCCGTCTCAACCGGTACTGTACTTGCCTCCAACAGGCGCTCATTGCCAGTAGTCGATGTCGGAAACTTAGCTGGTGCTGATTTTTGCAATCGATTGGCGAATTGGCGCAAATCCTCTTCCGTCACACGTCCCGCTGCTCCTGTACCTGTGACCAACTCGATATCCAGCTCCATTTCCCGCGCCAACTGCCGAACGTACGGCGTGGCCAATGATCGGCGGTGATCAGCACGAGCTGGAGTAAAATTGACTGTCTTATCTGAGTTTACGACCTTTTCTGGATGCTTTGTCTCCGTCTTTACTTCCACTTCCGTACCTGCATCAATCACGAGAAGGGTTGTGCCGACCTCTACTGTTTCCCCTTCTGCTATGAAGATGTCACGAATGATGCCAGTCACTGGCGCAGACAACTCGGCATTCACCTTGTCTGTTTGCACCTCCAGTAGTGGCTGATCCTGTTGAACGGATTCGCCAGTGCGAACCAGTACTTTTACGATTTCTCCTTCATGCATACCTTCTCCCACATCAGGAAGCTTGAACTCAACCATATGACTCGCTCCTTCTCTTAAAACGTAGCCGTTTCCATAATTCCGTCCTTCACGCGTTCAGCCGTTGGCAAATAGTCATCCTCAATGCTAAATTGCGGGACGGGCACGTCAAATCCGGTAATCCGTTTCACGGGAGCCTTCATGTATATCAAAGCTTCATCATTGATTATGGAAATGATCTCTGCACCCAACCCAGCAGTTTTATGGGCCTCATGTACGACAACTGCGCGTCCAGTCTTTTTGACCGAGGCTATGATGGTATCCCGATCCAACGGATAAAGCGTGCGCAGATCAATGACTTCGCAGCTCAAACCGTTTTCGCGCTCGATCTGTTTCGCCGCATCCTCTGCGACACGAAGCATCGCTCCCCAAGCAAAAATAGATACATCCGAGCCTTCCTGGACGACCTTCGCTTTTCCGATGGGCACGTGGTACATTTCTTCTGGAACCTCTTGTTTAAATGCCCGATAGAGCTTGGTTGGCTCCAAAAAAATAACCGGATCAGGATCTTCCATTGCTGCAATCAGCAAGCCTTTTGCATCATAAGGTGTGCTTGGTGCCACAACCTTTAAGCCCGGTACATGAGCAAAAAACGTTTCGACACTCTCCGAATGCAGTTCCGGACCGCGAATCCCTGCCCCGTACGGCGTGCGTATGACCATCGGGACATGGTACTGTCCGCGAGTACGATAGCGCATGCGTGCTGCATGAGAAACAATTTGCTCAAAGCCTGGGTAAATAAAGGCAAGGAATTGAATCTCGACCACAGGAATTTTCCCGTTCATGGCAAGACCGATCGCTGCCCCGATGATTCCCGCCTCCGCTAGCGGCGTGTCCACTACACGATCCGGACCGTATTTGTGAACCAAATCTTCCGTCGCCCGGAACACACCACCATTCACGCCAATATCCTCGCCGAGCAGCATGATGCGTGAATCATCTGCCAATTTTTGATCCATGGCCTCCGTGATCGCTTGAATCATCGTCAGTTTGCGTTTCATGCTGGGATTCCCTCCTGCTTCGATGGCTTGAGTAGCTCGCTCTCCTGTTCCGTTGCCATCCACGATGGTTCAGCGTAGACGTGCTTGAACATGTCTTCCGGTTTGGACTTCGGATAGCTCTCTGCTTCCACAAGAGCTGCATCGATTTGTTCATTCACCCGTGCCATCAGCTCATCTTCCTTCGTCTCATTCCACAACCCTTGATTCTCCAGATACACACGCAGACGTTGGAGTGGGTCGCGCTCTTGACGCCATTCCTCGGACAAATTCTCTTGATCCCGGTATTTCTTCGGATCATCTGCGGTTGTGTGTGCGCCATAGCGGAATGTCACCGCTTCGATCAAAGTCGGTCCCTTCCCTTCCAACGCACGTTGCATGGCTTCTTTCATGGTCAGCCAAACAGCGAAGATATCATTGCCGTCTATCCGAACCCCAGGGATATCATAAGCGGCCGAACGCTGTGCAATCGTTTTCGATGCAGACTGCTGTGAAAACGGAACGCTAATCGCGAAGCCGTTGTTTTGGCAGAAGAAAATGGTCGGCGTCTGAAGTACGCCTGCAAAATTCAATGCCTCATGGAAATCTCCCTCTGAGCTTGCTCCGTCACCAAAGTAGGCAATGCTAACATGCTTTTCGTTTTGCAGCTTGCTCGCCCAAGCCGTCCCTACCGCATGAACCATTTGAGTCGCAATCGGTACACATGGCGGCATGATGTGCAAATGTTTCGGACTGATACTCCCTTCCATGTGTCCCATCCAATAGAGGAACACCCTTGCCATTGATTGACCATGGACGATCGCTGCCGCATGGTCCCGGTAGGTTGGGAAAAGCCAATCTCCAGGTGCTAATGCCATCGCGCTGCCTACTTGCGAAGCTTCCTGCCCTTCAAAAGGAGCATACGTCCCCATTCTTCCTTGTCGTTGCAGGTTAATCGACTTGCGGTCAAACTGCCGAACCAGCACCATATTTTCATACATCTTGATCATCGTCGCCTCGTCTAAAAGCCCCTTAAGATCGCTTACCAGCTCACCCGCTGGACTCAATACCTGATATAATGAAGACATGGAAACATCCCTCGCTTTTTCGATGAAAAACACCACGGTGTCTTTCGATCATGTGATATTGATTCGTCTTGCCTCTGCTTTCGTCCCTATAGAAGAGCAAGTAGCATGCCAAACATTTGAAAGCGATTTCACAACAAAACCATTCGAAAATGATCATTTTTGCATATGCATACTTGCGCATCGATGATCAATTCTGATTATTCCGTTTACAAGCCTACATAGGAGGACTTCGATGTATCAAACCAAGTATTTTCAGGCCAGTGACAATCATGAACTCGCAAAATTGCTGACGACCATCTTCAGTACGTCCCACGACGGATTGGCGATCTGTGACCGTAACGGCTACGTTCTGCTTTACAATGAGGCGTACTTGAACATCACGGGAGTTCCCGCAGACATTTTGAATAATTTCAGCTTCATGGAGCAAAAAGAAATGCATCTGGTTCCTGACTCTTCTGCTGTACGTACGATTTTGACGAAACAAACCCATAGTGTTGTCATCGATTATGCAAACGGTCGGCAAGCGATCAATACAGCTACCCCGCTGCTTGATCCAAACAAGGAATTATTGTTTGTAGTGGGAAATGTGCGCGACGTCACTGAACTGAATCAGCTTCAGAAGGAGCTGGAGGAAACACGTCAAATCAGTTCAGCGTATCAAAGGGCTCTGGAACATATCCAAACCGATGGTGACTTTGACGAGCAGATTATTTATCGCAGTGGGCTCATGCATCGAATTGCTTCACTCTCCAAGCGCTTTGCGACGAACGATTCTCCCATCCTTTTGCTAGGCGAGTCTGGTGTCGGTAAAGATGTCATGGCGAACTACATTCACGCTCAAAGTGGACGAACTGGCCAATTTATCAAGATTAACTGTGGGGCCATTCCCGAGCATTTGCTTGAGTCAGAATTATTTGGCTATGAGAAAGGCGCCTTTACGGGGGCAAGTCAGTCAAAGGAAGGATTGTTCGAGCTGGCGGATCGAGGAACCATTTTTCTCGATGAGATTGGAGACCTCCCTTTTCCTTTACAGGTAAAGCTCTTAAATGTGTTGCAGGATGGACGGATTCGAAGACTTGGGGGAAAAACCTCGCGTCAGGTGAACATGCGAATCATCGCTGCTACCAATAGTGATTTGGAAGCGATGGTCGAACAAAAGCGTTTTCGTCAGGATTTGTTCTACCGGCTAAACGTACTAACCCTCACCATACCACCCTTGCGTGAGCGCCGCGAGGATATTCCGGCTCTTATTTTCTACTATTTGAAAAAGCTCGAATGGAAGTACCAGCAAGAAATGCGCATCGAAACAGATGCGTTGGAGGCGCTGATGGATTATGATTGGCCAGGGAATATACGCGAGCTAAAAAATGTGGTGGAACGTTCTTTCCACATGTGTGAAAATGGACGAATTACGTTTGATCAGTTACCGGCGTCGATTCGCAATACACAACAGACAGCCCTGCCGCTCCAACTCGCCAAAATGGATGAGCTGTTGCCGCTAAAAGAAGCGGTCGAACGATTTGAACGAGCGTATATCCAACGCCTCTTAAAGGAGACAGACACCATGCAGCAGTGTGCGGATAAGCTACAAGTAAACATATCCACGCTCGTGCGAAAAAAACGCAGCCTCGGAATCAAATAGTGCAATAGGAAAAGCCCGATACACGTTGGTTCGGGCTTTCTCGTTATTTCAGAGTATGGTCTCGCAAAACATCTGGGCCTATCTCACAAGCCCTTCTCTTAATGTGTTGATCCCATGCTCCAGATACCCCTTCAAACAGCTTAAGACGTACACCCAGCCTTCTTTATTGTCGATCATTTTTTGCAGGAGCATTGGATCATTTTCTTGAAAACCCTCTTCGTTCACTTCAATAATCGTCGAGGCTTTATCTAACTCGTTTAACGTAATCGATACGGTATTTTCTTCTCCCGCCCACTGGAAAACGATTCGTTTGTTCACTTCGATTTCGTGAACGGTAATCCCTACTTTTGCGTTGTAAATATCGTAGAATAACGTAATGTTCTTCCCTTCTTCCCACCTTGCCGAGCTGGAAGAGAACCAGAAGTTGCCGATTTTCTCAGGGTCCACGAATGCTTCGAACACTTCTTGTGCAGATCTGTTAATCTGAAATTTTGTGAGATTATTCATGCGTCCGTCAACTCTCTTTCTGAATGCTGCTTCCACCGTATCACAATCACATTTGCGAGACAAATGATCGAATGACTCCCTTTTATTCTTTTACTGCCCCAGACGTCAGTCCTGAGATAATCCGCCTCTGGAAAATCAGCACCATCAATACTAGCGGGATCGTCACAATGATGGAGGCAGCCGATATTTCTCCCCATGGGATTGTAAACATTCCTTGAAACATCACGATTCCAACAGGCACAGTCTTCATCGCTTCCTGCGTATTCAATGTCAAGGCGAACAAAAATTCATTCCACGCTGCAATAAAAACGAGGATGGCGGTCGTAAAAACCCCAGGCATAGCAAGTGGGAAAAATACTTTCGTCATCGTTTGCCAAATGCTCGCACCGTCTACTTTAGCTGCCTCGCCCAAATCACTCGGTATTTTGCGGAAAAAGATAGTCAAATTCCAGATTGCGAGCGGCAGCGCGAAGGTTGTATAAGGAATGATCAGGCCAGTGTAGCTATTCGTTAAGCCCATCGATTGCATGAACATAAAAATAGGAGAAATGGTAGCGATCTGCGGAAACATGGACACAGCCAGTACCACACCCAAAATAATCGTTTTTCCCCGAAAGGACAGCCAGGCAATTGCATAGGCAGCAAAGGAAGCGATCGTTATGGAGTAGAGCGTGGTTAACGTCGCCACGACAGTTGAATTCCACAAGTAACGGGCAAACGGTCTTTCCGTGAAGACGCGGACAAAGTTGTCAAACGAAGGATTTTGGATGATAAAATGAAAGGCACTCTCTCCAAACAGCTCCGCTGGTGGCTTCAATGCTGCGAGGAGAATCCATAAAAACGGGAACATCACAAGAAAAACGAAGAGCAGTAGACCCACGTAAAACAAGGGACCCGTATGTTTACGCATCCAATCACCTCCTTATTTTCCACTGCCATCACTCAGCAGATCAGCTCCCAATATTTTCACATAGCCAATGGAGATCAGCGCCACACACAAAAAGACAATGACGGCAAGCGCCGAGCCTTCCCCAAAGCTCATTTGAGCAAACATCGTTTTGTACGCGTAAATGGAAATGGTCTCGGTCGAATTCCCGGGGGCCCCACCTGTCAGCGTGTAAATCAGGTCAAAAACACGGAACGCATCAAGTGTACGGAACAATAGCGCTACCAGAATGGTTGATTTCAGCATTGGAAGTGTAATTCGAAAAAATTGCTGGGTGCGGGTGGCACCGTCGACAGAAGCTGCTTCATACAAGCTTTGCGGGATCGTTTGCAGGCCAGCGAAAATGAGCAAGGCCATGAATGGGGTCGTCTTCCACACATCTGCCAAAATGACGGAAAACATGGCTCCAGCCTTGGTCGTCAGAAGCATCCCCATATCTGAGATCAACCCTGCCTGCTCAAAAAGATAGGCAACGATGCCATTTTGCCCGTCGTACAAATACTTCCACATCATCGCAGAGATGACAGTCGGAATCGCCCACGGAATTAACACCGTAGCTCGTACAAGACTCCTACCGTGAAAAGGTCGATTGATCAACAATGCAATCAATATACCGAGCACTAATTCAATGACAACGGAGATAACGGTAAAAAATGCCGTATTGTACAGAGCTCCCCACATCCGGGCGTCCGTTAAAAACTTCTTGTAGTAGGCAAGACCAACAAAGTTGGGCTCGATAATCGAAGCTTCAATGCCTTGGATCACGCCAAGAGCACCCTCTGGCTTCGAAAGCAGCTTTTGTTCACTCATTTGCAAAAGCACTTCTCTGACTTTTGCCAAGCTGGTTTTGATAGATTCTGTTTGTTCGTTCGAGAGGCTCACATATTTGAGCTCGGTCGGGACTGGTTTAAAATCCAGCAATAGCTGGTCGATCATTTGGTATCGGCTCGCGATCTCGCCTGTTTGGTTGAGGGAAGTGTTCAATTGCTCGATTTGCGCTTGGAGCGCGTTCAATTTTTCCTTTGATGACCCTTCTGCGGAGTCCGCCTCCCTCTTTACATACCGGAGCAGATTGGGTAACGTGCTGACATATCGCTCCATATCTAATCCGTATGAAGAGTGAATCTCTGATTTCGTCGGGTCGTTCAACCGGATGTCGTGCAGACTGATCCAAAAGGATCGCATGACAGGCCAAATCGCGATAACAAGTATGATGAGCAGTGCAGGAAAAATCAGCAAATACCCCATCTGTTTTTCTGAGAGAGTCCTTTTCGTTGATCGAATCATCCGTTCACCACCTTCCTTCCCGCTAGAAGCTTGCTTGTGCTTGCCAGATCGTTGGGCAACTTCCAAGGAAGCCGGTTTGACTCCCTTGGAAGCCCCACGTGGTGCTACTTATTTTTTCATCAGATCGTTCATTTGCGATTCCATGTTTTGCACCGCCTGCTCGGCTGTTTGCTGCCCTGCGAGCGCTTTGGACACCTCGATTTGGATCACTTCGGAAATTTTCGGATAAATCGGAGTCGTTGGACGAGATACAGCAGCGCTTACGCCATCGACGAAATCTTTGTTGGCGAACAACGGACTGGCTTTTTGAACATCGGCCTCATCGTAGGCTGGCAGGTAGGTTGGTGCGAGCCCACCTTCTATCGCGGATATTTTCTGACCCTCTGGACCTGTCATGAATTTGAGGAATTCCCATGCTTCTTTCGGGTGCTTCGAGAACTTGTTGATTCCTCCCATCCAACCGCCGAGTGCTGCTGCGGAGCCTGCATCGCCTGCTGGCAGTGGAGCGATCGCGACTTGATCGACGATTTTGGACTGGGCCTGATCCTGCGCCAACGCGAACTGATACGGCCAGTTGCGGATAAACGCTGCCTGCCCCTCAAGGAAGGCCGTATGGGATTCCGGCTCCATGAATGTGGTGATATTGGTTGGGACGAAATCGGATTTGACGACCTCGATCATTTTTTTCAATCCTTTGATCGTAGCCGGATTGTTGACTGCTACTTTTCCTTGTTCATCCAAAATTTTTCCACCGTACGATGCACTGAACTCGACAAAGTTGCAAACCAATCCTTCATATTGCTTGGCTTGCATCAAGTAGCCGAACTTCGTGCCGCCCTTGCCCTTCGTGGCTTTTGCTTGGGCAATCAGGTCATCCCACGTCTTTGGTGCTTCGGATACGAGATCTTTGCGGTAGAACAAGAGTCCCGCGTCGATAAACTTGGGCATGGTCCATTGCTGTCCGCCAAAGTTCCCGGCATCCATGGCCCCTTTGATGTATTTTCCAGTCTCGATACCATCTTGCTCCATTAGGCGGTCCAGCGGCAGAAGATAACCCGCTTGAGCGAATTCAGCCGGCCAGATGACGTCCAGGTCAAATACGTCGATTTCAGACGATTGCGCACTGAACATGGTGACGTATTGATCATGACTCTGCCCGGAATCGGCGGGCATCTCACGGATTTCTACTTCGATATTTTGATGGGCTTTTTGGAAAGCTTCTACGAGCTTTTTGGTGGAATCCGTCGCGTCTTTTCCGCGTGCATAGACAAGCTTGATTTTTTCGGCTGTGGGCTGTGATGGCTCTGTTTTGGTTGCGGATGGTGTTGAAGGCTGTGATGGGGTTGTATCTGTAGAAGCTTGCTGAGATGTGGAAGAACATGCTGCCAATGCGAAGGTCATTAATAAGGTAAGTCCAACGGATGTAAGTCTTTTTGCAACTTTCATCTAAGTAACCCCCTATGCTCATGTTAGAAACGGACTGCTTCCCCTTTTTGTGCGGATGTGTAGATGGCTTCGATCAATTTGTTGATGTACAAGGCCTGTTCTGGTGTGCAGAGAACCTCTGCCTTCCCTTCGATGGCGTCGATGAAATTACGGAATAAGAGTACGCGTTCTTTTTGGGGCTTTGGTGTTAATTCTGTCGAGGCAGTTACGCCGTTCCACTCGTGATAAAGCGTGAGCTGGTTCTCCAATAAACGAAGGGATGCCCCACCCTCTTGTCCATATAGTTGAAGGAAAACGTTTTCCTCTTCGATGTGAGAAGCCCAGCTTGCATCGAGCGTAAGCGACAATCCGTTCTTAAAGGTAATCATCGCCACTGCCATATCCTCCACGTCAAACTTCCCGTTATCATCGATTCTTCCCCACTCTGACAAGCCGCGTTTGTGAGGCCCGAATTGCGCGTACGTTTGCCCGAGGACGGATACAGGCTTTGGATGATCCAAGAGCCATAGGGTCAAATCGAGCATATGCACGCCGATATCAATCAACGGACCGCCGCCTGCCGATTCTTTTTGTGTAAACCAGCTTCCCCATCCTGGAATCCCATTTCGTCTGATCCATCCGGTTTTGGCGTGATAAATATTTCCCAGCTTTCCTTCCTTCAGCCATGTTTTGACTTGCAGGGAATCGCTTCGGAATCGGTTATTTTGTGCGACCATGAGGATTTTGTCTGCTTTTTTCGCGGCTTCGATCATTTCTTCTGCTTCCTGGGTATTCATCGCCATCGGCTTTTCGCACAGCAAGTGTTTGCCTGCTGCAAGCGCATGTTTGGTTGCTTCTGCATGCAAGTAATTCGGGACACAAACAATGATCGCATCTACATCAGACTCTTGTAGCATCGTCTCGTAGTCCGTGAAAACCTGCGGAATGTCATGCCGTTTCGCACGATAGGAAGCCATTTCTACGGAAATATCGGCAATGGCAACTACCTCTGCTCGCGGTTCTTCCTTGATCGCCTCCAAGTGTGCTTCTGTAATCCCCCCTGCACCGATGATTCCGATTTTCCATTTGCGTCGATTCGTCATTTTCTCCCCTCCTACACCCACCATAGATTTTGGACTGGTTCTCGCAAGATGACTTGCTGCAGGTTTTGAACAGCGCGCTGGAATCCTTCCTCAATCGACATGATGGCGTCTTCGTGCTCGATGCTCACCACGTAATCGTATCCATTCATGCGCAGTGCACTCATCATATCCGCCCACGTCTGCTGCGAATGCCCATAGCCTACGGTTCGGAAATACCACGCACGTTCATGTAGATTGGCGTAGGAATTCATATCCGTTAGCCCGTACATGTTCACTTTTTCCTGGTCAATAAACGTGTCTTTGGCATGGAAATGATAGATGGCTTTTTCTTTGCCCAAGATTTTGATCGCAGCTACCGGATCAATCCCTTGCCACCACATGTGACTTGGATCGAAGTTTGCCCCAATCCCTTCCCCTACCTGTTCCCGTAGCTTTAGCAATGTCCCTGGTGTGTGGACGAGAAAGCCGCCATGCAGTTCCAGCGCAACCTTGACGTGATGCTCAGTCGCATAAGCGGTCCATTCGCGCCAGTACGGGACGAGCTTCTCGTTCCATTGCCAATGGAGTACGTCGCGATACTCATTGGGCCAAGGAGCAACGGGCCAGCTCGGGTACTTCGCTCCTTCGTGGTCGCCTGCCGTGCCAGAAAAGCAATTGACCACTGGCACCTCCAGCAGCTCGGCTAGCTGTACCGTTTTCACAAACGTATCGTGGGATTGCTGCGCGAAGCTTCTCTCTGGTGTCAATGGGTTGCCGTGACAACTCAGCGCGCTGATTATCAATCCCCGATCCTCTACTGCCTTTTTGTACGCTCGTCTTTTTTCCGGACTTTCCAACAGCTCATCCAGATTGCAATGCGCATTACCCGGATAGCAGCCTGTGCCGATTTCCACCGCCTCTAAACCTGCTGCCTTCACATGATCCAGCATTTCCTCGAACGACTTCTCGCTAAAAAGAACGGTAAATACGCCAAGCTTCATATCTCTTCACCCCTTTTGAATGCGTAAACTCGTTTGCTTCTTCTATATGGTCAGTCTTGTTGCCTCACTTAAGTAGAGCGCTTACAGTTTGGCGAACCACGAGATGGTGTGGCACGGTGCTCATTCTCTCTACAGGTTCATTGCGGATTTGTCTGAGTAGCTGCTCTGCTGCGGCTTTTCCGTACATGAACGGGTCATTGTGCACGGTTGTGAGCATGGGGCGGGAAAGGGAGGCGAGCTCCAAATTGTCGAAGCCCATGACGGAGATGTCTTCTGGTACACGAATGCCATGGTCGTACAAGTAATTGAGGACGCCAACCGCCATCAGGTCTGTTGCGACAAAAACAGCTGTCGGACGGATTTTTTCCTCACAAATACGGCGCATGGCTTCGTAACCGCTCTTGGCTGTGAATTCCCCTTCCACAACGAATCCTTCATGGATGGGCAAGTCATGTGCCCGCATGGCTTTTCGGTAACCGCCCATGCGATCCAGACCGCACGGCGGGTCCCACAGTGGACCAGATATACAAGCAATCTTGGTATGGCCTTGCGAGATGAGATAGGCCGTAGCATCATAGGCGGCTTGCACATTGTTGACGTTGACAGTCGGAATCTGATAGCCGGGCAAATCGTGTCCGGTAACAACAAGAGGAACCTGAATCTCTTGCAATGTCTGGATATTGCCCTCTAGGAAATGAATACTCGCGATAATGACACCATCGATTTGTTTTTCTTTGAAAAGGCGCAAGTACTTCAGCTCTTTGTCCACCACTTCATCGGATATCGCCAAAAACATGCTGTAGTCGTACTCGCTAATGACGCTGTCAATTCCGTAAATGAGATTGGAGTAAAAATTATTGGAGATATCGGGAATCATTACCCCGATGATGCGGGTTTCCTTGCTGACCAAGCTCCTGGCAATCGCATTCGGCTGAAAGCCCGTCTCTTGCACGATTTTCAAAACTCTTTCCCGCAGCTCTGGACGGACTGGCTTGGAATTGTTTAGCACGCGCGAAACAGTCGCGATGGAAACGTTGGCGAGTTGTGCGATGTCTTTAATGGTTACAGTAATGGTTCTTCACTCACTTTCTACGTAACGGGTAAACGTTTTCCTAATGTGAAAATAACACCCAACTATTGTTTTGTCAATATTCAGTTAATTATAAATGCCATTGACATCGTGAAGGTGTTGTTAAATAATTTATCATATAATTTAGTTACTAAATTAATTGTATGCAAAGGAGGTTTTGTCATGAATGTTTTCCTTACAGGAATAACAGGTTATGTCGGATCCGTAGTCGCCGAGCATTTTCAGTCCCAAGGGTATCAGGTTGCTGGACTTGTACGATCGGAAGAAAAAGCGGAGCTGTTGCTCTCACATGGGTTTACCCCTATTGTTGGCGATCTTGCGGATACCACCCTGTTAACAGAAAGTGTTAAAAAATTCGATGGGGTCATCCATACGGCGATCTCGCACACACCTGATATGGAAAAACTCGATGTAGCGGCGGTTAGGGCAATGCTCGATGGTTTGGAAGGCACAGGGAAGCCATTCATTTATACGAGCGGAACGCTAATCTATAACGATACGTACGACAATGTCGTGGATGAGAACTCCCCTCTCAACCCTTTGCCATTTCTCCAATGGAAAGCGAACCAGGAGCAGCAAGTGTTAGGAGCAGCCAAGCACAATATTCATACGATCGTCATACGTCCTGCACTTGTGTACGGTCGTGGCGGTGGACTCGTCCAAGCAACGATTCAAAGAACGAAGCTCTCTCAATCAGCCAACTACATCGATGATGGGCAAACGGCATGGTCTACTATCGATGTTGATGATTTGGCAAGGCTTTACGAATGCGCTTTTTTACGAGCACAGCCAGGCTCATTATTCAATGCAACTTCCAAGGAAATGATCACGACGAAAGAGCTCATGACTTCGATTGCCAAAATAGCAGGGATAGAAAAAGTCGGATCCTGGAGCTATGAGGACGCGGCCAAAGCATTAGGACCAGCCGCTTGGGGGGCGAGCATCAATCAGAGGATATCTGGATTACGCGCGGAGCAACAGCTGCAATGGAGTCCCTCTGCGAATTCACTCCGCAAAGAGCTGGAGCAAGGTTCTTATCAAAACAATAAAAAACCATAGTCCATCATCGAACTATGGTTGTGATTCATCGCTATGCTGATAGGTATGCAGGAATCTGATTGATTTCGTTAAAATCCGTATGAGTGCCTGTGCATCATCCGTACCAAGATGCTTATGCAGCTGCTGAAAACGAGTAAACAGCTCTTGCTCTCTCGCTGCCACAAAATCAAAGCCCTCTTTCGTTGGGGCTACGAGAATGGAGCGTCGATCCTTAGGTCCCACGGTGCGGGTAATAAGCCCAAGCTGTTCGAGTGATTGAATGACATGCGTCACGGCTGCTGACGTTATTTTCAACTGCTTGCCTAGCTCGGAAACTCTGATGCCGTTCGTTCCTGGTGGACTTACGTAGGTCAAGTGAACAAGCAAATTCAATTCACTCTGACGGAGGTCTTTCGAAGGACTGAAAACATGTCCGATCCGTTTTAACTGACCAAATACGAGAGCCAGCTCTTTCGTTGTCTGATCAATGGTAACATCCGAGTTTGTATGGTCTGTACTCATCCGTTTAGACTCCCATTCTTTGATGGTATCAATCGATTATTTACGAAATGAAATGAGATTGTCAAGAATGAGTGTCCACTTCGCACTCGAAAAAGCACCGTATGCCAAGTTCTGAACTCCGGCATACGGTGTTATTCCTACCTACTCTATTCTGGGAAGCAGTACTGCATTTTGCTAAACGATCTGCGCAATTCGATCACCTTCGACTGGACAACCTCGGGCTTTTCATTGCCTGATAACACGCTGGCAATCAGGTCTGCAATCGTATCCATCTCTCTTTCCTTCATGCCAAACCGAGTGACTTCTGTCGTCCCGATACGCAAGCCGCTTGGAAAGTCCCAATCCTCTGGTCCGTCACCTGGAATCAAATTTTTGTTCGTAATGATGTTCGCTTCTGCCAATCGCTTGCCTGCCTCGTACCCACCGCCAAACTCTTTTACGTCCAGAATGACTTGATGTGTGCGTGTATAGCCTTTGTGCGCGCAAAGCACCCGAATTCCCCGTTCATCGAATGCTTTCCCCAGTGCTTGTGCATTCGTCACAATTTGCGCCATGTATTCCTTCCCAAACGCCAAAAACTCTGCCGCCGCTGCTGCCAATGCCGCTACCCGGTTGACTTGATGTGTCGCGGCAAGTGCTGGGAAGATGGCATTTGTTATCGGTACCGAAAGTTCCGGGTCATTCCAGACGATGATGCCGCTTTGTGGGCCACTAAACGTTTTCCCAGCAGAGCCAGTCATCACACAAGCCCCTTCTCGCAACGGGTCCTGAAATTGACCGCCACCGATCAAACCCAGTTGATGTGCGCCATCAAAATAAATGCGACCGCCCCATTCCTTCACGATCTCTGCCATTTCCTTCAGCGGGAATGGAAATAAGGTCATGGACGCGCCTAAGGTAACGAGCTTTGGTCTAACTTGTCGTGCTACCTTCGTGAATTCATCCAGATCAACGGTAAGCTCAACGGGGTCCATTGGCACATCGACAATTTGCAAACCGCGAATGCCAGCAGGCCCGTCCACCCGATTGCTGGAATGCCCTCCAAACGGTTGCGCGATCGTCATAATCGTATCGCCCGGCTGCGTTAATGCCGCGTAGACCGTCATGTTTCCGATCATGCTTGCTACCAATCGATGGTCAGCAAAATTGGCGTGGAATACTTTTTTCAACAGCTCAACACATAACGCTTCGATCTCATCGATATATTTCGTGCCAGCGAACCATCTCTGCGTGCTCCCGATATGTCCTTCCGCAGCGCGAGTCCCAACCTCAGAAGCAAGCAATTGACGTACGATAGGCGTGGTAGGTGCTTCTGGTGCGAGCAAATTCAAACATTCCTCGCCTCGCCATATCGCATTGCGGTTGACAGCATTCACGATCTCTTTCTGAATCAGACGGTGGGACGGACTCTCTTCGATAATGGATCGTGCCCATTGCAGAACACGCGAATCATGTACTTCCCCCTTCTTTTCAACCGTACTCATGCTATTACCCCCTATTCATTTTTGGAATGGTCCGTAAGCAATCTGCCGAGGTTGATCCAGTTTTCTTCCATCAAAGAAGAGGCAAGCTGGCTGTTGTTGTCCCGAATCGCTTCGATGATTCTGCGATGCTGTTCTACTGATTCCACCCCTTCTAAGGAGCCAAACCGAGCAAATTCCAAACGCCGAATTTTTGGTACAACTCGCTCAAGTGCCAGGTAGATTTCACGATTCCCCGCAGCCTCGAGGATCACGTCGTGAAAGCCGTCATCTGCATCAATCGCTTTGATCACATCTTGCTGTTCGAGCGCGACCTGTAGCTTTTCATTCCATTGCTCCAGACTACGGATGACCTCTGATTCAAATGGCATCGCCAATCGTGCTGCCAACCCGTGCAAGGCCGCAACAACAGGAAAAGCGTGCTTCGCCTCCTTTTCCAGTAAGGGTGTTACCCGTGTGAGAGAGCCCGGAACGGATTCAATAAGTCCTTCGTCCTCCAACCGTTTGAGCGCTTCTCTCACAGGTGTTCGACTCACGCCAAATAAAGCCGCCAATTCGTTGTCGTTGACTCGTTGTCCTGGCTTTAGCTCCAGCATGATGATCGCTTTCTTCAACCCTTGGTATACTTGTTCGCGTAATGTGGGGCGTTCGATTTGTTTGATTAGGTTCGTGTCCATAAAACCAATATATTGGTTTTATTATTATCTGTCAATTTTAAATATTTAGACACACGAAGGTAGAGGAGGCTACCCCCACCAGTAACATTTACGAATGGGATAGCCTCTTCATTATTGAACGTAACTCTATCATTCTGCCGGAGTGCTACAATACTCCCGTATCAGCTGCTCCTTCATCTCTTCAACCGGAAACCCTTCCGAATAAGTCGTCATCATCAACATTGCGCCTTGGAGCGCCGATGAAAAATAGAGCGATCTCAATCTGGGCTGCTTTACGCCTAACTGTTTGAAAATTCGGCACTGGACTTCAAACTGCCTGAGTGACTCCTCATTTAATTGCTCTCTGTAAGAAGCAAGTACGCGATCATCTTCGGGCTGCGTCTGCAAATTCAAGTAAAAACGATAGACATCCGGTCGCTGGTAGACGTTATCAAGGGCACCGTCGATAATATGGCGCAGCTGTTTGTGCGGCGTTGCAAGCTGAGTCGCAGCCTCCATCACTTCTTTTACTTCCTCGATCCGTACCTGGACCATCGCGGCGAGGAGCTCTTCTTTTCCTTTGTAATAATTGTAAAGCAGTCCCTTTGATATCTGGGCCTGTTTGGCTACATCGTCGATTGAGGTCGCGTGGTAGCCTTTTTTTATGAAGAGCGTCATCGCGGCTGCATGGATTTTGTCTTTTGCAGCTTGGCGAATGCGCTCATTTTCAGCTGGGGTACGGGGCACGGTTCAGTCAATCCTCCAAAAATTCAGTGATAGCGCGAGCGATTTCTTCTGGATGCGTCAACGTTGGCTTATGATCGGCACCCGTAATCTCAATAAATCTTCTCTCTGGTAAAACTTCTTTAAAATATTCAGCCATCCGTTTCGCATCCAGGGCATCTTCCATACCGATTATCAAGCATGTTTGATTGGCTAATTCTTTGAGCCGCTCTATCGAAGGCGGCTGCGGCCATACGGACTCCCACGTCGCCCACTCTAACATTTTTGCTAGATTATGCTTCGCCATCTCAACCATGAAGTCCTTCTGTGGACTTGCCATTACGACGCGATACGGGCAGGCCGATAAGGAAAGCTCTACCATACGGTCAACATCCGGTGCTTCTTGGATTTTCTTCATCCATTCCGTGAACGGTTGACTCGGTGTATACCCTGTCAAACTTGGAGCAATCAGCACGAGCTTGCTCACTCTTTGCGGATAAGTCAGCGCAAAATCTGTTGCAATTCGTCCGCCTATCGAATGTCCTACGAGCGTGGCTTCGTCCAGCTGGAAGTGGTCCATGACGGAAAGCAAATCATCGACGTAGTTCGCTGTCTCTATTGGAGACGGAGATTTCCCGCATCCTCGTCCGTCGAAAGCGATGACCTGATAATGCTTCGCCAGAATCGGGGCGACAAATGTCCAATCTCGTAAATCAGCACCGCCACTGTGCAATAGAACGACTGGTTTTCCTTCCCCTGAAACCTCATAGTACAAATCCATCGGTGATCCCTCCGTGAAATGTAGATTTGGTATATGATCCCAGTTTATTATTGAATGAACGTTTAGTCAATAAAAAACAAATGCATTCCCCCTACAAAAGAAAAAGTCCTAATCGTCATGATCAGGACTTCTCTCTACAAGTCAACACAGAACAACTACGCCTCCGACTGAATGCGCTTCGCCTCTGCATACAGCACTTGAATAAACTTTTTCATATTGATCCGAATATCTGAACCGGGCGATGCAGCATTGCTCTTTAACTCCGCCATCTTCTTCCACACATACGTAAAATCAAAAAACTGCGAAGCGTAATTCTCGAACTTCCAATTCGAGAGGTCCGCAAGCCCAAGAGACGCCAAATGATTCAGCGACTGATAAATCGCTCGGCGGACTCTCTGCTCAGAAGCTTTTACAACCTTGGCGACTTGTTGATCGTCTACAGCGACTCCGAGCCTGTCCTGTGCTACCGCCACAAAGATTTCTTTTAGGGCAGGAAATCCATTTTTAAACGTATGCGTCTGTTCGTATCCATGCAAGAAGTCCAAAATATCTAGCAAATCATTGCTACCATTGTCTCCCGCGATGCCCAACTCTGTTAAGAGAAATTGACCCGCCTCGCGAAGTGGTTTGCCCTGTGACGGACGAGTTTGTCCGGAAGGCGGCTGGTCCACTTGCATGACGGCATTCAGCGATTTGTGAATGTCCCGTATCGAACGCTCGAGGCGAATTTTCTCGATCACTTTTTGGAGAATCGTTACGACTTCGATTTTGTTTACAGGCTTGATAATGTAGTATTCACTTCCAAGGGCGTAGGCTTGGGCAATCAAATCTTTCGTTTCTGCCTGAGAGATCATGACGATCTTTCCTGTGAATGTCGGCTTCACTTGGCGTATCGTCTCAATCCCATCCCGGTTGGGCATGAACAAATCGATCAGCAAAATATCTACATTGCGCGCGGTTAACGTATGACCGTCTACCATCGAGCCGTCAGATGCTTCCCCCACGACTTCGCCCAGATTCTCGTCTTCTATAATTTCCGTCAGCATGAGGCGAACGGCATCGTCGTCATCAACTAAATAAAACAGCATCTTCTCACTCTTTCTTCGTTATCGGATCAATTGGTAATCGCATGAGAAATGTTGTCCCCTTCCCATTCACTCCATCCTGTAGGGAGATTTCCCCTTGCCATTGTTCCACCAATTGTTGTACATAAGACAGTCCGATCCCTGTAGAGGGGTTGCCGGTTCGATCGTATTTCGTCGTAAAGCCTGGCTTGAACAGCAATCCCTTTCTCCGTGGAGGTACCCCCGGTCCGTCATCGTTGATTTTGATTTCCACAAGATCCCCTATCCGATCAATTTCAATGGAAATGGCTCCTGTTTGCTGGATGGCTTCTACTGCATTTGCCACCAGATTATTGATCAGGGAAAGCATCATAAATACATGGTAGAGCGGGTGTGTCCCCGTAATGGAAGCGGTGATTTGTATGTCCTTCTCCAACAAAGTTGCATACTTCATATTACTGCGTCTGATAATGTCCACGAGCTGATGGATGTCCATGTAATCCGTGATGCTTTCATCCGATATCAGCTTGTGCAGCCCAGCAAAAATGCGTTGATTATCCTTTTTAATCTCGTGAACCTCGCCTGCGACAACCAATGCTTTCTTGGCAAAGCTTTCTACATTCGTGGCCACCTGTTCCTTATGAAGCTCCTGCAAGCCTTGGTACAACTCGAAAGACTTCATACTAATACTCTCGGCATTTTGCAGTGTTTTTTTCAGATGAATGGATTCCTCATATAAGGTGGAAATCAGCATCAGGATGTGTTCGTTCTGTTTTCTTGTCTGTTGCTCCCGCGACTGTGCCTCGTACAGCTTCATCATGTTGAGAAAACTAATCACGATAAAGCTGTGGGACAGAGCGATCACGAGCATTTCTTGCACCGCTCCCCATGTGAGGACGTTATCCAGCAGTACATGCTGCGAGAGAAACTCAATGAGGTCCGCCAATACCTCGATGACCATTCCCATTAATCCAACCAATATCGTCCTGTTGTGAATATGGCGTACTCCTGTTACATAAAACAGGACACAATAAGCGAAATAAAAGAAAAAGCTAGAATAATGCGCTTGGAGAGAATCCTCCCATGCTGAATGATTCCCGGCGATGAGGTCAATCACAATCCGGAAGCATACGACCGTAATCCCCGTCAAAAAGCCGGCGAAAACAGATGGAATTCGTTGAAACAGTAATAAAAAGAAGAAAAAGGTAGGAGCTCCAAAGCTAATTCGAAATGTCTCATTGACGGGATAAAATTTCAACTCCCCTGCCAATGGCACCGTAATAAGCATGAGGACCAATATATACCAATCCCGTTTTACTTGTGTCTGAACACGCACGCCTTTCACTTCCCACGTTGTTTCTTGATGCCCCTATCTATTTTTACCGAGGATCGCATGTAGGACAAGTAAAAAAAAATCTGAAACTCTCATGAATCAATCTGTGAGTTTTTGTTTTATTTTGTAGGGTGGTTGTAAAGTGATCATTATATGTATTTTCGTGAAGCATGGAAGCGCTTTCTCTTTCGCTTCGCGTAAGAGCAATGTATTCGATTTTTGGGGGGAAAGGCGTTGATTCAACAGGTTTTACTCGTGGATGAATTAGAACAATGGGTGGAACAATATCGTTCCAAGGCATCTGAAGGAAAATGTGCCAGTTATATCCCTGCTTTGTACAGAACAGATCCGAATCAGTTAGGTATTTGTATCATCGAGCCTACTGGAAAAATGCACACCGCGGGTGACTGGGAAGCTCCTTTTACGATGCAAAGTATTTCCAAAGTAATCAGCTTTATTGCTGTTTGCTGCTACCATGGCATCCCTTACGTGTTGGATCGGGTAGATGTAGAACCGACTGGTGATGCATTCAACTCCATTATCCGACTGGAAATGAACAAGCCAGGTAAGCCTTTTAATCCGATGATCAATGCGGGAGCGATTACGACATCTTCACTCCTCCCTGGTCAAACACCGGATCATAAGTTGCGTTACTTGAATGCATTTTTCAGTAAAATCACAGGTGTGACGCCAATGGTGAACGAGGAAGTGTTTCTTTCCGAATGGGAAAACTCTCACAGAAACAGGGCACTCGCCCATTATTTAAAGGATACGGGCTATCTGGCCTGCGAAGTAGAAGAGGCTTTGGAGGTTTATCTAACGCAATGCTCGATTGAAGTAACCACCGAGCAAATCGCCTTGATCGGTCTCCTGTTGGCACTCGACGGCTTCCATCCGCTACGCAACGAACAAGTTCTCCCGAAAGATGTCGTCCGTTTAGCCAAAGCACTGATGCTCACTTGCGGCATGTACGATGCATCGGGCAAATTCGCCGCGAATGTTGGCTTGCCAGCAAAAAGTGGCGTCTCAGGCGGAATCATGACATTGGTTCCTCCTAACCGCAAACAACATTCACCGTTTCAAGATGGCTGTGGAATCGGTATTTTTGGGCCTTCCATTGACGGTTGCGGAAACAGTGTGGCGGGCGTTTCTTTATTAAAACATATTGCTCAGGAATGGGATGTAACGATTTTTTAGAGAATACTAAGGAAACATTCATAACAAAATCCGAGGTGACACGATGCAACAATTCCTACTCGATGTAACAGCTTCCATAAACGATTTTTTGTGGTCCTATATTATCATTATCATGCTAATCGCGTTAGGCTTGTTCTTTACCTACCGGGGCAAATTTTTACAAGTACGTATGCTGCCGGAAATGATCCGTTCCATTAAAGAAGGAAGAGCGAAAGACGATGGTGGCATTTCCCCTTTTCAAGCTTTCGCTATTAGTATGGCCGCGCGTGTCGGCACAGGGAACATTACGGGAATTGCCATTGCCATTGCTCTAGGTGGTCCTGGCGCCGTATTCTGGATGTGGGTTATTGCCATTATCGGTTCGGCATCCAGCTTTGTTGAGAGTACGCTCGCTCAGATTTATAAAATCAAGGATAAGAACGGTTTTCGTGGCGGTCCGGCTTATTACATGGAAAAAGGGCTGAACAAACGTTGGATGGGCGCCCTGTTTGCTGTCCTCATCACCCTTTCGTTTGGTCTCGTATTTAACGCCGTGCAATCCAACACGATCACAATTGCTTTTGAAAATTCGTTTGGGACAGATCGTTTGATACTGGGTATCATCATGACGATTGCATTTGCCGCTATCATCTTCGGCGGTGTGAAACGCATTGCGAAAATGTCTGAGTACATCGTCATTGTATTGGCTGTATTGTACATCGGGGTGGCCCTCTTCATTGTGATCATGAACATCTCCGAGATGCCTGCAATGATCGCGTTGATTGTGAAAAACGCGTTCGGCTTCGAACAAATCGCAGGTGGTTCTCTCGGTGCAGCGCTCATGCACGGCATCAAGCGAGGATTGTTCTCGAACGAAGCTGGTATGGGTAGTGCGCCGAATGCTGCGGCTACAGCTACAACAAGCCATCCAGTGAAGCAAGGTCTGATTCAAGCATTCGGTGTTCTATTCGATACCCTCGTGATCTGTACAAGCACAGCTTTTATCATTTTGCTGTCCGGTGCGTACACGCAACAAGGACTGAGTGGCATTGAGTTGTCCCAAGCAGCACTGAGCATTCATATCGGTTCTTGGGCGTCCGGCTTCCTTGCCATCATGGTATTCCTGTTCGCCTTTAGTACATTGATCGGTAACTACTATTACGGCGAGACGAACATCGAGTTCCTAAAGACAAGCAAAGCATGGCTATTGCTGTATCGTTTATGTGTACTGGCTATGGTGTTGTTTGGATCAGTGGCAAAGGTACAGCTCGTATGGGATTTGGCCGATTTGTTCATGGGCTTGATGGTCATTGTTAACCTGATTGCGATCGCCATGTTGTCAAAAATTGCCTATGCTGCGCTACATGATTATTTGGAACAGAAAAAAGCAGGAAAAAACCCTGTGTTCTACAAGGACAGTATTGAAGGCGTCGATAATATCGAAGCATGGGATGCTGCTCCATCCTCCAACAAATAGTTCTGCAAACCAAAAACGAGAAGCTTGCTCAGATAGCAGCTTCTCGTTTTTCATTTACAATCGCGGATCGATCTCCTTTTCCTTCGCCACTTCAAAGAGCATCGTTGCGACTACTTTTTGATACTCCGTATTTTCTGGAGAAATGTCGTCAAATGTAAAACCAAGCATCCGCTCACCCAGCTTGTGCTCCTGCATCGAAGTCTTGAGCTTTTGCGAAATGTTTTTCTGATTGAAAAGCTTGCGGTACTTGTGTGGGAATCGGTAGTCGTAGCCATAAATAATCGACAAGTACTCCGGATTGCGTACCTTCATGGCAGGAACGACCTTCTGATTGTTGAACTCTGGCTTGATCACAATGCCTTCCATTTTGTTTTCCAGTGTAATCGTGGAAAAGTAACGAGCTGCTTCTTCATACGCATTCGGCTCGGACAAATCGATCGTGAGGAAATGATCGGCATTGACGAAGCGATACATATCGGATGTTTTCCAATCGGGCAATTCCTCGTCCCCATTCAAATAGACGGTCTTTAGAATCGTAAAAGGCTTGTAGGCCAGCTCCCCTTCTCCTGCATAGAGCTCCAACTGTTTTTGGTAAATGTGATAGGCCTCCAAATGCTTGTCTACAGGAACGTAGCTCTCTTTGATTTCTCGCACATACTTATAGTTTTGATACAAGCTCGAACCAAATTTTTCCGTGAGTGCACTCTTGGATAGGTGGAACTGGTCTTTTTCAAATCCGCTCTCGTCATAGTTGTGAAAAAGTTGGTGCAGCGCCTCTTCAAAGCCGTTTTCCTGTAAAAATGCAAATTCACTCCGCAACGCAGATTCGATCGGTTTGAACTGCTTTTCGATCAAGCCCTTCCCTATTCCACTCCACGGCAACAATTCGCCATCCAGGATGAGCATCGCGATTTCATTTTGCTCCATGTATGCGCGGAATCTTGCATGCAGCTTGTCATAAATCGGTGTCAAATCAACCTGTTTGATAGCATAACCGTTTCTGCTGATTGCAAAGCATTTGTCGCGATCAAGATGGAGATAGAGATTGCAGCGCGAGCCCATGTATTTCGGCTGCAACACGACTTGATGAACGCCTCGATTCGCGAAATAATCCAGCCCCGCCTTCAACGACTCCAATTCCTGCGTTGCCGCATCCTTATCCGCCGGGGGCATCGTTCCAGAAATAAAATTGACCTTATTTTGCGAGCAGTAACGGAGACGACGGAGTTCTTCCTCTTCCAAATCTCCCATGGATACTTGTTTTTCTGCATGGAACAAGAATGGTAGCTCCTCAGTCATCACCCGATGCTCAGACTGAAACGATTTGAAAAACGGCTTGTGTGCGATCACGACTGACGTTAACGCATTTCCGTGCACACATCCGGTATCGAGATGGAGCTTGTTTTTCAGGCGAAACGTTTTTTGTGCCGCGATATGCCCAAAAATATGGTACGGATGGTTACTGACCGCTTCAACTGTCAAAAAAGCGAGCTGCTCTTCCAATGATGCTGTTCGGTCTATCCGATAATTGCGTTGGCGCCGCATCGAATTCGCATCGAGCTTTCCGATATATTTCCTTTTGCAGGGTGCATGTGTGACATAATAGGACGGCCCAGTTAATGCGTTCGATCGATAAAAAGGCTGAGCCAGCGTATACAGGTGATTGAACTTCTCTGTTAATTCGGCGTCTTTTTCCAAAACGTGTGTGGAATCAAAATAAGTATCCAGTAGCTGTGGGTCTACCCCTTTAAGTTCCTTTCGCAGGTACTTGTAGACAAAATTTTCGTGGTTCCCAAGAACGAACAAGAAATGCTCTTGATTTGTGTATAGAAACTCGATGATCTCCCTCGTTTGCGCTCCTTTGTCGATCCAGTCCCCTGCTACGATGATTTTGGTATGCTGCACCTTGTCCGTCGAGATGAGCCGATTGTCTTCGAGCTTGAATCCGTAGGTTTGCAGGAGACCTTTTAATTCGTGGACGCATTCGTGAATGTCTCCGATGATGATATATGTTTGATCTTTGGGAAGGATCGTAGCCAGATAGGCATCCTTATTTTCGATCACGACCTCATAACGAGGATTTGCCATCTCATCTGCTAGTGTGTAAAAATCTTTGTGTCGTATCCGGTGAATGTTGTGGTACCCTTCTTTGGATAATGCCCGGAGAACCTCTTGCTTCAACCGGAGAATATGGTTGGTAATCAGTTTTTTCGACCGTTCGGATGCATAGTAATCTTCCCGATTGCGATAATCAAAGAGGATCACCTCCAAGCGGTAATTGTTCTCTGCTGCAATGTCGCGGACTTTCGAGCGGAAGTCTTCTGCTAGCCCTGTTGTATCGACTACCACGAATTCGGCGTTGATCGGAAACGCAGTCACCAAGCGCAGCTTTTCAAACAGAAGCTGAAACGCCTGCTCGCTGGCCTCCAGCATCACCTGATCATACTTGTCGTAATCATAGCCTAGCAGTTCCTGGCGAATGCTGTCCGAGGAAATGTATTGGACATTTGCTTTTACGTTTTTTTGTTCATCTTCAAACGAAAGCCTCGGCATGAGTACTTCCTTGGCAAAAGTCGTTTTCCCACATTCGGTGGGACCAACGAGCATAAAAATCGTGTGAACCTGTGTCTGTAACAGCATCGTTACGCCCCCTTTCTCTGGACAATGACGCCTTGAGTGGTGTGAATGTCGTTCACGCCGTCACCAATGGACACAAATTGCCCCTGCACCCCGGCTTCTTCCATGATCTCGATCATCCATGCCTGGAACTCTTCTTGTCCCATTTCCCATTTGTGATCGTCGTGGCGATAACCTTCCAGCTCATAGAACTGATTAAAATCTGAGTTTGGTGTCGTAATGATAAGATGGTCAAAATCCAATCGACTGCAGATTTGCTGAATGAGCCCTCTCGCTTCCTCTTTGCTCATATGCTCAATGACCTCAGTCATAATGACATCAACCTGTTCACCGTTGTAATCCTGTAAAAACTGATCGAGCGAGGGGAACAAAATTAAATTCGAGATTTCTTTTTCTTCGGCCCTACGTCTGACTACTTCCAGCGATTGTTCATCGATATCGATGGCATAGTAATACTGTGGCAGCTTGGTAGCAAACGGGATCGCATAAAAGCCTTCTCCACAACCGATATCTACAATGGATTTGGTAAAAGGAAGCTTACTCGCGATGTAGTTCCTTCTCTGCAAACCGGTGCTGCCATACTCCAATTGAATGGGGTAGTGGCTTGTCTTCTCAATCTCGGTCTTGTACTTGCGATAGCGCTCTCTGGTTGTCAGGAAGTTGCGTGCGAACAGGCTACGTATGTAAAAAGGTGCGTCGATGACATGGATGCTTTTGATGTATTTATCCAGGATGTTATCGGATATATCGATGTACTCTTTTCCAAACATACTCAAGAATAGACAAAGCACACTTACGACGTGGAGAAGCTGATGTAGACTCGTTCTCGTAGTGATAGTCAGAGCGTAGCTTTTATCGGCGTGATGCTTGAGTTCAAAGGTGAAGTCCTTCAGGTGCTTCTCAAAAAAAGTAAGATACAGCAAGCGTTCGATGTGAATCATGTTGATGAAAAACACATGCTCATACCCTTCTGCATCCTGCTCGTTGTGTTGCTTCATCGCTGCGGAAAAAAATTCATTGATCGCATTTAACGGAAACAACGGGGTATTGTAGCGGGAGACATTCAAATATTCAAAATGCTCTTGTTCGGATTGTTTGTAGGAAACTTCATTTTCTGCATCTTTAAAGTAAACGTTGTATGTATCCGTATTGGAAAACCATCCGTAAGCGATGCCTTTTCGAATGGATCGTAAACTCATTCCGGAATTCGGATTTTTCTTGATCATGTACGAAAAATCCGGGTTCTCTGATCGTAGCTGAACAATGGCCATACGTTGTCTCACCTCTGGAAAGGAAGAATGAATATCTACTGACAATTTTCACCTTTCCATCCCGTGCTGAACAGGGTATAAGTATTACGACCTTCCAAAAAGGAAGAGCCAGTTATAACCCCTCATAGGTATAACTGGCTCTGTTCACCCCTTATTTACGAACGACAACCTTGATCTGAATGTTTTTCCCTTTATATCTGGTCGTGACAATCGCATTCCCCTCAGCCATGGCGGTGATGTTCCCATTATCATCTACCGTTGCTATTTCTGGGTCTTCGGATGTCCACTCGGCATCCGACGTCACTTCTTCTTTAAAACCCTTTCCATACACAGCATGTACGGTGACAGACTTGCTTTCTTCCGGTTCTAGATAAAACGAGCCGCGATTTGATTCTAACCAATCTGGTACTTTTTCTTCCATGACCAAGATATTCAGCCTTACTTCTTTGTTTGCGTATTTCCCTGTAAGGACAACCGTTCCAGGCTTCTTGGCAAGCAGTACCCCGTCCTCCGTTACGTCTGCAACCTGAGGATTCCTTGAAGACCATTGGACGAATTTCGTCACCTCATCGCTCTGTTTGTTGCTCAAGAGGGCGGTCACTTCCAGCTCCCTTTTTTCATCGACCTCTAGGACAACCTTTTGAACATTGGCTGTAAGTGAACGGATATACACGTTGGAAATCGTGACGGGAATTTCCAGCTCTTTTCCCCGATAACGAACAGTAATCACAGATTCTCCCTCTGTTTTCCCCGCTTTTATGCGTCCAGATTTGACTTCAACCAAATCGTTGTCGCTGTCGTACGTTATTTCTTTATCCTCCGTAATATCAGTACGTTTGCCATCTTTGACAGCATACACCTTGTAACGAACGCTGGAGTACGGTCTTACCCAGTATTTCTTATCGATGATTTCCAATCGGAAGGAATCGTCTGCTTCTTCTTTTACCGTCACTTCCGTCATCGCCTCTTTGTTTCCATCTACAGACGTTACGGTAATGGTGGTCTTTCCTTCACTTTTCGCAGTTATGTGCCCCTCATCATCCACTTCGGCTACCTTAGGGTTACTGCTCTTCCATTTCACTTCCTGATTCGTTGCATAGGATGGGGTGATCGTCGCCTTTAACGTGACTTCTTCTCCCACTTCGAGAATCAGCTTTTCCTTGTCCAGATTGATATCCGTGACTGGAAAATAAGCAGGCGGTGGTGGTGTAACTGGTCGTTCAACAACATGAACAGTACGTATCACCTGAATTGCTCTGTTGCCAGCCGGATCGATGGCATCGTACTGAAGGGTATAGGTCCCCACTCGATTCGTATCGACATTTCCGGAGACGTCGGCTGACAAGCCAGAGACCAAGTCGTTCACCGTAGCCCCGGGGTCTTGAAAGGCTGTTCCCCTGTATATTCTCATGGTCGTATCGCCTTTTAACGTAATCACTGGATTGGTTTTATCGATGCGAACCTCAGTCATTTCTTCCTCACTGCTGTTATTGGCTGCATCGGTTTGCTTTGCCCGAATGGTTGTGATACCTTCATCGGATATTGTGAAGGGGGTTGCATACGGTACCCATCCACCCGAATTCAGCTTATACTCGACTTTTGCCCCAACTTCTCCGGTCAGCTTCACAACTACATCTTGGTTGGTCCATTTGTCATGGCTCACCGTAATAACTGGCTTGTTTGGGGCATCGCCATCTACTGTGATGGTATAGGTTATGCTATCTGTACTATTGTTCCCCGCAAGGTCAGTGGCACGAGCCTTGATTTGATGCGTGCCGTTTGCAAGTGTAACAATCGTACTCCAACCTCCACTGTCATTCGCTGTCACAGAACCTGCAGCCTTATTATCGACGATGACTGTTACCGTACTCTTTGGCTCAGCCGATCCGCTTATCGTAATCTGGTTGGTTTTGTGGATGAAGGGTAGCGGATTCAGGCCGGGAATAGCTGGTGGATTCGCATCAACAAGGATCCCAGATGTATCCCCGATTCCTTGCAAAACGAGCGCCAGTGCATTACCTGCTGTATCTTGAATCGTACCTCCATTCAGTAAAATCTGATTGGAATGAATAGCGATACCGTTTTTGTCTTCGTCTCCTTTGTGCAAAACATAACGGAAAATCAATTCGGATGTGCCAGAGCCTGAGAGATACTGTGCCTCCTTAACATCTGAACCAATCATGAGTTGGATCACGGGTGTTCCAGTTCCCGTGTTTACCGTTACAGGTCCATTTGTCTTCACCACAAAGTCCAGACTCTGTTGACTTCCATACACCCCGGCGCTAGGAACCCCGACACCTGTTATTCCTAGAGAAGCAGCATTTACGAGAAGTCCCGTTGTGTTCCCTATATTCGATAGCATCAAACTGGACGAGTGGCCCGCATAATCTTGAATGGTACCACCATCTAGCACAATCGTAGGCTGAAGGGTGATCCCGTTCATATCCCTGTCACCTGGTTGCACAACATATGTAAAAACCAGTGTGTCGCTTCCTGAACCAGATTCGTACATGGCTTGCTTGGATTCCGCTCCGACTATCAAATCAAGATGGACCTTATTCATGAGGCTTACATTCACAGGCTCACTGTATTTCAGTTTAAAAGAGAGCTTGTCTCCAATGCCGTATATTCCAGGCTGAGGCACCTCCACATTAAGGAGAGTTGAGGTTCTGGAGTCAACATTGATCCCTGTTCCCGAAACCGTTCCGAGTGTAATCGGAACAGCATTGTTCGACGAATCAGTTATGGAACCACCGTTTAATTCAAGAGATGCTCCAATTGAGATTCCATCGTAATCTTCCAGATCATTCACAATCGTGTACGCAAAAAACAACTTGTTGCTGCCTGAACCACTTACAAAATGGGCACTCACAGGAGTCGAGCCGATCAGCAATGGCAAAGTTGGAGTCCCAGAGACTGTTACATTCTCTGGGTACGATACCGCAAAAGTAAGAACCTCTCCTTCTCTGTATATATTACTTTGCGGTAATTCTAGCTGAATCGGTGATACAATCGCATCGGCAGTCGCATTTTGTATCGATGGCATCGTAAGAGCACTAGCTGATAGGGTAAAGCCCATAAACATGATGAATAATATTGCCACGCTGCTATACAGCAGCCTGAATGATCCAGAAATCATGAATCTCCAGACTTTTCCTGACTCAACCTTCACGAACCTTCCTCCTCTTGTCTTCTCATGGGATGATTTCATTAAGAAATATTACCTATTTTATCATAGGATGATTTGCTTCAAAATGCTGTTCTTGGTATGGTGAAATCCGCGATAACAAACCAGCGGGAGGTGCGTCAGATGCCTTATTACAAGCCGATTGAGATCGCTCGCGAGCTACATATTAGCACGAGTGCTTTGCGTCATTATGAATCATGGGGAGTCGTTCCTGCTCCTGATCGGGCAGACAATGGTTATCGACTGTATACAGAGATCCATCTTGCCTATTTTCGTTGCCTGCGCGCCATGTTCCCCGGCTTCGGAGTCGCCATCACCTGTGAAGTCCTTCGATCGATTCAAAAAGCGGATATGGATGCTGCCTTTTGGCTCGTGAATAAAGAACAGGCCAATCTCCAACAAGAGAAGGTCGCAGCAGACCAAACACTCGAACTTTTGGAAAATCTCGACGTCTCCTTGCCCTTAAACAAAAAGTGGCGAAACCGCATGATGATTGGTGAAGTCGCTGCTTACACAGGAGTCACCACGTCTGCGATTCGCCACTGGGAAAAAGAAGGCTTGCTCGTACTGCCACGAGATCCTGAGAATGGCTACCGCCTATTCACTCCCATGGATATACGGAAGATTTTGCTTATCCGCACATTGCGCAATACGGTGTATTTTTTAACGAACATGAAAGAAATCGTACAAGCCGTTGAAAATCACAGCATGGAGCAGGCCAAAAAAGTGACGGCAGATGCGATCAAAAGCATTCACGATCGCAATCGCCATCAGATGTTCGGGGTTAGACGGTTGGTTGAATTATGTGAAGTACTGGAGCTCGTTTGATTATCTTCCTGTAAAACGCGGTGGTGTCTTGTCTAAGAATGCTTTGGTTCCTTCCCGAAAGTCTTCGGTGGATGCCACGAGTCCGAAGTAATCTGCGCCCAGAAGTGCGGACTCCTCTACTGTCAGGTTACTTCCTCGATGTATCGCATCCCACGTTAGTTTCACTGCCAGCGGAGACTGAGACAAAATTTCTTGGAGAACCTCCTCTGTTTCTCTCAGTAGCCGCTCACGCGAAACGACCCGATTTACCAGTCCTATGCGGTGTGCTTCATCCGCATCTATCGCGGCTCCTGTAAGAAGCAACTCCGCGGCACGGCCTTTTCCTATTAGCCTAGGGAGTCTGGTTGTTCAACCAAAGCCGGCTACTGCTCCAATTCGCACCTCTGGATGACCCATTTTGGCATGTTGAACCGCAATACGCAACGTGCACGATTCAGCGATTTCAAGGCTCCCGCCTAACGCATAGCCGTTAATCGCAGCAACGACTACTTTTCCCAACGATTCGATTTGACTGGTCACCGAAACGGCCAACTGAGCAAAATCCCTTACTTCCATCGGTGTCGCCTGATGCAGGTACGAGATGTCGGCTCCGGCAGAAAATGCTTTTTCTCCCGCTCCTGTAAAAATGACCGCTTTCACACTGGTATCGTTTTTGATCCGGTCCAAGATGGTCGAGAGCTGATAAAGCACATCTCGGTTCAATGCATTCAATGCCTCTGGTCTGTTTAGCGTCAGGGTAACGATTCCTTTCTCATTCTTGTATAAAACAACCTCTTCAACGCTCATCTTTCCATCCTCCCATCGTTTTAGAAGCTACAGAATAATCAAGCATTTTTCGACCTGACAAACTTCTTGGTGATACGCGCATACTTTGCTTTCTAAATGAAAATTCCTCCTTCTCCCATATACAAAAAAAGGATGACCCCGGAGCTTCAACCACCGAAGCACCATTACGGTCATCCCCTTTCTTATTTCTTTTCTACAGCATGTCCGCCAAATTCATTACGCAAGGCTGCGACCACTTTTCCGTGGAACGTATCCTCGTCCAATGAACGATAACGCATCAACAAGGACATCGCAATCACGGGTGTAGCTGCCTGTAAATCCAGCGCGGTTTCCAGCGTCCATTTTCCTTCCCCGGAAGAATGCATGACCCCACGGATTTCATCAAGCTTGGCGTCTTTTCGAAAAGCTCGCTCTGTCAAGTCCATCAGCCAGCCTCGAATGACGGAACCATTTGCCCATACGCGTGCAACCTCGGCAAAATCGAAGTTATACTGGCTTTTCGCAAGTACCTCAAAGCCTTCCCCAATCGCCTGCATCATACCGTATTCGATTCCGTTATGAATCATTTTCAAGAAGTGGCCGCTGCCCGCTTCCCCAGCATACAAATATCCGTTTTCGACGTTAATGTCGCGAATCATTGGCTCGATATGAGTGAATGCTTCCCGATCTCCACCAATCATCATGCATGCTCCGTGGCGCGCTCCCTCCATGCCTCCGCTCGTTCCTGCATCCATGAAGTGAATACCTTTCTCTTTCAAGCGTTCATAGCGCTCTAGCGATTGCTTGTAATGGGAGTTGCCACCGTCAATGACGATATCTCCTGCAGCAAGCAAGGTAGAGAGCTGATCGACCAATTGATCTACAATCTCTCCTGCTGGTACCATCAGCCATACTACGCGAGGTGTCGGTAGCTTTGCCACAGCGTCCTCCACCGAAAATGCTGGAATCGCGCCTTCATGACTCAACTCTTCTGCACGTGTAGAATCTACATCATAGGCTACGACCTCATGCTGATGCGAGAGCAAATTAAGCGTGAGATTGTACCCCATTTTTCCTAATCCGAGGATCGCAAGTTTCATATCGTGTACGTCACTCCTTTTTGGATCATATCCGTTACCACGTATTATAAGACAAAAATTTTCATCTTTCATCAAAAATGAAGAAAATTTTTTCGAACCTATGAAAAGGAGTCTGATTTTCCTTATACTATCAGTACAGATTCACAAAGGAACGTTAGGAGGTACCTATTGATGAACGCTTCCACCCCGCATGCTCCTCGTGTGCTCACGCAATTACGCGCCATCTATACACAATTAAGCGGGAAAGAACAACAAATCGCCGACTATATTTTGGAGCATGCCAGTGAAATTATTCACTTCTCGATCACGGAGCTAGCCGATCAATGCCAGTGTGCAGATGCTACCGTATTTCGTCTGTGTCGCAGGCTTGGATTTCGCGGCTACCAAGCATTCAAAATCGCCTTGGCGAGTGAAGTCACGAATCCCAAGCAAACGATTCACCAAGAAATCAATCTCGACGACGATGACGTCAGTGCAATTGCTGAAAAAATTTTCACAGCAAATATCGAGACGATTCGGGATACGCAGCAGATTATCAATAAAGATGAGTTAATGAAAATCGTCTCCTGTTTGGAAAACGCAAGCCGGATCGAGTTTTATGGCTCGGGAGGCTCAGCCGTCATCGCGCAGGATGCGTACCACAAATTTATGCGGACAGGCATTCCTTGTCTCTATCATTCTGATGCTCACTATCAAGTGATGTCCGCCTCTCTGCTTACCAAAGGTGCTGTCGTTGTAGGCATTTCCCATTCTGGGTCCAATAAGGATATTTTGGCAGCCCTGCAGGTTGCCAAGAAAGCCGGAGCAAAAACAATCGGCATCACGAGCTATGGAAAATCTCCTCTTGTGCGCCTGGCAGACATGTGCTTGTACACGACTTCACGCGAAACGGTATTTCGTACAGAAGCCCTGTCGTCCAGGCTTGCTCAGCTCAGCTTAATTGATCTGCTCTATGTAGCCGTATCCTTACGGCGCCAGGATAATACGATCGCCAATATCCAGCACATTCGCGAAGCTATTTCACTCAAACGTCTGTAAATCAGGCGTTTTTTCTTTTGCTTGCCTACTCTTGCAACTTACAGGAGAAAAATGCAAATCATACAAGCAACGTGTAAAGTGTTCAATTATGAAATAATTTTTTTCTTTATGCTTAACAAATGAAAAAAATTTCGATATAATCTCGTTATCTCCATGACAACACGTTGAAAGCGTATTCAATTAGGGGTGACTTCTATGACGCAAACCTACTTTATCGGGCTTGATATCGGGACGACCAGTACCAAAGCAATTGTTTTCACTCCTTCCGGCGCCATCCGCGGTACGGGTAATATCGATTATCAGCTACTCGTTCCCCAGCCGTCTTGGGCTGAGCAAGAGCCGGAGACGATTTTTGCTGCTGTCATTCAGGCTTTAAAGCAAGCACTGGAGCATGCAGGCATTGCTAAAAGCGAGATCGGTGGTATTGGCTTCTCTACTGCCATGCACAGTTTGATTGCTGTCGATCCGAGTGGCAATCCCCTGACGAATAGCATTATCTGGGCTGATAATCGGAGCGTGGCACAGGCAGATCGATTAAAAGCCGACGGTGTCGGTCATCAGATTTACTTAGCGACGGGCACGCCCATCCATCCCATGTCTCCACTGCCCAAAATCATGTGGCTACGGGAGAACTTGCCAGATACGTTTCGGCGGGCTGCCAAGTTTATTTCGATCAAGGAGTATGTCATTTATCGGCTGTTTGGTGAGTACATCGTCGATTACTCCATTGCTTCTGCTACGGGGCTGTTTAATCTGAGAAAGCTCGACTGGGATGAGGAGGCACTGCGAGTCGCAGGCATCTCCAAGCAACATCTCAGTGAACCTGTACCAACTACTCATATCCTGCGAGGAATGAAGATCCGTTATGCGGAAGAGATCGGGATCGATCCAGATACACCTTTCGTTGTCGGTGCCAGCGATGGGGTTTTGGCAAACCTCGGCATTGGAGCTATTGACCCCGGACAAGTAGCCATCACGATTGGCACGAGTGGCGCAGTAAGAACGGTTGTTCCAGAGCCGATCACGGATCCAAAAGGACGGACTTTCTGCTACGTGCTGACGGAAAACCATTGGGTGATAGGTGGACCCTCGAACAACGGTGGGATCATGCTTCGCTGGTTCCGTGACGAATTCAGTTGGCCTGAAGTGGAAAAAGCCAAACAGCTCGGCGTTGATCCCTACGATGTCATGATCCAAGCTGCTGAGCATGTTCGAGCTGGTGCAGACGGGTTGCTCTTTCTCCCCTTTTTGTCGGGCGAACGAGCTCCGTACTGGAACGCACAAGCAAGAGGCTCCTTCTTCGGTATCAGCCTGCATCATAAGCGTGAGCATTTTATCCGAGCTGTTCTCGAAGGAATCTTGTTTAGCGTCTACAGCATTGGTATCGCCCTGCGCGATCTGGCAGGTGGAGCCAAGGAAATCCGAGCATCGGGTGGTTTCGCCCGCTCGCGGGAATGGCGGCAGATAATGTCCGATATGTTCGGGTATGAAGTGCTGATTCCGGAGAGTCATGAAAGCTCGAGCTTTGGTGCCGCTCTTCTGGCGATGCATGCATTGGGAGCGATGGATCATTTGCAAGATGTGAAAAAAATGATTCATATTTCGCATCGCCATGAGCCTGATTTAGAACGATCTAGTGTCTATTTGGAGCTTTTCTATATATACGAGCGTGTTTATTACAACCTGCTGGAAGAGTACAAGCTGATAGCCGAATTCCAAAAGCGGTTGAACAACTAGAGACAACAACTAGGGAGGGTTCATCATGCCACTCGTCATTACACTGCTGTCCATCGTCTTCCTGCTCGTTCTCATTACCCGCTTTAAACTGAACCCGTTTATCGCACTGTTATTGGCCGCAGGTTTTGTGGGAATCGCATCCGGCATGCCGCTTGTAAAAGTTGTGGACTCCATCAAGGATGGGATGGGTGGCACTCTCGGTTTTATCGCGATCGTGCTAGCCTTGGGAACTATGCTTGGCAAAATGATGGCCGAATCTGGCGGTGCCGAACGCATTGCCCGTACGCTCATCAACCGCTTCGGTGAGAAAAACGTACACTGGGCCATGATGTTCGTGGCGTTTATCGTAGGGGTTCCGGTATTTTTCCAGGTTGGTTTTGTACTCTTGATTCCGCTCGTGTTTACGATTGCCAGACAAACAGGGGTCTCCCTTGTCAAAATCGGAATTCCGCTCGTAGCCGGCCTTTCTATCGTTCACGGGATTGTGCCGCCTCACCCTGCTGCTATGGCCGCTGTCGATCTGTTCCAAGCAGATGTCGGTAAAACGATTCTGCTCTCCCTCATTGTCGCACTGCCTTCCGCGATCATTGCAGGACCGATCTACGGTAGCTGGATTAGCAAAAGAGTCAAGGCCAGCATCTCTCCAGAGCTCGCTTCCCAGTTGGCGGAGCCAAAATCCGAGCGTGATTTGCCTAGCTTTGGGATCACCGTCTTCACCGTCTTGCTCCCTGTGCTGTTGATGTTGTCTGCAACGGTTGCGGATGTGACTCTGCCAAAAGAACATACGATTCGCCAATGGGCAGATTTTATCGGAAGCCCGATTACGTCTCTGTTGATTGCCGTGATTGTTTCCTTCTGGACACTCGGGTTCAACCGTGGTTTTACCAAAGACGATATTCTCAAATTCACAAATGATTGCTTGGCTCCAACCGCGACAATCTTGCTCGTCATCGGCGCAGGTGGCGCATTTAACAAAGTGCTACTGAACAGCGGTGTGGGTGACTATATTGCCGAGCTTGCTACGGCATCTGCCATCTCCCCTATTTTCCTGGGCTGGCTGATCGCGGCCCTGATCCGTGTGGCAACTGGCTCTGCGACCGTCTCCATGATGACGGCAGCCGGTATCGTAGGTCCTATCGCGCTGCAAATCCCTGGAACAAGCCCAGAGCTTTTGGTACTGGCAACAGGTTCTGGCTCCCTGATCCTGTCTCACGTAAATGATTCCGGCTTCTGGCTGATCAAGGAATACTTCAATATGTCTGTGCCAGATACACTGAAAACGTGGACAGTGATGGAGACCATTCTTTCTGTTGTGGCAATTATTTTGATCATGGGACTTTCCTATATCGTGTAACACAAAATGAAAAACAGGTCTTTCCATCCATATCACTGGAGGTAAGACCTGTTTTTTCTCTGGCTGGGTAACCTGCTACTTCATTCGTTTGGCAATCGGATGGTCTTCATTCAGCTGAAGCAAATCCCACAGGTTGCCATATAAATCCTGAAAGACAGCGACCATTCCATACGGCTGTTCTTTTGGCTCTCTCACAAATTGGATTCCTCTTGCAGCCATCTCATGATAATCTCTCCAAAAATCGTCTGTGTTTAAAAAGAGAAAAACTCTTCCGCCAGCCTGATTCCCGATAAATGGCTCTTGCTCAGGTTTGGATGCTTTTGCAAGCAAGATCGTAGTGCCAACAGAACCAGGCGGAGATACGACAACCCACCGCTTATCCTGTTCTGGCTGATACGTATCTTCCACTAACGTAAAATGGAGCTTCTTGGTATAAAACTCAATGGCTTCATCATAATCTTTGACCACGAGCGCGATATGGACGATGGATTGAATCATGATCTTGCGTTCCTCCTGCTTAAAGGTTTTTTTTGGAATGAAAAGATAGGTTTGGGACAAACTATGCCTTGGGGCTGCACGTATGATATAGCAGAGCTTCCCAACACTAATCGAGGGAGTGACAATCTTGGCTACGAACAACGAACGCAATCACAACGATGCTGTTGGCAACGACGAAGCGAACATGGCAGGCAGTGGAGCTGGTGAAGCTGTAGGAACAGTTGGCGGTGCGGCAGTAGGTGCTGCTGTAGGTTCTATTTTAGGTCCGCTTGGTACCATTGCAGGTGCCGTTGCCGGGGGTGCAGTTGGCAACAAAATGGGGGAAAATGTGTCGGCTGACGCCAATGACACGTTTGGTGCTACGAATAATGATGCCAATAGAGACCGAACAGAATAAAGCAAGCTTCTTCTATGTTTCTCAAGACGAGGTGCAGGGGCAAACCTGCACCTCATTCCATTAGCTGATGTAGAAAATAAGGCCTTTTTCTTGCTCTGCTGCTCGCTTAAAAAATGCTTGAACAGATTGAAAATGATGAAACATGTACGCGAAAAATTCTTCCGCTTCATCTCCCTCGTTAAGTGGGTACACATCATTTTCCACCAAGGTAGGAAAATGGTACTTCTCTTTTAGAGCTGACTCGGACATATTGGCAATGGCCTCATACGCTGCTTTTACCTGTTCACTATGTAAATAGAATGCGCCAAACTCCCCGAATTCAACTGCTTGGTCCGTTAATAAAGGTACCACATAGCAAAATGGAGGCTCTCCATCTATTAATTCTCCGCACAAAGTATAGGGAATAGCTTGCCACGTTTTATCTATATCCAGCATATCCTCTTCTTTCAGCTCTACCTCATATAAATCGATCGTCCCTGCAATCCATGAATCGATCATCTCGTCATTTGCTATGATGTAATTGCCACACATACCCATTCTTTTTCTCCCCCTTACTTCTTATTTAAATAATCTTCTACTGATTTTCTCAAATACTTGCCTGTCGCTTCTCCGATCATCTTTTTCATTTCTTCTTGTTGTTCCTTATCAGCTTTTCTTTTTTTGCGCTTATCTTCCCTTGCCTCCAATGTTCTTTTCCCATTTCTGTTCGTTTTGTTTTTACTGTCTGTTTTTTTGTCATTATGATAATATTCGATGCCAAAATCATACCCAGTTATCGAATGCACTACTTGTAAGCTACGAAATATTTTCTCTTTATATAGAGGATAGAGCTCATTTACTGTGTCCTTGTATAAATTCCTTCCGATTCGATGGTTTTTTATCCGCGTTAGGGTTAGGGTCTGTGCCTCTAGTATTTTGTTATACTGGGCCATGTTTTGTTGAGCACTCTCTATCTCATCCTCTTTCTTATTGTCTAATTCTTCCACCAACATGGCGAACTCACTTGCTATGGTATCGAAGTCCTCTTTTTCTTTCTCAAAGCTTTCCTCTTCTTCTTGTTGTACATCAAAAAATGGGTAATAATCCGCCTCTATTTCCTTAAGTATCTCGTATTCATTTCGAATTTTGTTTTTCTCTAATTGATAAATAAATAGACATTTTTTCTCGTCTCGTTCGTCTAACAGGGAAATGCCTTCTGGAATTAATCTCATTTTTTCTGGCTTTTCTACATCACCAATTTCTTCAATCTCATCGATAAGAATTTTGTTTCGTTTCAGTTTGGCTGGTATGATTTCAAAAACATTGGTGGACGAAGCTTGCCCCTTTTTCACCTCACCAAAATGAGCTACTGCATTCGCTTCGTCTCCCTTCCATTCTACCGGTTTTTGATTTTTCAAAAAGTCTGTTGGTAGTGATTGATGCATGGAATAGCGAATCCCTTTCACTTTCGTCGCCTCGAAGTTGTTGGAATCAATGTCATAGAGCTCCTCATTTCCGTCCTTATCGGAAAATGCGAGATTAAATCTTGCTGTGTGGCTTTTTCTTGTAAAATCCAAATTCCCTTCATCCATTGTTTGAGAAAACTGTTCGAAAGAAGATTCTCCCTCTGTTGGACTGGCAAATTTCCATTTCTCTTCATCTTTCTTGCTCATTTCCGCCTTTGCATCCCATTTAAACGGAATCCTGACTGGTAGCTGAATTTCCCATGGCTTCGTTGAATCGACCTGCTTCAAAGCACCTAGCTTAACTAATTGTTCTTGATCCACACGAAAGTTCCATTGATCGTATTTCACCTCAACAGAGTACGTATACTCCGTACCTCTTGACGCTCCACGTAGCATTTTTTCAATCGTATTATTATAAGAATGCTCGTTGTTTTTCTCATCATGCGGGGCTATATTCCACGCTTGGTTCGCTTCGATTCCTCGTACAATCTGATATCCGACCAAGTGCCCCCCATCGTATGCGGTTTTAGCTGCATCATTTTTTCCATCCCGTATCAATCGCTCTTCTGTACCCAGATTCCCAATCGCACTTACAACAGAATCGCTTTTGCGATCCTTTCTCGATGTGCCTTTTTTTACGATAGCAGTAACGGAATGAGGACGATCACATGTATCTCCTAATACTTCTGTCTTGGAAAAGAAGTTTTTATTTACGTTGTCCTCTCCATATGTATCTTTCAACACGCCCAAAAAGGTAGGGAGGCCTTTATCTGCTCGAACAGCAGTAAATTGACCTTCGTTATTTAGATTGTTATCATACTCATCTTTTGTGTAATCGGTTGGTTCAATATTCTTAAATTTGCCTTGTATGACCGGTTCGTTATTTCTTTGCTTTTGATGTAACTGGATCATGGCTTTGTTTCCGATTTTTTTGGCGAGCTGTAAGACATGGGGTGCAGCGCTTTTTGGGGTTGGGGATAGCGGAGAATTTTCAGGGGTTTGCCGATAACTTGATTGCGATTCGTGATTTTGGAAAAACATCCCGTCACCTGCCGTACAATCATTTATAGAATCTAATCTTTTCTTATCATATCAAATTCTGTCTTTTTTCCCAATCTGTTTGAATGAAAACGAAGAAAGGCCGACGACTCACAAAATAAGTCATCGGCCAACTCCTTATTTCCCCACTGAAACATAGGATTGCTCGGTGGCTTTCTTTTTCGGTGCTTTGGCATCGCCTTTCTTCTGGCTCATTTCAAAAGCTGCCAATATCGCCTCTTGGCGCTTCATGCCGGATTTCTCCAACTCCTCCATCGTGGAGACGATTTGCTTGTAATCTTTTGGAATGACTTTGACAAACTGTTGGACGGTTCGTTCCCACTCATCGAGCAAAGCTTGTGCATGACGGCTACCTGTGTGGTTGACGTGGTTCTCTAGCAAGCGTTTGACTCGTGCGATTTCATGTTGATCTTCCAATGACTCCAGGAGTACCATCTCCTGATTGCACATCGCAGCAAACTTCTCTTTATCCTCAGCCAGCACGTAAGCAGTACCACCTGACATGCCTGCTGCAAAGTTTTTGCCGACGGGGCCGAGAACGACGACGCGTCCTCCAGTCATGTACTCGCAGCCATGGTCGCCTACTCCCTCCACGACTGCCGTCACTCCGCTGTTGCGCACGCAGAACCGCTCACCAGCCATCCCGTTGATATACGCCTCCCCAGAGGTAGCTCCGTAGAACGCAACGTTGCCAATAATCATGTTGTGCTCGGGAGCGAATTTGCTGTTTTTCGATGGTCCGACCGTTATTTTGCCGCCAGACAACCCTTTTCCTACGTAGTCATTTGCATCTCCTTCGAGATGAAGTGTGATCCCTCGTGGAACAAATGCCCCGAAGCTTTGACCTGCCGAGCCAGTAAAATGCAGTCGGATGGTATCCTCCGGCAGACCGTGCTCGCCAAAGCGTTTGGTTACCTCACTGCCCAAGATCGTACCGACCACGCGATTCGTATTGGTGATGGCGAGCTTTGCCTCTACCTGCTGCTGTTTATTCAATGCTGGCTTGCACAGCTTGAGCAGCTTTTGACGATCCAGCGTTTCTTCCAGCTTGTGATCTTGGTTGCGCTGATGATAGCGGCCCACATCCTCGGAGACATCCGGTTGGAACAAGAGCGCAGACAAATCAATGTGCTTGGCTTTCCAATGTTCTTTTGCCTTGTCGCCCATCTTCAGGACATGGCTCTGACCGACCATCGACTCGATGGAGTGATAGCCCAGCTCTGCCATGATCTCACGAACTTCGCGGGCCACGAGACGCATGAAATTCACTGCGTGCTGCGGATCGCCTTTAAACCGTTTGCGAAGCTCGGGATTTTGTGTGGCCACACCCACTGGGCATGTATCGAGGTGGCATACACGAGCCATGACACACCCTATCGAAACAAGTGGAGCTGTAGCGAAGCCGAATTCTTCCGCTCCGAGTAAAGCTGCAATGACGACATCGCGTCCCGTCATCAGTTTGCCATCTGTTTCCAGAACCACACGGTCGCGCAGCTGGTTCAGCAAGAGCGTCTGGTGTGTCTCAGCAAGACCGAGTTCCCATGGCAAGCCTGCGTGCTTGATGCTTGATTTGGGAGAAGCGCCTGTGCCTCCATCGTGTCCACTGACCACAATGACATCCGCAAGACCCTTCGCCACACCAGCCGCAATCGTTCCGACTCCCGCCTTGGATACGAGCTTCACGCTGATTTGTGCTCGCGGATTCGCATTTTTTAAGTCAAAAATCAGCTGTGCCAAATCCTCAATCGAGTAAATATCGTGATGAGGAGGCGGCGAAATGAGTCCAACTCCTGGTGTCGATCCGCGTACTTCGGCAATCCATGGGTAGACCTTGCTTCCTGGCAATTGACCGCCTTCGCCCGGCTTTGCCCCCTGTGCCATCTTGATCTGGATCTCAGAGGCATTGACCAAGTAATGACTAGATACGCCAAAGCGTCCGGATGCGACCTGCTTGATGGCACTGCGTCGCAAATCTCCGTTTTCATCCATGATGTAACGCGCCGAATCTTCCCCGCCTTCCCCGCTGTTGCTTTTCGCACCCAAACGGTTCATAGCGATTGCTAAGGTCTCATGTGCTTCCTTGCTGAGAGAGCCGTATGACATCGCCCCCGTTTTAAAACGATGAACAATGGAATCAACAGATTCTACCTCACTCAGCGGAATCGGCTGCCGATTGGACTTGAAATCGAGCAAATGCCGCAGGGCTACGAATTGCTGGGCTGTCGCTTGCTCTGCATAGATTTTGTACTGCTCATAGCTACCTTCCCGACAAGCTTTTTGCAGGGCATGAACCGTCTTTGGGTTGAACAAGTGAAACTCACCGTCACGGCGGAACTGAAAATCACTGCCCGCCTCCAATACTTCCTCGGAATGCTCCGGCAAAAATGCTTTCGCATGGCGAATTAAAGTCTCTTGCGCAATTACATCCAGTCCGATCCCCGAAATCTGAGAAGGCGTACGGCTAAAATAGCGATCGATGACGCCAGAATGAATGCCCACTGCTTCAAAAATTTGTGCGCCACGGTAGCTCTGAATGGTCGAAATGCCCATCTTGGACATGACTTTTACGACACCTTCAACGGCTGTTTGGAGGTACACTTCGACTGCTTCGTCGCTCGTAATCTCCTTCAGCTTTGCCGTTACAACCAGATTGCTTACCGTTGAGATGGCGACGTATGGGTTGATCGCATCGACACCGTACCCAATCAGCATGGCAAACTGGTGTACATCACGCGGTTCACCGGATTCTATGATGATGCTCGCTTTGGTACGTGTCCCTGCGCGGACGAGATGATGGTGAAGTCCACTTACAGCCAGCAAGGCAGGGATCGCGGCCAACTCTTGATTCATTCCGCGATCTGATAAAATCAGCAAGGTGTAGCCGGCAGCAATCGCTTCATCCGCCGCAGCGAACATTTGATCAAGTGCCAGTTCTAGCCCGTGTTCGCCCCCTTGGGCCGGGAAGAGTATCGACAATGTTTTTGCCTTGAACTCTTGGTATGGGTTCGCGCGAAGCTTCGCCAGCTCTTGATTAGAGATCAACGGATTGGACAAACGAATTCTACGGCAATTGCTCGCATCCGGTGCAAGCAGGTTTCCTTCCGCGCCAAGCACAGTGTGGGTCGATGTTACGCAAGCCTCCCGCAGCGCATCGATCGGCGGATTCGTGACTTGGGCGAAAGACTGTTTGAAATAGTGGTACAAGAGCTGTGCGCGATCAGACAATACCGCGAGTGGTGTGTCTACGCCCATCGAACCAATGGGGTCTTTCTGATCAGCCACCATCGGGGCAAGAACCTTGTCGACTTCCTCCTGTGTATAGCCAAAAGCTTTTTGATGCGCAAGCAAGCTGTCTCCTTGCAGCTCCTCCATGCGACTCGCTGCCGGTAAATCCTCGATAGCATGTAGGTTGTTTTTCACCCACTCCTGGTATGGCTGTTCGCTTGCGATTTTTTGCTTGATTTCCTGGTCAGAAACGATTCTGCCTTCCTCGAGATCGACCAGCAACATCCGTCCCGGACTCAGCCGACCTTTCTGAACAATCGTTTCATCTGGAACTTCGAGAACGCCAACCTCCGATGAGAAAATGATGGTATCATCGGACGTCACATAGTATCTCGCTGGTCGCAAGCCATTTCGGTCGAGAATCGCGCCAATGATTCTGCCATCCGTAAAAGAAATAGCTGTTGGACCATCCCACGGCTCCATGAGGCAGCTGTGATACTCGTAAAAAGCTTTCTTATTTTCGTCGATTTGCTCATCCTGATCCCACGGTTCAGGAATCATCATCATTGCGACATGTGGCAAGGAGCGACCTGCCAGCGAGAAAAACTCCACGCAGTTATCCAAAATCGCCGAATCACTACCCGCCATATCAATGACTGGCACCACTTTTGCCAAATCAGCACCAAACACATCGGACTGGAACATTTTTTCACGAGCCATCATCCAGTTCATGTTTCCTTGCAAGGTGTTGATTTCCCCATTGTGAATCAAATAACGATTCGGGTGCGCCCTCTCCCATGTAGGGAATGTGTTCGTACTGAAACGGGAGTGAACGACGGAGAAGGTGGAAGTGTAAGAATTATCTTGCAAATCAAGATAAAAAGCATCCAGTTGTCCTGGTGTGAGCAATCCTTTATAGACAATCGTACGCGAAGACATGGAAGCGGCGTAAAAATCAGCACCTGTTGCCCGTTCCACCTGCTTGCGAATGACGTACAGCTTCCGTTCAAATGCCATTTGGTCCTGTATATCCGAGCTGGCTCCGATGAATACTTGGCGGACATAAGGCTGACTCGCTACAGCCGTTTTGCCAATTTTCGTCGCATCGACAGGAACGGTTCTCCAGCCGAGCAGTTTTTGTCCCTCTGCTGCGACAATCTCCTCCAGCTGCTCTTCATACTTTTGCCGTTTCGCTTCATCCATCGGAAGAAACAGCATACCTACACCGTATTTACCTAGCGCCGGCAGCGTGATATTCAGCTCTTTACAGGTCTTTTTGAAAAAGGCGTGTGGAATTTGCGTTAAAATCCCTGCACCATCTCCCGTTTCCGGATCACTGCCTTGACCGCCGCGGTGTTCCAGTTGGCACAGAATTTTCAGACCCTTTCGGACCATATCATGCGTCGATTTCGATTTCAAATTGGCAATAAAACCAATTCCGCAAGCGTCATGTTCGAAAATCGGATCGTACAGACCTTGCTTAGCAGGCATTCCTTGTGTCGTCATGTTTCTCCACTCTCCTTGCTCTCTCTTGTATGTACATTTTAGATTGAGCGAAACGATACAAACAATATATAATTTATGCAAAATCTATCTCAAATCGAGATAAATGGGTAAGGTGGGGGTATTCATGGAGCTACGACAGATTCAATACTTTATCGAGGTTGCCAAACGGGAGCACTTCACCGAAGCCTCCCATCATTTGCACGTCGCTCAATCTGCCCTCAGTCGGCAAATCGCCAATCTGGAGGAGGAGCTCGGTGTGTCACTGTTCCTCCGCGAAGGTCGCAATATCAAGCTGACGGCAGTCGGAAAAATCTTTTTGCAGCACGTCGAAATGGCGATGAACGAAATCGAGAAAGCGAAAGAAAAGATTGAAGAGTTCCTTGACCCGTCGCGGGGCACGATTCGTGTTGGTTTTACGAGCAGCCTTGCCGCCAATCCCCTTCCGACGGTCATCTCCGGTTTTCGAGCCCGATATCCGGACATCGGCTTTCAATTGAAACAAGGCTCTTATCAGGGGCTGATCGACTCGGTCATCCATGGTGAAATCGACTTGGCTTTTCTTGGACCTGTTCCCACTCAGGAAAAAAATGTGCGCAGCTACATCTTCTTCGCTGAAAATATCGTCGCGTTGCTGCCCGCGAAGCACCCGCTGTCCAAGCAACCAAGCCTGCGTCTCAGTCAGTTGCAGGAAGATACTTTTGTGTTGTTTCCACCCGGTTTCATCCTGCGCAATATCGCTGTCAATGCTTGCTCACAAATGGGCTTTTCTCCTAAAGTTGCTTTTGAAGGAGAAGATATCGATGCCATTAAAGGGTTGGTAGCGGCAGGCTTGGGCGTCACTTTGTTGCCAGAGCTTACGTTAACGGATAACGTTCCTCGTGAGACAGTAAAAATCCCGATAAGTGAGCCATTGGTGACGCGAACAGTAGGCATTATCATCCCGAACAACCGTGAGCTTCCCCCTTCTGAAAAGCTTTTTTATCATTTTCTGAAGGAGTTTTTTGATGTGCTGAGTAAGTATAGCTAACGAAAAAAGTCCTGATGAACAGATGCATCAGGACTTTTGTGTATCTTCATTCAGTTACAGGAAATTTCCATGTGCTGGCCCTCTGGCGCCTGGTCGGGTCTATCTCGGTATTTTAAAAAATAGTTGGCACCATGCCCCCGTCCATACGGATTGGTGAGCCTTTAAATGCGGTTGCATAAGGGCTGGATACAAATGCTACCAGCCTGCCAATTTCAAAAGGCTTGATAAACCGCTGTAATTCGGATTGCGGCAGGTTTGCTGCCATAAATTGATTCTCTTTTTCCGAAAATGCCAGATCATCAGGAAACAGGCTATCAATGATTTGATAGACATTTTCGGAAAGCGTTGGTCCTGGCATGATTGTATTGGATGTGACTTCTGTTCCTACCGTTCGTTTGGATAGGCTTTTTGACAGGGATAATAGCATGGATTTCGTCATGCAATACTGAGGCATTTGCCCTGAAGGCATGATCGCTTCTTCACTTGCGATAAAGATGATTCGTCCAAAATTGTTCTTCAACATGCTAGGCAAGTAAAATTTAGATAATCCATTCGCGGCAAGGACATTGGTTCGGAAATATTTTTCCCATATGTCATCGTCAACGTCTTCATAGGACATGATCTCATAAATCCCCATATTGTTAACGAGGATATCAACGTTGGGATATTTCTCAAATAAAGCTTCTCTTTGCTGTCGATCCACTATATCGGCCGTAGCATTCTGAGGTGACGTAGCCGGGAATTCTGCCTTTAATTCATTTACGATTCGTTCTACCTCTTCCTCATTCCGTCCATTTACAAGAACATTGGCGCCTTCTCTGGCAAGCTCAATGGCAATTGCTTTCCCAATCCCTTTCGTTGATCCCGTTACCAAAGCAGTTTTGTTCCGTAATCCCATATCCATAACACTTGTCTCCTTTGTAGTCATTCGCGGCAAGCTGACTTGAAGTTCATCTTGGAACATCCTTGTGCTCCGGATAGAGATTATCGTACTTTGTCTGGATCGTTCGGTAACTAGCGTACGATGCCAATTTTCTTGCTGAACCCGCCAAATATGAAAACCGGGAAAATGGTAGCCCTGTTTGGAACGGTTTAGGTTAGGAATTCTATGACGGGTGGATTGACCCGAAAGTATTCGGAGCGCCAGTTTGAAGGTGTATCGCCTTCCCAAAGGCGAAAGGCCCGGTAGAATGAGTTCTGATCTTCATATCCAAGTAAAAAAGCCACTTCTTTTATATCGAGCTTGGGGTCGGCCAAGTATTCTCGTGCCTGTTCATGCCGAGCCTGTGTCAACAGTTGCTTGAACGTTGTGCTTTCATCCGCAAGACGGCGCTGCAAGGTACGATCGCTCATGCCCAGCTCGCTGGCAACTGCTCGAATATCAAGGCGGTTTCCGGTTAGACTTCGCTTCAATATCCACTTGACCTTCTCAGCAATGGAATGACTACCCTGTTCATCCAATGATCGGTCCAATACAGGTGTCAATATCTCCAACAATTCTTTGTTATACGAAAGAAAGGGTCGGTCCAGATCGCGTCGATGGAGGGTTAATCGGTTATCAGTGGCACCAATCCGTGCCGGGCAACCGAAATAAGCCTCAAGTGCAGTTACATCCCCCATCGCGTGAGAAAATTCCACGGACTGAGCAGTTAAACGCTTGCCCGTGCCCCTTCGTCCAAGTTCTAGAAGAAAGGCGAGCGTGGTTCCAATCAGGACTGGTGGTCCGGGCTGCTCGCTGTACATCCATTCCAAGTCGATTGTACAGCGCTCGCCCTCCTCTGTTATACGCAATCTTTCCGGAGGGCACAGTTGTTTGTACCGGGCCATTCGATTAAGCGCGTCGCGATAGTCACGAGCATGGTAGGTCGCTAAAACAGTCGGTGGATAGAGTGCCGTTTCAAAGCTGGTTGAAAGCTTGATGATTCCCGTAGCAATATCTCCAACGAGATCGGAATACGCTTGCCAGATTCTGAAATATTGAGCGGTGGTGACTACGGCTGGTTCTGTAAGAATGGTGAGCGGAAGGCACGCTTTCCGAGCTAGATCGTGTGGGGCAATCCCTAGTCGTTGTAATCCCGCCCAAAATCCCGCCGGAAATTTTATTCGGTCTGATTTCATTACGTATGGATCTCCTTTAATTGCTTACCGATTCGTTCCGCTTATCCCTAAGTATACATGAAGGTGATCGTACCCGTTATTTGACGCCTCTACATTTTGCGATTCAAATATAGCCGTATGCGGAAAGTTTTACTATGATATGGGAATAGTGTCACATTTCAGCAAGAGAGGTGATGTTCTTATGCTAGATTTCGTAAGTTCTGTATGGGGTAAGCTACAAGGCCCTTATGGTTTTTCTGATCGCATCCCTGCGCTCATCCAGCATATAATGCACGACTATTTTTCCGACGAAAAAGAAGAGTTGTATTGGGAGCTTCTGTATCATCAAAATACGATTTATCCATGTACATATGCTGCTTTCCCCTATTTAGTAGAGATCGCACAAAAAACAGAGAGCCCCGCTATTTTGTTAGACATCTTCATAACCTGCGGCATTTTCGAAGCCAGTAGCAAAAATACGCCTCATGGGGATGTGCCAGCGGAGTTTTTACGCTATCAGCCGCCATTATTGGATCAAGAGACCATCAGAGAGATCAATCGTGAATACCGACATGCCATTCTCTCGTTGACCGCGAAGACAGAATCCATCCTTCACCTAGCACGGACGGGAGAGCATGATGCAGACAAGCGCTACATACTAGCTGCGGACGCTGCGTTTCGTGGGGACAAAGACATTGCCAACATGCTTCTCACCTTTTCTGCGGGTGACGAATATGTAACGGTGTGTCCGACGTGTGATCAGTCTATCTATATATGGCCAGATGAGGACGAGGATGTCTTGTACGGTTACGAAGAAGACCCCGTTTTTCATGAGAAAGCGAAACGACTTTCAATCATCACCAAAAGACCGGACACGACAAACGACAGCGGACTTCAGAGATTATACCAACGTGTGCTTGCGATTGAGGATAAAACACTGCTAGCCCACCTTCCTTATCTTGCTGGTGAATTGAACTGCTGCTCATGTGACACCCCTATCCATGTTTGGACGGGACTTTTTTCATAAACAGCAAAAAGGCCTCAGCTAATGCCGTGGCCTTTTTGCTTTAGATGGCAGATACATCTGCCAAGGAACCTTTCGTTGCTTGTAACAAACCCTCTACTGCCATCTCGATCTGGACGCCAATGTTTCCACCACTGACGATGATCGACTCTAACGATTGTGCTCGTTGATCGATCACCGTCGGAAACAATTTCTTCATCCCAACTGGCGAACATCCACCCCGAATATAGCCAGATACTTTCGTGATCTCTTTCACGGGAATCATCTCGATTTTCTTTTCGCCGACTGCTTTCGCCGCTTTTTTGAGATCAAGCTCAGCTTCAACGGGAATGACAAACACATAATACGATTTGCTCGTCCCTTGCGAAATCAATGTTTTATAGACAACGTTCTCTTCGCGACCGATCTTTTGAGCGACAGCGATTCCGTCTATTTTTCCATCATCCGTTGCATACGTCAGCATGGTGTATGCGATTTTTTCTTTATCCAATATCCGCATTGCATTCGTTTTTCCTTGCTTCACGCCATTCCACCTCCGCTACACGCTGGTCAACAAAATATAATCTATCTTAGGGGATGCCGTTCTACTTTTCAACCAAAAAACGCCACTGACACAAGCATGTCAGCGGCGCCTCGTCTTATTGAATCGTTACTTCGTCAATCTCGATATGACCTGCCGGGCTAATCCATACCCCTTGTACATTCTTTTGAATCGCCGCCAAGGTCTCGGAGAATCGGAACGGAATAAGCGGTGCTTCAGTCATTTCGATTTGTTGTGCTTTTTCATAGAGTTGCTTCCGTTTTTCTGCGTCTGTTTCTCGGCGCCCTTCGTCAATTAGCTTGTCTACTTCTGGATTGTTGTAGAAGGAATGGTTACCAGGTGCGCCATGTGCTTTCGAGTGATAGAGGTTCGATTGGTTGTAATCGGCATCGCCCGTAGCATTTCCCCATCCACTCATGAACAGGTCTGTCTCCCCTTTGGAAGCTGCATCGATATAAGCCCCGAATTCCATCACATCCAGTTGCAGGTCAATCCCGATTGGCTTGAGCTGTTGCTGCAAAACCTCGGCGACGCTAATCCGTGCTTTGTTATCATTCAACGCGATTTTTGCTTTGAAGCCGTTTGGATATCCAGCCTCTGCTAGCAATTGTTTCGCTTTCTCGACGTCATACGGAATGTCTTTTACATTCGGGCTGTACCCAACCATCGCTGGTGTAATCGAGGAGTGAGCTGGTGTTCCCACATTGTTGTAAACACCTTCAATAATGGTTTTCTTGTCGATTGCGTGGGCAATGGCTTGGCGGACACGCACATCATCAAATGGTTTTTTCTTTGTATTCAATCCGATGTGATCGACCGAGAAACCAGGGTAACGCCCCAATTGCATGGATGGGGAGTTTTGTACGCGATCGATGTCCGTCACAGGCAGGTTTTCTGCCACTTGAACTTCTCCTGTCTCAACCATGGCAAGGCGAGTTGTGTCTTCCGGTACGGTTTTGAAAACGACTTTATCCAAATTTGGTTTACCGCCATAGTAGCTATCGTTTCTCACAAGAACCACTTCTTGACCCGGCGTCCATTTTTCAAATTTGTACGGGCCCGTACCGGTTGGATGCTTGCTCAAATCTTTTCCATATTGTTCAATCGCTTTCGGGCTGATGATGCTTCCCTCTGCACTCGCCAAAACAGACAAGATCGGCGCGTACGGGTAATTTAGAATAAATTGTACCGTGTACTCATCTACTACCTTCACTTCTTTGATTGCTTCAAACATGTTAATCCGGCTGGAGCCAACGGCAGGGTCTTGAACGCGAGCGATCGTTGCTTTTACCGCTTCCGCATTGAAAGGTGCGCCATCATGGAACGTCACGCCTTGACGTAGCTTGAACTCCCACGTCAAGTCATCGAGCTGCTTCCACTCACTAGCGAGGGATGGTACGTATTTGCTTTCTTTAACCATGCGGACAAGCCCTTCGTATACTTTGTGATGAATGATTGCTGCTGAAGGGATTTGGGACAGGAAATGCGGGTCGAGGTTGTTCGCATCGGACAGACGTGCGATGACGAGGGTTCCTCCTGTTTTGCCAGCTTCCGTAGTACCCCCTGCTTGTCCGGCGCTAGTCGCCGTATCCTGCCCTGACGAACACCCAGCCATAGCCGCAGATACCGCGATTGTCATGGCGATCAGCGTGTGATAAAAGCTCTTCTTTTTCATCTGTGTTCCCCCAATTCTTGTTGCAAATGTTTTAGCATTCAAACATGTTTTATTTTAGACAATATTCAGTTATTATATTTTCACTTTGTTTACCTTTATTTTCAGTTTCTTTACAACTTTATATATAAACAAAAAACTCCCCCTTTTTGCAGGGAGAGAGTAAAAAAAAGAGAGACTCCTCAAGAATCTCTCTTTCTTCCCTCGAACCTATTACGATGATCGCGTCAAAGGCTTTTTCATCATATTGATGTACTGCACCACATACAAATACTGCTGCGTTAGCAACTCCGCATCCGTTTTTACTTCCTGCAAATAGCGATTGCCCTCTACATGCAGGTCTTCGATCAATGAGCCGAGAAAGCTCATATCGTATTCGGTCGCGAGCTCTTGCAGTTTTTTCAGCTCTTGCAAATCTTGCCTGTCAAGTTTATGAATTCCTTTGAGTAACAAGCGTTCCTGCCAATCAGTCAGCTTTTCGGTAAAGGAATATAACTCCTCCATGATTTTACGTCCACTCCCTCACCGTTATAGGTCTAACTTAAAGCTCGTCAGCGATTTGCCCTGCATGATGCTGATCGGGTAAAGCCCATCTCCTATTTCTTGCACAAGCAAATACACATCGCGCAACTCTAGCAGCCGTTTGTTTTGTTCGAGATGACGTATATTGCGGGCGAATTCCCCCTGATAGGAGATGCTCAATTGAAGGGAATGACTTTGCTCGTCTTCGATCGTCAGAATCAACTGCTGCGTTTTCTGATCGAAATCGACTTGGTTGAACTTGTTCGCTTTCAACAGAAAAACCGAGTCCAACGCAGTCTCAAACATATCGCCTGCCGCGTCCTTCCATCCATTTGACCAGTCGCGAACGACCACCTTGCCGAGATCGAGCTCTTCGATATTGTCTCTGGGAACGATGGTTAGATGCGTCTCTTCACTGGAAGACAAGCGCTGCTCCCGATTCGTCTTCGCCTGTGTCAGGATGACCTGTGAATGAGAGAGCTCCTCCATCGAGATCAACCCGCCCCAGGGTACCTTGCTTTTATAGCTGTCCTTAAAGGAAAAGGATATGCCTTCATAATACACGGGGCGCGCTTCTGTATACGTGTAGATGCGTTGATCAGAAAGCGAGTAAAAGTAATACGTAATCCCCTTGTACCCTGACCGCGTCTCCCATGGATTTGCTCCCAATGCATATAGACTTAACTGCGGAACCATATGGTACTTACTTTTGAAGCTGCCGAGTAGCTGCTTTTTCGCCTCGGTGTGATCGGTCTTCTCTAGAGCGAGCAAGCTGAGATACACCCGGGAAAGTCGGTCGAGCAGCGCTTCCGTCGAAAACTTGACATGGCGCTGAAAAAATAAGTTCAACTCCCCATGAATGCCGCGAATGTCCTTTTCCACACGAGGAAGATTGCCGTTATGCGCAGCGATAGCAAGCAGCTCCAGCCGTGTACAAATCGTCTGGGATAGCTTTGCCAAGCCGATGCCAAGAATCTCTGCGATCAGGGCTTTTGCTTCCGTTACGACATCCGTTTCATAGCTGACATCGGTTACAGATGCTTGTAACTGCTCACGATCCTGTAGCTGGTGCATGGCCCGATAGCGCAAAATGACCTCCAGCTTGTGCAAGCAATTGCCCTTTGCCTTGCAGGTGCACATGCTTTTCCCAATCTCCGATTCACTGTCAAAAGATACGGAAATATCTTGGGTGTGCAATGTTATCGTTAAAAAGGATGTTTCAACGACCTCCATCTCCTCGAAATAGTCGAGGCGAAACAGCACTTCTTCCAGCTGCGCTGGGGTAAAAGCCTTACTAATGTGAGACGGCTGCAATTGCAAGATCCAGCTAAAGTCAGGCTTGTAGGTCTCCTGTTCTTCCTCGGTCTCTGCTCCTACTTGCAAATGGTTTTGGGCATAGTAGACGATGGCGATGATGACATGCTTGCATATCTTGTCAGATGGACATGAGCAGGAAAAACGCTCAATATCTGCATGAAGTCGGCATACGCTGTCATCTGACAGCGCACACTCGACGTAATCGTCCCCGAACTCGTAGGAAACGGACATCCCTTTTTCCATTTCCTTGATGGAACGGTTGTAAATCCCTTTATTCGCGTATTTGATTAGATACTCTTCGTTGCACAGCGCGATAAACCGATGAAATTCTGATGTGAAATCTGCCATCGTTATTTTCCTGCTGCACGCATGACATCATAAACAGTTTCGCTGAAAATGCGTGTTGGAATATCCGTGAGCTTCAGCCGATCCACTGGTTTGAAGTAAAAATGCTTGTACTCGGCATCTTTATTCGGGAAGAAAGCCAATGTCTCCAGCTTCACATCCTCCATTCCTTCCCAATACGAAATGCTCGCCCCGCTGATCTTCAACTCAGCCACCATACCGTCATACAGCTTGTAGAACTCATAATAATAACCGGCATCGAGCGGCGTTCCTTTGACCCAGCCGAATTTCTCCATCATTTTCGCAAAAGCGGTTGGTGAATACGATTCAACAGGCAGACGGAGCATTTCATTCGCTTTTATTTCTTCTTCCGTAGGCAGGAACGCTTCACGACTCAACTGCTCGAACGGTTGCGTAATTTCGTAATCTTCTAGCTGCGTACGCCAGCCGTTTAACATCTCTTCGTCCAGCTCCAGTGGGTGAATCAAGCCAATGAGCTGCTCATCTGCCAACTCATATTCATCCTCATCCACGGTGTTAAATGTCCCATCATCCATATAGCGGAACGTATCTACGAGCTTTCCGTCCTCGTATACACCCCAGATGAGCCCGATTGCGAATTTTTGCATCAACACGTTTTCCACAAAGAGACGTTTCCATGCTGCCGTTGACCAATAACGCGATTTGGACAGAGACTCCTCCAGACGAAGAGATTGTACTTTCACCATATTTTTCAGATCTTTTTTCAACTGAGCAAAAGTCAATCGCGCTTGTTCTGCCTTCTCCTGATCGTCTTTCGCGGACGGTGCAGGCAGATTTTTGACCGCTTTTCCCGTGCTGTCGTTCGTGACCTCCAACTCTAGCTCGTTGCTAACTTTAACCGTGAAGGTGCGGTCGCCGTAGTCAAACACTTGCTTGCCGGACGCATCGAAGCCAAGCGTCGTGACCAGTCGGTCTTCCAGTTCCATAGCGGAAATGTTCTGATTCGCAGCCGCCATGGACAGCGCCTCTTCTGCTGCAGATTTGACTTGCCTGTTTTTGATCGTACGTTTAATCTGGTCGATTAGACGCAGGGCAGTCAAATCATTCGAGAACGACAGGGCACGCACGCCATCCGCTGCCAAAGCCCCGCGTGAGTGATCTGTCCACTCTTTAATCCACTGACCAATCGTATCGACAATACGTCGATCTCCAAAAGCAACGCAGAGCGGCATGACCCATTTTTCTTTGGCGACTGCTCCGTTATCGAGCCAAGTGCGCAAAACTTCTGTGGTAAAGTCAGCAACAGATGCCGCTTGCAGAGATGGTTTCAAGTCAAGCACCAGCTGGTTTGGCGCAGTCGGGAAATCGATTGAGGCGGTTAGCATGTACTCCATGACTTCTTGCCCCAGCTCGTTGCCGTCTTGGTCGCGAAGGGCTGGCATGCGCTCCAGTGGCATCCATTTGATCCTTGTGAGTTTTCGCTTGTCGGTCAGGTTGCCCAAATGAGTCAAGCTCGCATCTGGCCCCTGCTCCTCAGCGTCGATAAATGTTTGCAGCAGCGTTTTAAATTTGCTGCTTTTTTCAGTTGTCAGTAGCTCCTGGAAAATCTCCTTGTTATTGTCCAGGGAGCGAATCGCATCCAGCGCCATTTCCTTGACCTTTGCTTTTTTCTCTGTTTGATAGACGTGCAAATAAAGCTCCTTGTCTTTGGCCTGAAGAAACGCTGCACCAGCGAGGCCGATCACTTTCTTCGAGCTGTCACCCAACCCGAGCAGAATCGCTTGGTTGCGCAATTCCTCTGATAGCGTCTCCTTTGCGGCTAATAGAGTTTGCGTCACAAAAACGCGAAGCTCCGTTTCCAGCTTGTCAAATTGAGCCAGAGTCATTTCCGGATTCGCTACGACTAACGAACGATACACCTCTTCTTTGACGTCTGTGTAATAATAGTGCGACTCCTTGATCGACAAAATCTGATAGAACAGTGTCTGGATATCTACAGCTTCGTCCTTCCGGTAATGATCGATGAAGGCGGTCAATCGATCCTGGAACGCATGAGTGAAGCACATATGACCTACTCTGCGATTGGACTTGTCTTTGTATTGGCACATGAACGGAATCAGACGTGCAATAAACGGATGATCCACAGGCAAGAAGCTTAGGAGGATCATCTGCTGTCTGACGAGTTGTACGTCCTCCAGATGCACATGCTCGAGCACATCCTCTAGGACAGCTTTTTCATCCAAATAGCTTGCCAGCTTTGTAGAGCCCTTCGCACGTCGCAGCGCGTCCTGAATAATCCCTTCCAAAGATGGCTGGAAATCGGAAAGATCCACGCCTTCTGCCGCCAGCGTTTTGTGTAAGAATCCCTTGACCATCGGGATCGAAGCAAGCTCAAGCGCTCGTCTTGATCTCGTTACGTCTACCAACACCAGTTGCTTCACTTGTTCCCAATTGGTCGGCGGGGATAGCAAATGCTCGCGTAGACCCAGCAGTAAATCGTAAGGCTCATCCATGTGCACGAGGTCAACTAGTCTCTTATCTTGGGACAGGATATCAAGCGGGCACACGCCGAAAAGGATTTGCAAAGTATCGTGCAGCTCCCGATCGATTTCCTCTTCCTTGTTCAGGAACGCACTGATCCCGCCTTTGACGTGAATGCGGTAATACAGCAAGCTGATGACCAGCTCCATATACCGATTCAAATGCTTCTGATTCAAAAGGGAGCCTTCCTTGACCTGCTCTCCTGGATAATACTTTTCTCGCAATGCAGCTTTTTTCTCTTTGACATATGAAGGGTACAATGACTCGTTGGTCAGTAAATTGTTGCTCGAAAACTGCATGGTCACGACTTCTTTGGCAATCATATGCAGCTCTTTTATATATTCACGCGTATCACCTGTAATCAGGTAATAGTAGCTCGGCATCAGCTTTTCTTTTGCTTCTTCCAATAAGCTCGGAGAAATCGTGTACGCATACGAAATGAATAGCAAAAATTCTGCCCGATCAAATGTCGAGGAGTAATCACGGCTGATACTTGCGCGATAATCCTCCGCGGCTTTTGACAAAAATTCGGCAAACAACGTATGTCCGAAATGCTCGACCGTTTTTCTCATGGCCTCCAATGCTTTCTGATCTTTTGCTCGGATATCATCATCACTGATGTCCTTCATACCCTGAAGTTCGATCTGATCCAGGAAGCACTCATCCATCACATTTTTCTTATCGTAAAAACGGTTGCTAGCCTTGTAGATCAGCACAGCTGCTCGATAGAAGGCCAGCTCCTCGCCGCGTTTTTTCAGCTTGTCAAATTCGGATCGAACCGTATAGCTGTAAAACCGCGGGTCCTCTGCGATTGCCGGGCATTCGTCTGTGTCACCTGCAACGTAATCAGCGATTTGATCGTACAAATGCTTGTTTCGATCACTTGCACTGATAAACTCCTCCACAAATTTCTTCGTAACCGGGTTCAGATCTGTCTTTCTTAATACCATTCCTTACTCCTCCTTCTCTCTATTTGATCACTTTACCAATCCACTGCGCGAGTTCATCAGGCGTGATCGCGGCAACGTTTGCTCCCATATCGCTCAATACCCTGGCAGCATGCTGGTTGTACGTAGCGTTGCCATTGAAATCCAAAGCCGTCAACACTAAAAACTTGCAGCCTGCGTCGATAATCTCCTTGCTTTGGCGATACATTTCCTTGATCGGGTAGCCTTCCTCCAAATCGCTGACGAGGATAAATATCGTCTTCGATGGATTTTCGAGCAGTGTTCTTCCGTATTTGAGCGCCTGTGCAATATGAGTCCCCCCACCAAGCTGCACACTCATCAGCACATCGACCGGATCATCCAGTCTATCGCTCAAATCAACGACCTTCGTATCAAAAATAACCAAATTCGTCTTCAAGGCAGCGAGCTTGTAAAAAATACTTGCCATAACGGAGCTGTAAATCACAGAGTCCATCATACTGCCGCTCTCATCCACAACAATGACGATGTTCCATTTGTTGTGATGCTGGATATTGCTGTGGAAATACAGCTCATCGATGATAAAACGGCTTTTTTTGCGATCGTAGTTCTTCAAATTTTTACGAATCGTTTTATGGACATCCAGATTTTTCATCGACTTCGTATAACCGCGTTTATGGCGATTGCGCTTGCCGACGATGCTGGTCTGCACCTCATTTTCAAGCTGACGCCGTATATCGTCTACGACCTTGCGTACAATTTCCTTTGCACTTTTTACGACCTCTCCTTTCATCCTGCCTTTAAATTGGAGGATGTTTTTTAAGAGGGTCATGTTGGGCTCCATGCTTTCCAACACTTTTTTGTCAGTCAACAGCTCTGTCATGTTATAGCGATCAAGAGCTTGTCGCTCAAGGATTTCTACCGTCTTCTTGGGAAACAGCTTGCGGATTTTGTTCAGCCAGGAGGGAACCGTCAATGCCGATTCTCCTCGGCCGCCTTCTTTTCGATAACCCTGCTCTTCTCCGTATTCACGGTTGTATAAAAATTCAAGAATCGAGTCCAATTCCTGATAAGAAAACTCGGATGATTGATAGACCCCGCTGCCTTCCAATGATTCCTCGGCATGCGAGCCCAATAACAACCGCCAGCGGTTCAAGGCTTCGCGGCTCAAATCAGGTTCCATTTGGCAAACTCCTCCTTGATCGCTTGATCGAGCATGCGGGCATCACGCAAGGTACGCTCATCGATGACTGGATTCGTGACTTGTTCCACCGTCGTTTGGAAAAGAGCCGCCACTTTTTCCGAGAGCATACTAATTTCCATTGGGCTAAAATATGTAAACGCCAATCGCAGTTCAGGCACTACCTGCAAAAAGTCGTCGTAGGCCAAGGATGTAATCATCTGATGCAGATCGCGCAGGATTTCCTCTTGATGAAAGAGATAGTCACGAGCCACGATAAAAACGCCATGTAAATACGCGGCGGTATGCAGCATTTGCTCAGGCGAGCCGAACATATAGGCACGGGCACGTCTGGAGATTTCTGCGCGGTCGATCACTTCAAGATTGCACAAGATCGCGACCACTACCCCCTCCAGTTTCGCGGGGAGCTTGTCGTTACGCAGCAATTCCCGCAGTTGATCACTGAAAATCTCTCGGGAATCATCCTCCTGTCTCTTCTCACTCAGCATGTAGAGGAATTTGAGCTGATCAGCCAACTCATCCAGTTCGTTGGGGTTCGGGTTTCCCTGCTCGACGATTTTGGTCACAGCCTGGTAATATACTTCTTCCACCAAGTTCTCCAACCGTTCTGTTTCGCTAAGACCGAACAACCGTTTTTGCTCCAAAAGAATGGTGAGTGTCTTTAATGTCTTGCATAGCGAGAGAAAATGTCCATCCTGCCTAACGGACTCTACTACAGATTCAAAGAGCCTTTCCGACAGCTCTTCCAACCCCATAACGACCGCCATCAATAGCCATTTTGCCAGCTCATAGCTCTGATGCTGCGGCAGTTCTTTTACCATATCGGCTAGCTTATGGGCAGCTGCCTCCTTCACCGTCCCGCCGTAGACCGAGCTCTCGATCAGACGGGCTTCTACGAAAGAGGAATAGCTGTAGCGCCATGTCTCTCGGACGAGATTGACATTTCGGTTGTTCATCCAGTCAGGTCCGGCTTCTTTGGTGCAAAATTCTGTGCCCAAGTACTGCATGCAGTGAAAAAACTGGCTGGCTTCGCGATGCGACTTCTTGGCATACAGCTCTAGCACCTTTTGATTGCGGGCTGTCGTCGTGATCGCGAGCTTTAACGATTTACATCTGTCTTTGCAATCGCGAACGATGGGCACATCCAGTGAATTAGGAGCCACTTCACCGATTCCGTCTCCGGTCAATAGCTCTCGCAATGTCTCGATCGGCTGAGAGGTTGCTATCGAGCGCTCGCCTTTTGTAAAAGCAGAGAGAACGGAATCGAGCAACTCATAGGCACCGCCCTCAGCCTTTTCCCGCATGACAGCCAAGCCGTTCATGAGGCTATATGCTTCGATCGCATCCGCTGTAGACGTCGTTTCTCCCTTGCCACGCAATTTTTTTAGCAGTTGTGGAAGGTACGTTAACGCGCTGTTCGAGAAGGGAGCAGGCTCCTTCTTCTCCAGTGCCTTCCACACACTCTCATAATAATGGACGTACGGCATCCCGCTTGCGTATCCATTCAACTGATCTGCTTCCTGGTACGTGTACACCATCGGATATATTTTTTCTTCCTGTACCTTTTGTATCTTGTAGGAAGTCTTGCGTTCCTCGATGAGTCCGTATGTATGAAAGCCCCCGGTCACCACGAGAATTCTCGCATGCTTTTTCTTTGCCTCTGCAATTTTTTGACGCATGTGCGCCTCGCGAATCAAATCGCCTTCCGCTTCCAAAGTAGCGTCATCATAGCATTTTCGAGACAGGTAGCAGTAGGCAAAGACATCCTTGACGAAATCCTTCGTCTGTTTGCGAATCCCATCAATCTCAAAAAACTTTTCCCACAGCTCATCGAAGTTCCGGCATTTCATCGTCTGGCACAATTGCTGAATAAACTGCGAGCCTGCCAGCATGCGCTCATCGTGATAGGAGAGCTTTTCATTCTTCTTTTTCAAATCATGGCCGTCTTCCAAGCTTTCGAGGCGGCTTCCGTAGCTTAGATCAATGAAAGCAGCAGGAATCTGCCGGCGTTTTGCTTCAACCAAGGCCACATATTCCGGCGAATACAGAAGAAACGGAAAGTAACAGACGTATTTTTGCTCCCCTGAGGCGTACGCATAATAAATACTTACAGGAGGCTTCGTCCGTTCATCCGTTAAGATCGGAATGATATGATTGCTATGGTCCGGGCCTTCAATCAAAATGATTTCCGGTTGATACTCTTCGATCGTTTTTTTCAAATGAAACGCGCACGCAGGACTATGATGACGAACCGGGAAATAGACGACCTGTTTGCTGAGGTTGTAGACCTCATCTTCGACGAATGATTTTATGAAGCGGTCCTGATCTTTTATTTGATCCATTTCTTCTCGTTGTAATACGTTCCCCATAGACCCTCTTCCTTTGCCCGTTCTTTGACCACTTTGGTAAAGTAGGTTTTCAGGATATTTGCGTCCTTTTGGTTTTCCTTGACGACGGCTCCCAGCATGTTCTGTACCAGTCGATCCATGGAAATTGACCTGCCATCATAGTAATGGGACGTCATTGCACTTTGAACATAGACGGATACGGCTTCGGCTGTACTCATCACGGATTGAGGGGAATCGATTTTGAATCCTTCCTTGGTCTCGCCCATCCGCAGTTCCATGAAGGTCGTCGCCAATATCTCAACTACATCGCGATCGATTTCGATGTTTACGCCACTTTGCTCCAAAATCACTTTTGCTTGAGATTCGATAATTTGGGCTTCCATTTTCACATGATTAATCGGCGCGATTGTCTCGAAGTTAAAACGGCGTTTGAGGGCGCTACTCATTTCATTGACGCCTTTGTCCCGCAAGTTTGCTGTTGCAATGATATTAAAACCGGGCTTGGCAAACAGGATGCCGTCTGACAGCTCGGGAATGTTCATCACCTTGTCGCTCAAAATACTAATCAACACGTCTTGAACCTCAAACGGACAACGGGTAATCTCCTCAAAACGGGTAATGATTCCCTTGCTCATTCCGGTGTATAAAGGAGAAGGAACCAGCGCTTGCAACGAAGGACCTTTGTCCAGCAGCATCGCGTAGTTCCAGGAGTATTTGATCATATCCTCTGTCGTTCCCGCGGTGCCTTGGATCGTATTTGTGCTCGTACCAGAGATAGCCGCAGACAGCAGCTCAGACAGCATCGTCTTTGCCGTTCCAGGCTCACCGACGAGCATTAAGCCGCGATTGCCTGCCAACGTGACGATTGCACGCTCAATAAGCACATCGTCTCCATAGAACTTCTTCGTAATCGATATACTTTCGCCCTCATAAGAAAGGGGTTCATCCGTTCCTAAAATAAAGTCGCGCACAGCTCTGGGCGACATCAGCCAATTGGGAGGTTTTGTCCCTGTATCCTGGGATCGCAGTGCATTCAGCTGTTTCGCATATAACACTTCCATAGGTGGCTTCATTGTTTCCATCCAAATGCCCACTCCATTTCTGGTTGTACTTGAAAAATAAGGTATACTATAAAAAATGAAAACATATGTTTGTCAGGAAAAGAAGGGTATTTGTACCCATTATTAGGAAAGATATGTGAAAAGATGTGAATTGAGTACTACATGCCAAAAAGCGCCCTGGGTCCCCAAGACGCTTTTCTCGCTGTTTTTTGAAGAGTTTTTTACAACTGTGTCCGCAAGCTCCAAAGCTCCGGGAAAAAACGGTGATCGAGCGCTCTGCGTAAGTACATGACGCCTGATGACCCACCCGTTCCCGTCTTTTGGCCTATGATACGTTCGACTGTCGTCATATGGTTAAAGCGCCATTGCTGTTGCTGACTTGCGATATCCACCAGCTTTTCTGCCAACTCGTACAAATCCCAATACTGGTTCACGTTTCGATACACGGTCAGCCAGGCTTGCTCTACACTCTGATTTTGTTGATATGGTTGCGACCAATCGCGATTCAAGCATTCCGGATCAATCGGCAAGCCCCGAACAGCCATCTCCCTGATCGCCGCATCATAAATGCTAGGCTGCTGCAAGGCCACACTCATCTGGGCGTGAAGCTCTGGTTGATGCGCATACACCGCAAGGACATGCTGGTTCTTATATCCTAGCGTAAATTCGATCAGTCGGTTTTGATAGGATTGAAATCCTGACGAATGACCCAGCTTGTCACGGAACTGAAGGTAGTCAGCTGGCGTCAATGTAGAAAGGACATCCCACGATTTAATCAATTGCTGCTGGATACGCGAGACTCGCGCGAACATTTTGAAAGCAGGCTCCAGATCATGATTGCAGATGCATTCATTTGCTGCTGACAGTTCGTGCAAAATTTGTTTCATCCATAGCTCACTCACCTGATGAATGATAATAAACAGCATTTCATCATGATGGGTAGATTGAAGCTGTTGACTCGATAAGATTTGATCGAGCTGTAAATAATCGCCGTACGTCATCTCCTTTTGGAAATCAGTATGAATCTGTGTCTCTAATGAGGTGTCGATCGGTTGATTATTTCCTTGTTCATGTGGTCTCATCGTGGCACGACCTCCTTTCCCATCTAATTCCTTTCCACCCCTCTTTCCTCCTGCTGAATATTCATTCTTCTCACCCGAATTATTTCGCTGCTTCCAAATATTTCAAATCGATCAATCCTTCGATTTTATTACTGGAAATATATCCAGCTTCCTGGCTGATATCTGCCATTTCTTGAATGACCTTTTCATTAACCGCTGTTGTAACTTCCAAACGGGAAAAGGCTGCCTGCACTTCTTTTTTGCTCAACTCTTTGGCAGTCAGATTTTTCAAATGCTTGATGATCAAGTCTTGGCTTTCTTCGGGATTTTCCTGAATGAATTTGACTGCCTTTTTATGTGCTTGCAGGTAGGCAGTTGCCAAGCCTTCTCGTTTCAAAAATTCATCGCTGGCTGCTACCACGGTATTGGTTGACTCTTTCCCCCAAGCGAATTGATCCCAGTCCAAAAGCAATTTTCCTCCAGCCTGATTTTCCAGGACATATCCCCACGGCTCCTGCGTTGCTGCACCGTCAACGGATTTTTGTACGAATAAGGCTGCCGTATCTGCCGGAGCTGCCGCATACAGTTCCACATCTCCACCATTCGTCGTCGGTTTCAGGCCAACCTCATTCAGTGCTTTTCTGAGCATGACATCCTGTGTACTGCCGATTACCGGAATCGTGATTCTTTTGCCTTTTAAATCCTTTAGTTCGGTAATATTGGTTGAACCATTCATGACGAGCACAGCGCCGCCATTGACAGCACCTGAAATCAAACGATACCCGGGATGCTTGACATAAAAGTTCAACAACGGTCCAGGTCCGACTGTCCCTACGTCAATCGCCTTTGTTGCCATTGCTTCCATAAACAATCCGCCATTGGCGACCGTTTTCGTTTGAATCTTTACATCCGCACCGAAAGCTTCCTTGAAATAGCCTTTCTCCAATGCAATGATCGTTGCGCTATGGGTTAGATTTGGGAAATATCCGATCTTGACTTCCTTCTCAGAGGATTCGGCTCCGCCTGTAGAGCACCCGCTCGCAATCCCCATCAATAATAGGGATGCAACCACGGTACTGAACACTTTTTTTAGCATGTGACAACACACTCCTTAGCCATTTTTCTTTTATGAATGGACTCCCCACTTCATCTGAACGTTGCGTTCGATCCGTGAAAAGACAACATTATCGACGATGGTCCCGATGATCGCAATAATGATCATGACAGATATCACCAAATCCATTTGTCCAAGTGAACGGCCCATCTCGAGTAATTGCCCAAGACCACCGCCACCCCCGAGCAGCTCACCAGCCATGAGCTCCCGCCAGGAAAATGCCCAAGCGATTCGAAGCCCAGAGATGATCTGTGGTACAGATGCGGGAAGAATGACTGTTCGTACAAAGTGAAAGCCAGTCGAACCGTAAGTCTTGGCTACCCGCTGATATAGCGGCGGGACATTTTTGAAACCGCTGGTCGCGTTGACCGTCATGGTCCAGGTCGCCCCGATCGTCACGATGAACAGAATGGAGAAGTCATTTAAGCCAAACCAGATAATCGCAAGCGGGAACCAGACAATGCTCGGGATAGATTGAAGCGCAGTCACGACAAAGCCAAGTGTATCTTCTACGAGTTTGTATCTCCAAATGAAGTAACCCAATATCAGTCCGATGATAATGGCAATGAGAAAGCCCAACAGGATTCGTCCCATGCTTTTTCCAATCGCGGCGGTAATTTGCCCGCTTATCAAGCCATTTACGAGTGTTTCAAAAACCTGAGTCAGGCTAGGAAACATGAACGATGGCAGCCCCGATAATTTAGATGTGACTTCCCATATCGCCGCTATCATAGCGATGAAGATAACCCGTCTTAAAGCTGTAGTCATTGCCCATTTCCTCCTTCAGCACCTTTTCTATCTCTTCTTGCAAGATCGACAGCACCTTCTGCTCGGTGCTTACTGTCACACTGTCCGGCATGACCCCATCGCGCATGGCAGGAACCGCAATGATTTCCTTGATTTTTCCGGGGCGTGTGGCAAAAACGACGATCCTCTCCGCAAGCAAAACGGCCTCCCGGATATTATGGGTAACGAAAAAAATCGTGACCTTGGTCGTCCGCCAAATCTCAAGCAACTCCTTATGAAGAACCATCCGCGTCTGTTCATCCAGCGCCGAGAACGGTTCATCCATCAGCAAAATGTCGGGTTCCATGACAAGTGCCCGAGCGATAGCTACGCGTTGCTTCATCCCGCCTGAGAGCTGATGGGGATAGGAATGAACATACTTGCTTAAATGAACCATCTTGAGTACTTCCAGCGCCTTTTCGTTGGCTTTCGCTGTAGACATTTTCTTCAACTTGAGTCCGTATGTAACATTTTCCAAAACGGTCAGCCATGGAAATAACCCTGCTTCTTGAAAAACGACAACCCTGTCAGGTCCGGGCTTATTCACTTTATTGCCAGCTACGTGGATGTCACCGTTGTCCGGTTGATCCAATCCCGCTATCAAGTAGAGCAGCGTCGACTTTCCACAGCCGGAGGGGCCGACAATGGAAACGAAGCTGCCCTTTTCCACTTCCAGATTGATATCATCCAGCACCTTTACTTTTTGTTTCTGCTCATTCACAAAATGTTTCGTAACATTATCAATAGTCAGATACATGAATGCACCTCTTTTTATTCCAACTTAGTCGATGGGGATTATGAATAAATAATGATTAATCCTATCGTTTTTGTCAACTATAATCCGATAAAAAAAGGGAAGGCCGCGGGCACCTTCTCCTATTCAATGCAAGGGCGACACTTTAGGTGCAGCATTGCACTACGTCCATTTCATCCGATCGGTTGACCCATATGGAACTGTCTGGTTTTATAAGAAAGTCAATGTTATTTTTCTTAAATGCTTCGATTTGTTCGGGAGAGGCGCCTTCCGAAAACTTATAATAGTCGTTACTGGTTTGATAAAATAAAA